>NZ_CP016452.1:740053-1480106 GCF_001713395.1 Sinorhizobium sp. RAC02 | reverse complement strand
CCCGGATTGCCGTCAGCGCCGGCATGGCGAGGAAGCAGTAGACGGGGATGAAGATCGAATAGAGCCCGTACCAGTCGATCCAGATCAGGTAGTACTGCACCGGTATGATGATCAGGAACATGCCGAGCAGCGTCCAGCGGTCGGCATGGCGCGTGTTGGTCAGCGTGACATATTCGCGAAGCGCCGCGAAGGAGACGAAGGCGAACAGCAGGATCACCCCGCCCGTGCCGAACAGGAAGGCGACGCTGATGCCCGTCACCATGATCCACCAGGCCTTGATGCGCGCGTTGAGATTTTCGAGCGTCGACGGCAGCGGTTTCGGACTGCGATAGGAAAGCGCACCAGCCACGACGCTTGCCGTGACGAGCACGGCAACGAGGCCGAAAAAGAGGCGTGTGGTATCGTCGCTCATCAGCGGTTTCCATCATTTTGCGGCGCCAGCGCCAAAAGTGCCTGTCGGGCCCTGTCGAGAAAAGCCTTGCGCTCCTCCTCGGCCTCCAGCACGATCGGCGCGCCAAAAACCACGCGGCAGAGCAACGGCACGGGCAGTACCGCTCCCTTGGGCAGCACGCGCGACATGTTCTCGATCCAGCAGGGCACAAGTTCGACATCCGGCCGGGCGGCCGCGAGATTGTAGAGGCCTGAGCGGAAGCGCAGCAGCGGCTCTTCGGTCATGTTGCGCGTGCCCTCCGGAAAGAAGATCAAGGATTCGCCCGCTTCGAGCGCCGAGAGCATGACCTGCAAAGGATCGGCCGTGCGCTCGACCCAGTTGCGCTCGACGAGCACCGTGCGCAGCAGCTTTCCGGAAATGAAACGGCGGACGGAATCCGCGTTCCAATAGTCGGCGCCCGCGACGGCGGCGGTGCGGCTGCGCTCGGCCGGATACAGGCAGGTCGAGATCAGGATGAAATCACCATGGCTTGCATGATTGGCAAAATAGATGCGCTGCCGGCCGTTCGGTGCTGCGCCCGCCCAGATCGGCCTGACGCCGGTGACGGCGCGGGAAAGGCCCGCAAGTGCTGCGCCGGACACTTTTTGCAGGAGGGACGCTCCACCACCCGTCATGCGCCGCCTCCATCCATCGCGTCGAGGAGAAGGATGGCATAGAGCACCACACCGATGGCGAGCGATGCGCGCTGGAACCAGACAAGCCGGCGGCATCCCTGAAGACGCTCCGCCAGCGATCGCGGCGTGTGGTCCCTCGCCCGGAGCCCCGTGCGAGACAAGACATCATCGATGGCAGAGAGACCTGCCTCTTCCGTGTCATGGGACGCGGCAAGCTGGAAGAGTGCTGCGTCAAACAGCAGATGGACCGAGACGGCAAGCGGCAACAGGCAGAAGGCCAGCAGCAGCCACCAGCCGAGCGGTGCGGTAAAGCCATGCACGCCCGCCGTTGGCGGGGCGATCGCGAGGATCAGCAGAGCCAGCGCGCCGCCGATCAGGCCGTTCCGCCGCAGGCGGCGACCGGCGTCGCCTGCAACCCCCTTCCAGTCCGTCACCGCGCGGCCTCCTCGATAAGGGCATAGGCGTCAAATGGAAGATGGACCGGCCGGCCCTTCGCCTTGACCTGCGCCACGGCCGCGGCCGCATTGGTGGCGTGGCCCGACCGCATCAGCCAGCAGCTTGCAACGGCGGCGCTCCGTTGGAAGCCGAGCGCGCAACTGACGAGAACGGGGCCGTGCCGCCGCGCCTCCTCGACCGCCATCGCCGCTTCACGAATGCGCGGCGCGGAGGCAGAAAGCAGATCAAGGACGGGAAAGGCGTGCCAGGCGAGGCCAGGCACGTTATGTCCCGGAAATTCCGCCGACAGGTCGATCACCGCGACATAGGTCGAAAGGCCCCCACGGGATGGATAGCGACCGAGGAAGACGCCGTCCGCCACCTCCACTGCCGGTGGAAGCTTCCGGGTCCACCACAGGATGTTCAGCCGCGCGCCAAGGCGGTAGGGTGCAAGCAGCCATCGGCTGGCAAGGCTGATGCGTCCATCCGCCTGTTTCTGGAAAACGGCCGTCCCTGCCCCGGCATAGCCGAGTGCCACGATGGCAAGCGCTAGGCTCGGCCAGAGCAGAAGCAGCCCCGCCCCGGAATCCAACGTCGCGAGGATTGTCAGGATGAGGAACACCACTGCGCCGGCGGCGTAGTAGGTCGCGAGCCGCCACGCCTTCGCATCATTTGTCCGGCGGAAACCGGCGAGCGGTGAGGGTTTGCCCGCCGGAAAAAGCCAGAGCGCGAAGAGGCCGAGCAAGGCGCCGGTCGGGATGTCGATGACGTGATGCTGCCAGGTTGTCAGCACGGAAAGGCCGATCAGCAGGCACCAGACATGCCAGACGGCGAGCCCGATCCCGTGTAGCCGCCCACGCCAATGATCCCAGATGATGACGAGTAGCGCGATATGCAGTGACGGCGCCTGGTTGAATGGCTTGTCGAAACCGCCAAGCACGTCGAACATGAAGCCGGGCAGGCCGTCCGTCTCCGGCCGCACGAAAATGGCCTGCAAGGGCAGGACAATGAAGCAGACGACGGCGACGACCTGCGCCGTAAGATAGCGCCGTGCCAGCCGGCCCACCTCATCCGGCGTGTCGTTGACGAAGAGCGAGAGCGCATAGAAGGCGTTGATCGACCAGTAGGGGATGATCGTCCAGGCGATGAAGGGAATGTGTGTTTCCCAGCCGAAGGCGAGGTTCGGCACCCCTGTCCGTAAAGAAGCCAGCCAGTTTGCGGTGCCGTAGGTCAGGTAGAAGAACGGCGCCAGGACGGCGAGCCAGAGTGCCGCCGCGCGAAAGACCGCGCGGCGATCGGTGACAAGAACCGGTACGATGCCCTCTCCCATGCCGGCCTCAGAGACGTTCGGCCAGCGAGACAGTGAAAATGCCCCACTTGTCGATGCGCTGCTCGATCTTGCGGAAGCCGGCGGCGGCAACGAGCTGGTCCATTTCCTGCTGGGTACGCCGGCGCATGATCCAGGCCTCGCCGCCACGGTGCGAGGTCAGTGCGCGGGCGATCATTTCCAGCTGCGGATGCCAGGGTTGGCCGGTGTAGATCAAAAGCGACCCGGGCTCCACGGCACGCGCAAGGCCGGCAAGCGAGGCCTCGATCATGGCATTGTCCGGGAAGAGTTCGTAGAGGCCGGAGACGATGGCAAGCGTCGGTCGCGGTTCTATCGTCGCCAGTCCTTCCGTATCGAAGGCATCGGCGCGGTGGAAGGCGGCGACGCCTTGAAGACCCCGCTCGGCGATCAGGGCCGTCCCCTTCTCCACGTTGATCGGCGAACAGTCCTGCAGGCGGATCCTTTCGGGTTTCGCCTCCGATGCCGCCACCGCGTCGAGCACGTAGCGCCCGTGACCGGCTGCGATATCCAGCACGCGAAGCGGCTTGCCTTCGGTCTTGAGACGCGAGAGTGCCTTGCCGATCAGTTCCTCCAGATGGACCTTGCGCTGGCGGATGCCGCGCCAGCCGATGGCGTCGATAAACTGCCGGTCGATCAGGCGGCCCCCCGGCCCCAGGCCGCGCGGTTCGTTCTCATAGACGTAATCCAGCGTCGAGCCGGAATCGAAGCCGGTGCGCACGCCAGTGGCGATGCCTTTGGAAAACAGCCCGCCAAAGCGGATCGAGGCGCGCGTCATCGCCCAGTAGAGCCCGCGCGGCGACAGAAGCGGCAGCGGCGTCGCCAGCCGGTCGGCCTCGTCGCGGGTGTAGCCGGAAAGATGCGCACGGCGGACATCCGCCACCACCGGCGGCTCGGCGAAACGCGCCGTGACGAAGGCGCGCACCTTCTCCAGGGCTTTCGCCCGATCCCGCTCGCCCAGCGTGTCGTGGTAGAAACCGGGCAGCACATGCCGTTCCTTGATCGTGCTGCCGAGGTTTTCGAAGAAACGGTGCTGCGGCCCGTGGCGCACGACGAAATCGGCGCCCGAGATGAGGAGTTGTGTCGGCACGGTGATGGCGCGCGCATCGGCGACCACCCGGTCCGCCGCCTCGTAGAGTTCGAGCAGGATGTTGGAGGCGATTGGGCGGGTGATCAGCGGATCGGCCTCGAAGGAGGCGATTCGCGCCGGATCATGCGTCAGGAAGCGCGCCTTCACGTAGGAATTGACGAAGAACGTGCCCTTCAGCTTCTGCCACAGCGCAATCCCCTCCTTGGCGAAGGGCACGTAGAGCTTGACGTCGAAAGCGGGTGAGGCAAGCACCAGTGCGCGGATATCCGGCGCATAGTCATGCACCCAGGTTGCGGCCAGCACCGCGCCGACGCTCTGGGCGATGACGGCGATCTGATCCATTGCGAAGCCGCCCGTCTCGCGGATGTGGCGCACGAAGCAGTCGAGGTCGCGCACCGAATGGGCAAAGGACGGCGAGTGACCGCGCTCGCCGGGGGATCGGCCATGCCCGCGGGCATCCCAGGCGTAGATGGCAAAGTTGTCGAGGCCGAGCTCTTCGGCGATATGGGCCACCCGGCCGCTGTGCTCATGGCCGCGGTGCAGGAGCACGATCGCACCCTTCGCCGTGCCGGAGCGTGCGGGCCAGGTGCGATAGAAAAGCTCCACGCCATCGTGGCTCGCAAACGCCGATTCGATCATACGATCCTCACTCCCTTTCAAACCTTGTCCACCCTATACGGATGAGCCCTGCGGTTTGCAGTTGATTTCATAGCGTTGCGTCTGCATTTGTTGAAGGCAATCGAGCGGATTTAAACTTTCATGTCGATCTATAAACTGAAATCGTCCTTCCAGACCCTTCTTCGCCCGCTTGTCGGCCGGCTCGCAGGCCTGGGCGTCACCGCCAACCAGGTGACACTCATCGCGGCAACAGTCTCGGTCGCGATCGGCGCGCTTCTCGTTCTACGTCCCGAGCCCGCCCTGTTCGCGCTAGTGCCGATCTGGATGGTCCTGCGCATGGCGTTCAATGCCGTCGATGGCATGCTGGCCCGCGAACATGGGCAGAAGAGCGCGCTTGGCGGCTATCTCAACGAGATCACCGATGTCATCTCCGATGCCGCGCTCTATGTGCCCTTCGCGCTGATCGCCCCCTTCTCGCTGCCATGGCTCTTCGCGATCATCTTCCTCGCCACACTGACGGAATTTGCCGGCGTGCTCGGCGTCGCGCATGGCAAGGGGCGCAACTACGAGGGGCCGATGGGCAAGAGCGACCGGGCACTGCTGTTCGGCGCGCTCGGTGCACTGGTCGCCGTTTTCGGCGTCCTGCCGGCATGGACATGGCATATCCAGCCGATGACCTGCGTGCTGCTGGTCTGGACGGTCGTCAACCGCATCAGGGCTGGCCTCGTCGAGGCTTGAGCCTCAGCGCCCGCCGCCGAACCGGCGCGGCGTCGGACGGCCCGTCACCTGATCCCAATGCTCGTCGGCACGCCGCTCGAAGGTCGCCGCATCACGGGCGTCGCTCTGGTAGAAGCTGCCGGGTGGCACATCCGGTGCATAGACCTGTTCGCTCCAGCCACGTCCGTCGTCATGCGGAAAGGCATAGCCGACATGGCCGAGTGCGGTCGCGCCCTTGTAATGCGCATCGCGCAGGTGCATCGGCACGGCCGACGGCGCCTCGTTTGCCACATGCGCCAGCGCCAGCGAAATGCCACGGCAAGCGGAATTGGATTTCGGCGCACGGGCGACGTGCAGTGCAGCGTGCGCCAGAATGATTTGCGCCTCGGGATAACCGATCTTTTCCACGGAGTGCAGTGCGGCGACGGCGGTCTGCAAAGCCGTGTTGTCGGCAAGGCCGACATCTTCCGAGGCGTGAATCATGATGCGCCGCGCGATGTAGCGCGGATCCTCGCCGCCATGGATCAGCCGGGCGAGCCAGTAGAGCGTCGCATCAGGATCGGAGCCGCGCATCGACTTCACGAAGGCCGAGACCACATCATAATGCGCATCGCCGGACCGGTCGTGATTGACGGGAGCGGCCGCATAGGCCTCCTCGACCATGGCCTCGGTTATGACGACCGGCTTGTCCGGCGCATGGCCGACAGCGAGGCCCTCCAGCACGGTCAGCGCGCGCCGCGCATCGCCGCCGGAACGGCCTGCGATACGGCGCAATTGAGCAGGCTCAAGCCGGACGTCCAGGCCGCGCGCCGCCAGATGGGCAAGGCCGCGCTGCACCACTTCCTCCATCTCCTCGAGGGTAAGCGGCTCGAGCTTCAGAATGGTCGAGCGGGATATGAGAGCGGGCGTCAGCGTGTGATAGGGATTGCCGGTCGTCGCGCCGATGAAATCGGCGACGCCCTCCTCGCAGAGCGCCAGAAGGTGATCCTGCTGGGTGGCGCTGAAGCGATGCACCTCGTCTGCAAAAAGCAGCGTCGGCCGCATGCGCGCCTCATCGGCGATCTTGCGGATATCGGCAACATTGTTGTGTGCGGCATGCAGCGGCCGAAAGCTTTTTCCGAGCATGTTGCCGATGGCGCGCGCGATCGACGTCTTCCCCAGACCCGGCGGGCCGTAGAGGATGATGCTGCCGAGCCGGCCGGCTGCGATACGCCGGCGCAGCATCGTACCCTCGCCGATGATCTTCTCCTGGCCGATCACATCGTCCAGCGTGGCCGGCCGCAGTTCGGCGGCAAGCGGCATGGAGCCTGTGCGCGGTGCGGCATCGAAAAGATCGGTCATGGGATCCTCGTCGAAAGATTCTGTCCGTCCGATGAGGCCAGGCGTCAACAAAAACGCCTGCCCCGGTCGAATGACGTTCGTCTACCGGCCGAAGCAGGCGGGGTCAAAGGCAATCGTCAGGGGATTGCGGTCAGTGCAGCCCGAAGAGGTTCAGCAGCTCTTCGCGGTGGCGAACGAATTGCGGCGAACTCCGGTCGCGCGGGCGCGGCAGATCGATTTCAATCAGTCGCGGCGCGGCATTTTTCTCGCGCGGCAGGATGAGAATGCGGTCGGCGAGATAGATCGCTTCCTCCAGATCGTGCGTAACGAGGATGGTCGTCACGTCCTCGTCGCGCCAGATGCGCGTCAGTTCCTGCTGCATGCTGATCTTGGTCATGGCGTCGAGCGCGCCCAGCGGCTCATCGAGCAGCAGGATTTCCGGCTGGACGGCAAGGGCGCGTGCAATGCCGACGCGCTGCGCCATGCCGCCGGAGAGTTGGCGCGGGTATGCGGTCTCGAAGGCCTGGAGCCCGACAAGATGCACGTAGCGTCGGGCCCGGTTGCGCGCCTCCTCCCGGCTGACGCCACCACGGGTATCGAGACCGAAGGCGACGTTGTCGAGTACGGTCAGCCAAGGCAGCAGGCGCGGTTCCTGGAAGATGACGGCGCGCTCGGCCCCCATGCCTTTAACCGCCTTGCCGTCGATCAGCACCTCGCCGTTGTCGGCCTCGTCGAGGCCGGCCAGAATGCGCAGCAGCGTCGTCTTGCCGGAGCCGCTGGCGCCGACGATGGCGAGGCTTTCGCCGGAGCGGATCTGCAGGTTGACATCGCTGAGAACCGGCAGCGGTCGGCCGTTCAGGGTGAAGGATTTGGAGAGGTGACGGATCGTCACCTCCCCGCGCACAGTCTGTGGAGCAAGGCTCATGATCGTGCCTCAGTTTGTTGCAGCATCGGGAGAGTAAAGCACGTCCTTGGCCGCAAGCTGGCCTTCCTTCAGCTTACCCTCGCGGACCAGCACGTCGATCCAGAACTGCACGTCCCGCTCGACCGGAAGACCACCGGCGCGCACGCCGTAACCACGAAAATACTGCGCGATTTCAGGGTTTTCGCCGCGTTCTCCCAAGGCTTTCGCGAAGATCTTACGGGTTTCTTCCGGATGCTCGCGGGCATAGTCGAGGGCGCGCGCGGACTGTTCCACGAAGGTCTTGGCAGCCTCCGGATGCGCCTTGATGAAGTCGCGTCGCAGCACGACGAAACCGCCGGCGATTTCGCCGAGCACATCCGTATCGCCGAAGACCGCACGCAGGCCACCGGTCTTTCTTGCTGCGCCCTCGAATGTTGTCTGCCAATAGCCGAAGGCGGAAATATCCACCTGGCCGGACCGCAGAACCTGCTCAAGTTGCGGCCCGGGCACGACGATCTGGTTGGCGGCATCCGTGGGCAGTCCGACCGAATGCAGCGCCTCGCGGATCGTGTAATCGAGATGGGCGCCGAGCGTGTTCACGGCGATGCTCTTGCCGGCAATATCCTTGATGTCCTTGATCGGGCTGTCTTCCAGCACATAGAAAATCGATTCGACTTCCTTGTTGATGCCGTTCGAGGGATAGGCCGCGACGAAGTCGTTGCCGCTGATAATGGAATTCAAGACAGCCGATGTCGCGGCGCTGCCGAGTTCCACATCGCCCGAGGCAAGCGCGATCAGCGAGGCCGGGCCACCCGTGGCATAACCGACATTTTCGATCGTGATGCCGGTTCCGTCGAAATAGCCGAGTTCGGCCGCCAGCTCATGGGCGGAAAGGCCGCCCTGGCTGGCGAGATAGCGCAGCTTGACGTCTTCCGCCGAGGCGGTGCCGGCGAGGCCGATAAAGAGGGCTGCGGAGAGGAGCAGTTTGCGGGAATGGAAGGTCATGGACGTGTCCTTTCGGAAAGAAAAATTGGGATCAGGCGTTGGGCTGCGCCCAGCGGCAGAGCTTGCGCTGGAGAAGGACGAGCACCGCATTGGCAAGCAGACCGAGCAGTGCCAGCAGCAGGATGGCAGCGAACATCAGCGGAATCTGGAAATTGTACTGGGCGTTCATCACCTGGAAGCCGATGCCCTTGTTTGCGCCGATCATCTCGGCGGCGATGAGCAGCAGCAGCGCCGTGGTTGCCGAAAGCCTGAGGCCCACGAAAATCGCCGGAACCGAGGCCGGAAGTACGACGCGACGGAAGATTGCGAGGCGCCCCGCACCGTAGGTTCGCGCCATCTCGATGAGCTTGGTGTCGACTTCCTTCACGCCGCCGATCGTCGAAAGCAGGATCGGAAAGAGCGTCGCCCAGAAGATGACGAAGACCTTCGAGGTTTCGCCAAGGCCGAGCAGCAGGATGAAGACCGGATAGAGCGCAAGCGCGGAGGTCTGGCGGAAGAATTGCAGTAGCGGGTCGAGCGCCTGCTCGATGACCCGCGCCTGCCCCATAACGAGGCCGAGCGGGATGCCGATAACCACGGCGGCGGCAAAGGCGATGCCGGCGCGCTGGAGGCTGATGGCGATGTCATCCAGCAGCGCCCCGCTCGAAAGACTGCCCCAAAGGGCGGACAGGATAAGGTCGAGCGGCGGGAAGACGGACGGATTGACCCACCCTTGCGTGCTCGAAACCTGCCAGAGCGCCAGGAAGGCCAGCACCAGCCCGTAACGGGCGAAGAATGCCGGCAACAGGGCATTCAACCGGGTGATGAGAGCCGGTGTTGCGCGGGGGCCGTTGGTCAGGCGGAAGTCCGCACCAAGGGTGGAATTGACGTTTTCGTAGGACATGGCGCTCTCCTTACTCGGCAGCCTGGGCCGTGGCGCGCGCGCCGGCCCAGAGGTTGACGGGGTACGGCAGGCCGAGATTTTCGCGCAGTGTCCGGCCCTCGTAGGCCGTGCGGAACAGGCCGCGGCGCTGGAGTTCCGGCACGATCAGCTCGACGAAATCCTCAAGCCCGGTCGGCAACCATGGCGGCAGGATGTTGAAGCCGTCGGCGGCCTCGTTCTCGAACCATTCCTGCAGGGTATCGACGATCGTTTCCGGCGTGCCGACGATGGTGAAATGGCCCCGCGCGGTGGCGATCCACTGATAGAGCTGGCGAATGGAGAAATTGTTTTCGTCGGCGATCTGGCGGATCAGCGCCTGCCGGCTCTTCATGCCCTCGGTCGGTGGGGCGGGCGGCAGCGGGCCGTCGACGTCATAGCCGCGCAAATCGAGCGTGCCGCCGGTGAGGCCGTTCAACAGGCCGATGCCGTCTTCTTCGACGATGAGTGCCGTCAGACGGTTGTATTTCTCTCGCGCCTCGGCTTCAGTACGTCCGACGAAAGGCGCCACACCGGGCATGACGAGAATATGGTCCGGGCTGCGGCCGAGGCCACGCGCGCGCGCCTTGATATCGCGGTAGAATTCCTGCGCCGTCTCGATGTGCTGATGTGCGGTGAAGATTACCTCGGCGGTGGCGGCGGCAAGTCCGCGTCCGTCTTCCGACTGGCCGGCCTGCACGATTACCGGATGGCCTTGCGGCGAGCGGGGAACGTTGAGCGGCCCGCGCACCTGGAAATGTTCACCGCGATGTTCGCTCTCATGCAGCTTTTCCTGATCGTAGAAGACGCCGCTCTCCTTGTCGCGAATGAAGGCGTCATCCTCGAAGCTGTCCCAGAGTTTCTTGACCACGTCGACATGCTCGGCGGCGCGCCGATACCGCGCGGCATGGGGAAGCTGGGTGTCGCGGTTGAAGTTCTGCGCGGTCGGGTCGCCGGTCGTGGTGACGACGTTCCAGCCGGCCCTGCCGCCGGAGAGGAGGTCCAGCGAAGCGAATTTGCGCGCTGTGTTGTAAGGCTCCTCATAGGTCGTGGACGCCGTGGCGATGAAGCCAATATTCGTGGTCAAGGGGGCGAGCGCGGAGAACAGCGTCACCGGCTCGAAGCCCGCGATACGCGCATTGCCGCCTTCACGCGCACCGCCAAAGCCGATGGCGAGGTTGTCGGCGAGAAAGTAGGCGTCGAAGAGCCCGCGTTCGGCCGTCTCGGCGAGCTGCCTGTGGAATGCGAAGCTCGTTGCGCCGTCGACCGGCTGGTCCGGATGCCGCCACGAGGCGACGTGCTGTCCCCCGCCGGGAAGGAAGGCGCCAAGTCTGATCTTGCGTGTCATCTTGTTGCCTTTCGAAGACGGCCGCGCGGCCGCAGGTTCTCGATCCCGCCAGCTGCGGGTTGGGGCATTGCAGAGTGGGTGATGCCTGCGGCGGGTGACCGCTTAGCCGTTACCGGGGCACGGCGTGATAGCGACCGTCCTGATAGAGCAGCGAATGACCGGTGCCGATGCGGATCGCCAGAACCCTGCCGATAACGATGACGTGGCTGTGCCGCTCGATGGCTTCCTCGACGGTACAATCGATCGCCGCGACGGCATCGACGAGCAGCGGCGCGCCGCTGACGGCCGTGGTCCATTCGGCACCCCGATAGCGGTCCGGCCCACGAAGGCCGCCGCGCCCGGCGAACTGGTCGGCGAGCGCTTCATGGCTGGCACCGACGATGTTGATGCCGAGATGGCCGTAGCGCTCGACGACGGGCCAGGTGGACGAGGTGCGATTGAGGGAGACGAGCATACGCGCCGGCTCCATGGACAGAGCCGTCGCGGAGGTGACGGTCGCGCCCGTGCGGCTTTCGCCCTCGCCTGCCGTGATGATGCTGACGCCGCCGCCCAGTGTGCGCAGGGCCGCTTTCAGGTGATCGGCATCCGCCGGGTGATCGAGTGCCGCCGTGTCACGGACGTTGAAGAGAGTGTTTTCGACATGCGCATTCATCGTTCCCGCTCCGCTTGAGACTTCGGATGTTCATAGGGATAACAAACGAAAACGAGAGGTAGCAGGCACGGATTTCTGAAATTGACTATTTTTATAGAAAATATGCATATCAGTCAGAAGGCCTGCCGACTTCCCCTGCCGGCGGGCCTGTTCGCACGGAGAATGCGACGAAATCTCAGACGCGCCTGCGCCGCGCCGCCATCGCCGTCACCTCGACCTTCATGCCGGGGTCGGCAAGGGCCGCGGCGCCGACGGCACAGCGGACCGGATAGGGCTTCTTAAAATAGGCGCAGTAGACCTCGTTGAAGGCCGGACGCTCGGCCATGTCGGTGAGATAGATCGTCAGGTGCATCACGTCGGCAAGGCTGCTGCCGGCTTTTTCCAGCGAGGTCTTCAGGCTTTCCAGCGTCGCGATGCTCTGGGTCTTGATGTCCCCGGTTTCCAGCGAGCCGTCCGCGGCGAGTGGAATATGCGTGGTGACAAGCAGGTTGCCGAGGCCGGCGACGTCGGAGGAAATCTCGCTCTCGTCGGTATCCTCGATGAAGAAGGGTGCGTCGTAGTCAGCCATGGCCGATTCTCCTCTGGAATGTTTCGTCCAAGAACCACCGGCTTTGGCGGCCGCCGTCAACCGGAAATGACAGGATCGAGCCCCAGCGGGTCGGCGACACGGCCCCCCCTTCGCTTGGTCATCATCCGTGATGACGACGATGCGCGTGCCCATTTCCGGCACGTCGCCGGCCATGAAACCGTGAATGACGGAAGTCGACAGGATGCCGCCCTTGCCTTCCATCGCCTTCAGCCGGTCGACAAAGGAGCGCATCGGCTCGCGGCTCGTCGGGTAGATGGTGATATCGAACTCGACGGCGATCAGCACGTTCGGGCCGACACGGTCGCGAACGTGCTCGAGAAAATCCCCCTCCGGGTCGTCATAACCCTGAGCGACCATCGCGCCATGCAGGCCAAGCACGACGGCGACGACCGGCAGGTGCTCGGGGACTAACAGAATTCGGCAAAGCACCGCTCCAATTCTCCCGATCCGGCATCAGTGCTTTGCCTCTTGCAGGATGTTGCCGCCATCCACGACGAGAACCGCACCATTTATGTAGCTGGCTTTCGGCGAGGCGAGGAAGGCGACCGCGGCGGCCACTTCGTCCGGCCGGCCGGCGCGGCCGCAGGGCGTGGCCTGCGCGGCACGGCGTTCCTCTTCCGTGGAGGCGCCGGTTTCGATCCAGCCGGGCGCCACTGCATTGATGGTGACGCCGCGCGGGCCGGCTTCGAGCGCCAGCGCATGCGTCATGCCCACCATGCCGGCCTTGGCGGCGGAATAGGCGGTCTCGCCGGGATTGGCGACATAGGGGCCGGTCACCGATGCGACATTGACGACCCGGCCATAGCCGTCCGCCAGCATGTCCGGCAGGTAGATGCGGGTGGCGAGGAAGGCCGTCTTGAGGGTGACTGAAATGCCGTGGTCCCAGTCCTCTTCCTCCAGGTCCACGAAATGCCGCTGGAGCGCCGGCTGGGCGAGGCTGCCCATGCCGGCATTGTTGACGAGCACGGCCGCCGGCCCGGTCACCTGCCGGAGCTTTTCGACGGCGGCCTTGGAGGTGAGATCACAGAGATGGCCCGTGGCCGAGAAATCCGCCGCGCGAAGCTCTTCGGCGCGGGCGAGGATGCGGTCGCTGGTTGCGACGAGATGAACCGCATACCCTTCTTCGGCAAGGCTTTTTGCGCAGGCAAAGCCGATGCCGTCCTTCGCCCCCGCCCCTGTGATAATCGCTGTCTTGCGCTGCATACCCGTCTCCTCAGTAGCCTGCCGTCACGCCGAAATCGACCGACAGCGCGGCACCCGTGATCGGTGCCGCGTCCGGTTCGCAGAGGAAGGCCACCATGCGGGCGATTTCCTCGGGCTTGATGAAGCGCGCCGCCGCCTTCTGTGGATAATTGGCGAGCAGCTTCGCCTTGTAGCCATCCGGATCGCCGTCGCCATAACGGTCGGCTTGGAACTCGATCATCGGCGTCGCGACATCGCCCGGGCAGACGGCATTGACGCGGATCTGGCGCGGGGCGAGTTCCAGCGCCAAAGCCTTGGTGAGGAGCACGAGCCCACCCTTCGAGGCACAGTAGATGGCCGCGCCATTGTTGCCGACGAGGCCCGCGTCCGAGGCGATGTTGACGATCGAGGTGCCGGCGCCGAGATGCGGAATGGCGGCTTGGATGAGGAAGAACGCCCCCTTGAGATTGACGTCCATGACGATGTCCCAGTCCGCCTCGGTCATTGTCACGGAATCGCCTTCGCGCCAGACGCCGGCGGAATTGACGACCACGTCGAGGCGGCCGCGCCAGCCGATCACAGCCTCAACCGCAGAAGCGCAGGAGGCGACCTTGCGCATGTCGAGCGGAACGGCGAGCGCATCGCCGCCCTCGCCCGCGAGCCTTTCCACCGTTGCGGTCAGTCGTTCCGATTCGAGATCCGCGATGGCAACGGCATAACCGCCGGCGGATAGCCGTGCAGCGATCGCCGCCCCCATGCCGCCGGCCCCGCCGGCAATGAGCGCTACTCTTCGGGTGGCCTGATCGGTCATGTCTGCCTCTGCTGGATTGGGTGCCGGCAGCTATTTGCGCGTCAGGCTGAAGGAAAAATGACTGCCGCGATGGTAATCGATCGCATAATTGACCGGCTCGCCGGCCGCGTTGAAACAGACTTCGGTGATCAGCAGTGCCGGGCCGAAATCCCGCAGGCCATGGCGCTCGATCACCTCGTCCGGCAACAGCACGGCGGAAACGCTCGCCGCCGACATGCGGGGGCGGTTGCCGTACTCCTCGAGAAGATTCAGGAGCGACCCGCTCCAGTCGATATCGTAGAGCCGGCCCGGGATGATGCCGCGCGGCAGGTAGTCAACGCAGTAGAGAATCGGCTCGTCTTCATGCAGGCGAATGCGCTCGATACGGATGACGCGGTCGGTTGGGCCCAATCGCAGACCCTCGGCGACGCGCGTGTCCGGTGTCTCTTCCGAGATCGACAGAACCTTGTTGACTGGGCGGTAGCCGTATTGGCGCGTCATGTCGGTGACGCTCTCGAAGACGGTGATCGGCCGGTCGACCTGGACTGCGGAGAGCGCCGAGACGAAACGCCCGCGGCCATGCTCCACATAGATCACGTCGTCCTGTTCGAGCAGTTTCAGCGCCTCGCGCAGAGCGGGCCGGGAAATCTTGAAACGCTGGGTGAGTTGCGCCTCGGTCGGCAGCTTGTCGCCCGGCCGCAGTCCCTCGTCACGGATCAGGTCGGCAATCCGGTCGCGTAGCTGGACGGCGAGGGTGCGCGAATCGCGAAGGGGCTCGTCCACCGAAATGCCTCTGTGTTCATTGATCACGCTTCCTTTCTTGTCTGACAAATTTTGACCGGTCAAGTGCGAGCAGATTCGGCATAACCGTGTGCAATATGTTACGCTTTCGTGTCCCCTGAATTTTCGGCTCCACCATCTTGACAGACAAATGTCGCGATGTCAGTTGTCAGACAACATTGAAATGATCTTCATCGGGGGCAGAACCATGTTGAATTTTGACGAGCAGAGATTCCTCCGCATCCAGTCTGGCGCAGTCGGCTTGCAGGCGCGGCTGGAAAGCGTGGTCGGCTCCTGCCTGTCGGCGGGCGCAGAAAACATCTTCTTCCTTGGCACAGGCGGCGCGGCAATCCTGATGCAACCGGCGGCGCAATTGTTGCAACGCCGCTCGCGTTTCCCCGCCTTCATCGACATGCCGGCGGAACTCGTGCTCACCGGCTCGGCCAATCTGACCGACAAGTCGATCATCGTCATGCCCTCCCTCTCCGGTACGACAAAGGAGAGTGTGGCGCTGCTCGACAAGCTGAAGGCGATCGGTGCGACGGTCATCACGCTGGTGGGGCATGCGGAAACGCCGCTCGGCAAGGGCGGCGACCATGTCTTCATCAACTTCGCCGAGGATGACACGTCCTGCGAGTCGTTCTATCTCCAGTCGCTCTTCGTCGCGCTCGCGATCCTGAAACATCGCGGTGAAATCGAAAACCATGACGCGCTCATCGCCGAACTCGCCCGCATGCCGGAACTGCTGCTGGGGGTGAAGCGCGCCTATGAGCCAAAGGCGGAGGCTTTCGCCGCGGTGCTGGCGGGCTCCGACTACCATATCGTCACCGGCGCCGGAAACGTCTGGCCGGAAGCCTTCTACTACGGCATGTGCATCCTGGAAGAAATGCAGTGGATCCGCACCCGCCCGGTGCATGCCTCCGACTTCTTCCACGGCACGCTGGAACTGGTAGAGAAGGGCGTGAGCGTCATCCTCTTCAAGGGTGAAGATGCGTTGCGCCCGCTCGCCGACCGCGTCCAGGCTTTCGTTCCTAGCTATACGGACAAGCTGGCGGTGTTGGACACCGCCGAATTCGACCTGCCGGGCATTTCGCCGGAGGTGCGGGCACTGGTCTCGCCGGTGCTGCTGGCGACCGTGCTGGAGCGCATCAGCGCGCATCTCGAGGTCATGCGCAACCACCCTCTGACGACGCGGCGCTACTACAAGCGTGTCACCTACTGACCTCGGTGACTTGACGACCCTTCCAAAGTCGCGAATGCAGGTGGTGCTGTATTCGCGGCTTTGAAGCCCATCACGAGACCCGTATGAGACCCCTCCGCTTCGCCGCCGTCGGCGACAATTGCATCGACCGTTTCCGCCCGCCCGTCTCGCAGTCCCTTGTCGGCGGCAATGCGGTTAATGTCGCCGTGCAGCTCGCCCATCTCGGCTGGACATCGCTCTATTTCGGCGCTGTCGGTCCCGATGCGGCCGGCAGGCGGACACGCACATTGCTCTCGGCAAATGGCGTCGATGTCACCTATCTTGGCGAACGCCCCGGCATCACCGCCTACACCGAGATCGACGTTTTGCCCTCCGGCGACCGCGTCTTTGTCTACGAGGATTTTGGCGCCTGCGCCGGCTACAGGCCGAACGATGCGGAAGTCGCCCTCCTCAAGAGCATGGATCACGTCCATATCGGCTGGATGGACGATGGCGGCGCCCTGCGCCGGGCGCTTGCTGCTGCCGGCGTCAGCGTCTCGCAGGACATTTCGGTCAATGCGGATCCGTCCAATCTCGGCACCGATGGCCTCTCCATCGCCTTCGCCTCGGCGGGCGGCGACGACGACGTGGCCGAGATCCTGTTGCAGCGCCTTCTCGCAAATGGGGTGCCGCTCGCCGTCGTCACGCGTGGCAGCAAGGGCTCGCTCGCCAGCGATGGCGTGGACCGCGTCGAGATTGGCATCCGGCCGGTCGATGTGGTCGATACGACCGGTGCCGGCGACAGTTTCATAGCCGGCTTTCTCTCGGCCCGCATCGCCGGCCAGCCGCTATTGCAATGCCTTGAGGCCGGTCGCGATCAGGCAGCAGTAACCTGCATGCATGTCGGCGGGTTTCCGCAGGAGCCGCAGCCGCTATAGGCAGCGTATGGGATCGCTACAGCAAGGGCTTCTACTTCAGGACCAGCCAGCCTGAAAAGATGATGATCGCCGCCCCGGCAAGCGTGTGCATCTCGACCGGTGTTGCAAAGAGAAGCACACCATAGAGGCAGCCCCAGATGATCTGGCTGTACTGGAACGGCGCCACCACCGACGCTTCGCCGACCCGGAAGGCCCGCACCAGCAGCGCATGACCGCCGAGCATCATGGCGCCGCCGGCCAGCGCGAACCCCAGATCGGCAAGGCCGATCGCGATCAGACCACCGGAGCTGGCGGCGACCCCCAGGGCGACCGGCGTCATGACGACCAGCAGGCTTGCGACGAGCGCCTCGTCCGTCTCCGCAAGCTTCGCCCGGCGCAGCAGGATGAGCGAAAACGCAAAGAACACCGCCGAGCCGAGGGCTGCGGCATGGCCGAGATTGAGCGGTGCGACGCCCGGCTTCAGCGCGACGGCCACGCCGGCAAAGCCGATCAGCACACCCGCCCAACCCACTGTGGAGAGCCGCTCTCCGAGCAGGAAGAAACCGAGCATGGCAACGAGGATCGGCGTCAGGAAGGCAATGAGATAGGCTTCCGCCAAGGGCAGTTTTGCGAATGCGTAGTGGATCAAGAGGGTATCCACGGCAAGCAGCAGAGCACGCCAGAAGGCAAGGCTCGGCTGGCGCGGCACCAGCCGGCGCACACGCCCCGTCACGAGGGCATGGACGAGCAGCAAAGCGAGCGCCGTGACGGTGACGAGGAATGTCACCTGTGGTGCCGGCATATCGGCCGCCATGATCTTCACGATGGCGTCGGTTCCGGAAAAGATCGAAAAGGCCACGAGCACGATCAGCGCACCGCGGCCGTTCGACGGCGCGATGGGTGCGCCGCCGCCATTCATAGCCTGCGCCTCAGCGGGCATTGAAGCGACCGAACCGTTCCTCGATGCGGGACTGGGCATATTCCAGCCCGATCGAAAGAATCCAGTAGATCATCGAGGCCGTGATCAGCATCTCGATATGGCGGAACTCGGTCTGACCCATGGTGCGGGCGAGATACATGATTTCCCAGACGCCGACGACCGATACGAGCGACGAATCCTTCAACATGGCGATGAACTGGTTGCCGGTCGGCGGGATGATGACGCGCATGGCCTGCGGAAGGATGACGAGCGTCATCGTCTGTGCCGGGCTGAGGCCGAGCGCGGTGGCGCCCTCCGTCTGCCCGCGGTCGATGCTCTGGATGCCGGCGCGGAAGATTTCGGTCATGTAGGCGCCGTAGCAGAGCGACAGCGCGAGGATGCCGGCCGGGACGGCGCCGATCACATAGCCCACCTGCGGCAGGCCGAGATAGATGATGTAGATCTGCATGAGCAGCGGCAGGCCGCGGAACAGCGAGGTGTAGAAGGTCGCAAGGCCGTAGATGACGCCATTGTTCGAGAGTTTTGCAATGGCGCCGGCAAGCGCGATGATCGTGGCGATGATGATGGAGATCGCGGAAATGTAGAGCGTCGTCGTCACGCCCTGCGTGATGAGAAAGCCCACCTTCTTGGCGATGAAGGCGAAGGAGAGGTCGAAGGAATAGAAGAACAGCATCAGGAGCGAGAACAGCTCGACCCAGACGGCGATGGTCTGCTGGCGGCGCGACAGCTGGCGCAGCGCCTTCCAGTTCGCGGCTACGATAAGGGCGATCAACACCGCCGAGACAAGTCGCCCGGCTGCCGGGTTCTCGCCAAGCCAGGTTGCCGAGGACGGCAGGAGATGCCCAAGCCAGGCGGAACTGACGCCGATGGAGTAAAGCGCCGCCGTCACCATGGCGAGGATCAGCAGGCCGCCGGCCCTGCGTGATGTTTCAGGGTAGGTGAGTATCAGTCGACCGATCATGTTCCGCCCTTGCCTTGTTGTTTATGTCCGCAAGCCGTCGCCGCAAACGCTTCAGGCGGCGCGCTCGCGCCACCAGTCCTGTGCCTGGAGCTTCCAATAGGTGAGCTGCGCCACGGCGAGCCCCGCAAGACCGCCGGCCCAGACGAGGCCGAAGGGTTCATACAGCTTGTAGCGCTCGCTTTCGCCCAGAATGCCTTCGGCAATCACCTTGCCGCCGATCGCCGTCGTGTTGAGGCCGTGCCCGCCGAACGCGGTGCAGTACCAGACGCCGGGGCTCATGCGCCCGATCTGGGGCATCAGGTGCCGGGCGTAGGACATCAGGCCCGACCAGGCGAGTTCCGTCTTCAGGCCGGCAAGCTGCGGATAGGTGCCGACCATTTCGTCGCGCAGTTCCTTGACGAGACCCGCCGTCGAAGCGGCATGGGTGGTAATGCGCCCGCCCCAGAGCAGGCGGCGGCCGCCGTCGACGACGCGGTAGTAGTCGCCTGCCCTACGGTTGTCGCCGATCGCATTTCTGGTGGTGATCGCCGAGGCGATCAGCTCCGGCGCTTCTTCGCTCACCATGACATAGGTGGCGATCGGTAGGAACGAGCGCTTCAGCCTGCCGTTCAGCGCGCCAGTATAGCCGCCCGTCGTGAAAACCACGTCGCGGGCCTTCACCACACCGCCAGCCGTCGTTACCTGCTTTTCCGCACCGGAAAGATCCACGGACGTCGCTGGCGACTGTTCGCAGATTCGCCCGCCAAGGCGTTCGATTTCCTGTGCTATGGCCCGCAGATAGTTGAGCGGATGCATGTGGAAGGCGTTCGGATTGCGCAGGGCCTGGAAATAGCGTTCGGATTTCAGCACCGAACGCACGGCATCGCGATCCATATATTCAAGTTCGCAGCCATAGTCCCTGCGTGTCGCTTCCGCATAGGCCTTGAGGCCCGCGCCATCATCGTAGCGCAGCACGCTCATGATGCCCGGCTCAGGCTTGGCATCCACGATGCCGAGCGACTGGATATTCTCGCGAATGAACTCCATGCCCTCGACGGAAAGCTGGTGGAGTTGGCGTGCCGCGCTTTTGCCGACAACGCGCGCGATATCGTCGCCGCCCGTTGCGTAGCCTGGCCCAACGAAACCGCCATTGCGCCCGGAGGCGCCGAAACCGATGCTTTCGGCTTCCAGAACCGTGACGCGCTTGCCGGCGCGGGCAAGCTGCAAGGCGGCCGAAAGGCCGGCAAGGCCGCCGCCGACGATGACCGCGTCGCATTCGACCGTGCCCGAAAGGGCGGCGCGCGCCGTCTGGTCCGCCATGGTGCGTTTGTAATAGGTGTCCGGATAGGCCATGCGCATGCTCCCCCTCGAATATGAAGGGCGCGGGCAGGAAACCGCCCGCGCCGGTAGTTCATCAGTCGGCGCTGTAGTCCTTGCCGTACCACTTGGTGGTGAGCGTGCCGAGCGTGCCGTCCTTCTTCATCTCTTCGATGATGCCGCCGACCTTGGCGGTCCATTCCGGATCGACCTTTTCGGCGATGACGACGAGCGGCTCGCGGAAGGCATAGTCGCCATCCAGAACGCGCAGCGGATAGCCATTCTTGATGGCGTTGAGCGCGGTCTGTTCCGGCGCGATCACGGCATCGAGACGCACACCGGCGCCGAGGCGCAGGTCATCGAAGGGCAGCATGGAATCGGCGAAGGTGCGAACCTCGCCCGGCTCCAGCTTGTATTCGATCGGCGGCAGGCCCGGCGCATCGATTTCCAGCTTGCGGTTGATGAAGTCTTCCGATGTCGTTGCCGTCTCGACGCCGATGACCTTGCCGTTGAGATCGGTGACGGTCTTCGCGCCGCTGTCCTTGTGCACAACGTAGACATAGGGGCTGTAGTAATAGATGCCGACGAAGTCGATGACCTGGGCGCGCGCCTTGGTGGGCGTCACGGAGCCGACGCCGAGATCGTAACGACCCTGCCAGCGGCCACCCGTCAGCGTCGCCCAGTCCGGGGTATCGAAGGTGACCTCGACGCCGAGGCGCTTGGCGATCTCGCGCGACACGTCGATGTCGAAGCCGACCATCTCGTTGCTGTCGTCCAGATAGCTCTGGGGCGGCCAGCCGCTGTTGGTGGCAACGACCATCGCCTTCTTTTCCATGACGCGGTCAAGCGTCTCGCCGGCCTGGGCCGAGACGGCGGCTGCGACGAAAGCGGCACCTACGGCCAGTCGCATGAAGAGCGTTTTCATGTGGTCCTCCTTTT
Source organism: Sinorhizobium sp. RAC02 (assembly GCF_001713395.1). Classification (NCBI taxonomy): domain Bacteria; kingdom Pseudomonadati; phylum Pseudomonadota; class Alphaproteobacteria; order Hyphomicrobiales; family Rhizobiaceae; genus Sinorhizobium; species Sinorhizobium sp. RAC02. The sequence goes on along the minus strand of NZ_CP016452.1, from coordinate 1,459,135 downwards.
GATCCGGAAACCGGAATCCCCATTTATGTAAGATGTCTGACAACGAAATGTGTCAGGTCGGAGGTTTCAGAGTCAAGGGTGCTGGATGGCGGAAATCATGAAACGATGAGATGAGGCCATAGAATTCTGTGATGACTTGGCCAATCGACAACGACACGGCTCGCTGTGCGATCCCGTGTAGTTGTCGTACATCTTTACCCGATCCTGCGGAAAGGCTCGGGCGGCACGGCCCATGATCGGGCTGCGATATTGCCTGCTTCACCGGTCATGCCGGTGAGAGGAAATTCGTCAGGCGGCCTCGCCCTGACGCTGCCAGTCGAAGGCGCCGAGCTCTTCGCGGAAAGCAAACCGGACAAGATGGGATTCGATGACCGACTGGCCCCAGCCGAGGCTCTCCTCATCGTCCGCCTTCACCGTCACGCGCAGACCGGCCGCATCCGCGTCCAGCGTGGCGACGCCACGGTCGAAGCGGCATTTGCCGTGATTGTCCGAGTAGGTGACGTCAACCTTGTGGGCGAAGTGCTTGCACAATTGCACCAGATATTTCGAGCCGTGCTCGGTCTTCAAATAGGCGGCGGATTCGATCATACCTTTTCCTCTCATCCCTGGACTGCGACGAGACACGCTGCGCAGTTAAAACACAACCTCCATACTCATGTTTTTTCGACAAGAAAAGCCGGGCGGCAAAGCCAAATCTCAGATGCCGGCCAGATAGCGACCCGGCAGGAAACATCGCATTGCCGTCAGTTCAGCCGCTGTTCCGTTTCCGCGTCGAAGACGTGAAAGGCGGCGGGATCGGCGCTGAGGACGATCTCGTCGCCAGCCTGAAGTTTCGCAGAGGCCGGAAGGGCTGCAACGATGCGCTGGCTGCCGACCATCGCGGTCACGACCAGTTCCGGGCCGGTCAGTTCTGCTACCTCGCAGCGCGCCGATAGAGACAGGCCGCCGTCGGCTTTCCGGATGGCCTCCGGTCGGATGCCGAGAACCAGCCGGCGGCCCGGAGCGATGGATTCCAGTCCCGGCACGGGCACAACGATATCCGTACCGTCCACCTGGAGACCGCCCTCACCCGCGGTCGCTGCCAGCAGGTTCATCGGCGGCGCACCGACGAAGGTCGCGACATAGAGGGTCGCCGGCCGGTTGTAGATGTTTTCCGGCGTGTCGAGTTGCTCGATGCGGCCGTTGCGCATTACCGCAATGCGCGTTGCAAGCGTCATCGCCTCGATCTGGTCGTGCGTGACGTAGACGACCGTCGTCCGGGTCATCTGGTGCAGGCGCTTCAGTTCGGTGCGCATCTCCATGCGCAGCTTTGCATCAAGGTTCGAAAGCGGTTCGTCGAAGAGAAAGATTTTTGGATTGCGCACCAGCGCACGGCCGATCGCCACACGCTGGCGCTGGCCGCCGGAAAGCTGGCCGGGTTTGCGCTCCAGAAGATTTTCGATCTGCAGGAGCTTTGCGGTCTCTTGCACCGCGCGGTCACGCTCCGCCTTGTCGACCTTGCGCATTTCAAGCCCGAAACCAATGTTCCGGTGCACCGTGAGATTGGGATAGAGCGCATAGGACTGGAACACCATGGCGATGTCGCGATCCTTCGGATGCACGCCGACAATCGAGCGTTCGTCGATGCGGATATCGCCGCTTGTCGGCTCGGCAAGGCCGGCAATGATGTTGAGCAACGTGGACTTGCCGCAGCCGGATGCCCCGAGCAGTACCAGGAATTCGCCGCTTTCGAGTGCGATGTCGATGCCCTTCAGCGTCTCGACGGCGCCGTAGCTCTTGCGGATGGCGTTGATGGTCAGCGTGCTCATGCGAGGCCTTCCTGCAAGGTCGGTGCGTAGCGTCTGGGATTGGTGGACACGGCGCGCGAGGCAACGCTGGTTCCTGCCGCAAGGCTTTGTTCGAGCCCGTTTCCTGCAGCATAGGCTGCCAGGAAGGCTGCATTGAAAACGTCTCCGGCGCCGATCGTGTCGATAACGGTCACTGGTGGAGCCTCGGCGCGAAAAACCTTGCCGTCGGCATTGACGGCAACCGCACCCTTCGGCCCGCTTTTCACCACGACGATGGCATCCGTCGGCATGTTCCGGCGAAGGATGTGCGCCGCCTCGACCGGGTCGGACGCGCCGGCAAGGTTTGTCGTTTCCACCTCGTTGAACAGCGCGATGCGGCTGCGCGACAGCCAACGCCTAGCTGCCGCCTTGTTTTGCTCGGTCCAGCCCGCCAGCGGCCAGCCGGTATCGAGGGCAACGGCGATGTCGTGGCGACCCGCCCAGTCGAAGAAACGGTCGTAGTCCTCCGCCAACTTGTCGGTGAGGAAGGCGCCGCAGAGCAGCGCAATGCCGCCGGCAAGACGCGGGCCGTCGAGCACGGCGAAAACATCCTCCAGGCTGAAGAGCGGCAGATGGCCTCGCGTCGTGAAGAAGGTGCGCTCGCCGTCCGGATGGGTGATGCCCACCGAGAGCGTGGTGCTTTCGCCATGCACCGGCCAGTGTTTGGCATGATCGCCAAAACTTTCCGCGAGCCAGGCACCGAAGCGGTCACTGCCGATGCTTGCGGCAATTTCGAAGGGCGTGCCGAGGGCGAGCCACGCAAGCGCGGCATTGCCGGCCGAGCCGCCGACGCGCAGTTCGTCATGGTCGACGATGATTTCCGTGCCGGGCTGCGGCCAGGGCGCGGCCGGACCCATGATCAGGTCGACATTGACGTTTCCAATGACGGCAAGCGGTTTCACTCATTCACTCCGGGTAATCTTGCTGGAGCGCACCGGCGTTCCGGCATCGGCAACGCGTGCGGCGGCGAATGCGATCATCAGGCGTTGTGCCGTCGGCAGCATGGCGAAGACAGCGCCAAGCCCGGTCGAGGGCGGAAAGGCGATCGTTGCCGCGTCGGCGACCGGCGGGTGGCCGGAGGCATCGAAGATCACGAGCCTGGCGCCGGCCGCGACCACTGAGGTCGCCATGGCCGTTACGAGATCGGCTGTCTCATCATTGCTGCGGAACAACACCACACCCACCTTCGGCGACAGCATTTCCATCGGTCCGTGGCGCAACTGGCCGCCTTCCAGCGAGAAGCACGGCACACGGGACAGCTCGGTAAAGCCGAGTGCAATAGCCTCTGCAAGGCCCTGCAGCCGGCGCCCGGATGTCACGACCGAGCGGACGCCGGAAAGGGCGGCAAGCGCCTCGTCGATGGCAGGCTCAAGCGGATTCTCCAATGCATCGACGGCCTGCGCGGCATTCTCACCAAGCGCTTCGAGGATGGCGAGGTGCAGGGCAAAGCTCACAGTCAGGCTTCGCGTCGCGGCAAAGGCTTGTTCGGTGCCGCCTTGGCCGATCAGGCAGGGGGCGGTGCGGGCGAGGAAGGAGCCATTTTCGAGCGTGAAGCCGAAGGTTTCGGCGTGGCCGCCGGTCTCGTCGTACCAGCGTAGCACTTCTGCGCTTTCGCCCGATTGCGAGGTGATGAAGACCGTGCGGCCCTCAAGCGACAGCGGTGCGCCGAGCTGTTCGGACAACGGCAGCGCGATCGCGTCGATGCCGAGCAGGCGGTAGAGCGGCTCGACGGCCCGGCCGACGGCGTGCGAACCGCCCATGCCGAGCAGCAGCAGCCTGCCGGTGCATTTCAGGCTTTCGGCCGCCTTCGCGGCCACTTCGCCATTGGTGCGGAAGGAGGCAAGCGCATCGGCATGCTGCCGGGCCATTTCCCGCTCGATGGCCAGAAGGCCCTCCGGTCGTGTCGTCGTCATTGTCATCCTTTCACACCGCCGCTGGTGAGGCCCGAAATCAAGGCCCGTTGCATGAGAAGGCCGACCAGGACCGGCGGCAGTGCGGCAAGCACGCCGGCCGTGGCGATCAGCCCGTAGTCGGAAACGCGCCCGCCGGCGAGGTCGGCGATGGTCACCGTCAAGGTTCGTGCGCGCTGGTCCGAGGTGAAGAGCAGCGCATAGAAAAACTCGTCCCAGGCGAGCAGGAAGGCGAACAGCGCCGATGTGGCGACGATCGGCATGGCAAGCGGCAGGGTAACGATACGCAGCGTGGCAAAGAGGCTCGCACCGTCCATCATCGCGGCCTGCTCGATCTCGCGAGGAATGCCGTCGAAGCCGGATTTCATGAGCCAGGTCGTGAAAGGAGCAAGGATGCTGAGATAGACGAGCGCCAGACCGAAGACCGAGTTGAGGAGCCCCAGGGCTGCGAGCGCCATGTAGAGCGGCACGGCGAGCGCAACAGGTGGCAACATGTAGGTGGCGATCACCAGCGACAGCGACCAGCCGATCGAGGGCGTGCGCGAGACGGCCCAACCGGCCGGAACGGCGAGCGCAATAGCCGCGATCGTCGCCATGCCGGCGACGAGGATGCTGTTGACGAGCGAGGCGGTGAAGGCCGCGCCGGCGCTGTTGGGGATGGTCGACAGCAGTGTGGCATAGCGCGAGAAATCGACCGTGCTCGGCCACCAGCGCAACGGTTTTGCGACAAGATCCGCGGCCGGCGAGATGCTCATGACGAAAAGCCAGAAGATCGGTGCGAGAATGACGGCGGCGAACAGGAGGGCTGCGGTATGGATCAGAATGGAGGCCAGTCGGCTGCGGTGTTCCATCAGGTGGCACTCCCGGCGGCGCGGCGCACCAGCATGCCGTAGCCGATCGCCAGCACCGTCACGATGAGCGTGACGACGAGGGCGAGCGAAGCCCCGGAGCCTGCGCGCTGGAAGGAGAACGCTTCCTGGTAGACGAGGATCGACAGAGTGCGCGTCGAATTGGCCGGGCCGCCGCGCGTCATCACCCAGATGATGTCGAACACCTTGAAGGCCTCGATCGTGCGCAGCACGAGCGCCACCATCAGCGGGCCGGCGAGATAGGGCAGAATGACGAAACGGAAGCGGGCGAAAGAGCCGGCACCATCGACCAGCGAGGCAGAAGTGATGTCGCGCGGTACGGCCTGAAGGGCAGCCAGCGCGATGAGGGCGACGAGCGGAAAATTCTTCCAGCAATCGGCAACGATCAGCGCCGTCATTGCCGTGCCCGGCTCGCCCAGCCATGAACGGTAGCTGTCAAGAAGGCCAATCTGGGTCAGCGCCGCATTGAGCGCGCCGTATTCCGGATTGTAGATGAGCCGCCACAGGGTCGCGTTGACGACGGTCGGCAGAGCCCAGGGCAGGATCAAGAGGGCGCGCAGCACCGTGCGGCCATAGAACTGCTGGTTCAACAGCAGGGCCGCGAGAACGCCGATCACCATTTCCGCCGTCACGGACACCACGGCAAACCAGGTGGTCGCCCAGAGGGCGCGTTGGAAGTTGCTGCTGCCCAGCATTTTCAGGTAATTGTCGACGCCGACGAAATTGCCGGAAGCGCCGACCAGCTTGGCGTCGGTGAAGGACAGCCGGACCGTGTCGATCATCGGCCAGCCGATCACGGCGAGCATGATTATCAGAAGCGGCAGCATGAGAAGCCATGCCCGGGTGGTCATCCAGGTGCCGGACATAGCGTCCTCGTCATCGATTGTCGGGAAGGAAAGTGTGCGGGCGACCGGGGCCGCCCGCAAGGTATGATTATCAGAGGCCGCTGTTTTCCGCGGCGGACTTCAGCGCGTCTTCGGGCGACGCCTGATCGAGCAGAGCCTCCTGAATGGCCTGCTGGAGCGCCGTGGACAGTTCCTGATACTTCGCCGTCGTCGGACGCGGATACATCGCCGCCAACCCGAGCTTGGCGGCGGCGATCAGCTCTTCCTGGCCGGCAGTGACAGCTGCATCTTCGTAGGAGGACGCCCAGATCGGCAGGCTGAGCTTCGCATAGGCGTTCTGCGTCTCCTGCGAGGTCATGTGCACGATATATTTCCAGGCCTCATCGGGATGTTTGCTCGTCGTGGTGACGCCGAGACCCATCGAGCCGTTGACGGCCGAAACCGTGCTCTTGCCTTCGACGCCCGGTGCCGGCACGACGCCGACCTTGCCGGCAACCTTGCTGTCCTTGCCGCCATTGGCCATGTTGTACATGTAGGTCCAGTTCAGTGCGAAGGCCGCCTCGCCGTTCTGGAAGACGTTGCGTACGTCCTCTTCCAGGAACTCCTTGGAGTTCGGGTTGGTGAGGCCCGACTTGTAGCTGTCGACCATGTATTTCAGCGCGTCGAGACCGCCGCCTTCGGTAAAGGCCGGCTTGCCGTCCTTCAGGAACTCGCCGCCATAGGCACTGACCAGCGTGGTGTAGTCGCAGATCGCGGCTTCGGCCTGCGACCAGCTCCAGGCGATCGGCGTCGCCAGCAGGCCCTTGTCCTTGATGATCTTGGCCTGATCGTTGAGTTCGGCCCAGGTCTTCGGCGGCGCCTTGATGCCGGCCTTTTCGAGAATTTCCTTGTTATAGAACAGGTATTTCGTGTCGAGGATCCACGGCATGCCGTAGGACTTGCCGTCATAATTGACGGTCGTCCAGGCGCCCGGCAGCACGCCCTTCTTCATCTCGTCGGTAATGCGCGAGGAAACGTCGACAAGCACGTTGTTCGTCGCGTACTCAGCCGGCCAGATCACGTCGAACAGCACGACGTCATAGCCGCTGCCGGACCCTTGCGCGAGCACCGCCTTGTCGTGCAGGCCCTCGTAGGGAACGAATTCGAGGTTCACCTTGACGTCCGGGTTCGCCTTGCTGAAGGCGTCGGTCATAGCGCGCACATCGGCTTCGCTATAGGCGGCCTGCGCCATGAAGAGGGCGTTAAGCGTGGTTTCAGCAAAGGCGTGCGGGGCCGAAACGGCCGCGATCAGCGTCGCGCCAAGCAGGGATTTCTTGATTGATTTCAACATGTCTTCCTCCGGTTTGCTTCTTGATTGCGAAAGTAACGAAAAGGCGCCTGTCGTTGTGTAGGCCCGTCCGTGGTTCGTGTTCCCTGGAACTCTTTGGTCCCTATTAAGTCAAATGGCTTGACTTAAATGTTCTGTATTATTCAAATGGTGTCAAGAGGGAATTGCCGATGCATGATTTGCGGACGATCCGTGCCAAGAGCGGGACCAATCAGGAAGGTACGAGCGCGCATAACCGGCGCGTCATCATCGAGGCCATCCGCCTGAACGGGTCGCTGTCGCGCGCCGATCTCGCCCGCGCCACCCGGCTGACCAAGCAGACAATTTCAAACCTTATCGAAAGCCTTGAAGTGGACGGGCTCGTCGCCTCGCAAGAGGTGGTTCGCGGCGCGCGGGGGCAGCCTTCGACGCCCTACCGGCTGGTTCCGGAAGGCGCCTTTGCGCTCGGCGTGCAGATTGACCGTCACCTGACGCGCGTCGTCGCCGTCGACCTGATGGGCCACGAAGTGGCGCGTGTCGTGGCAAACCTACCGCCCGGCGGCCCTGCGGAAGGCAGCAAGCTTATTCTCCACCTGATCGATACCGTTCGCCGCGATCTAGTCGCCCGCTTTCCGGAATCCGTGCACAGGCTTGCCGGCCTGGGGGTCGCCATGCCGGGCCCGTTCGGGTTACCGCCCTCAGATGACGACACCTGGATGATGGCGCAGTGGCAATCCTTTCCGCTGGTGGAAACGTTGGCGGCCGGCACGGGGCTTGTCACCAGCCTGCAGAACGATGCGACGGCCTGCGCGACGGCAGAAAGAATGAATGGGGCCGCCGATGGCCTCGATCACGCCGTCTGCATCTATTTCGGCTATGGTATCGGCGCTGGCCTCATCCTCGGCGGAGAACTCTACACCGGCAGCAACAGCAATGCTGGCGAGATCGGCATGGTGCTGTTTTCGCGCGGCGGCACCCAGTCGCCGCTCGAGCATCGCGCCTCGCTCGCCTCGCTGTTCCAGCATCTCGGCCTCGATTCGGCGACCACCGAAGCCTATGCCGACGTCGAGCGGCTCACACTTGCGGGGGACCCGCGCATCCTTGATTGGATAGCCGGCGCTGCTGCCGACATGCGGCAGGCGGTGCATATGGTCGAAACGATTTTCGACCCGCAGACGGTGATCCTTTCCGGTAGCGCGCCAGGCCCGCTTGCAAATCGGCTGTTTGAGGCGATGTTCCCCCTCCTCCCGTCGAACGCCGACCGGCCCGACCGCAGTCTGCCCCGCCTGCAGATCGGCATGATCGGCCTCTGGGCGGTAGCGCTTGGCGCGGCAGCCGAACCAATCCGCCGCGCCTTCGACCCGCGCTTTTCCGCGATCTTGAAGGACGCCCCATAGGCGATGCGCGCATGGTTGACATGGACAGGGCCGTTGCTCATTTCTCAGGCATTTGCCGCCTGAGAGAGGCCAAACCAGCGGCTTCTGCAGTTTATTTGCACGAGCGTACCGGAATCGCCGAATCAGACCTTCCCTGCATTTCGGCAACATCCTACTGGGATATCACTCGCGCAACCCGCGAGCTTCCCCGCGTCATTGGGAGCCAAACCGTGGCGCTTGCTGCCCCGCTTCGTGCGGGGCTCTTTTTTTGCGCTCACCCCGGAAAACTTCTCGGAAAAGCCTGGCGCAGCAGGGCCATGGCCGTCTTGTGCAGGGCGTCCGAACGGACCATGTCTGGATTGAACGTATCCCAGTACCAGGCGCCCTGAACGAGGTAGTTCAGACCCTCGGCGAGCGTATCCGTATCCACGCCCTCATACCCGCCATCCCGTGCCACCTCGGCCAGCAGCGTGCGTGACTGGGCGAGATAGGCCTGGTCGCTCGGCAGGCTGATCAGGCGGTCGAGCTGCATGGTTTGCCGATCGCTGCCGAACACGACCCAGACCGAGACCCAGTCGGGATGCTGATTGCGGAAATGCCGGGCGCAGTCAATGGAGGCGACGACGCGTTCGGCGGCCAAAAGACCGGGCTTGTTCACCGTCTCTTCCCAAAGCCGGGCGAACTGTTCGTCCAGATATTCGAGAACCGCACGAAACAGCTTTTCCTTCGAGCCGAAGTGAAACACCACCAGCGCATTGGAGGAGCCGATTTCGCGGGCGATGCGCTGCATGGTGACACCGGCAATCCCTTCCTCTGCGATGAGGCGGATGGTGGTGTCGATGATACGCTGTGCGCTCGCCTGCCCGCGCAGATGGCGACGATCCTGTCTGCCGGTCTTGGTCATCGGCGTGGAAGCGTCCGCATCGTCGTTCGGCGCCGGAGCGGCTTTCGGTGTCTTCAACGCATCGCCCCCGGTTCGCGTGGTCCGCCCTTATCGAATGACGAACCGCCGTGGTCAACGGCTGCCCGCTAGGCGGCGTTCGGCAGGTCGAAATCGAGTGTCCATTTGTCGCCGATCAAGCGGTCGTACTGTGGGGGATCGAAGCGCTCGAAGCCACCGCCGGGATAAAGCGTCAGCTCACCGAGCTTGATCCAGTCGTCGCTGGCATAGAGGTCGATGCGCAGGAAGTCGAAGCCGCGGCCGATGGTCTGGGCAACGCGCATCATCTCGTCGAAACGGGCCGGCTTCGGCACATCACCCGGATAGAATGTCAGGTAGTCGGGATCGTGGAACGGCAGCTTTTCCCAGTCCGGCGTGTAGTGGCAGGCATAGCCTTCGCCATCGATCCGCAAGTTGATCTCGATATGGGAAACGACACCGTTAAAGGTGAAGAAGCGGTAGTCCCACGGCACGCCGCCATCGACGACGAGCATCGCCTCTATGAGGACCTGCGGTTTCACGCCGCTATAGGCCCATTCGCGATTATACTGGGCATGGTCAAGCTGCAGCCACGCCGGCGCGGGGTTTTCCGCAAGCAGCCGCTGGATGTCGTCCTGCGCATAAAGGAACCGTCCCTGCGCGCTGGCATGGGTGGGTTTTACCACGGCCGGCAACGGAACCGCCGTCCAATCCACCGTCGAAAGATCCGTACCGACCCAATAGGTCGGCGTCACATAGGCCGGCCCGAGCTTTTCGGCAACGAAGGGCTTTACAGCGGCCTTGTCGACCAGCGTCGCATAGACCGGCTTGCGATCGTAGAGCTTGCGCGCCTGCACCTTCTCGCAAAACGTCCTTGGCTGGTCGATATTCGGCCATTGACCCTTGATGACCCAGTATTTCAGCTTGAGGTACGGCTTGTCCGGCAGCGGCTTGATCACGCGCCAGATCAGGTGATGGAACATCTCCTTGAGCGTCCGCTGCTGATAGCCGGGGACAAGGAACGTCTCCTTGCGCTCCGGTTTCTCCATGATCGCCCCCACCGCCTTTATTTTGCCACGCTCCACCAATGCCCGGCTTTATTTAATGCAAAGTTATCTTTTCGTGAGAAAAGGGCGAATGACCAGCATCCTCGGCTCTTCCTTGCTCAATTTGGCGGCAACACTCGTGTCGCTGATGGCAGGCTTCCTCGTCAGCGTCATAAACGCGCGTGTGCTCGGCCCCGCCGGCTCGGGCACGGTCGCCTATGCGATGTGGGTGGTCGTCTGCGCCGCGGCGCTTGCGGACCGGGGTTTTCCGCAGATGGTGCTGCGCTACGTCGCAGCGCTGCGTGATCAGGGCGAGGCTGCATGGCAGCCGGTTGTACGGCAGGCTTTCCGGTCGTTCCTGCCCGTTGTGCTGGCGGTTTTCCTGCTGCTGCTTGGCTATGGCCTCTACCACCGAACCCTGGACCGCCCTGCGCCCTGGATCTGGATCGCCGCGAGTGTGCTTTTCCTAGCCTATGTCTTTTCCGCTTTCTCGGCCGCTACGGCGCGTGGGCGCGGGCGCTTCGGCGAGGTTGCGGCCATCACCGCCGTCGGCAGCCTTTTTCAGATACCGCTTGTCTTCATCGGCGCGTTTCTCGTGGGGCCGGGCGGCGCCTTTCTCGGCATGCTGACCCGCTACCTGCCGCAGGCTCTCAGCCTGCCAAAACACCTCGGCCGCCGCTCCGCGTCGGACGCAACCACCGTGTCGCCCGAAATGCAGAGCTATCGCCGCAGCATGTGGGCAAGCGACGCGATCGACATCGTCCTGCTCACCCGGATCGAATACCTCGTCATCGGCTATTTCCTGGCGGACGCGGATATCGGCTACTTCGCCGCCGCGGTGGTGTTTGCCGGCCTGGTGGGCCAGATGACCCTGCAACTGTCGCCGGCCTTCCTCGTCGGTCTTACGGCGCGTGCGTCCAGTGACGGCACGTCCGGTCCACCCACGGAACTCTACAGGAACAGCCTGCGGCTGACCGCCCTCTTCATGATGCCGCTCGGCCTTGGCGGGGCTGCCGTCGTCGGTCCGCTCGTTCCCCTCGTCTTCGGCGCCGACTTTGCGCCGGCTGCAAATGCCGCCGTCCTGTTCATGCTGGCTTCCGTGCCGGCCGGGATCGCCGTGGTGCCTTGGGCCTACCTCGCGGCCGGAGCACGGGGGCGGACCTTGATGCATGTGACGCTTTTTTCCGCCGCGCTGATTTTCGCCCTGCTTGTCGTCGTCGTGCCGGTCGCGGGCATTCTGGGTGCGGCAGTGGTTCGGGTCCTGTCGGAAACGCTGACGCTGGCGTTTTTGCTGAGGGCTGCAAGCAGCCATGGCGGTCCTACTGCTCCCTGGAGCGCGCTTTTGCGTACGCTGGTGGCCGCAAGCGTATGCGGGCTGGTAGCCTTTGCCGTCACGACCGTGGTGCCGGGCGCCATTGGGATTGTTTTGGCTATTGGGACGGGTGCGCTTGTCTACCTGGTGGCGATCCGCGTGCTCGGCCTCATCGCCGCAGACGAGGCAACGCGCCTGTTCCAGCTGGTCGAGGCACGCCTGCCGGGCAAGGTCCGCCCCCTCGCTCAGCGTCTTGTCGGCTTGATCGCCGCGTCCCCGGCGGGGAGCGGCTGAGGTTACTGCGGAAACACCGTGGCGAGCGTCTGTGCCGCCACATCCTCCCAACTGAGAATGCCGAGACGGTAGGACCGATCGTGCGGCCAGCCGAGCGCCGTATCGATGATTGCCCGCCAATCGTTGGCGGCATCGAGCGAATAGGTGATCTCATTGCCGCGAGACACGGGAATGATATCCGGAAGCACGACGGGGAGCAGGCAATAGCCGTATTGCAGCAGCTTGAGGCTCGATTCGGCCAGATAGACTTCGCTGGTGTTCACCTTGTATGGCGCAAGCCCGATATCGGCATGCCGGATATAGGCGGCAAGCGTCTCGAAGGACTGCTCGCCATGAACCTCGATATTGGCCGGCGCCTCGCCGCGCCACTTGATGCCGAAGAGATGGAACGTCACTTCGGGCGCAACGCTGGCCATCTGCTCCACGGCAGCCTGGTCGAACAACATGTCGCCGACGGCAACCGCGTTGCGGCTGCCCGGCGCATAGGGCGAGGCCTCGGCTTTATCGAAGGCAGCCCCCTCGATACCCTGCGGAACAAAATTCACCTTGCCACCCGATGGAAGCATTTCGCCAAGGCGGCGCGACGGAACGCAGATGCTGTCGAACAGACCTATGACCCGACGCTCGGTTTCGCAAAGATAGGGCGCCGCACCGACGCTAAGCAGGAGGTCGCGGCAGAAATAGAGCAATTTCGCCTTCGGATTCAGGCGCCTTAGAAGTGGTACGAAGGCGATCGGCGTGCCGCTCTCGACGACCACGAGATCCGCATCCTTGATCTTCTGCGCCACGAATCCGGGAAGAAAACGTCCGTAGAGCGCGAAAAGCGGTTTCACCGCCGCATTGACGAGCGGATTGGATGTGCTGAAGGCGTGGATCGGCGGCAGATAGGCGCCGGCATGAAGGTGCGGCTTGATTTCGGCGTATCGGTTGCCTTGTGTGCGGCGCAGCGCCTCCAATCGCGCCTTCTGCTTGAAGCGGCTCAAGCCGCTGTGGCCGACTGTCGTGAAAAACACGTCATGGCCGGCGGCTGCCCAGTTGCGCGCAACAAAATGGATGCTCGCCTTCCTGAAACCGTCGAGGAAGACGTGCGACGTCAAGACGACGATTTTTCTGGCATGCATGATCGGCTCTTCCATGATCGACGCATCACGGGTGGCGTGTTGTGAATGGCTTTGCCCCATGGTCGGGCAAATTAGAGGGGGCAGCCTTAATATTGCTGGAACATGCTCCGCAAGTTCTTACAACCAAAAGATCATTTGGCGTCCACAATCTCGACCGGCGGCTGGGCGGGCCCTTCGGCTGGAACGCCCGGATTTCCCTCGGTTCGGTCGCGATGCAGCGCCGCACGGGCGAGCAGCATGAGCGTGACGGGCGTGGTGACGGTCACGAAGATGCCGATCAAAATTTCGTGAACGACGGGCCGCGTGGCAAGCATGGTGAAGAAAATCATCGAGGCCATGACGATGCCGCCCGTACCCCAGCTCGTGCCGAGCGTCGGCGCATGGATGCGCTCGTAGAAGGTCGGCAGGCGGACGAAACCGATCGTGCCGATCAGCGTGAGCCCGGCGCCGATCACCAGGAAGAAGGAAATGAGGATTGCAGCCCAGGCCGGCAGGTCGCTTGCGTGTTCGATCGTGCTCATTCGACCACCTCCCCCCGCATCAGAAATTTGGCGAGGGCAACCGTCGCGACGAAGCCGAGCATGCCTATGACGAGAGATGCCTCGAAATAGATGACCTTGCCGGTGCGGATGCCGAACACCATCAGGAGAAGCATGGAGTTCACGTACAGCGTATCGAGCGCCAGCACCCGATCCTGCGCGCGCGGGCCGCGCGACATGCGCAGTGCGGCAAGCGCCATCGCAACCGCCAGGCAGATCTGCGCAAAGGTTACGGACCAAAGGAGGATCGTTTGGCTCATTCGAAGATCTCCATCAGCAGCGCCTCGTAGCGGGTCTTGATCAGCACGCGCCACGCCTCCTGGTCGACGAGGTCGAGCACATGGATCAGCACCGATTTTGTCAGCGAGTTGTATTCCAGCCAGGCGGTTCCCGGCGTGCTCGTTACCACCACGGCAAGCACGGCAAGCGCCGTCGGGTTCTCCAGCTCCAGCGGCACGGTTATGAAGCCTGATTTGATGCGCTTGCTGCGCCCGGTCAGCAGGATGGAGGCGACGGCGATGTTCGAGCGCACGATGTCATAGAGCACGATGCCGACCAGCTTGGGCAGCAGATACCATTTTCGCAAGCGCGGCTTGGCGGGCCGCAAGGCGGCCATGCCCCAGGAAGCGAAGACCGAAACGATGCAGCCAAGAATGAGATGGCCGAGCGTGAACCCGTTGAGGGCAAGCCACATGAGGACGAGCGAGGCGCTGAGAAGCGGATAGGGCAGCATGTCAGATCCCTCCCCCGCCATCCGGGCCGCTCGGCTCACTCACGCCGGCGCGGCGTGCATTGATTACGGCATCGATATAGGCCGTCGGCTGCTGGAGGTTGCGAACAGTCTCCTCCATGTAGCTCATCGCCGGCCCCGCCTTGATGGTCAAGGCGAGCGTCAGGGCGATCAGCAGCATCACAGGCGCCATTTCCATGACGAGCACGCGGGGGACGGTGCCCTCCATCGAGGCCCAGAAGGTGCGGATGCCGGCGCGGGTCATGGAGATGAGCGCGGCAAGCCCGGACAGGATGAGCAGTCCGACGATCCACCAGGCGGGGGCTGCGATGGGCGCGTCGCCCTGCGCAGTCGCGCCGATCATGCCCGACAGCATGGCAAACTTCGCGACGAAGCCGGAGAGCGGCGGCAGGCCCGACAGCAGGATGCCGCAGGCGGCAAAGCAGATGCCGAGCACCGCAATCGTTCCCGGCATGGTTACGCCCACCTCGACCTCTTCGTCCTCCTCGTCCGCGTCGCCATAGGCTTCCATCGTGACGGCGAGAACCGATGCACCAGCATCCTGCCCGCGCTCGACAAGTTCGATGAGCAGAAAGAAGGCGGCGATCGTGAGCGTGGAGCTCACCATGTAGAAGAGCGCGCCGGCCGTCACCATGCCGTTGTTGAGGCCGAGGACTGCGAGCAGCGTACCCGAGGAAACGAGCACGGAGTAACTCGCCAATCGCCCGAGTGCCTGGGAGGCAAGCACGCCGATCGTACCGAAGGCGATGGTCGCCATACCGCCGTAGAGCAGTACATTGAGCCCGAGACCGGCGGAAGCGCCCTGCCCGAAGACCAGCAGCGACAGACGCAGGATGACGTAGATGCCGACCTTGCTCATGATCGCGAATATGCCGGCGACTGGAGCGGTCGCGGCGCTATAGGCGCCCGGCAGCCAGAAATTCAGTGGCCACATACCGGCCTTGATGAGGAAGACGATGCCGAGAATGCCGGCGCCGGCCTCCAGCAGCATACGCCGCTCGCCTTCGATTTCGCCGATGCGCACAGCGAGATCCGCCATGTTGAGCGTGCCCGCCGAGCCATAGATGGCACTGACGCCGATCAGGAAGCAGAGTGCTGCCGCAAGGTTGACGGCGATGTAATGCAGGCCCGCCTTGACGCGCATGGGGCCGGAGCCGTGCATCAGCAAGCCGTAGGAGGCGGCCAGCATCACCTCGAAGAAGACGAAGAGGTTGAAGAGATCCCCCGTCAGGAACGCGCCGTTGAGCCCCATCAGCAGGAACTGGAACAGCGAGTGGAAATGCGCACCCGCGGTGTGCCAGCGGGCGAGCGCGTAGACGAGTGTCGGGATAGCGAGGATCGAGGCGAGGACGAGCATCAAGGCCGAGAGCCGATCGACGACCAGCACGATGCCGAAGGGCGCCGGCCAGTTGCCGAGCATGTAGACGCCCTCGAAGCTGCCGTCGCCGTTATTGGCAAGCCGGAACAGGCTGATGGCGACGGCGGCTAGCGCCAGGCCTGAGACGACGCTGATCATGGCCTTGATGACGCGCTCGCGCTCATCGAAGAAGAGGAGCGTCGCGCCGGCGACAAGCGGGATCAGGATCGGTGCGATGATGAGGTGTTGCTGCCAGCCGCTCATTTCGGCTGCTCCCTGCCGTCGACATGGTCCGTGCCGGTGAGGCCGCGTGCAGCGAGCAGCACGACGAGGAACAGCGCCGTCGTCGCAAAACCGATGACGATGGCGGTCAGCACCAGCGCATGCGGCACCGGATCGGTCACCGCCGAGATGTCGACACCCTCGCCGAGTAACGGCGCGGCATTGGATTTCACACCGCCGACGCCGAAGATAAAGAGGTTGACCGCGTAGGACAGCAGGGAAAGGCCGATGATGACCTGATAGGTGCGCGGGCGCAGGATGAGCCAGACGCCGGAGCCCGTCATGATGCCGATGCCGATCGAAAGAACGAGTTCCATCAGGTTTCCTCCGCCTTGGTGGCTTCGAGGCCGCGGACCCGATGCGTACGTATGGATTGGTGTGCAAGCGCAATCAGGATCAGCACCGTGGCGCCGACGACTAGCGAGAAGACCCCGAGGTCGAACAGGAGGGCGGTCGCAGCCGGAATTTTGCCGATGAACGGTACCTCTATGTATTGTGAATAGGTCGTTAGGAACGGATAGCCGAACAGCCAGGCGCCCATGCCGGTAAGGGCTGCCAGCAGAAGGCCGATACCCATCCAGCGCAGCGGCAGGATGCGCAGGCGATCCTCCGCCCAGCGCACACCGCCCGCAAGATATTGCAGCAGGAAGGCGATCGCCATGGTGATGCCAGCGGCAAAGCCACCGCCTGGCAGGTCATGTCCGCGCAGGAGCAGGTAGATCGAGAAGGTGATGATGACCGGGAACATCCACTGCATGATCACGGACGGCACGAGCAGATAGTCGCGCACGGTGTCGCCGGCCGAACGCTCTGGACGCTCCGCATCATAGGCATTCTGTATGCGTTGCTGCTCCGGCTTGTCGACGCTGTCAGCGGCCGGACGGAAGCGGCGCAACAGCGCGAAGACGGTCAGCGCTACGATGGCGAGAACCGCGATCTCGCCCAGCGTGTCGAAGCCGCGGAAGTCGACGAGGATGACGTTGACCACGTTGCGCCCGCCGCCTTCCGTATAGGCCTTTTCCAGGAAATAGCTGGCGATTGCATCCGGCACCGGCTGCTTCATGATTGCGTAGGAAAAGACGAACATGCCGAAGCCGCAGGAAATCGCGAGCAGGAAGTCGCGGAAGCGGCGGCTGCGGGCAGAGAACGACACCGAATTGTCGACTTTTTCCGAGCGCTTGGGCAGCCAGCGCAGGCCGAGCAGCAACAGCACCGTCGTGACGATCTCGACGACGAGCTGCGTGATGGCGAGATCCGGTGCAGATAGCCAGACAAAGGTGATGCAGGTGGTGATGCCCGCACCGCCGAGCAGGACGAGTGCCGCAAGACGGTGATACTTCGCCTGGTAGGCGGCACCCAGCGCGCAGAAGGCACCGATGCACCAGACGGCTGCGAAGATCGGATCAACGCCGTCAAAAACCAGCGGCGTCGGCGCAAAGCCAGCGATGTAGAGCGGCACGACACCCGCCAGCAGACCGGCCGTGGCGATGAGGCGCAACTGCGGTTGCAGATTGCGGGTACCCAGACGGCTTTCCATCCAGCGCGCCCATTTCCACGATACGGTCACGAGCACACGCTCGAAGATGCGCTGGCCGCCGAGATGGCGGAAGAGCGGCGGACCATCGTCGCACTTGGCGAGGTAATCCTTCATCACGGCGTAGAGTGCCACGCCGCCGACGAGCGCAATTATGCTCATGATCAGCGGCGTGTTGACGCCATGCCAGACGGCGAGGCTGTATTCCGGCGTGCGGTCGCCAAGCACGGAGACGACGGCCGAATGCAGGAACGGGCCGATCGACAGGCTCGGAATGATGCCGACCACCAGGCAGGCGAGCACCAGGAACTCGATCGGGAAGCGCATCCAGTGCGGCGGCTCGTGGGGTTTCGGTTTCGGCAGATCGGTTGGCTCGGGGCCGAAGAACACCATGTGGATGAAGCGGAGCGAATAGGCGACGGAGAAGGCGCCGGCGAGCACCGCGACATAGGGCAGGATGCGATCAAGAACCGAATCTGCATGCGTTTCAACCGCTTCGGCAAAGAACATCTCCTTCGAGATGAAGCCGTTGAGCAGCGGCACGCCCGCCATCGCCGCGCTCGCCACCATGGCGAGCGTGCCGGTAATCGGCAGGTATTTTAAGAGCCCGCTTAATCGTCGCATGTCGCGCGTGCCGGTTTCATGGTCGATGATGCCGGCAGCCATGAAGAGCGATGCCTTGAAGGTGGCATGGTTCATCATGTGGAAGATCGCAGCCACCGCCGCCAGCGGGCTGCCGAGGCTGAGCAGCGTGGTGATGAGGCCGAGATGGCTGATCGTCGAATAGGCGAGCAGGCCCTTAAGGTCCTGCTGGAACATGGCGAAATAGGCGCCGAGCAACAGTGTGCTGATGCCGGCGATGCCGACCAGCATGAACCATTCATAGGTACCGGACAGCGCCGGCCAGAAGCGCACGAGGAGGAAGACGCCCGCCTTCACCATGGTAGCGGAATGCAGATAGGCCGAAACCGGCGTCGGCGCCGCCATGGCATTCGGCAGCCAGAAATGGAACGGCACCTGCGCGCTTTTGGTCAGCGCGCCCATGAGGATCAGGACGAGCGCGGTAAGATAGAGCGGATGCGCCTTGATCTGGTCTCCGGAGGCGAGCACCACGTCGAGATCGTAGCTGCCGACGATATGGCCGAGCACCAGCAGGCCCGCGAGCAGGCAGAAGCCGCCGATGCCGGTGATCGTCAGCGCCATGCGCGCACCGTCGCGCGCCGCGGCATTGTGGTGCCAGTAGCTGATCAGCAGGAAGGAGAAGATGCTGGTCAGCTCCCAGAACACCGAGAGCAGGATGATGTTGCCCGACAGCACGATGCCGAGCATCGAGCCCATGAAGGCGAGCAGGAAGGAGAAGAACCGCGGGACCGGATCCTCCTCCGACATGTAGTAGCGCGCATAGAGCACCACGAGGCAGCCGATGCCGGTGATGAGCATGGCAAATAGCCAGGCAAACCCATCCATGCGCAGCGTGACGTTCAATCCGAGCTGCGGCAGCCATTCGAGATCGAACCGCACCTTGCCGCCAGCGCGCACCGCCGGGTAGAGCGCTGCCGTCAGCAGGAGGGCCGCAAACGACACGGCGCCCGACATGCGCGCTGCAAGAATGCGGGAATCCGTCCGCAAGAGAATGGTCGCGGCGAGGCTTCCCGCAAAGGGAAGGCAGACCAGCAGGACCAGAATCATTTCACCTGTCATCGGATGATCGATCGCTTTCGAACGTCAGAACTTCTCACATGCCGGCACGCCGGCGACATCGGGAAGACCGCGGCGATCGACGGGAACGATCGAGGCGGCCGTCAGGCGAAATCGAGCGGGGGCGCACGCGCCCGATGCGTCTGGATACAACCATTGCCGATACCGGAAGGCGGTACAATGGCAGCGTTGACGGCAATGCCGTTCTGGTGAACGTTCGTCTCTGTCGACAGACAGGCGTGGTCTATTCCGCTGCCATCGAATGTCATTGCCGTGCCAGCCACGACGCGCTTGCGGCATTCCATATCGGCAAGAGCAGATGAGGTATTCGCCGTCTTCAGCGTGCCATAGCGAAGCACTTTTGACGGAGAACTGGCGGCGGCGGGAACCGTCAGCGTCGATATCAACAACAAAAGACAGGTCAGCGAGGTGCAGAGAAGGCGAAAAGTCCGACAAGCCGGTCGATGCTGTTGCCCGAATGCTGCCAAACGCCCTGCCTCTCTAGTTCGTCGATTATCTTGAAGATTCTTTCATCCGGACAATACGTTGGCCGAGTTGGCGCTGTCCACCCGCAAGCACGAAACTTTTCCAAAATTACGCCGTTTCACCGCGAGGAACGCGATAAGATTTCCTTACCATCCCTCAAAACGGTGATCCCGACGCAATCCGCTCGGCTTGATGCCATTTCGCTTTGGGCGCATTCTAGTTCGGCGAATCGCATTTAGCAGACCTGCTCCCGGAGGCTTCGGCCGGAGCGAAAGGTGCGTCGAATATCTGGACCTGCCGGTCGATGTTCCCGGTCGTCCAGTGAGTTCCGTGTCCCGGTGACTGCTCGCAAGCCTGCGGCATATCCGGCACGGCGTCAGTCCACTCTGGAACGGGGATACACGATGACGGATGCGAAAAGTGAATGGATCAGCAAGCGCGCCTACTTGATCTGGGAAGAGGCCGGCCGGCCACACGGTAATGACGGCGACCATTGGGAACAGGCCGTGCGTGAGCGCGAGGAACTCGAACGTGTAGCCCTTGTCGCAGAGGCAAAGCCGTCGAGCGCGAAGAAGCCGCTGATCGAAATCTCCACAAAGGCTGGGGAGAAAAAGGCAGAGGCGGCCAAGCCGAAGAAGAAGGCGGAAGCCGCTGCTGAGAAGCCTGCCGCAGCCAAGGCCGTCGCCAAGGCGAAATCGACCAAGGCTTCGGCAAACAGCAAATTGATCTGATCGCTTTCACAAGGTGGCGAGCGTTCTGTTGGCAATCGCGCCGGCATAAGCATCGCGCTGGGCGACCTTGTCCTCCAGAGCGGATATGATGTTCTGGCCGAAATCGACATCGTAGAGGTCGAGCATCGCGCTGAGGCCACCCGGCGTGAAGACGTTGATCTCCAGAATCTTGTCGCCGACGATGTCGAGGCCGACGAGGAACATGCCGTCCTCGATAAGCTTGGGTCGGACCATTTCGGCAATTGCCAGGATTTCCGGCGTGATCTCGACCGCGACTGCGGTGCCCGCGGCATGAATGTTCGAGCGGACCTCGCCCTTGGCCGGCACGCGGCGGATGGCAGCATATTTGCCATCCTGCTCCAGCGGGCGCCCGTTCATCAGGAAAAGGCGGATGTCCCCTTCGGTTGCCGCCGGCAGGTAGTTCTGGACGATCAGGTATCCCTCGCCGCTGACTGCCTCGAAAATCTGGTTGAGGTTCGCTTCGTCGGCAGAACCGATCTTGAAGACGTTCTTGCCGCCGGATCCCTGCAGCGGCTTCATGATGACGCCGTCCTTGTGACTGTCGATGAAGGCGCGAATCTCGTCGATGCTCTTGGAAATCAGCGTCTCCGGCCGAACAGCCCGCGGAAAGCCCTGAAAGTAGAGCTTGTTCTGCGCCAGCGTCAGGCCGTCGGGATCGTTGACGACAATGCTACCGCGTGCGGCGGCCAGCCGGCCGAACATTGCACCAACATGAGCGGCCCAGGGCCGGTCGTCGGCGTCGAGCGACGGGTCGTTGCGAAGGAAAACCACGTCGACGTCGCCCACGTCCATCGTTTCAACGGTTGCGTCATCGCCCTGGAGGGCGGCGTGAAAACTCTCCGGCTTCTTGTAGCGTTTGCCGGGCAGAACATGGCCGCGGATGGCGAGACTATCGTCGGCCCGCAGCACGAAATCACCGGGCGTTATGTAGCAAATGTCGTGTCCGCGCGCGACCGCCGCCATGGCGAGCGCTGTGGTCGTATAGGTCGGGGTCTCCCCCTCGATCGAGTTGACGAAAAAGGCGATACGCATGGTTGCTCTCCTCAAGCTTCGAGCATGGAAAGGGGTGTGAGACCGGTGCGGGCGCGTTCCAGCCTTGCGCGGCCCCGGTCGGTTTCGAGACAGAGTGGTCGCAAGATCGGCGCCTTCAGCAGGCCGCGAGCACCAAGCTCCTCCATCACGCTGAAATGGGACGCGGAAATCTTGCCCATCCAGAACGGGTCGAGCGCGCCGCCGGCCTTTAGGTGGCTGAGCAGCGATAACAGTCCCCGCAGATAGATCGCATCCTTGGCGAGTCCTCCTCCCCGGAAGACCCGCAGCAGAAGGCCGAAGGCTGTTTCTGCATCGAAATCATGCTCTTGTACCAAAGTACGAAAGCTTTCGGCGAAGGACGCTCCGGCCAGCATGAGATCGCAGCCGATGACGCGGGCGGCCAGCAGGCGCAGGCGCTCCGGCGTAAAACCACCAGCCAGGAATTCGGCGAAAACCGCAAGCCCCTCCTGCATGCCCTCGTAACCGGAAAGGCCGATCCGGAACACACGCAACCCCTGTGCCGACCCGTTGAAATAGGTAAGAAGATGGACGCCCACCTCGTGGCTGAGCAGCGCCTCCACGCGGTGGCGCATCATGCGCGTGCGGCGGGAAATGAGCAGGCGCCGCCCCGACACCAGCAAACCGGCAGGCACGTCGTCGCGCAGTTCGATGGCGGCGTCGAAACCATCGTAGCGGAGATGATAGTCCAGCATCATCGTGCGTGCGCGGTGCTCGACATAAAAGCAGTCCACGACCTCGTCGTCACCGCCCGAAAGGGAAGACGTGCGCCCGGCATCGGAGGTTCCATCCAGAACCTCGTGGGCCGCCTTCAACAGCGACGGCTCGACCGGACCGTAGAGCGCGCGCCCGAACTCGACGAATCGCGCTTTTTCCCGTTCGGCGATCAGCGTCAGCTGAAGATCGAGTTCCTGCTGTTTTTCCCGGTAGATCTGGTGCAGCACGGGATCTTCGAGCCGATCAAGCGCGATCGAATAGAGCCGGCGTTTTTCCTGCTCCACAAGCAGGCTCAACGGCCGATAGAGAAAGCGTGGTGGTTTTTCGAATTTGTTCGCCTTGAACTCCTTCCAGGCCGCATCCGCATTGATCGGGGTGACGGCGAGCAGAAAATCGAAGCTCGAGGCGACGTCATCCATGCCGCGATCCGCCCGTTCGACGGCATCGATGAACGCCTTCCGGCCAAAGGCTCGGTAAGTGGCCGGCTTCGGGAAACCATCCGCATCGAGAAACGCTGCGAAGGCCCGCAGGCCCGCATCGAGAAAATTGTCGATGAGACGTTCGCGCAAATCCGGATAGGTGGCTTCCGATCCGGTGACGCGGTAGATCGGCGCGAAACGCAGCGTCAGAAGCGGCAGCCGCAGCGCCAGAAGCTCAGGGCGCACGCACGGATCGTCCTCTGCGGCGCAAAGCTCGACATGCGGTGTGCGAAAACGGGCCTCGAACCCCTTCACCGCCGCCTCGAAGGCCCCGAGCGCCCGCTTCGCCGCAGTGCCTGAGGTTGCCGACAGCATGACTTCGAACGGTTGCAGAAACGGTGCGTCGTCGGAAAGCAATCGGTCACGGTCGAATTCGTCCACGTCGAGCAGCACGAAGGTACCGAATTTCCGGCGGAGAGCCTTCGCAATCGGCACGATGAGTTCGATGGCATCCTCGATGCGGCTAACAAGCAGATAGGACGCGTTTGCGGCCGCAACCTCGCGGGCCACGATATGCCCGCCTGGATCCCCGATATGCAGGCACAGGAACGGCAACGGCCGGTCGATATGCAGGCGTCCCCCGTCGAGATCCCGGCGCATGGATTTCCCGGCGTCGAGCGCCTCGACCACCTCTTCGACAAGAGACTTCTCTTTTTTTCGTCGTGGCTTGCGGGCCGTCGTGGTGGGACTCATGCGACCTCCCGCAGCGCCCTTTCGAGCACTGGTACGGATCCGGCTATCAGCGTGCGAAACGCCGCGATGGCCTGCCAGTCCGGCGCGCCCGTCCACTCATCCATGAAAATCTTCTTGAATTCGATCGCGATGGCACAGCCGGTTTCGGGAAACCGCTCATGGATGAACCGCGTCTGCTCACCGCGCCCCTGGAAGGCGATGTTCTCGCGCACATCCAATCTGCGGCCAAGAAAATCGAAATCGGCAGCAAAGCCCATGAACGCATCGACGATCGGCGCCCAGCGGTCGCGGTCCATCGAGATGGTGCCGATATTGATCTCCGGCGCGTCGCTCGCCTCGGTCGAGGCGGCCGCCGCTCCCGCCCGGCGATGGTTGTAGCTGTGGATGTCGAGCACGATGAAACGGCCGTACTGCGCCGCGACACCCCGCAGGTAGTTTTCCAGCATGTCATAATAGGCGTCATGAACGGCGAGCGTCTCTGCGATCTCCGCATCGGAGGGCGTTTCGCGCCAGACCTTCAGTCCCCAGGCCTGCTCGGGTCGGAGATAGAAAGCCCCATCCCGGGCACGATTGAGGTCGACCTCGAAACGGGAACGATGAAAGACGATACGGTTTTGCAGATCGCGGATGGTTTGCGCGGTGAAAGGGTCCTCTTCACGCAGGCGTTCATCCTCCTTGAGCGCCATTTTCAACAGCAGATTTTCGCGGACCGCATGGCCATCGTGAATGGCTGTCGCAACCACGGGCGACGCGCCCCGGTGCGTCGTCCACCAGGCATTCGTGTTTTCGCCCGCGGCATCATCCAACATTCGCTTAGCCCGCCCTGCTTCAGTCGGCATAGGAATGCCTGACGAAGATGTTCGTTCCAATCGTCGCGACGTCGTGGCCTCTTGGACACAAGGACAAAGCACTCTATCTGAACGGTCAACACCGTTTGTGATGAGGAACCTCGTGCGCTCGATCTACATGCTGGCTGGCCTGCTGATGACAGCGCTCGGCATCGTCGGGGCCTTCCTGCCTCTGCTGCCCACAACGCCGTTCCTGCTGGTCGCCGTCTGGTGCTTTTCCCGTTCCTCGCCCCGCCTGGAGAAGTGGCTGCTCAACCATCGCACGCTCGGCCCGCCGTTGAGAAATTGGCAACGCGAGGGAGCGATCGCCGCGCGTGCGAAAATCGTCGCCGTTTCTCTCATTGCCGCGAGCTACGGCTTCTTCTGGTACCGCACGCAGCCCTCGCCGCTTCTTGCTGCCATCGTCGGGCTTATCCTGTCGGGGAGCGTGCTCTTCATTCTGACCCGGCCACTGCCGAAATGATCGCCTATGTCGCGACACAAAAAGGAAACGAGACATGACGATGAAAAGTGGGCCTCCGATCATCGTCTGGTTCCGCAAGGATTTGCGTACAGACGACAACCCTGCTCTGATCGCTGCGGCCGAGGCCGGCCGTCCCGTCATCACGCTCTACATACGCGAGCCGGAGGAAGCTGGTACCGGTCCGCTTGGGGCGGCGCAGGACTGGTGGCTGCACCACTCGTTGACCTCCCTTGGTGGGACGCTCGAGAGGCTTGGTTCGCCCCTCACCCTTCGCAGTGGAGCGGCGAGCAAAGTTCTTGATGACCTGATCAGCGATACCGGCGCCGACAGCGTCTACTGGAACCGCAGGCACAATCCAGCCGGCGTGAAAATCGACATGGATATCAAGGCGGCACTCAAGGCACGTGGTGTCGACGCCAGCAGCTTCGCGGCGGAATTGCTGCACGACCCGATGCGCCTGCTGACTGGAGAAAAGAAGCCGTACCGCGTCTATACACCCTTCTGGAAAGCACTGGAGCGGGACGGTGAGCCACACGAGCCGGTCGATGCGCCGGAAAAGCTGAGGCCTCCCGAAAAAGTTCCGAAATCGGAGGTACTGGACGATTGGCAGCTGCTGCCGACGAAACCTGATTGGGCAGCCTCATTCAGGGACATCTGGACGCCGGGAGAAGGCGCGGCACGCGAGCGCCTTGACGACTTCGCTGACGGTGCAATCGACGGCTACAAGACGGATCGCGACTTTCCGGCAATCGATGCCACATCCATGCTCTCGCCCCACCTGGCGTTCGGCGAAATTTCCCCCGCCCGCGTCTGGCACGCGACCCGTGGCCTGACGTCAGCGAAGGACGATGTCGTGCATTTCCGCAAGGAACTGGCATGGCGTGAGTTCTGCTACCATCTGCATTTTCATTTCCCGGAACTGGCAGAAAAGAACTGGAACGACCGGTTCGACGCCTTTCCATGGGAGGCGGCGGGCAAGAATTTCAGGCTCTGGACACGCGGTATGACCGGATACCCCATCGTCGATGCGGGGATGCGGCAGCTCTGGAAACATGGCTGGATGCACAATCGCGTGCGCATGATCACGGCTTCCTTCCTGATCAAGCACCTGATGATCGACTGGCGACACGGCGAAAAATGGTTTCGCGACACGCTTGTGGATGCCGATGCCGCGTCGAATGCGGCAAACTGGCAATGGGTGACAGGCTCCGGCGCGGATGCCTCGCCGTTTTTCCGCATCTTTAACCCGATCCTGCAGGGGGAAAAGTTCGATCCCGATGGGACTTACGTACGCAGCTTCGTGCCGGAGCTGGAAAACCTGGATTCCGCCTGGATCCACAAGCCTTTCGATGCGCCGGAAAATGCCCTCAGCGAAGGCGGCGTAGAACTTGGAAAAACCTATCCCAAGCCGATCGTCGACCATCGCAAGGCGCGCGAACGCGCACTCGCAGCCTACAAATCGCTGAAGAACGGTTGAACTAGTCGTTGCGCGCAAGCGCCGAGGCGAGCAGCGATACGAAGGCATCGCCCGCCTCTTCGAGTGCACCGCTGTTGTCGATGACGACGGTATCGGCCGTGACGACGATTTCCGGCACGGCACGCTCAAGCCGCCTGGCGATCGCCTCGGTGCTTTCCCGGCCTCTCGCGGCAAGGCGGGCAGCGAGAATGTCTGGGCGGGCAGTGACGAAAACGACCTTGAGCCGCGGATAGGCCTCGGCAAAAGCCGGCAGTGCCGAGCGACTGCCATTGGCGATCAGCGTTACGCCTTGTCCCAACTGGTCGAGAGTTTCGCGCGGAATGCCGTAAGACAATCCGTGCGCGTCCCAGGAAACGGCAAAGGCGCCTTCGGCCGCGTGTTGGCGAAAACCATCCGCATCGATCGCCTCATGCGCCTCCCCGCCGGCATCCGCCGGGCGGGTGATGACACGGCGCACGAAGCGCACCCGCGCCTCCTCGGCGAAATGCCGTGCCGCATAGGACATCACGCTGTCCTTGCCGGCGCCGCTCGGGCCGACGACGACAACCATCGTGCCCGCCGCGACAGGCGACGGCCGCACGACGACCTCTTCGGCGGCCATGGTCATGCCACCCGCTTGCCCTGGCGCCAGACCGAACGCACGACCGGCACGCCCGACGGACGGCGGACACGGGCGAGATCGGCACGAAGACCCGTGGCAATGGCGCCGCGATCGTCAAGCCCGACCGTGCGGGCGGGCATCGTCGACACCATGGCGATCGCCTTCGGCAGGCTCATGCCCTCGTCGGCGAGGATGAACGGTGCATGCATCAGGCTGAACGGCACGTAATCCGACGAGAGCACGTCGAGCACGCCCATGTTCGCCAGATCGCGGGCGGCGATGTTGCCGGAATGCGACTTGCCGCGCACGATATTCGGGGCGCCCATCAGCACGCTCATGCCGGCACCATGCGACGCTTTCGCAGCCTCGAAGCTCGTCGGGAATTCGGCAAGGCGGATGCCGTAGCCGATTGCTTCCTCGACATGCTCCAGCGTCGCATCATCATGGCTTGCAACCGAGATGTTGCGCGCGGCACAGGAAGCGGCGATCGCATCGCGGTGCGGCTTGGCGTAGCGGGCGGAAAGGTCCTGCTGGCGCTTGCAGAAGGCGTCGAACTCATCGTCGGTGAGGCCGCGCTTCTTCTTGTAGTAGAGGATATATTGCTCCAGCGTCTGGAACTGGCGCTGGCCGGGCGCGTGGTCCATCAGCGAGACGAGGCGGACCATCGGGTCGTTCTCGAATTCCTCGTAATGCTCCAACACGTTGTCGGTCGAGACTTCGCAGCGCAGGTGAATGAGGTGTTCGGCGCGCAGGCGATCTTCGGCCTGCGCTTCGGCGATGGCGCTGGCCATAGCGCGCATCTCGCCCTTCTCGAAACCGCCGTCCTCGTCCGATCCCATGCGCAGGCAATCGAAGACGGTGGTGATGCCCGAGGTGACGACCTGGGCGTCATGCGACTGGATGGCGGCCGTCAGGCCCCAACGTACACCGGGACGCGGCGAATAGTGGGCTTCGAGGTGATCGGTGTGCAGTTCCACGAGGCCGGGGAGCAGGAAGTCGCCTTCCATGTCCTCGCCGGCGGCGGAAGCACCTTCCGAGATGTCGGCGATGAGACCATCGCGCAACACCAGCGTGCCGTCGAGGATCTTGTCCTCAAGCACGATACGGGCATTGGAGAGAACGATTTCGCGGGTCATGTCAGGCGGTCTTTCTGTTGGCTGCTCCACCCAGCGGGAAGAGCGAATGGACGGTGAAATCGGCGCCGCGCGACTGTTCCCGGAACAGCGCGAGGCCGTGAACTGCCAGCGGGCGGTCGTGGAAATCGGCGAATTGATCGAGAAGCACGCCTTCGACGGCATCGCGGCGCTCGGCCGGCACGCGTCCCGTCAGCGTCATGTGGAAGCGGAACTCGTCGAACACGTAGGGATAGCCCCATTGCACGAGGTTCTGTCGCTCGGCGCCGGTCAGTTCGTCGGGCTTGCGGCGCGCGATATCGGCGGAGGTGAGCGGCGCACGGAAGCGCTCGAAACGGCGCACGACCTCACCGGCAAAGCTGTGCAGCGGCTCGCAGTGATCGCCGGGCACCAGCGCAAAGAAGGAACCGAGGCGCCCGACGACAAGCTCGGGGATTTCAAACGGCTCGACCTCGGAGACGAAGCGCCCGACCTCGGCCACCAGTTCGGCCTCCGTGCGGCCTTCGGCAAGCGCGAACGGCGCCTTCAGCGTCGCATGAAAGCCATAGCGGCGCGGGTCTGCCGTCAGTCCTGCGAGTGTGGCCGCATCAAAACCCTGCACGGATGGCTGCGCAAGCGTGGCACCCGTAAACGCGTTGCGCCCCAACCAACGCTGGGCGGAAAGGGTCAGCGGATCGCTTGCGGACGGGGTGAAGTAGAGGGCGTAACGCAATGGCTCATTCCTATGCAATTCAGAAGAAGCCGCCGGACCGGCGACATCGAACCTTGTAGGGATTCGTGTGGCAGCATCATGCCGCCTCACGGGTCTTTCGTTTTTCGCACGTCCGTACGCAAAACCGCTCTACACTTTTGCTGGACTTGCTCAGTGCGCCGGTTTTCCCATCAGGCGCGAACGCAACGCATTCGAGATACCGTCGAAGACGAAGACCACGATGAGGATGAGCAGCACCATGTAGGCGACGTTCTCCCAGTCGGAATTCGTGCGCATCGCTTCCCAGAGCTTGAGACCGATACCACCCGCGCCGACCGCGCCGATGATGGTCGCGGAGCGGGTGTTCGATTCCCAGAAGTAGAGCGCCTGCGAGGCAAAGAGCGGCATGACCTGCGGCAACACACCGTAGCGTTGTACGGCAATGGGGGCTGCCCCTACCGATTTCACACCCTCGCGCTGCTTGTCGTCAATGTTCTCCAGCGCTTCGGAATAGAGTTTTCCGAGCGTGCCGGTATCGGTGAAGAAGATCGCCGACATGCCGGCCAGCGGCCCCGGACCGAAGGCGCGGGTGAAGAACAGCGCCCAGATCAGCATGTCGACAGAGCGCAGGAAGTCGAACAGGCGCTTGGTGACCTGGTTGGAGATCCAGTTGCGCGTGATGTTGCGCGCCGCAAGGAAAGCGAGCGGGAAGGCCAGCAGCATGGCGAACAGCGTGCCGACAAAGGCCATGACGATGGTCTGGAGCAGCTTCGTCCACACGTCGAGATGCTGCCATTCCGCATTGTAGAGGATGTTATTCCAGGCAAGCGAGAGGTTCGATTGCTTCGCGTCGATCCGGTCACCCGAGGTGATCAGCGAGACGACTTCCGAAGTCGACTTTCCATGGAAGGGCGAGTTCGTGTCGAAGATGAAGTTCGCCCAACCGAGGAAGCGCCTGCGGATGCTGATATCGCCCGGCTCGATCTCGCCCCAGCCGGCAAAGCCAAATGCAAGCGTGATCTTCTGACCTGGCGTCTTCTGCGTCGCCCAGGCCGGAAGTGCGCCCTCGACCGCCATCTCGGCCCCGTCCATATCGACGACCAGCGTCTCGCCGGCATGCTGGACGGTCACGCGCTCCGGCACGACCTCGACGCTCGTCGAGGAATTGAGCGTGATCTTCGCGCGCTTGACCACCTCTTCCTCGCGCGTCGTCGCCGTTGCCAGGCCCTCCACGGCAGCGGCCGAGCCGCCGAGGGTGGCGCCGGTTCCCATGAAGCCCATGGATGCCGGTTTCTTGGCCGCCGTGCTTGCGGCATCTGCGGCCGGCGTGGTGCGGGTCATCGTGCCAAGCTCGATCTCTACCCAGTCCGGCGCGGCATTGGGCCCGAGCGGCGAGAAGCGCGGATAGGTGAGCTTCATGGCGCCATCGGGTGCGATCGCCACTTCCGGTCGCACCTCGTAGGAAACCCAGTCGGCGAGGTAGGTGCCGGCTATGTTCCAGTTGGCCGTGGTCAGCACATGGCCGATAGCGAAGAACCACCAGCAATAGAGCGCGTAGAGCACAAAGCCGCCGGTGATGAACGCCACGCGAAAACGCTGCCAGAACGAGCGGTGGAAGACGGCCGGATGGCGTGCCGCGATCTCATCCATCTGTGCGGGATTGAGGGTCGTCATGGCACACTCCTATTGGGCCAGCCGGAAGGCATGATCGCCGACGAGCTTACGGCGCAGCCAGGCGGAAAACTGGTCGACGGCGATGATGGTGATGAGCAGCAGCAATACGATTGCGAGCGTCTTGGCCTGATGGTTCTGGCCGATTGACAGGCGCAGCAATTCGCCGATCCCGCCACCGCCGACGGCACCGATGATCGTCGAGGCGCGCACGTTGATTTCAAGGCGCAGCAGGAAGTAGCTCATGAAGTTCGGCAGGACCTGCGGCACGATACCGAACCAGACGCGCTCGATCCAGCTGGCGCCAACGGCACGAAGCCCCTCCTCCGCCTTCATGTCGGCATTCTCGACCACCTCGAAGAACAGTTTTCCGAGTGCGCCGACCGTATGGATCGACACGGCGATGACGGCTGGGAGAGGCCCAAGGGAAAGAATGGCGAGGAAGAATCCTGCGAGCACCACTTCCGGGAACGCGCGCAGGATTTCCATGAAGCGGCGAACGAAGCCGCGCAGCAGGCGGTTCGCGACGAGGTTCTTGGCCGCGAGGAAACAGAGCAGGAAACCGAAGACCATGCCGATCAGCGTGGAGAACAGCGCGATGTTCAGCGTCTCCAGCATCTTATGGAAATATTCCGGGATGTAGAAGCTCTCGGTGAGGTAGAGCCGGCCTTCGGGATAATTGTACTTGAAGCTGCCGTCGTCATAGGGCGACGGCAGATCGAACAGCGCGCGGAACACTTCGAGACCATCGCGCGGCACCATGTCGCCGACGAAGTCGAAGAGATAGGGCAGCCGGTCGAAGAACTTGCCGGCATTCGTCTCGTTGGCGAACCACAGCGAACCGGAAAGCGCGACGGCCAGGATGGCAAGGCCGAGCCAGGTGTAGAGGCGGCGCCGTGCGTTCAGCTCCTGCCAGTGCCGCTCGATGAGAGCGCCCTTCTCGCTGAAGCCGTCGTGAAGCGTGTTCAAGGCCATGTCTGTTCCGCCTGGGCTCAAAAAAGACGAGGCGCCGGCCGGGTTGCGGCCGGCGCCAGTGTCTGCGTGGCTATCAGCCGCCGATCGTTGCCTTGCGGGCGTCGATGATCGGCTTGTAGAAGTCGACATTGACTTCCGTGAACGCGGTGAAGTCGCCGCCCATGACGGCGGAGAAGCAGGCTGCGTCCTTCTTCGGCAGGTCGAGCATGAACTGCTTGAACTTCGCCTTGGTCTCGTCAGCCATCGAGGTGCGAACGACGATCGGGCCGTTCGGGATCAGCGGCGACTTCCAGAGTTCGACGATGTCGTTCATGTCGAGAATGCCCTTCTCGACCATCTTGTGCAGGTTGCCGGACGTGTAACCGTCCTTCCACTCGCCAACGCCCGAACCGAAGGTCGTGCCGGCGTCGAAGGTGCCCTTCAGCACTTCGAGGACGAGGTTTTCGTGACCGCCGCCGAAGCCGGTTTCAGCGAAATATTCCTTGACCGGGCCGCCGATGGCTTCCGGCAGGGTGACGAGCGGTACGAGGTAGCCCGAGGTCGAGTCCGGGTCGGCGAAGCCGAGCTTCTTGCCCTTGAGGTCTTCGAGCTTGGTGATGCCGCTGTCCTTGCGGGCGACCATGATCGAGTGGTAGCCGGTCGAGCCGTCGGTCTGGACGGTCGTCAGGATCGGCTCGACGGCGTCGGCCTTGGCGAGGTAGATCTTGGCAAAGCCGGACGCGCCGAGTTCTGCATAGTCGAGCGTGCCGCCGAGCAGGCCCTGGATAACGCCGTCATAGTCGGCAGCCGGGAAGAACGAGACCTTCTCGAAGCCGAGTTCGGCCTTCAGGTGATCGCCGAGGCACTGGTAGTTGCGCAGGCGGTCGGCTTCGTTTTCGCCGCCGATGATTCCGACGCGGAATTCCTTGAGGTCTTCAGCCTGGACGTGGCCGGCGAGCGCGATGAGCGCGACGGCGCCGAGAAGTACTTTCTTCAGCATGGTCTCTCTCCTGTTTGACCGGCTTTGCCGGACTGGAAGTTGTCTGACCCTTTACGCGGGTCGTTCGATCCCGGCGGGGCTCAGAGCCCGGCCAGTGCCAGCGGTGTCGGGCTGGCGGATTCCTTGATATTGTCCTGACGGGCCGGGTTGCGGATCGCCGTGGAGGTGAGGCTCTCGTCGATCTCCGCGCCATCGGCGCCTGTGCCGTAGATCGTGCGCACCGCTTCGCTGTCGAGCTCGCGTGCCGACCCGTCGAACACGACGCGACCGTGCGCCATGCCGATGATGCGTTCGCAATAGGCGCGTGCCGTGTCGAGCGTGTGAAGGTTGGTGATCACAGTGATGCCTTCGCGCTCGTTGATGTCGCGCAGCGCGTCCATCACGATCTTGGCGTTCAGCGGGTCGAGCGAGGCGATCGGCTCGTCGGCGAGCAGCATCTTCGGGTTCTGCATCAAGGCACGGGCAATCGCCACGCGCTGCTGCTGGCCGCCGGACAGCGTGCCGGCCGGCTGGAGCGCCGTCTGCTCGATGCCGAGGCGCTCGAGGGCGGCAATCGCCATGATGCGCTCTTCGCGGGTGAAGAGATTGAGGATGCTGAGCGTCGTCGAACGGTGGTTGAGGCGGCCGAGCAGCACGTTGGTCAAGACGTCGAGGCGCGGCACAAGGTTGAACTGCTGGAAGATCATCGCACAGTCGCGCTGCCAGTTGCGCAGTGCCGAACCGCGCAACGACGAAACCAAGACGTCGTTGAAATGGATCGAGCCTTCACTCGGATCGGCAAGACGGTTGATCATGCGCAGCATGGTGGACTTGCCGGCACCCGAGCGGCCGATGACGCCGACCATCTGGCCCTGCGGGATGTCGAAGGTCACAGCGTCGACCGCAACGCGCTCGCCAAAACGGCGGGTGACATTCTTCAGTCGGAACATGGCGGATCCCTCTTAATTTCCAGTAACGAGCCCATGGTGGGGCGATGTCGTTTTCGGGATTGGCTGTAAACGCTGTTGATGAAGCGGCGATGTCAGTTTCATGTCGGAAAAATTACAGTCCACAGGCCTGAATTTCCGGCATTGCACATGCCCGCTCAACCGTCGTGACGGGCAAGAAAGGCTTCTGCGTCAAGTTTGCGAAAGTCGTCCAAAGCGGCACGCAACCGGGCATGATCCCAGTCCCACCAGGCGAGTTTTTCCATGCGTTCGGCGATGCTTCGCGGGAAGCGTTCGCGGATGACTTTCGCTGCCACGCCGCCGACGATCATGTAGGGTTCGACGTCTTTTGTGACGACCGCGCCGGACCCTATGACAGCCCCGTTGCCGATTGTGACACCCGGCAAAATCGTCGAGCCATGGCCGATCCACACGTCATGGCCGACGGTGACGCGATGCTCGCGCCGCCAGGCAAAGAAATCCGGTTCCTGCTCCGCATCGGGCCAGTAATCGTTGGCCCGATAGGTGAAGTGGTGCAGCGTCGCGCGCCACATCGGGTGGTTGGTGGCGTTGAGGCGGACCGACGAGGCGATATTGGCGAACTTGCCGATCGTTGCGCACCAGACCGAGCCGCCATCCATGATGTAGGAATAGTCGCCGATCTCGGCTTCGCTGATGCGGCAGTTCTCGGCGATTTCGGTGTAGCGGCCGAGCACCGTATCGGAGACGACGGCTGTCGGGTGGATCAGCGGTGTTTCGGACAGCTTGGTCATGCGGCGGCCTTTCGCGGCGAAAAGGCAGAGACGTCGACGATGCGGTCGGCGACCTTTTCGCGCACGTCCTCGTCGTGGAAGATGCCGAGCAGCGCGACGCCGGCCGCCTTCTTCTCCTCGATCATGCCGACGACGACGGCGCGGTTCTTCGCATCGAGCGAGGCGGTCGGCTCATCGAGCAGCAGGATGCGGTGATCGGTGATGAAGCCGCGGGCAATATTGACGCGTTGCTGTTCGCCGCCGGAGAAGGTGGCGGGCGGCAGCTGCCACAGTTCGCGCGGCAGGTTGAGACGGGCCAGCATGGCCTCTGCCGTCGCCTTCGCCTCGGCTGCATCGACGCCACGGGCGGTGAGTGGTTCGGCCACGACATCGACGGCTGCAACGCGCGGCACGGTGCGCAGGAACTGGCTGACGTAACCGAGCGTCGCCCGGCGAACCGACAGGATCGTGCGTGGATCGGCGGTCGCGAGATCGAGCAGCTTACCATCGTGATCGACCAGGATCTGGCCGTTATCGACGGCGTAGTTGCCGTAGACCATCTTGAGCAGCGAACTCTTGCCGATACCGGACGGTCCGCCCAGCACGACGCATTCGCCTGACTTCACGGAGAAGGTGACATTCGACATGACAGGCAGTCGGATGCCGTCGCGAAGATGCATGGTAAAGCTCTTCGCCACTTCGGAGACAACGAGGGGTGTGGGCATGTCACTTTTCCTTTTGACGCATGGTCTCGTCCGAAAACCGGATTCCACTTTTCGGGACCATGCTTTCAGACCTGAAGGATCGAGGAGACGAGGAGCTGGGTATAGGCTTCGCGCGGATCGTCGAGCACGCGGTCGGTCAGGCCCTGCTCGATGACGAGACCGTCCTTCATCACCATCATGCGATGCGAGAGGAGACGCGCCACGGCGAGATCGTGCGTGACGATGATCGCCGAGAGACCGAGGTCCTGGACGAGGCCGCGCAGCAGGTCGAGCAGGCGTGCCTGCACCGAAACATCGAGGCCGCCCGTCGGCTCGTCCATGAAGATGAGGCGCGGCGATGTGACGAGATTGCGGGCGATCTGCAGGCGCTGCCGCATGCCGCCGGAAAAGTCGCGCGGCTGGTCATCGATGCGATCGACGCTGATCTCGACGCGGCCGAGCCAGGATCCGGCCGTCTCACGGATGTTGCCGTAGTGCCGCTCGCCGACGGCCATCAGCCGCTCGCCGACATTGGCGCCGGCCGACACGGCCATGCGCAGGCCATCCGCCGGGTTCTGGTGCACGAAGCCCCAGTCGGTGCGCATCAGGAAACGGCGCTCCGCCTCGCTCATGCGGGAGAGATCGCGCATCTGGCCGTCGCGCATGCGGTATTCGACGGCGCCGGAGCTCGGCATCAACCGCGTTGCGAGGCAATTCAGCAGCGTCGTCTTGCCGGAGCCGGATTCGCCGACGATCGCCAGCACTTCACCGGGCCAGAGGTCGAAGGAGACGTTCTTACAGCCGATGCGCGCGCCGTAGAATTTCGAGATGTCGCGGACTTTGAGAAGCGGCATGTCGGTCATTCGGCAGCCTCCTTGTTATAGGCGAGAGGACCGCGGTGGCCGTGGGCGCAGCGGTCTTCGCAGTGGTCGGTATCCGAGCAGACGAACATCCGCCCGCCCCTGTCGTCGAGCACCACCTCGTCGAGATAGACATTCTCCGCGCCGCACAGCGCGCAGGGCTTGTCGAAGGTCTGGATCTCGAAGGGATGGTCCTCGAAATCGAGGCTGACGACTTCGGTATAGGGCGGCACGGCATAGATGCGCTTTTCGCGACCCGCGCCAAAAAGCTGGAGCGCCTCCGAGCGGTGCATCTTCGGATTGTCGAATTTCGGGGTCGGCGACGGGTCCATGACGTAGCGTCCCTCGACCTTCACCGGATAGGCATAGGTCGTGGCAATATGGCCGTTCTTGGCGATGTCTTCGTACAGCTTGACATGCATCAGGCCATACTCTTCCAGCGCATGCATCTTGCGCGTCTCGGTCTCGCGCGGCTCGAGGAAGCGAAGCGGTTCCGGGATCGGCACCTGGTAGACCAGCGTCTGCCCGGCCGTCAGCTTTTCTTCCGGAATGCGGTGGCGCGTCTGGATGATCGTCGCCTCGCGGGTCTTCGTCGTCACCGCGACATTGGCCACCTTCTGGAAGAAGGCGCGGATGGAGACGGCGTTCGTCGTGTCGTCGGCGCCCTGGTCGATGACTTTCAGCACATCGTCCGGTCCGAGGATCGCCGCCGTCACCTGCACGCCACCGGTACCCCAACCATAGGGCATGGGCATTTCGCGCGACGCGAAGGGCACCTGATAGCCCGGAATGGCGATCGCCTTCAGGATCGCCCGGCGGATCATGCGTTTTGTCTGTTCGTCGAGATAGGCGAAATTGTAGGTCGCCAGGTCGGTCGTATTCATTCTGCGGCCTCCGGAAGATCGATGTTCTGCGCGGCCTCGTATTCCCGCCGCATGCGGCGTACGAGATCGAGTTCGGCCTGGAAATCCACGTAGTGCGGCAGTTTCAGGTGCTCGACGAAGCCGGTTGCCTGGACGTTGTCCGAATGGGAAATGACGAACTCCTCATCCTGCGCAGGCGCCACGATGTCCTCGCCGAACTCTTCCGCGCGCAGAGCCCGGTCGACCAGCGACATCGCCATGGCCTTGCGCTCGCTCTGGCCGAAAACGAGGCCATAGCCGCGGGTGAACTGCGGCGGGTTTTTCGCCGAGCCCTTGAACTGCGCGATCATCTGGCACTCGGTCACCTGGACGCGGCCGAGCGAGACGGAAAAGCCGAGTTCCGGCATATCCAGCTCCACCTCGACCTCGCCGATGCGCACTTCGCCGACGAAGGGATGGGTGCGGGCGTAGCCGCGCTGGGTGGAATAACCGAGCGCCAGCAGGAAACCCTCGTCGCCGCGGGCGAGCGCTTGCAGACGCAGGTCACGGGCCATCGGGAACTCCAGCGGCTCGCGTGTGATGTCGCCGGCGACATGGCCGTCCGGCAGAGTGCCATCATCCTCGACCAGGCCTTCATCGGCCAGGATGTCGGAGACGCGCATGACCGGCTCGCCGGGCTCTTCCCGCTCCAGGCCCGCTTCGACAGCCTCGTCACCCAGAAGCGACGGGTCGAGAAGGCGGTGGGTATAGTCGAAGGTGGGGCCGAGAAGCTGGCCGCCCGGCAGGTCCTTGTAGGTCGCCGAGACGCGGCGCTCGATCAGCATGGCGCCCGTCTCGACCGGCTTGGAATAGCCGAAGCGCGGCAATGTCGTGCGATAGGCACGCAGGATGAAGATCGCCTCGATCATGTCGCCGCGCGACTGCCGGATGGCGAGCGCAGCCAGCGCACGATCGTAAAGCGAGGCTTCCGCCATCACGCGGTCGACGGCGAGGCCAAGCTGGGCGACGATCTGCTCGATGCCGATTGCCGGCAGCGAGCGGTCACCGCGGCGGCGGTCGGCGAGAAGGCGATGGGCGTTGGAGATGGCGGCTTCGCCACCCTTGACGGCAACGTACATGGTTCAGGCCTCCCCTGCGGCGGATTTGACGCGAAGAACGGTGGTGCGCGGCAGGCAGAGGATGCCGTCACCGGCAACGAGGATCAGGTCCACGCCACGCGGAAAACCCTGCCGGTTTTCCGACCAGAAATGCGGGAACATGTCCGGCAGGCCGAGCGGCGCGATCTCTTCTTCCGTGCGGATGCCCGGGCCGGTCAACACCAGCGGCCGACCACCCTCGAAGGCCTCGATCTCGACGACGAGCGTCGTCGAACGATCCGGATATTCCTGCGTGCCCTGGGCGAACAGGCAGAGATTGGGCAGCATCGCGCCCTTTTCCACGAAGGCGAAACGGGCGTCCTGCCGCTCTTCCGTCACGGTCGCGCCGGCATTGAAGGCGAGCCAGCCGGGCAGTGCCGACTTGGCAAGCACCGGCGTCAGCCAGACCGACGTGTCGTGATCGCAGAGCGTGAGTGCCACGGCACCAGCGGTAGCGTTGAGCGGTGCGGGCGGCGTCACGGCCGCGGCAACGCGGCCGATCGTGCCGGGACGGGCCATGCAATCCATCAGCGTGCGGAAGACGGCCTGCGCCTCGAACACCGGCTTCTGAAAACCACCGGCAAAGGCGAGCGTATCGAGTGACATCAGTCCTCTCCCCGAACCATGGTGAAGAAATCGACGCGGGTGGCCGCCGTCTGGCGGGCCTTTTCGGCGTCCTCTTTGGCAACGCGGGCAGCAATGGCGTCGAGCAGCGTCTCGACCTCGGCCTTGCGGGCCGGCTGCTGGAACAACGCGTCGAAGGTCGCCGCAAGGCGCGCCTTTGCGCCATCGGTGCCAAGCGCCTGGCCGTGACCGACCGTGCCGTCGTCGAGGCGGATGCTGGCGCGGCTCACCGTCGCCTCACCGAGGTTGAACGGCGCACCGCCGCCACCGATACGGCCACGTACCATGACGAGGCCGGTTTCCGGTCCGCGCACCGGCTGGACGACCGGCTTTTCGCCGAGCGCATCCCAGGCTGCCTGCAACTCTGTCCGGCTTGCCTTCGCAAGCAGGCCCATCGCCCTCTGCCGCTCGCCGCCCGCGCTCTTGGCGGCGGCCTCGGCAGATTTCTGTAGTGATGCCATTGTCATTTCTCCAAATGTCTATTAATCTAGACAACCGAACATCTAAGTCTTGTCTTAACGGGGGCGCGTGACAAGGGTATGACAGGCACAAAATGGTAGAGCGGCAATCGGGCGTCGCCCTCTGGCGGCAGATCGCGGACCGCATGCGGCTGGCGATCAACAACGGGGATTTCGACGAAACTAACATGATGCCGCCGGAAGTGGTGCTGGCGAGCCGCTTCGGCGTGAACCGGCACACGGTGCGCAGTGCGCTTGCAGCACTGGCGGAAGAAGGCATCGTTCGACCGATCCAGGGTATCGGCACGCGCATCGAGCGGCGCGACCGCCTGCGCTTCCCGATCTCGCGGCGCACCCGCTTTTCGCAGGGACTCGGCAATCAGACACGCGATATCGAAGGTAGATTGCTGGAGGCGATCACGGAGGTCGCACCCGCTGTCGTCGCGGAAGCGTTGGGATTGCCGGCAGGCACGCTGTGCGTGCGAATGGAAACCGTCAACAGCGCCGACAAACGGCCGATCTCGCGCGGGACGCATTATTTCCCGGCCGACCGCTTCGCCGAGATTGGCGGGATCTACGAGCGGACACGCTCCGTCACCGCTGCCTTCCGCGAACTCGGTGTGCCGGATTACGTGCGTCGTTCAACGGAAATATCCGCCATCCATGCGGAGGGCGACGACATGCGGCACCTGAAACTCTCGCCTGGCGCGATCATCCTGGTGGCGACGGCCGTCAATACGGACCTCGACGGCACGCCGATCCAGTTCTCCCGCACGCGCTTTGCCGCCGACCGGGTCAAGCTCACGGTGGAGCCGGAGCCCGATGCTACTTCCGGCAGCAAAGGATGAAGCGGCGGTAGAGCAGCGTGCGCAGCCTGTTGCGCAGGTTAGCCGTACGGCGTTGTGCCGCCGCAATCGGCGCGTGGGAGCCGATCGTCATATCCCGAAAACCGACCGCTTCGAGCAGTGGCAAAACGCGTTCGACGCGCAGGCCGTCACCAAACGGCAGACGCTCCATGATGCTGGAGTGCCGGTCGCTCATCGCGCCGTCATAGAACGGATCGACACCAGCGAACCTGTCGATGATGGCAATGGCGCGGCTCGCCAGACGGCCGACGCGGGTAGGCGCTGCCCAGTCGCCATCGAAGAACAGCAACATGCCGCCGGGTTTCAGCATGCGGTACCATTCGGCAAAGGCCTGTTCCGGCGTGGTCAAAGTCCAGACAAGATGGCGGCAGACGATCGCGTCATAGCTCTCGTCCGGCTCCATCGGGTTTTCCGCATCGGCAAGCAGGAAGCGAAGGTTTTTCGCGCCGGCATGTTTTTCCCGCGCAACCGCCAGCATCGCCTCGGAAAAATCGAGCGCCGTCACCTCATGGCCGAGCGAGAGCAGCAGGCGCGTCACCTCGCCAGTGCCGCAGGCAAGCTCCAGCACGCGACGCGGCTCCGGGCCGAGCCGTTCACGGATTGCCGCAGCCCAGGCGTCGAATTCCGGCCCTTGCGGAATGCGGTGGCCGAACGCGAAGTCGAAGGTCTCCGAGCGGCGAGACCAGTAGTCCCGGATGTCTTCCTTGAGATTGCTGTTGGAAAGCGCGCCGTGCATCACTTCCCCTCGCCCGCATCCACGCGGGCAAAAAGGTCGTCGAAGCGCGGCCGGGCGCGGGCCGGTACCTCGACCGTGCGGATCGCATCGGTCAACTCCGCCTCGCCGACCTTCACGAGCATGACCATGCCCATGCCGAAATGCGGCGAGCACTTGATGCCGTAAAAGCCCGGCTGGTCGAAGGTGACCTCGATCTCCTCATTGATCTTGCCCTTGAAGCCGGCATAGCCCTCCGGAACCATGCCGTCGATGCTCGCGGCATTGTGGCTCTTGTGGGTGGCGATGAACTTGATGCTGTCGCCCGGCTTGATCGCCAGGAAATCCGGCTCGAACACCATCGAGCCCTTTTCGCCACGGTTGCGCATCTCGACCTTGAACGTCTCGGCAGCGGCCGGAAGGGAATGGAAAAGAACGGCCATCACGGCCGCGGCGAGAAGGAGCCGGATTTTCATCTTGCCTCTGCAACGAGCTTGAGTTTGGCCGGTCGCGGATTGGGCCGGCGGTAACGGATGAAGCAGCCACCAGCGCTGTCGCGCTCGATATCGACGGTGACGCGGAACACGTCGTGCAGACGCTGCGGCTCCAGCACCTTGGCGGGGGCGCCGAGGGCCACGATGCGTCCTGCCTGCATCACGGCGATGCGGTCACAGAACATGGCGGCATGGTTGAGGTCGTGAAGCGCTGCGACCACGGTCAGGTCCTGTTCACGCACGAGC
Organism: Sinorhizobium sp. RAC02; assembly: GCF_001713395.1. Lineage (NCBI taxonomy): Bacteria > Pseudomonadati > Pseudomonadota > Alphaproteobacteria > Hyphomicrobiales > Rhizobiaceae > Sinorhizobium > Sinorhizobium sp. RAC02. Next base: position 1,418,494 of record NZ_CP016452.1, on the reverse strand, counting down.
TGGAGCAGGCCGATCTGGTGGCCGATGTCGAGATGGTTGGTCGGCTCGTCGAGCAGAAGGATCGGCGATTGCTGGGCAAGCGCGCGGGCAATATGCAGCCGCTGGCGCTCGCCGCCGGACAGCGTGTGCCAGAGACGGTTGGCGAAATGCGCCATGTCCACCTCCTCCAGCGCCCGGTCGACGACGGCATCATCCGCCTTCGACCAGGGTGTTAGCGCGCCCAGATGGGGCGTGCGGCCGAGTTCGACGGCCTGGCGCGCCGTGATGCGTTCCGTCGTTTCCGCTTGCTGCTCGACGAAGGCAATGCGCCGCGCGATCGCCTGCCGCCCGTGCGCCAAAAGCAGTTTGCCGTCCAGCGTCACCTCGCCCCGCTGCGGTTTGCGGATGCCGGCGATGAGCGCCATCAAACTGGTCTTGCCCGACCCGTTCGGGCCGATGATTCCGAGGAATTCGCCGGGGCGCACGTCGAGTGAGACATCCGACAGGATTTTTGTGCCACCCGCCGACCAGGAAAGTCCGTTTGCAACCAGTGTCATAGCGCCGATCTCCTCTGACTTAAGATGAGCGCAAAGGCTGGTGCGCCGAACAACGCCGTGATGACGCCGATAGGCAGCACCTGGCCGGGGATGATGACGCGCGACAGCACGTCGGCGGCGATCATGAAAATGGCGCCGATCAGCGCCGAGGCCGGCAGCAGCAAGCCGTGGCGCACGCCGACGACCATGCGGGCGGCATGGGGAATGACGAGACCGACGAAGCCGATCGAGCCGACGATCGAGACCATGACGGCCGTCATCAACGCGGAAATGGCAATCAGCACGACGTAAACACGGCGCACCGGAATGCCGAGGGAGGCGGCCGATTCGGTTCCGAAGGTGAAGGCGTCCAGCGCGCGGGCATGCCACAGGCAGACGAGCAGGCCGGCAAGCGCGACCGGCAGCGCCAGCCAGACATCCGGCCAGCGCACGCCGGAAAGATTGCCAAGCAGCCAGAACATGATGCCGCGCGCCTGCTCGGCATTGGCCGCTTTGGTGACGATGAAGGAGGTGAGCGCGTTGAAGAGCTGTGAGCCAGCGACGCCTGCCAGAATGATCGCGCTGGTGCCGCGCCCGGCGCGCACGGCCAGAACGCTGACCAGAGCGAAGGCGACAAGCGCGCCGATGAAAGCGCCGATCGGCAGCGTCAGCATGCCGGCACCGATGCCGAGGATCGCGACGGCGACGGCGCCGGTCGAGGCACCAGCCGAAATGCCGAGAATATAAGGATCGGCAAGCGCATTGCGCAGCAGCGATTGCAGGATCACGCCGGAAAGCGCCAATGCCGAGCCGCAGCAGGCGGCGACCACGGCGCGGCTCAGTCGGTAGTTCCAGATGATGCCCTCGTCGATCGGCTCCAGCGCATAACCCGCCTGCCAAAGACGGTTCGCCACGGTCTTCCCCACGACATCGAGCGGGATTGCCGTCTCGCCAACCGCCGCGCCCACACCGAGTGCGGCAAGCAGGAGCACGAGCGCCGCGAAAGCGGCGCCCGTCCGGAGCAAGAGGGGGCGATCTGCCATCACTTGGCGAGGCCAGCCTTTTCGACCGCGTCGGCGAGCACTTCGATGCCCTCGATGGTGCGGATCGTCGGGTTCATCGCCTGGGCGTCCATGTCGACCACATAGCCGTTCTTGACCGCCGGCATCAGGCTGGCGACCGGATCTTCCTTCAAGAACTTGTGCTTGACGGCAACGTCATCGGCCGGGAAGCGGCGGCGTTCCATCTTGCCGGCGACGATGATGGTCGGATCGGCCTTGGCAACGGTTTCCCAGCCAACCGTCGGCCATTCCTCGTCGCTCTCGATAACGTTCTTGATGCCAAGCGCAGACAGGATGTAGCCCGGCGCGCCGTTGCGGCCGGCGACATAGGGGTCGATGTCGAGTTCGGCGCTGGAGAACCAGAAGACGGCGGACAGCTTGCCATCGGCAGAGGCGATCTTCTTGCGGGCCGCGGCCTCGCGGGCCTTGAGCTCGGCGATCACCTTCTCACCCTGATCCTGTACATTGAAAATCTGCGACAGTTCGCTGATTTCCTTGTAGATAAGGTCCATGGTGAAGACCGTCTTGCGCACACCGTCGCCGCCGCCGGTATTGTCCTTGCCGATGCAATCGGCCGGCGAGGTGTAGACGGGGATCTTCAATTCCTCGAACTGTTCCGGCGTCGCGACGATGCCTTCCGGGCCGACATGCCACTGGAACTGCGCCGTCACGAGGTCCGGCTTCTTGGCGACGACGCTCTCGAAGCTCGGATCATTGTCGGCAAGGCGCTCGACCTTGGCATTGGCCTCCTCGTAACCGGTCAGAACCGGGCCGATCCAGACCGCGGTGCCGACCATGCGGTCGCCGACGCCGAGCAGGTAGAGGATTTCGGTCGAGCTCTGGCCGAGCGAGACCGCACGCTCCGGCGCCTTCTCGAAGGTGACCGGGCGGCCGCAATTCTCGAACGTCAGCGGATACTGGGTTTCGGCGGCGTGGACCGCACCCGAGGAGAGAACAAAAGCTGCCGTGCCGGCAACGAACGAAAGCAGAGGGGCGGCACGTGAGGCCGCGGCAAAGATGGTCATGGGTTTCTCCCGGATGAAGGACTGCGCAAAAGGCGCGGAGGGACACGACGGCAGGCAGAAGCCTAGCCGACGCACCAACAGGAGCGGATCGATTGCGGTCGGGAGAAAACGAGTAGATATCTGCCAGGGGTGGCAGCGAAAATCGTCATGGCGTCTCCGTTCCGGGCATCCCCGCCCGTGACTTGGATTGTTGCTATGACGGCAGGTCTCCTGGCTCACGGATATCTGCTGCCTGTCTGCCTTCCCGCGGAAAACCGCAGTGGCATGACGCATAAACGCGTCCGAGGACAGGCGGCAATCCGCCTACAGTTGCGGGGGCAGCCACGGAATGGGTCCCTGTTGGGTCGTCCGCACCGTGTTCCCTATTAATCCCCTGGGAGTCATCCGTCAGGGAACCGTCGGCCCATCCTTAGTCCGCGCCACTCGGCAGCGTCAAGGCGCGATAGCCGTCAGGTCTCGAAATCCCCGAAGACATCCTGCAGGCGGGTCAGCGTATCGACGCGTTCACTCACCGCCTCGCCCATCACGACGATGATGTTGCTGAGCATGAGGTCCATGACGGCCGTCATGGTGGCGGCACCATCCCACAGCGGCCCGTGCGAGCCGGGTACGACGAGGCAGATATCGGAGACCTCCGGCCCCCAGGGGCAGAATTCATCGGTGAGCAGCACGACCTTGACGCCGGCGCGCCGCGCTTCCAGCGCCAGCGGCCGCGCCTTGGCGGCGAAGCGACGCACGTCGTGCAGGAAGAGCAGCCGCCCCTCGACGGAACCGTCGAGCACTTCGGCATAGGTGCCGTTGACGCCATCGACGAACTGGACGCGCGAGCGGGTATAAGAAAGCTGGCTGGCAAAATACTGGGCGATGCCGCGCACATTCTGGTAGGCCGCGACATAGACCTCGCTGGCACCGATGAGCGCGTCGATCGTCTGCTGCCATTCCGGCGCGGTGGTGATTTCGTAGATCTGCCCAAGATTGTCGATCTGCTGCTGGATGAGGCCGGCGAGCAGCTTGCCCTCCTTGCGGTCCTGTTCCAGCCGGTCGACCTGGCCCTTGACCTGCCAGGCCGGGTTGGAACTGCCATGCCGCAGTTCGCCCTTCAACTCATCAAGGCCATCAAAACCCATGCGGCGCAGATAGCGGCCGACGGTCATCGGCGAAAGTTCGAGGCGCTGGGCGATGGAACGCGCCGTCTCGAAAGGCAGATCGGCGATATTGCGCTCGATATAGTTGGCGATCAGCTTGTCGGACTTGGACCGCCGGAGGTCATCGGACTGTACGAGCTTCACAATGCGTTTCGACACGTCGCCCCTCCTCGAAGCCCGCCCATCCGGAGACAGGCGGGCCAGCGCTGTCACTGCGCGGTCTTCACCTTCGTCCAGACCCGGTCCAGCTGGCGCAGCGCGGGACCGAGATCCTCGAAGATCTGGAGACGCGCCATCGTTTCCGCTGGCGGATTGATCTCCTTGCTATTCTTGATCTTTTCCGGGGTCAATTGCCGCGCCGGAACGTTGGCCGTGCCGTTGGTCTGTTGCGAGACATTCAGCGCAACGATCTCCGGACGCGTATAGAACTGCAGGAATTTGATGGCATTTTCCTTGTTCGGCGCGCTCTTCAGCACGCAGGCATCCTCCTGGTACATGGTCGCGCCCTCTTCCGGGATCACGTAGCCGAGGTCCTTCTCGTTACCGAAGACATCGACCATGGCACCGACGAAGAAATGGCCGGCCGCCACGTCGCCAGACTGCACCATCGGCCGCGTGTCATAGGTAAAGGCCGCGACGTCCGGTTTCATGGCGATGATCGTGTCCGCCGCCTGCTGCAATTCGGCCGGGTCGGTGGAGTTGATCTTGTGGCCGTTCAGCATGAGGCCGACCGCGAGCACTTCGCGCATGTCGTCGAGCAGCGTGAACTTCAGTCCCTTGGCCTTGACCGTCTCGATCAAATCCTTCCAGCCGGTGATGTCCTTGCCGAGGATCGTGCGGTTGTAGAAGATGCCGACCGAGCCCCAGGCATAGGGCAGGCAATATTCGCCCTTCGGGTCGCTTTTCGCGCGCAGGAAGGCGGGATCGATGTTCTTGAAGCCTTCATAGGTGTTGATGTCGGTCTTCTCGAGCAGGTCGAGCTTGGCCATGATGTCTTGCATGTGCACGGACGGGAAGACGACGTCATAGCCCGTGGCGCCGCCCTGGATTTTCGCCAGCATTTCCTCGTTGGAGGAATAGGTCGAGAGGTTGACCTTGATCTGGGTCTCCTCCTCGAACTTCTTCAGAACCTCCGGATTGATGTATTCGCCCCAGTTGTAGACGTTGAGTTCGGCGGCACCTGCCATGCCCGCACTTGCCACGAGGGCGGCAAGCGAGAAGGCGGTATTGCGCGCCAATGCGCGAACACCGGATGCGCCGGCACGATCAAATTTTGTCATCGATAGTCTCCTCTGATGGTTTGGCCCGTCGAGGCCCCGGCGCTTTCCTTTGCGCCGTCTGTTCCCGTCCCGGCTTCTGTCGGCCGTTGACTTGGATGCGTAAATGGTATCCAGATATCCAAATCGCACAAGCGTTATTTTTATAACATAATGGGGAACGACGATGCGAGATTCCATAGTCCGCCTGGAGAAGGCGGCGAAGGCCTTTGCCACGCCCGAAGGCCAGACCGTCACGGCGCTGGACGCGATCGACCTCGATGTCGCGCGCAACGAATTCCTGACGCTGCTCGGACCATCCGGCTGCGGTAAGACCACGCTGCTCCAGGCGATCAGCGGCTTCGTCGAGCTTGATGCCGGCCGTATCCTGATCGACGGCGAAGACATCACCGACCGGCCGCCGTATCGTCGGCCGGTCAATACGGTCTTCCAGAACTACGCGCTGTTCCCGCACATGACGGTCGGCGAAAACACCGCCTATGCGCTGGAAGTGGCCGGTGTGGCGAAGGCAGAACGTACCAAACGCGTCGCCGACGCCCTGCGCATGGTCGGCCTCGAGGGCATGGAGGGCCGCAAGCCGCGCCAGCTTTCCGGCGGCCAGCAGCAGCGCGTGGCGCTCGCCCGCGCCATCATTGCCCGCCCGAAACTGCTGCTGCTCGACGAGCCGCTATCCGCGCTGGACAAGAACCTGCGGCAGGCCATGCAGATCGAGTTGAAGACGCTTCAGCACGAACTCGGCATCTCCTTCATCTTCGTCACGCATGACCAGCAGGAGGCGCTGACCATGTCGGACCGTGTGGCCGTGCTGTCCGGCGGCCGTATCCAGCAGCTCGACACGCCACGCGCCATCTACGACCAGCCGAAGAACAGCTTTGTTGCCACCTTCGTCGGGGCCAGCAACCTCTTCGAGGGCGAAGCGATCGGCAGACAGCTGCTAACGGCGGACGGTCTTTCCATCACGCATGCCAAGGCGGAGACAATGGGCACCGCAACCGCGCTCATCCGCCCGGAACAGTTCTTTATCGCCCAGTCGGGCGATGCCTCGCCGAGCCTAGACGTCGATCTCGAACAGATCGTCTTCGTCGGCTCCACCTTCGAGCTGTTCGGCCGCACCGCCACGGGCCGACGCGTCATCGCGGAAATTCCGGCGACCCGCCGTAACCTTGTGGGTGAAATCGAACAGTCGCGCCGCGCGCGTCTCGCCTATGATCCGGCAGCGGTGCATCTCATTCCGGCGGAGGCGGCCTGACATGTCGTCGATTGCGCTTCGCCGCCGCGCCCAGCTCGGCCTGCTGCTCGGGCCGGTCTCGCTGTTCCTCGCGGTCTTCTTCCTAGGCCCGCTCGCCATCATGATCGTGACGAGCTTTCTGGCGCCCGGCCTTTACGGCGGGGTGGAATGGACCTGGTATCCGCACAATTACGGCCGCATCCTGGGCTTCGCCGACCCGATGTTCGAGGATTTCGACCCGGTCTACATCGCCATCTTCCTGCGCTCGCTGAAGATCGCGGCGCTGACCGTCGTTGCGACACTGTTCGTCTGCTACCCGGCCGCCTTCTGCATCAGCCGGCTTTCCGAACGCTGGAAGAATTTTTGCCTGTTCCTGATCACGCTGCCCTTCTTCACCAGCCTCATCGTGCGCCTGTTCATCTGGGTGCTGATCCTGCGCCAGACCGGTCTCGTGAATTCCGTACTGTTGAACACCGGCGTCATCGCCCGGCCATTGGAGCTGATCTATACGGACGGCGCGATCATCCTCGGCATGGTCTATATCTTCATTCCGTTCATGTTCATGCCGGTCTATGCCAGCGTCGAAAAGCTCGACTGGACGCTGGTGCGCGCGTCGCTCGATCTCGGCGCCGGGCCGATCCGCACCTTTCTGCGCATCATCCTGCCCCTGACAGCGCCCGGTATTGCCGGCGGAGCGGTGATCGTCTTCATCCCGGCGCTCGGCAATTTCGTCGTGCCGGCCATCCTTGGTGGGGCGAAGGTGATGATGCTCGGCAACCTCATCGAGCAGCAGTTCCTCGCCGCCCGCAACTGGCCGTTCGGCTCAGCCCTCGCCATGATGGTGATGGCCGTCATGCTGGTCCTGCTCTTCGTCTATGTCATCGTGTCCGGCCGCCGCGGCATCGATGCCGCGACCGGTCGCTGAGGGAGAGCCGTCCATGAAAATCCTCGCCTCCCTCGCCCGCGGCAGCCTCATCGGCTACACCGCGCTCTTCTTTGCCTTCATCTACATCCCGCTGGTGCTGATCGCGGTCTATTCGTTCAATTCCAACCCGATCAACATGATGACCTGGACCGGTTTCACCACCGACTGGTACGCCCAGGTCCTCGGGTTCAAGACGGCGATTTCGGAAAGCGCGCTTTATATCGAATCGACCGACCAGCTCTTGCAGGCCGTCTGGAACAGCCTGATGATCGCCGCCTCCACGACGACCATCGCAACAGTACTCGGCACGGCGATCGCCATCGCTCTCTACCGCTTCGACTTTTTCGGCCGCCGCTTCTACCGCGTCATCATGTTCATGCCGATGCTGATGCCGGATATCGTGCTTGGCATTGCGCTCCTCATCTTCTTCGTCAATGCGGGTGTGAACCTCGGCCTCACCACAATCATCATCGGTCAGTGCACCTTCCTGATCTCCTATGTCTTCATCGTCGTCTCAGCCCGGCTTGCCGGCATGGACCGCACGCTGGAGCACGCCTCGGCCGATCTCGGCGCCAACGAATGGACGACCTTCCGCAGGGTGGTCTTCCCGCAGCTCCTGCCTGGTATCGTCGGCGGCGCACTGCTCGCCTTCATCATCTCGATGGACGACCTGGTCATCACCTACTTCATCGCCGGCGTCGATGTGACGACCCTGCCGATGTTCATCTTCGCCATGCTCCGGCGCGGCATCAAGCCGGAGATCAACGCCATCGCGGTGATGATGCTGACCTTCTCCTTCGTTATCGCCTCGCTCGGCCTCTACCTTCGCTCCCGGCAGAAATGACCATGACCCAGACAGCAAAACCCCGCGCCCGCGCCCTCGGCCTGCCCTTCACCGGCCGCACCGGCCCTCTCAATGCCATCACCGATGTCGAGGGCATCGCCGTCGGCTTCCGCACAATCCAGGAAGAGACGCCGCGACCCGGCCGCAAGCTGCCGGTGCGCACCGGCATCACCGCTATCCTGCCACATAACGAAAGTGAGACGCCTGTCCCGGTCTATGCCGGCGTGCACCGCTTCAACGGCAATGGCGAGATGACCGGCACCCACTGGATCGAGGACGGCGGCACGTTTCTGGGTCCGGTGATGATCACCAACACCCACGGCGTCGGCATCACCCATCATGCGACGACCCGCTGGATGCTGGAGCGCTATGCCTCGACCTACGAGGTTGGCGATTTCCTCTGGCTGATGCCGGTCATCGCGGAGACCTATGACGGCGTGCTGAACGACATCAACGGCCTGCCCGTGACGGAAGCGGACGTGCGCGGAGCCCTTGAAAACCTCTCGCGCGGCGCGGTTTCAGAGGGAAATTGCGGCGGCGGCACAAGTATGATCACCTATGGCTTCAAGGGTGGTACCGGCACTGCATCGCGCGTCGTCACGTGCGGCGGCAAGGACTACACGATCGGTACGCTGGTTCAGGCCAACCACGGCCAGCGCGACTGGTTGACGATCTGCGGCGTGCCTGTCGGAAAACATCTCCAGGACAACACGCCGCAAAGCCAGCTCAAGGAGCGCGGCTCGATCATCGTCGTCATCGCCACGGATCTGCCGATGGCGCCGCACCAGTTGAAGCGCCTCGCCCGCCGCGCCGCCATCGGCATCGGCCGCAACGGCACGCCCGGCGGCAACAATTCCGGCGATATCTTCCTTGCCTTCTCGACCGCCAATCCCCAGCCCATGGCGCACAAGGCCCCGGCCATGCTCGGCCTCGAGATCATCAACGACGAACATCTCGATCCGATTTATGTGGCGGCGGTGGATAGCGTGGAAGAGGCGGTGGTCAATGCCATGCTGGCGGCGGAAGATAGCGGCGGTACGCCACATGATCGCTTCCGCATCGATGCGATCAAACATGACCAGCTTATAGCCGTCATGCAGCAGTACGGCCGGCATCCCTAAGGGGCCGGCCGATGCTCAGTCGTCGTCCATTCAGTAGGCCGTGCCATCCGGCGTGACGCGCTGGCTATCGCCACCCGAGCCGGATTGCGCGGTCGAATCTCGGTCTGCCGGTACGGCTTCACTCCCGCCCGGAACCGTATTGTCGATCGTATCCTGCGTCGGCGTCCCACCTGCGGTGGAGGATGTCTGCGACGCATCGACCGGATCTGTGGGGTCAACCCGTTCGCCCCAGATCTCGACTCCGCCCCAGACGAGAAGCGCAAGCGCGAGGCTGATGCCGAGCACCTTCAGCACCGGCCGGCCAAGGCCGCCCTGACGACTCTCCTTTGCGGCATAGTGCTTGCGGGCGGGATCATGGGTGCGGGTCAACGGATCGCCGCGTTCATCTTGCTGATGGGTCATGGCTGGCACTCCCTGATATCGTATCAGGGAAGCAACTTGCGGTGAGCGCGAAAGTTCCGCGCCCTACCCGCCCGCCGGCCCGTCCAGGCCGAGCGCTTCTATCAGGCGGCGCTGGCGCAGCAGCAAATGGGTGAGCGCGGCAACGTCGCCATCGGCCGGCTGGTGCGTCATCCCCTCGTCCACCGCTTCCACGATGGCCTCGAGCGTATCGGCAATCTCGCGGGAAATGTCATGTAGTTCCGCAAAACGCGGATCGACGGCCGCCGCCGCCAACACTGCGGTCGTGACACGTCCGATGCCGGGCGGCACCTTCGCGCCCGCATCGACATAATTTTCCGGCAGATCACCCTTCAGATTGGTCACACGACGATAGCGGATGGCATCGATGATCTGGTCGACGGCCTGGCAGGCACCCGCCACCCGCGACGGATGATCCGTGTCGGCCGCCGCATGCGGCAGCAATTCCAGCTTGCCCGGATGCCGCTCAGCGAGCTTGAGATAGGGCTGCATGGGGCCGTTCAAGGCGCCGCTCGTCGCGTTCTTGAAAAGGTCGGCGTCGATGGCGGCGTGGCGCACCTGCCCCGAGGCGATCGCCCGGTCGAGCGCGCTCACATCGACCACCTCACCGCGATCGTAATTCACCACGATCGCGCCCCGGTTCATTGCCGATAGCACCGCCTCGCCAACGATGCCCGCATTGGCATGGATGTGGGTCGCCACATCGAACCGGCCGAGCCCGACATGGACGGAGAGCACGTCGGCGCCCTGGGCGGCGTCCACCGGTGTCTCAGCATAGTCAAAACCCTCGGCTTCGATCCATTGCCGGTGTTTTGCACGGGCATAGATCACGACGTCCATGCCGAAGGCACGGCCGAGTTTTGCCACTTCGCGGCCGATATTGCCATAACCGAGCACCGCCATGCGGCGGCCTTCGAGCTTGGCGGTCGGGTAGGACTTGAGGTCGCGGCCGGTATCGAAATCACCCGCTGCAACGCGCTGGTGCAGAAGGTCGACCGGCAAATCGGGCATGACCTTCATGATCGCCTTCATCACCATCTGCGCCGTCGCGCGGCTGTTGATGCCAGGCGTGTTCATCAGCGGCGCGGCACCGCCCTCACCATCGCCACCACCCCAGGAGGCTGAGCCCATATTGCCCGTGCCCGCGCCGATGCGCACGCCGCCGAGCGGGAAGATCGCCTGTTTGGGGATGAACGTGGCGGCGGCAATCAGCGCGTCGTACCGGCCATCGGCCGTCTGCGCGATGATCTCGACCTCTGCACTGAGATCGGGAGTGTAGAAGAAATGGATGCCCGGCGGGAGCGTTTCGCGCTGATAGCCGCCGTCATGGAAGACGCCGCCCCGCGCCTCGATATGGGCCTTCACCTCGCTGGGATCGGGCAGGCCCTCTGCATCGAACCGCAGTCCGACGAGATCAGCGATCAGGATTCGATAGGCACGCTGCGGCTCATCCAGCCGAGCGCTGTCGTTCGACGCCGCTTGTTGATCCTGCATGGTACCCCTCCCTGCTCGCCCCTCATTTTCGTAGGCGAGTTTTCCGGGCCGGGCAAGCGGCGGCGGTCCCGTGCAAAAGCGACACGGCACGTCAAAACCATCGTATTGCCCGTCCGCAGCACGCCCTCCATAAAGAAGCGCTGAAGAGGATTGCCCATGACATCTCGTGCCTTCACCGTCATCGAAAACGAATGGATCACGCTTGCCGACGGTACGCGGCTTGCGGCCCGCATCTGGATGCCGGAGCACGCCGAACAAGACCCCGTGCCTGCCGTCTTCGAGTTCCTGCCCTACCGAAAGGGAGACGGAACCAGCCCGCGCGATGAATCGACCTATCCGGTCTTCGCGGCCGCCGGCATTGCCGGCGTGCGTGTCGATATCCGCGGCTCGGGTGAATCCGATGGCGTCATCGATGGGGAATACACGCCGCTCGAACTTGCCAATGCCTGTGAACTCGTCGCCTGGATCGCGGCGCAGCCGTGGTCGAACGGTTCCGTGGGCATGATGGGTATCTCCTGGGGCGGCTTCAACTGCCTGCAGGTCGCGGCCCTCAAGCCGCCGGCGCTGAAGGCCGTCATCTCCATCGCCTCCACCGTCGACCGCTACAACGACGACATTCACTACAAGAACGGCACGCACCTATCCGCCCAACTCTCCTGGGCCGCGACCATGCTCGCCTACCAGTCCCGCTCGCCCGATCCGGACATCGTCGGCGACCGCTGGAAGAACATGTGGCTGGAGCGATTGGAAAACGAGCCCTTCTTCCTGGAGGAATGGCTGCAACACCAGCGTCGCGACGCATTCTGGAAACACGGTTCGATCTGCGAGGATTTTTCCGGCTTTCCCGTGCCGGCTCTCGTGATCGCCGGCTGGGCGGATGGTTATCGCAGCACACCGCTGAAGGCGGTTGAGGGGCTGGGCGACAAGGCCAAGGCACTGATCGGACCCTGGGTTCACAAATATCCGCATTTTGCCTGGCCGAAGCCGCGCATGGATTTTCATGGCGAGGCCATCGCCTGGTGGAACCGGTGGCTGGGGGGTGAAGAGAACGGTGCTGAAAGCACCCCGCAAATCCGCGCCTATATCCAGGACGCCGCCCGTCCCGCGCTCCGCCGCGAGGTCGATCCCGGCTTCTGGATTGCCAAGGATACTTGGCAGACGCCGCAGATGGCGACCTTCTACGTGGAGCAGTATGGCACGCTCACGCCCGGAATGCCGATTGCCGGGGCTTCCGGTCATGACCGTTATCTGAAATCACCGCTCGATACCGGCATCATGGCCGGTGAATGGTTCACGCTGAAGCCGGATGCAGAGATGGCGCTCGACCAGCGCCTCGACGATGCCGGCTCGCTCATCATCGAGACGCCGCCGCTCACCGAGCCCCAGGACTTCCTTGGCCAGCCGGTGTTGGAACTCGATGTTTCCACTGAGGCCGAGATCGGCAATCTCTGCGCCCGCCTCGTCGACGTGCATCCGGACGGCACCGCGACGCGCGTCACCTTCGGTGTCGTGAACCTTGCGCACCGCGACGGCAATGCCGAGCCGAAAGCCATGCCGAGGGGCGAGAAGACCCGAATCCGCCTCGTGCTCGACGCCATGGGTTACCGTTTCCGAGCTGGCCATCGCATCCGCCTGTCGCTCTCGACCGCCTATTGGCCGATGGTGCTGCCGCCGCCGACGGATGCCGACGTGACGATCGACCTCGCGTCGCTCGGCCTGGCTTTGCCGAAACTCGGCGCACATAAGGTCATCGCTATCCCCGAGCCGGCCAATCCAGATCCGCTGCCGAAATATACCGAGCTTGCGCCCGGCGAAACGGCACGCGGCGTCGAACGCGACCTGACGAATGGCCTCACCGAATATTCGATCTACGAGGATACCGGCCTCTTCGAACATCCGGGCACGGGGCTTGCCACGCGGCAGGTGCGCGACGAACTCTGGTCGATCGGGCAAGACGACCCGCTGTCGATGACCGGCACCTCCATCTGGACCTGCGACATGCAGCGCCCCGGCTGGTTCGTGCGAACGGTTTCGACGGCAACCATCGCCTGCACAGCGACGGACTGGCTGATCTCGGCCTCCGTCCGTGCCTTCGAGGGTGAGGCGCAGATTTTCGAGAAGACATTCGAGAAGGCAATCCCACGCGATTTCATGTGAGGGGCTGCTCCCTCTCAGTGCAAATCGGTGGTCTTTGCTGGAATCGTCCTCAATGGAAGTCGCGGGATTTGACGCGGATGGTTTCCACTTGTCCTGCGCCCTCCGGTCCCGAGGCCCCGCGCCGGCCGATCGTGGCAAAATCCGCGGAAAGATCGGTGAGGTGCTGCACGACGAGGTGCACCACCTCGCCTTCCCGCTGGATATAGCCTTTGACGCCAATCATCGGCGCGCCCATCACAATGGGGCGATAGGTGAGAAAGACCTTCCGCCAGACGACAAGATTGGCGATGCCCGTTTCGTCCTCGATCGTCACGAAGATGACGCCCTTGGCCGAGCCCGGCTGCTGGCGGATAAGCACGATGCCGGCCGTTTCGACTTTCCGGCGGTCGCGCAGTCGCGTGGCCTCTGCACAGGTGACGATACGGCGACGCGCGAGGCTTTCACGCAGAAAGCTGACCGGATGGGCCCGGAGCGTCAGACCGACATGCCCATAATCCTCCACGACTTCGCCCCCCGTCGCCATGGGGCGGAGCGTCACAGCGGGTTCGCTGATTTCCGGAACGGTTGCCGCCTCGCGCTCGGCAGCGGCGGTAAAGAGCGGCAACGGCTCGTCCCGCAGGCCTCGGATCGCCCAGAGCGCCTCGCGGCGGGAAAGGCCGAGCGACGGCAGGAAAGCATCCGCCTCGGCAAGCCGCACCAGCGCATCGGCGAAAAGGCCTGAACGACGCCAAAAATCGTCGACGGAAGCGAAAGGCTCCTCCTCGCGGGCAGCGATGAACCTGGCCGCCGCCTTGTTGTCGAGCCCTTTCACCAGCCGCAGCCCAAGGCGGACGGCGAACCGTCCCGCCTCTTCCGTCGGTTCCAGCGTGCAGTCCCAACGGCTTTTGTGGATGCAGACAGGCCGCACCTCCACCCCATGCTCGCGCGCATCGCGCACGATCTGTGCCGGGGCATAAAACCCCATCGGCTGCGAATTGAGCAAGGCCGCGCAGAAGACATCCGGATGATGGCATTTCACCCAGGCGGAGGCATAGGCGATGATGGCGAAGCTATAGGCGTGGCTTTCCGGGAAGCCGTAGGAGCCGAAACCTTCGAGCTGGCGGCACATGCGTTCGGCGAAGTCGCGCGGGTGGTTGTGACTGACCATGCCCTCGACGAGTTCCTTCCGGAACTTATTGACCCCACCCGTTTGCTTGAAGGTCGCCATGGCGCGGCGCAGTTCGTCCGCCCGGCCGGGCGTGAAGCCGGCGCAGTCGATCGCCACCTGCATCGCTTGCTCCTGGAACAAGGGCACGCCGAGTGTTCTTTCCAGAACCTTTTTGAAGGCTGGGCTGGGATAATCAACCTTCTCCAATCCCTGCCGCCGCCGAAGATAAGGATGTACCATATCCCCCTGTATCGGCCCCGGCCGCACGATGGCCACCTGGATGACGATGTCATAAAACTCCTTCGGCCGAAGGCGCGGCAGCATGGACATCTGTGCCCGGCTCTCGATCTGGAACGTGCCGACCGTATCGGCTTTCGAGATCATCTCGTAGGTTGCCTCGTCTCCTGCCGGGATGGTGGCGAGCGTATAGCTCTCTCCCTTGTGCTCCGTCAGAAAATCGAAGGCGCGGCGCATACAGGTGAGCATGCCGAGCGCCAGCACATCGACCTTCATGAAGTTCAGATATTCGATGTCGTCCTTGTCCCACTCGATCACCTGCCGGTCATCCATGGCCGCAGGCTCGATAGGCACCAGGTCATCCAGCCGGTCACGCGTCAGCACGAAGCCGCCGGGATGCTGCGAGAGATGGCGCGGTGTATTGATCAATTGCCGGGCCAGCTCGAAAAGCAGCCGGATACGGCGATCGTCCACGTTGAGCCCCACCGATTGCGCATGGGTTTGCGGAACATCGTTGGACCAGCCCCAGACCTGCGATGACAGCGCCTTCAGCACATCCTCCGGCATGCCGAGTGCACGCCCCACATCCCGCATGGCTGCCCGCGAGCGGTAGCGGATGACCGTAGCGCAAAGGGCTGCCTGTTGCTTGCCGTAGGTTTCATAGATCCACTGGATCACCTCTTCCCGGCGCTCGTGCTCGAAATCCACATCGATATCAGGCGGCTCGCCACGTTGTTCCGAGACGAAACGTTCGAAGAGGAGGCCGTTCACCGTTGGCTTAATGGAGGTGATGCCGAGAACGAAACAGACGGCGCTGTTGGCCGCCGACCCCCTGCCCTGGCAGAGGATGTCGATGGAGCGGGCGTAACGCACGATCGAATTCACCGTGAGGAAGTAGGGGGCATATTTCATCTTCGCGATGAGCGTCAATTCATGATTGAGCTTCCTGCGGACCATTTCCGGTATGCCGTCGGGATACCAACAAGCCGCCCCCTCCCACGTATATTTCTCCAGCGTTTCCTGCGGCGTGAGGTCCGGATGCGTCTTCTCTTCCGGGTACTGATATTCCAGTTCGGACAGCGAAAACCGGCAACGCTCCGCAATCTCCAGCGTGCGGGCGAGCGCTTCCGGGTAGCGCGCGAAAAGCCGGTGCATTTCCGCTGGCGGCTTCAGGTAACGATCGGCGTGGCGTTCGCGCAAAAAACCGGCATTGTCGATGACGACGGTGTGGCGGATGCAGGTGACGATGTCCTGCAACATGCGGCGGCCGGGCTCGTGGTAGAGCACGTCGTTGGTGACGACGGTGGGGACGCGGTGTTGGATGGCGAGGTTGGAGAGGTCGAAGAGCCGCATCTGGTCGTTGGGCCGGCGGCGAAGCGTGAGGGCGAGATAACAGCGATCGCGAAAGGTTTCGCGCAGGCGGCGCAGATGAAAGGCTGCAGTCTCGTCCGCGTCGTCCGGTACCAGCACGGCGAGCAGGCCTTCGTTCCATTCCACGACATCCGCCCAGTCGAGATGGCACTTTCCTTTGCCGGCCTTCTTCTTGCCGACGGTGAGCAGGCGGCAGAGGCGGGCATAGGCGGCACGGTCGGTCGGGTAGACGAGCAGCGACATGCCGTCGACAAGATCCAGGCGGCAGCCGACCACCAGACGTACCTGTGCCACATCCGGCGGAAGCTCCCTCGCCGCCTTGAAGGCCTGGACGACACCGGCAAGGCTGTTGCGGTCGATGACGGCCACAGCCTCGATGCCGAGGGCGCTGGCCTGGGCGAACAGCTCCGCACAGCTACTCGCACCCCGCAAGAAGGAGAAGTGGGACGTGACCTGAAGCTCGGCATAACGCGGTTTCATGCAAAAACCCCATGCAGGAACCAGCGGCCCACGCCGTTCGCCACCTGCTGTTCATCACCTGAGCGGAAGAGCCAGAAGCGTTCGCCAGAAGCATCCTCGACCTGAAAATAGTCCCGCACGGCGGCAAGCTCGGCATCGCGCTTCCACCATTCGCCAAAAATGCGTTCGGGGCCGTCGGCGCGCTTCACCAGCCGCCGCACGCCGCGCCAGGTGAAGGCGCCCGGCGGGTGGTCCGGCAGAAGCGCCATGACCTCGATCGGCTCGGGCCGGGCGAGCAGGCGCGACGGGCGCGGCCAGCGGCCCTGCCAGGTCGCGCCGTCATCCGGGGCAAGCGGGGCGATACGACGGACGGAGCGTTCGGGCACATCGCTCTCGACGGGGGCCATGCGGTAAAGCCTGCGCGCGCCGATGCGGTTGGCGATCACGTCGACAAGGCCGGCAATGTCCGCCTGTTCCTCCTTGATCAGTGAAGAGACCGCCTGTTGCAGGACGAGCGGTTCGGCAAGCGTGGCGGTCAGGTCCATGATCTCGATGCCGAAACCCGGATCGATCGTCTCGATGCGGTCCGAGAGGAGCCGGGTGAGCCGCTTTTCATCCCGAACGGGCTGCGCCGTGCCGACGCGGATCGCCTGGAGCGAATTGTCGACGCGGTGGAAGAGGAGATCGAGCCTTCGGGCACCGAGACCGCGTTTTTCCAGCGCCAGGCAGAGGTCGTGGACGAGGCTTGTCGTGTAGCGCGCGATGGTTTCGGGCGCCCCTATGGGTTCGCCGAAGACTTTTCGCACGCTGGCAAGCTCGGGATCACGGAGCGGATCGACGGGTTCGGAGATGGTGCCTTGCAGTTGGTCGAGCCGGCGGCCGAGGAGCGGGCCGAAACGCAGGACGAGCGGCGCGCGTGGCACGGCGAGCACGTCGCCGATCGTGGCAAAGCCCAGCACATGCAGGCCTGTCACGATATCCGGCGGGATCCTGAGCCCGGGGATTGGCAGCGGCGTTACCATGTTGCTCGTCGCGCCGGGCGCAATGATGCAGACGGGATCGGCGCGGAAACGGGCGGCGGCGTGGGCCGCGCCCCAGCTATCGGCGATGGCGGCGCGGGCGGCGATGCCGGAGGCGCCGAGCCGGTTGACGAGGCCGGTCAGCATGCGTTCTTCGCCGCCGTGCAGATGGTCGGCGCCGGTCGTGTCGATGACCAGGCCATCCGACGGGTCGGGTGCGACGATGGGCGCGTAATGCTGCAAGGCCCAGAGCGCCAGGCGATTGAGCGCCGCCGCATCCGCCGTGGGGTCGGTCGGCATGGTCATAACGTCGGGCAAGAGCGCATGGGCCTTGGTAAGCGGCATGCCGACGCGCAGGCCCGCCTGCTCGGCAGGCCGGCTCACCGCCGTGACGATGCGGCGCGCGCCGTCACGACCGACAAGCACAAGGCGCGCATCAAGCGGAGGCGCCGAAGCGCCCAAGGTGCGTCTCAGGCGATCGATCGGCCAGCCGGGAAGAAAAAGCGATACGACCCTCGGCATCGGAGGCCTCCACGTCAAAATCTGCTACCGCGCCAGCCCGACAGCGCACAAGTTGCAAATGCCACTGCGCCCGGCCGATGCCGGGCACGGGAAGGGCGACGGACGGGCGGACGGCAACCCGCCAGCGCGTTACCGCGGCGGATGGTTGGGCAAAGGCATCCGCCTCCGCCCGGTGGCGCGAACGTCGCAGCGCAATGGCGAGCGTACTGCCGGCTTCGGCAGACAGTTGCAGGCGGCGCGAGGCGGTCATCGACAGCCGCGCCACTTCCGCTACCACCGCGCCGAGCCCGCCATGGCGCAGCCCCTCCTCGAAACAGAGGAGCAGGCTCTTCTCGTCGCCCGCCTCCACATAGATCACCCGGCCCGGCGCAAGCCCCGCCTGCGCCAGAGCCGGCGCGAAGAGGTCTGGCCGTGTCAGGCACCACAGCACCTGCCCCTTGGTGCGCGCCGCAATCCCTGCGGCAAAGAGCATGGCGGCAGCACCCTCGACCGCGTCGTTGCCGCCGCCGCATACCTCGTGCAGGCTCGCAAGCGCCAGCCCACCGCCCGGCAAGCGGTCGTCGATTTCCGGCACGCCGAAGGGCAGCACCGCCCGGTCGCGCGCCGTACGGCCATCGAACTGCCGGATGCGGTCGCGCAGGTCGGCGACAACGGCACGGGCGGCGAAGGCGGACATCGGCGTGGCAGCTCCCGGATTGAAAAGAGTTATGTTCTCTATTTGTTCCATTGAGTGCATGAGAGTCAATCGCCAAACCGCCTTGTAGCGATCACAGTTTGAATCACCTGTGGAACCAACTGGCGCGAAGGAAGTTCTTCCTCCGCCATTCCATCAAATTCAGGAGACATGTTCATGGCTGACGAAAAGAGCACCGGCAAACGCACGCTCGGCGTCGTTGAAGGTCGCGACAGCATTTCGGAAGATGCCCGCGCCGCGGCGGCGGAAGCAACTGTCAACGAGCAGATCGAAGCGCTGAAGGCCGAAATCAGCCGGCTGAAGGAATCCGCCGGGCTTATCGCCGAAGGTACTGGCCAGCTTGCGGTTGCCAAGGCGGAATCGCTGCGCGACGAAGTGCGCACCACCATCCAGACCAATCCGCTCGCGGCGCTGGCCGGTGCCGCCTTCATCGGTTACCTTTTCGGCCTGCGCCACCGGTAACGAAACAAGGGAGCAATTGCTCCCCCATCGTTCCATGAAAAAGCCCGGCAATGCCGGGCTTTTTCGTTTGTTCAGAACCAGCGTTGACGACGTGGCGGTTCGCTTTCCAGGGAACCCAGCAGATAGCCGATGACGACACCGGCAATGCCGGCCGTCAGCACGACGGTGGAAAGGGCCGCGGGGTGCTCGCGTGCTGCCTGGGCGACTGCGGCACCTTCGTTGCGAACATACTTCGTTGCCGAACGGACGGCGGGCCGTGCAGCCTCGACGGCATTGCCGGCACGATCACGGATCGTCTCGTAGGCCTCGGTGCCCCGCTCCCCAAGATCCTTCTGAAGCGCGGCGATTTCTGCGCGAAGAGCGGAAATCTGGGATTGAACGTCAGTGCTTGCCATTGCGGTCTCCTTGTCTGCAATGGAAACCGAACGGCTGGCGAGCGGCTTGGTTCCAATCGGCCAGCGCAATTCCAGCAAAAGTGTGAAGCGGCCTTGCGGCAGGAATTGCGCGTCAGCTTGCTTGGCGGCGACCGTCTCGACGGATTTGCGAAGGCGTGTCGCCAAAGGCCGCGCGGAAACGGCGGGTGAAGTGCGACAGGCTCTCGAAGCCGGTTTCGAGCGCGATCTCAATCAACGGCTTGTTGGTGCGCACCACCATGTTGAGCGCCGCCGCCATGCGAATCTTCATGTAGATCGCGCTCGGTGAGGCGCCCATGTCGCTTTCGAACAGTCGTTCGAGCTGGCGGCGGGAGACGTTGGTCATGGTGGCGATGCTGTCGATCGACAGCAGGTCTTCCGTGTGCTGCTCCATCATCATGATGGCGAGGTGCACGCGGCGGTCACGCGCCTCGAGGCCAAGCGGATTGCGCGGCTGGAGATCGGTCGCATCGCGGCGGTGGCGGATCTGCAGGATTTCCAGCGCGTTACGCTCCGCCGCCTCGCCGACATGGTGACGGACCAGCGTTGCCGCGAGATCGGCGACGCTGCTGCCGCCGGCACAGGTTGCGACCTTGCCGTCGAAGCGGAAGATCTGCTCGGACGTTGCCTCGATATCCGGGAAGCGGCCGCGGAATTCACGATGATGCAGCCAGCTCACACAGGCCGTGTGTCCCTTGAGCAGCCCGGCTTCAGCGAGAATGAAACTGCCGGTGCATAGACCAATCAGCCCGACGCCCGCATTGGCCGCTTTGCGCAGATAGGCCTGCGCGTAACTATCGATCGGTTCGTCGACCTTGAGCAGGCCGCCGACCACGGCGATATAGTCGAAACAGGAGGGATCAGCGAAGGGGGCTGTTGGCGCGACCTGGATGCCGCTCGACGACGAGATGAAGTTGCGGGTGCTGCTCAAAACATCCCAGTCGCAGTTGACGCGGCGGGAGCGATCTTCGCTGTCGCTGGCGAGCCGCAGCGTGTCCACGAACAGCGCGAAGGCAGAGAGCGTAAAGCTCTTCGAGAGGATGAAACCGACACGCAACGCCTTCGGCGCTGCCGTTGCACTCATCTCCTTCCCCGTCCGAACATCAACCGCCATCCAGATCTCCCAGACCGTTCCGCCGGACATTATCGCCGCGGGCCAACACCGTTGAGAGGAGTCCTATCAGATTTTACGGGCTCGCTCCATTCCCTGGCCGATGTTTGTCTCTTCATTCGCGCCGGCGCGCGCCACGCACAGTCAATGACACGGCATAAAGCGACGTGGTGGCGGTGATGAAAAGGCGGTGGCCGTTCCGTCCGCCGAAACAGACATTGGAAACGGTCTCCGGCACGAGGATTTTTCCAAGGCGGCGGCCATCCGGCGCGATGCAATGCACGCCGTCGCCCGCCGAAGACCAGAGATTGCCGTTCTCATCGACCCGCATCCCATCCGCGCAGCCCGGCGCAATGGTGTGAAAGACCTCACCACCGGTGAGCTTCCAATCCGCCTCGACATCGAAGGCACGGATATGACGCGGGTCAGCGCTGTGGATACGCCCGGTATCGGCGACATAAAGACGTTTTTCGTCCGGACTGAAGGCAAGGCCGTTCGGGCACTGGAAATCCGTGAGCACAGCGTGGACCGCGCCGGAAAGCGGATCGACGCGATAGACGTTGCACGGCAGCTCCTGTTCCGAGCGGGTGCCCTCGTAGTCGGAAACGATGCCGTAATGCGGATCGGTGAACCAGATCGCACCGTCCGAGGCAATGATCACGTCGTTCGGCGAATTCAGTGGCCTGCCTTCGTACCGATCCGCAATCACGGTGATGGAGCCGTCATATTCGGTGCGGGTGACGCGGCGTGTGCCGTGCTCGCAGGTCACGAGCCTGCCTTCCCGGTCGCGGGTATTGCCGTTGGAAAAGTTTGACGGCTCGCGGAAGGTCGTCAGGCTCGACGTCGGGTGCCAGCGCAGCATGCGGTTGTTGGGAATGTCGGAAAACAGCAGGCAATCGTGATCGCCGAACCAGACGGGGCCTTCGGCCCAGTCGAAACCACTGGCAAGCTTCTTGAGGGGAGCATTTCCCAATACGAAACTGGAAAAAACCTTCTCCTCGGCCTCGAAAAACGACATCAGCCTCACTCCCTCCGCGTTGCACTGCGGCAGGATAGCCATCGCGCCGCCCCGGGCAAGCGCAACAAAGCGTCAGCGCGCAAACTTCCGTGCGCCGGCAACGCAGAGCACGATGGCGAGCGTCGTGATCACCATCAGGGGGCTGACCTTTTCATGCAGCAGGCCGGCGGCGAGCAGCAGGCCGAAGAAAGGCTGAAGCAACTGCAACTGGCCCACGGCCGCGATGCCGCCAAGTGCTAGTCCACGATACCAGAAGACAAAGCCGATCAGCATGCTGAAGACGGAGACATAAGCGAGCCCCATCCAGGCACCGCCGCCGATACCGGCCCAGGTCTCGGGCAAGGAGAAAAGCGCGATGATCGCCATCAACGGCAGCGAAAGGATGAGCGCCCAGGAAATGACCTGCCATCCGCCGAGCGTGCGCGAGAGTTTTGCCCCCTCTGCATAACCGAGGCCGCAGGCGATGACCGCCGCGACCATCAGCAGATCCCCGACAAGCGAGACCTCTGCACCGGCGCTCAAGGCAAAACCCACCACCGTGGCGCTGCCTATGATGGAAAACAGCCAGAACAGCGGTTTTGGGCGCTCCCCGCCCCTGAGCACGCCGAAGATCGCGGTTGCAAGCGGCAGAAGGCCGATGAAAACGATGGAATGGGCGGACGTGATGTATTGCAGCGCGATCGCCGTCAGCAACGGAAAACCGACGACGACGCCGAGCGCTACGATCAGCAGTGACAGGAGATTGTCGCGCGATGGCTTTTTCTGGCGCAGCGCAAAGAGCAGAGCAGCACCGAGCAAAGCGGCGATGACGGCGCGCGCGGAGGTCAGGAAAAGCGGTGAGAAGTCCGATACCGCGACGCGCGTCGCCGGAAGCGAACCGCTGAAGATGATGACCCCGGCAAGCCCACTGCCCCAACCGTCCATGGATGTTTTCATAGTACCTCGCATTCCACAGGACGATACAGGCGCAGGGGCTAGAAAAGACAGAAACAAAGCAATACAATTTGGAAGAAGTGTACCGGTTCATAGGGCAACACAGTGGAAGTAAGCATGACTCAAAACCCCACCGGAAGCCGGATTGCGGATGTCATGTCGGCGATCCGCAAACGCATTGCCAGCCGTGCGCTTGCACCCGGTGACCGTCTTCCCTCGATCCGCCGCTTTGCCGCCTCGACGGGCGTCTCGCCTTCCACCGTCGTGGAGGCCTATGACCGGCTGGCGGCGGAGGGCTTGATCCGCGCGCAGCGGGGATCCGGCTTTTACGTCGCCGGCGTCGGCCTGCCGCCGCTGAAACTGGCGGAGGCGGAAACGCCGAAGGCGCGTGCGGTCGATCCGTTCTGGGTGTCGCGGCAATCGTTGGATGCCGATGCCGCAGTGCTCAAGCCCGGCTGTGGCTGGCTGCCGGCGGACTGGATGCCGGACGCGGCACTGCGCCGGGCCATTCGCAGTCTGGCCCGCAGCGACAGCGACCTGCTCTCCTACTACGGCAGCACGCAGGGTTCGCTTGCGCTGCGCCGCCTACTGCTCGGCCGACTGGCGGAGGAAGGCATCGAGGCTGGCCGGGATCATCTGATGCTGACCAGCACCGGCACCCAGGCGCTGGACCTGATCTGCCGCTTCCTGCTGCGCCCCGGCGACAAGGTGCTCATCGACGACCCCTGTTACTTCAACTTTCAAGCCCTTCTGAAAGCACATCAGGTCGAGGTGGTCGGCGTTCCCTACACGCCGTTTGGGCCAGATATCGCAAGGTTTGAGGCCATACTCGCCACCGAACGGCCACGGCTCTACATCACCAATTCCGCGATCCACAATCCGACGGGTGCTACCCTTTCGCCCCAGACGGCATATCGCGTGCTGAATGCGGCTGCAGGCAGCGAGATGATCATCGTCGAGGACGATATCTTTGCCGATTTCGAGCCCGAGCCCTCCACGCGACTGGCCGCGCTCGATGGATTCGACCGCGTCATCCGCATCGGCAGCTTCTCCAAAACGCTCTCTGCCTCCGCGCGCTGCGGCTACATCGCCGCGCGGCCGGACTGGATCGAAGGGCTGGTGGATTTGCAGATCGCCACCAATTTCGGAGGCCCGAGCCCGATGTCCAGTGAGATCATCGCCCAGATGCTGGCCGGCGGTGGTTATCGCAAGCATATGGAAGAGCTACGCCGGAAGCTGGTCCGCACCCGGCGCGAAACAGCGGACCGGCTCGCCCGGCTCGGCATAGAGCCATGGCTCACGCCGCGCGGCGGCTTCTACCTCTGGTGCCGGCTGCCGGAGGGACTGGATTCCGGTGACGTCGCGCAGGCCGCCGTGGCCGAGGGCGTCGTGCTCGCACCCGGCAACGTCTTCAGCGTGTCGCAGACGGCGGCCGGCTTCATGCGCTTCAACGTCGCGCACATGCTGGAGCCGCGCGTGTACCAGGTGCTCGGCGCGGTGCTGAAACGCGCTATCTAGCGGCGCTTGGCGAGCATGGAGCGCGACAGCACGACGACGAGGCCGATGATCACCGTCGCCACGATGAACAGGAAGGCGGCGGCGGCAATGGCGGGGCTGATATTCTCGCGGATACTGGAGAACATCTGCCGCGCCAATGTGCGCTGGTTGGGACCGGCGACGAAGAGGGTGAGCACCACCTCATCCAGCGACGTGGCGAAGGCAAGCACGGCGCCGGACAGCACGCCCGGCATGGCGAGCGGCAAAGTCACACGCCGAAACACCGTCGTCGGCGATGCGCCGAGGCTTTGCGCTGCCAGTTCCACCCGCTCGTCTATGCCGGCAAGCGCGCCGCTGACGCTGACGATCACGAAGGGCACGGCGACGACCGTGTGGGCGATGATGACGCCGAGATAGCTGTTCGTCAGGCCGAAGCCCGCCAGCAGCACCTGCATGCCGACGCCGAGCACCACGGCGGGCACCACCATCGGCAGCAGGAAGAGCGTGCGGATCGAGCCGCGGAAGAACAGCAGCCGGTTGCGCAGGCCAAGCGATGCCGCCGTGCCGAGAATGGTGGCAAGCAATGTCGTGCCCGTGCCGATGATCAGGCTGTTGACGATCGCACGGCGCCAGGCATCGGCG
The DNA here is from genome assembly GCF_001713395.1 of Sinorhizobium sp. RAC02. Taxonomy (NCBI): domain Bacteria; kingdom Pseudomonadati; phylum Pseudomonadota; class Alphaproteobacteria; order Hyphomicrobiales; family Rhizobiaceae; genus Sinorhizobium; species Sinorhizobium sp. RAC02. Next base: position 1,393,757 of record NZ_CP016452.1, on the reverse strand, counting down.
AAGAACAGCTCTTCGAACCAGCGCAGCGACCAGGAGGGGATCGGATAGGTGAGGATGACGCTCGACGTGAAGGCAAGCGGCAGGATGGCAATCAGCGGCGCGATGAGGAAGAGAACCGTCAGCGTGGCAAAGGTGGCCTTGGCGATTTTCATCGGCATGATCAGCGCCTCCCCGGTTCGTCGCTGGAGAGACGCGCATAGACGCTGTAGAGCACGAGTGTCGCGACAAGCAGCACCATGCCGAGCGCACCGGCCATGCCCCAGTTCGCCGAACCCGTCGCGTAGAAGGCGATGATCGAGGAGATCATCTGGTCGCCCGGCCCGCCGATCAGCGCCGGCGTGATGTAGTAGCCGATGGCCGAGATGAAGACGAGCAGGCAGCCGGAGGCGACGCCGCGCAGGCTGAGCGGCAGGAGCACGCGCACGAACGCTCGCAGCGGTGGCGCGCCGAGCGAGGCGGCGGCAGGCATGAGGTTTTTCGGGATGGTGATCAGAACCGAATAGATCGGTAGCACCATGAAGGGCAGGAGCACATGGGTCATGGCGATGATGACGCCGGTGCGGTTGAAGATCAGTGCCAGCGGCGCGTCGATCAGGCCGATGCCGCGCAGCAGGTCGTTAATGAGGCCCTGCTCCTGCAACAGGATGAACCAGGCGGCGGTGCGCACGAGAAGCGATGTCCACAGCGGCAGCAGCACGGCGGCCAGCATCAGGTCGCGCTTCCAGCCCTCGAGTGACGCGGCGATGATAGCATAGGGAAAGCCGATGCAGGCGCAGAAGAAGGTGACAAGTGCTGCAATCCAGAAGGTGCGCACAAGGATCACGCGGTTGACGGACTGGTCGGCCGGCAGGTGCTCGATATTACCGGCGGTATTGCGGCCGAGGTCGACGGCGGCGAGCAGGTTGCGGTCTGTGTAGGGAGAAAGCGCATCGGCGATGGCGATCCAGAATTCCGGTTTTTCCCAGCGCTTGTCGATCGAGACGAGATCGGCGGGCGGGTTGGCCGCGTCGGCCAGCGCGCTCGTGGTCTTGCCCATCAGCGTGCGGAAGCCGGAGCGGGCACTGTTCAGGCGCCGCACCATGTCGCCGAGCGCCTGGTCATCGTCGACGGCCTTCAGGTCCTCCATCAGCGCGGCCTGCATGGGCGCGGTTGGCGGCGATTTTCGATCCCAGTCGCCGATGACCTCGGCGCTGCGTGGCAGGAGGCGCAACACGGCCGGATCCGATATCGCCTGCGACATCATGCTGAACAGCGGCCAGACGAAAAAGCCGATGAGGAAGACGAGCAGCGGCGCCAGAAGAAGCAGCGACCGTCCGGTGCGTGACGAGCCCCCGCTCATGGCGCAATGACCCGGCAATCGCCGGCCGCAAAGGCCGCATAGACCTTGGTGCCCGGCGGAAACTCGCGCGACCGACGGCCGAGCTTGGCGATGAGCGGATGCGCCGCATTCTGCAACTGCACACGAAGATGATCGCCCTGGTAGACGCTGTCCGTCACTTCCGTTTCGAGACTGTTGCGGGCGTCGCCGGCGATCTCGGTGAGATCGACCCGCTCGGGACGGATGGAAAGATAGACGGTCTGGCCCGGTGCCACGGTGCCGGAAACAGCCGAAACGATCTGGGCGCCGGAACTCAGCCGCACATTGGCTTCAGCACCCTGCACCGCCTCGACGACACCCTCGACCAGATTGGTCTCGCCGATGAATTCGGCGACGAAGCGCGTCGTCGGTTCGTCATAGACCTGCCGCGGCGTACCGATCTGCTCGATCTTGCCCTTGTTGAAGACCGCGACGCGGTCCGACATGGTCAGCGCTTCGGACTGATCGTGCGTGACGAAAACGATGGTGAGGCCGAGGCGGCGATGCAGGTCGCGGATGTCGAGTTGCATCTGCTCGCGCAACTGCTTGTCGAGCGCGCCAAGCGGCTCATCCATCAGCACGACGCGCGGCTCGAAGACCAACGCCCGGGCAAGCGCCACGCGCTGCTGCTGGCCGCCGGAGAGCTGGGAGGGCCGGCGATCGACAAGCGCGGACATCTGCACCATGTCGAGCGCCCGCTTCACCCGTTCGCCGGTCTCCGCCTTGCCGAACCCCCGCATCTGCAAGGGAAAGGCGATGTTGTCGCCAACGGACATGTGGGGGAACAGCGCATAACTCTGGAAGACCACGCCCATGTCGCGCTTGTGGGTCGGCACAGTGTTGATCGCCGTTCCATCAAGCAGGATGCTGCCGGAGGTCGGCTGCTCAAAGCCGGCGAGCATCATCAGCAACGTCGTCTTGCCGGAACCGGACGGGCCGAGAAGGCTGACGAACTCGCCTTTCGCAATGCCGAGGTCGAGGTTCTCGACCACGCAGAGCAGGCCGTAGAATTTGGTGATGCGGTCAAATCGAATGAATTCGGCCAAGGAAGACTCCATCGCTAGAGGCGAAGAATACATCATGCGGGAGCCCCGCAAGGACGCATCCAGCCGGGCAGGAAGGGCGCCCGTTTCGAGCGCCCTCCATCGCGGATGTGCTTACTGGGCCAGCCAGGCGTTGAAGCGCTGCGTCAGCGATTCCGCATTGTCGATCCAGAAGTCGACATTGAGGGCGATCGAGTCCGTCATGTTCGCGGGATCGGTCGGCAGGTCCTTGGCGAATTCCGCCGGCACCTTGGCGGCCGCTTCCTTGTTCGGCAGGCCGTAGGCGACGAATTCCGGCAGCTTTGCCTGGTTGTCCGGCAGGCTCGCAAACGCGATGAAGTCCTGCGCGGCGTCCTTGTTCTCCGCGTCCTTCAGCACGACCCAGCTATCGACGGCGTAGATGCTGCCGGGGAAGACGACCTTGAAGTTCTTGCCTTCCGTACGGTTGATGCCGGTGATGCGGCCATTATAGGCCGAGGCCATCGCGACTTCGCCAGACGCAAGGAACTGCAGCGGCTGGGCGCCGGATTCCCACCAGACGATGTTCGCCTTCAACTCATCGAGCTTCTTGAAGGCACGTTCGACGCCTTCGTCCGTGCCGAGCACGTCATAGAGCTCGTCCTTCGAGACCCCATCGGCGAGCAGCGCGAATTCAAGCGTGTATTTCGGGCCCTTGCGCAGCGAGCGCTTGCCCGGGAATTTTTCGACATTCCAGAAGTCCGCCCAGGAGGCCGGGCCTTCCTTCAGCTTGTCGCCGTCATAGGCAATCGCCGTGGACCAGACGATGGCGCCAACGCCGCAGTCATTGACCGCGCTGTCGAGGAACTTGTCCTTGCCGCCCAACTTGTCCCAGTCGATCTTCTCGTAGAGGCCGTCGGCACAGCCGAGCGCCAGTTCTTCGGCTTCCACCTGAACGGCATCCCAGTTCGGCGCGCCGGCCTTGACCTTCGACTGAATGACGCCGATGCCGCCGTCCCAGGCCTCGTCCAGCACAGGCTTGCCGGTCTTTTCCGCGAACGGCTTGAAATAGATGTTGCGCTGCGCATCCTGATAATTGCCGCCCCAGGAGACGACGGTCAGGTCGCGCGCCAAGGCCGGCAGGGCAAGGCTTGCGGACAGCACGACGGCGGCGGCCGTCAGAATCCCGGATTTCACGATGGTTTTCATGGCACTCCCCTTTTCTCTTTTATGAAGGAACCGGCAGGCCGGCTCCGATGACGAACTTGTGTGACTGCGCCGCCCTCGCCTTTGGCGTATCAGCGGTGTTGCAGCCTCTCCGGTCGCTGCGCCCTTTCCCCGGGGCACGTATCGGCCGATTGATGCATTCCGGTCTGCGTCGGTCAACGGATTTCGTTGCCGTCTTGACCGTTGTCAGACGTGCTGCCCTCCGTTGATGTGGATTTCCGCACCGTTGATGTAGGACGATGGTTCGGTGCATAGGAAATAGATGGTTTCCGCAACTTCGCGCGGTTCGCCCAGCCTCTCCATCGGCACTTCCGCCGCCACCAGTTCATCCGTTCCCGGTGAAAGGATTGACGTTTCGATCTCACCTGGTGCGATGGCATTCGCTCTCACACCACGGCGGCCGAATTCATGGGCCATTTCCCGCGTCAGCGAGGCGAGCGCCGCCTTGGAGGCCGCATAGGCGACGCCCGCGAAGGGATGCACGCGGGAGCCTGCAATCGAGGTCACGTTGACGATCGATCCCTGCGCGGCCTCCAGCTCCGGCATCAGCGCGCGGGCGATCAGCGCGGTCGAGATGAGATTGACATTGAGCACCTGCGTCCAGACATCCGCCTCGGTCTCCAGCACGCCAAGGCGCGAGCGGCCCGGTCCCTTCGGCGAGATGCCGGCATTGTTGACCAGAGCGTGTAGGCGGCCGTTCGGCAGGCGTTCACGCACGGTCGCGGCGAGACGCTCGATCTGGCTCAGATCGGCAAGATCGGCCTGGATATGGCTTTCGCGGGCGGACGGCCAGGCGCATTCCTCGGAAAAGGCTTGACGCGAAACGGTGAGAATGCGCCAGCCCTTCGACTGGAAGAGCTTTACCGTCGCATGGCCGATGCCGCGGCTCGCTCCCGTCAGCAACATGTAGCGGCGTTCTTCGGTCATGGACGCATTCTCCATTGATGCTTGATGCATCGTAATAGGCGGTTCGCGAAATGCAAGCCTCGTGTTCGCACGGTCATCACGCGCGCCGGGCGGGTCGTTCCACACCGTGCACGATGCGCTCGAGGATCGGCTTGCCGCCCAGCAAAATGTCGTCGACGATCGCTATCGAAGCGGCGGCAGGATCGTGCCGTTTCAGCGCCTCGATGACAGGGTAGTGATGATCGATCATCGCCCGCCCGCCTTCGATGTAGGCATCCGAAATATGCGGTCCCATCTGCAACCAGAGCCGTCGAAGAATGTTGTTCAGCACCGGAAGCCCGGCAATCTGCGGCAGCATGAAGTGAAAGGCCTGGTTGAGCTGCGTGCCTTTCAGGCGATCACCAGCGTCGATTGCCTGCTCATTTTCCCGTAAAATGCCCTCCAAAGCATGAATATCGGCACTGGTAGCGACTTGCGCGGCCGTCTCCGCGGCCAGCCCCTCCAGCCGGATGCGGATCGCCCGGATTTCCCGGTAACGGCTTTCGGCCATGCCGGGAATGCGAATGTCGCGTGGCGAGCGGAAGGTGATTGCCTCATCGTTGGCAAGGCGCAGGATGGCGTCACGGATCGGCGTGACGCTGGTGCCGAACTGTTCGGCGAGATCGCGGATCTTCAGCCGGTCGCCCGGCTGGAAACGTCCCTGCATCAGCGCATCGCACAGTGCGGCGTAGACGACGCTGTTGAGGTTCTCATGTTCCAGTGTCGTAAATTCAGCCATGGAACTCATCCGCAAAATAAAATAATAAGATACTTGATGCATCTTTTATGACGTGTTTCAAGTATGAGCCTCTGCCGGACGTTATCTTTCTCTACCGGTCGGCACCATACTCCCGCCGTAAGCACCTTCGACAGCGGGACGGGACAGGCAAGAAAAGTGCGGACCACCGCATCAACGGAGCAAACATGACGGAGCCATCGCCCGCCGCGAAGAAACCTGATTCCATGTCGGCGACATGGAGCGTGACGTCGCTCGACGATGCAAAGCTGGCGGTCGAGGATGTTTACGGCCTTTCCGGCGCCGTCAAACGGCTTTCGAGCGAGCGGGACGAAACCTTCCTGTTCACCCGCGTTGACGGTACGGATTTCGTTCTCAAGATCGCCAATCCCGCCGAGGACCCGGCCGCACTGGAATTCCAGGACGGCGCGCTGCTGCATCTTGCAGCGGCAGCCCCCACAGTGCCCGTGCCACGGCTGGTGCGCACGAGGGATGGCGAACAAAGCCGGACGCTCGCAACCGCCGACGGCCCGCGCATCATGCGCCTGCTGACCTTCCTGCCGGGAGAACTGCAATATCGCACGCCCACGACCGAAGCCCAGAGCCGCAATGTGGGCCGCGCGTTGGCGGAACTCGGCCTTGGGCTAGAGGCCTACAACGGCCGCCCACCCGCCGGAAAGCTGATGTGGGACATCTCCCATATGCTCGACCTTGCTGTTGTCATCGACGATGTCGCACCGGAACGCCGGTCGCAGGCGGCGGGCGTCATTGCGGAGTTCGAGCAGGCACTGCCGGCCATCGCTGCGCTCAAGCGGCAGCAGATCATCCACAACGATTTCAATCCGCATAATATCCTGCTCGACCCGGCATCACCCACCCACGTCGTCGGCATCATCGATTTCGGTGACATGGTGCATGCACCGCTGATCAACGATCTCGCCGTCGGGCTGTCCTATCATCTCGCGACGGACAACTGGCAAGCGCGCACCCGCGCCCTTCTCGAAGGGTTCCTCTCTGCACGCCCACTCGAGCCTGGCGAGATCGAACTTCTGCCGCTTCTGTGCCGCTGCCGGCTGGCAATGTCCATCATCATCGCCGAATGGCGTTCCGCGCGGTTTCCGGAGAACCGCGACTATATCATGCGCAACCACGCCACCGCCTGGCGGGGCCTGCAAAACATATCCGATCTGACACCCGCCGGGCTGAAACGGCTCGTGCCCAACCTTTCCGAGGCCTGACCATGTCGATGGTGAATGCATTTTCGCAGGAAGATTTCGAGCGGCTGAACGAGGCCGAACGGGCGTTGATCGCCCGACGGGAAAAGGTGCTCGGCCCCGCCTACCGCCTGTTTTATGAAAAGCCGCTGCACCTGGTGCGCGGCGAAGGCGTCTTCCTCTATGACGCCTCGGGTGAAAAATATCTTGATGCCTATAACAACGTCGCCTCGCTCGGCCATTGCCATCCGCGCGTCGTGGAGGCAATCACCAAGCAGACGGCGGTGCTCAACACCCATACGCGCTACCTGCACGAAGGCATCATCGACTATGCCGAGGCGTTGACGGCGACGTTCCCCGAAACGCTCAGCCAGGCCATGTTTACCTGCACGGGCAGCGAGGCAAACGACCTTGCGGTGCGCATCGCCCGCTATGTCACGGGTGGCACCGGCATCATTGCGACGGATCTCGCTTATCATGGCCTGACGAGCGCGGTTGCCGAGTTCTCGCCGTCGCTTGGCGAATCGGTGACGCTCGGGCCACATGTGCGCACCGTGCCCGCACCGGACAGCTATCGCCATTCGCCGGAAGAGGTGATGGAAAAGTTCGGCCGCGACGTGCGCGCCGCCATCGCGGATCTCCAGCGCCACGGCATCAAGCCGGCCATGCTGATCACCGACACGATTTTTTCCAGCGACGGCATTTTCGCCGGCCCGAAGGGTTTTCTGAAGCCGGCTGTCGATGCGATCCACGCGGCGGGCGGCCTCTTCGTCGCCGACGAGGTCCAGCCCGGCTTCGGCCGCACCGGTGAGGCCATGTGGGGTTTCGAGCGCCACGGCGTTTCACCCGACATGGTGACGATCGGCAAGCCGATGGGCAACGGCTACCCGATGGCGGGCATCGTGCTCAGGCCCGAGGTGATTGCCGAATTCGGCCCGCGGGCGCGCTATTTCAACACGTTCGGCGGCAATCCGATTGCTGCCGCGGCCGGCAAGGCCGTGCTCGACACGATCCAGATTGAAGGCCTGCAGCAGAACGCGCTGGAGGTTGGCCGCTATCTGGTGGACGGCCTCAAAAGCCTTGCCGACCGTTATCATGCCATCGGTGACGTGCGCGGCTCCGGCCTATTCATCGGTGTCGAGATCGTCGCCGATCCGGCTGCCAAGAGCCCCGACGCCGCCCTGACCACCCGCATCGTCAACGGCCTGCGCGAGCGCCGCATCCTCATCAGCGCTTCCGGGCCGCGGGCCAACGTCCTCAAGATTCGCCCGCCGCTCGTCTTCTCCCGCGAGAATGCCGACATGCTGGTGGATGCACTGGGCGACGTGCTGAAAGCCCTGTGACGGCAAGGGGCTGCGCGTAACCAAGCGGCCTCAGGCCTTTAAAGCGAAGCGCCAACCTTTAGCCCCTCGTAGACCGCCTCTTCGGCGGTGCGGGGGGCGAGGCTATCGCCGATGATGTGGACTTCCGGCACCAGGCCCCGCAGCATTTCCCCGAGTTCGTCCACCGGCTCATGGCCAAGACAGAGCACCAGCGTGTCCACCTCCTCGAACAGGATCGGCAGCTCGCTCACTGTGTGCTGCATGTAGACCGTGCCCCCATAGCAACCGTAGAGGCGGGCATAGGGCGTGATGCGCACGCCGATGCGATGCAGTTCGGCGGCGATGTTGTCGCGCACGTAGAGCGGCAGGAGTTCGGCTGCATGGGTGCCGTTGACCGCGAGCTCGACGCTGCACCCCTCGCCGGTCAGCAGTTCGGCAATGCCGGGACCGATCCAGTCGCAGCGCCAATCCGCGACGACGACGCGGCTGCCGGTTTTTACCTCGCGGCGCAACACCTGCCACGCATCGACGATCTGGACGCTGCCATCCTGCTCGATATCGGGTCGGTAGGGTTTCGCGCCGGTGGCGAGGATCACCGCATCCGGCTTTTCCGCCTCCACCAGCACGCGATCCACACGCGTGCCGCGCACCACGCGGACATTGGCCCGCTCCACCTCGTGGGCGAGATTGGTGACGATGCCGCCGAACTCGGCGCGTCTAGGGAGCTGCTGGGCAAGCAGCGCCTGGCCGCCGAGTTGCGGTGCGCCTTCGTAGAGCGTCACATGATGCCCGCGACTGCCGGCAACCGCCGCAGCCTTGAGGCCCGCCGGCCCGCCGCCGATCACCATGACGGATTTCGGCCGTGCGGCCGGCGTAAGTGTGCCGAATTCCAGCTCTCGCCCGGTTTCGGGATGCTGTATGCAGGAAATCGGCACGCCGCGGTGAAAGTGGCCGATACAGGCCTGGTTGCAGGCGATACAGGCGCGGATATCGTCGGCATGTCCCGCCTCGGCTTTGCCCGGCATGGCCGGATCGCAGATCATCGCCCGCGTCATCCCGCAAACATCCGCCGAACCGCCGGCAAGGACCGCTTCGGCCTCCTGCGGCTGGTTTATGCGACCCGTGACGAAGACGGGAACGGTAAGGGCCTGGCGAAACCGCGCGGCATCGCCGGCAAGATAGGCATGGCGATAGGCCATGGGCGGCACGATGTGCACGGCCCCGCCGAGTGAGGCGGAGGTACCGGCCGTCAGGCTGACATAATCCAGCAGCGGCTCGAGCCGGCGACAGATGGCGAGCGCCTCGTCGCCCGTCAGCCCCTGTTCGTCGCGCTCGCTGGTGCTGATGCGCATGCCGATGACGAAATCCTCCGACGTCTCGGCACGCATCGCCGAGAGCGCGTCGACCGCAAAGCGCAGCCGGTTTTCCAGATCGCCGCCATAGGCATCGCTGCGGCGGTTGACCCGGGGATTGAAGAATTGGGCGGGCAGGTAGCCGTGGCTTGCGACGAACTCGACGCCATCGATGCCAGCCGCATGCATGCGGCGCGCGGCGGCGGCATAGCCGGCAACGATTTCGTCGATCATGCGCTGGTCGAGCTGCCGCGGCATCACGCGAAAACGCTCGTTCGGCGAGACGGACGGCGCGTAGGCAACGGTCAAAAGCCCGTCGCCGCCCTCCATGATCTCGCGCCCGGGATGAAAGAGCTGCGAGAACAGCGCACATCCCTCGGCGTGACAGACCTCCGCAAGCCGTCGATAGCCCTCGATACAGTCGTCGCTGACCGCCATGAGCATGTGCGAGGTATAGCGTGCCGTCTCATGCACGCCGGCCACCTGGCTGACGATCAGACCCGCCCCGCCCAGCGCTCGCGCTGCGTGATAGGCAATCAGCGCATCGTTGACCAGTCCGTCGGTTGGCAGCGTCGTATCGTGACCGGACGACATGATGCGATTCTTCAGTCGCACGCCACGGATCTGCAGCGGCTGAAACAGATGGGGGAATGCGTCTGCCGTCATGGAACCCGGCCTCCTCCTACCGTAACTACGAAAGCTTGATGATGCATATTTTATCCTGAGTAAAAAATATATATGACATTTTTACTTTGGGCAAAATTTGTTGTCATTCACACTGGGTTGTGCATGCCTGTGCCGGAAATCTACGCAGCGAAGGAAAGCCCGGAGCCGTGCCACCAGAGAAAGACGGAATGCAGCCATGGCCTCTGACGACCATCTCGGCATCAACCTGCCGGCCGATCCTGCCGGTGAGGAGGCCGTTCTCGGCGAACGCATTCGCGACCTGCGCAAGCGGCGCAAGATGACGCTGGCGCAACTGGCGGACAGCGCCGGCCTTTCAACCGGCTATATCAGCCAGATCGAGCGCAACCTCGCCTATCCGTCTATCCCCGCGCTGGTGGGGATTGCCCGCAGTCTCGGCGTGACCGTTCAATGGTTCTTCGCCGGCGCCTCGCGCGTGCCCCAGGAGGAGCATGGCTATGTGGTCCGGCGCGGCAACCGGCTGAAGATCCAGTACGAACAAGGCATCATTGACGAGTTGCTGACGCCGAAAATGAGCCTGCAGGTAGAGCTGATCTACACAAACCTGCCGCCCGGCAGCGAGAGCGCGGAAAGCTATAGCCACACCGGCGACGGCGTCGGCTTCGTGTTGTCCGGGGAGCTGGAAATCTGGGTCGGGGAGCGGCGCTTCCATCTCCACGAGGGCGACAGCTGCTCATACTCGGCCGGCGAGCCGCATCGCTATCGCAATCCGGGGCAACGGGATGCCGTGGTACTATGGGCGATCAGCCCACCGAATTTTTAACCGGCACGGAAGAGGCGGCCTTGCAAAGGCCGCCCGCGGGTCAGCCGACGCGCTTTTCCAGCTCTTCCTCGTCGATGATGGCAGCCGCGCCCGGTACGGCAACGAACTGCTCCAGCGTCATCGTGTCGAGGATCGAGGCAATGGCGTCGCGCACATCCGTCATGGCGCGACGGACCTGACAGGTTTCCGGATCGGCGCAATCTTCGCAGGCCTCAAAAGCCGTGCGGCTGGCGCAGCGAATGGGCGCAAGCGGCCCGTCGAGCACGCGGATGGCATGGCCGATGCGAATTTCGGAGGCCGGATGGGACAGCGAGTAGCCGCCGCCCGGACCCTTCTTCGAACGCAGCATGCCGGCATTGCGCAGTTCGAGCAGGATCGTGTCGAGGAACTTCTTCGGAATATTGTTGCGCAGCGCGATTTCCGCCACGAACGCGGTTTCGCCCGGCCCCAGACGCGCCAAGTCCACCAGCGCCTTTAGTCCGTATTTTCCTTTTTTCGTCAGCATGTCGGTCTGCTTTCCATCAGCACTGGGGCATCGTCCGGATACGCCCGGGAGCGCGGACGCGTGCATCCCGCGTCCCAGGGGTTCCATCCGTCGATCTTGGGGAAGATCGACGGTTCACCCTTGCCGGGTGATTCTGGCTCATTCTTGGCACCGAAGTGCGAAAAACATATAAAAACGGTATAATTTATTTGTGCCGGGTGCAGCAAGGGAATTGGCGTCTTTTGTCAAGCTCTTATGCAGGTTTCGTCGACGACGTGCCCAATCTGCATCGGTTTTGCGGGCGAATTGTTCCTTCCGCGCTTTTCGGCGCTCCCAAGCTATCTTTGACACCACGCGAAATGCAGGGCGGCCGTTTTCGGCACTGCTCCCGGAAAACGCAAAAGCAATCGCCGATGCGCGGTGAAATTGAGGTAAAAATTTCTCTACTAAATTTATTGATTATATAGCCTTGAGAAACCGGCCCGCACCAACCTCGGGCAACGGCTACTTGAGGAGAGGACCATGACCATCAACCGCAGAACCCTGCTTGCCGCGACCGCCGCCCTTGCCATGGCCGCGTCGTTCGGCACTGCCTTTGCCGAAGAGGTGACGCTCAACATCGGCTACCAGCCGATTGTCGAGCCCTCGCGCGTACCGCAGGCCGACGGCACCTACGAGAAGGTGACGGGCGCCAAGATCAACTGGCAGAAATTCGACGGCGGCGCCGACGTGATTGCCGCGATCGCCTCCGGCTCGCTCGATATCGGCTATGTCGGCTCCTCGCCGCTTGCCGCGGCGTCGAGCCGCGAACTGCCGATCGAGACGATCTTCGTCGTCGGCCTGATCAGCGAGGCGGAAGCGCTTGCGGTCAAGACCATCGACAAGCCGGAAGACCTCGCCGGCAAAAAGATCGCGACGCCCTTTGTTTCCACAGCACACTACAGCCTGCTGACGGCGCTGAAACACTGGAAGGTCGATCCGAAGTCCGTCGAGATCCTCAACCTGCGTCCGCCGGAAATCGCGGCGGCGTGGGAACGTGGCGATATCGATGGCGCCTATGTCTGGGATCCGGTCCTGGCGCAGTTGAAGAAGAGCGGCAAGGTTCTGGCCACGTCTGCGGACGTCGCCGACTGGGGCGGCCCGACCTTCGACGCGTGGATCGTCAGCAAGAAGTTCGCCGAAGAGCATCCGGACGTCGTGACGGCCTTCGTGAAGGTGACGGGTGATGCAACCGCCGCCTACCGCGCCAACCCAGACGCCTGGAACGCGACGTCACCGGAAGCTGAAAAGATCGCCCGCCTGACGGGCGCCAAGCAGGACGAGGTTCCGGCCCTTCTCAAAGGCTACATCTTCCCGACGCTCGAAGAGCAGGCCGGTGAGGCATTGCTTGGCGGCGGTACGGTGAAGGCGGTTTCCGATACCTCTGCCTTCCTGCTGGAGCAGGGCAAGATCCCGGCGGCACTCTCCGACTACAAGCCCTACGTCTCGACCCGCTGGGTGACCGACGCGGCGAAGCTCGCCTACTGATCCGGCAACAATCCTGCGGCGGAGATGGCCCGGTCGCGCGAAAGCGCCGCCGGGCCATCGCCAGATAAAACGCCACCCCATTTCCGGAGGCCCCATGAGCGTCCTGACATTCCGCAACGTTTCGCTGCGCTACCCGCCAAGGGCTGGCCGCGGCGGCACCGGCCCACAGCTTGTGCTCGATACGATCGACCTGCAAATCGCCTCGAACGAGTTGGTTGCCGTCATCGGCCGTTCCGGCTCCGGCAAGACGAGCCTGCTCAATCTCGCCGCCGGTTTTCTGGATCCCTCCTCGGGCACGATCACCGTCGACGGCGAGCCCATTCGCGGCCCCGGCGCTGACAGGGCCGTCGTCTTCCAGGACGATGCGCTTTATCCCTGGCTCGATGCCCGCGACAACATCGCCTTTCCCTTCAAGCTGAAGGGCATTCCGCTTGCCGAACGTCGCGCGCGTGCCGACGCGCTTCTCGACCGCGTCGGCCTTGCGGATGCCGGCGACCGGCGCATCTGGGAACTGTCCGGTGGCATGCGCCAGCGTGTCGGCATCGCCCGGGCGCTCGCCGCCGAGCCGCGCTTCCTCTTGCTCGACGAACCGCTTGGCGCGCTCGATGCGCTGACCCGCACACGCATGCAGGAGTTCCTGTTGCGCATCAAGGCCGAGAGCGGTGCCGGGGCTCTGCTCATAACGCACAGCATCGAGGAGGCGCTGTTGCTCGGCACGCGCGTCGTCGTGCTCTCGCCCAATCCCGGTCGCCTGACGGCGGAGATCGAAGCCGGCTTCAACGCGGAGGTGCTGAACGGTGCCTCGGTGGCCGCCGTGAAGGCCTCACCGCTCTTCAAGCGCATGCATGCGGGGCTCACCGGCCTCATCCATTCCACCAGTGACGAGGAGATTGCCGCATGACGCTCTCCGCAGAAATCGATTCCCTGCCGCAACAGATCGTGGCTGATGATACCACCCGTCCGCGCCCAGCGCGTCCCCTGCCCGTTGCCGTCATTTCGGCGATCACTGTAGTCCTGATCATCGGGGCATGGGGGCTTGCCTCGGCCTATGCGCTGGTCTCGCCGGTCTTCCTGCCTTCGCCGCGAGAGGTCGTGCTTGCCCTCTACAATCTCATCGTGAAGGGTTTCGTCGATGCGACGCTCGCAGAACATGTCGGCGCCAGCCTCACCCGCATTTTTGGCGCGCTGATCGCATCGATCATCATCGGCATCCCCGCCGGGATTGCGATCGGCACCAGCCGGGTTGGCCGCGGTGTTCTCGATCCGATCGTCGAGTTCCTGCGACCGCTGCCGCCGCTTGCCTATCTGCCACTCATCATCATCTGGGTGGGCATCGGCGAGGCTTCGAAGATCACTGTGATTGCGCTGTCCATGCTGCCATCGATCATCCTGTCGACCTCCGCCGGCGTTCGCGCGGTCTCCAAGGATCATGTCAATGCAGCACGTTCGCTTGGCGCGAGCAAACGACAGGTTCTGGCGGAAGTCGTCTTGCCAAGCTCCGTGCCGTCGATCCTCACCGGCATCCGCATCGCGCTTGGTGCAGGCTGGACGACACTGGTGGCGGCGGAACTGGTTGCAGCGACGAGCGGTATGGGCTTCATGATCCAGTCAGCCGCACAGTTCCTCGTCACCGACATCGTGATTGCCGGCATCATCGTCATCGCGCTGATCGCCATTCTGCTGGAATACATCGCCCGGCTCATCGAGCGGCGCCTGGTACCCTGGGCTTCGCACCGCTGAGACCATGCAGGCGCTCAGTTGAGCGCCAGTCCCAGGCTTGCGACGGCCGCCGTAAACAGGCGGCCGTCTTGTTTTACGGGGAAGATCGAGCGCCCCGCCCTTGTCTTCAGGAGCTCGAGGAAATCGTAGCCCGCTGTCCAGCGGCCAAAACCGCTGGCGACGTTGATATGACCGGCATCGCCGATATCGACGAGATCGCTGCCCCACGCGCGCGCGGTCTGGCGAAGGCGGTCGACCGGCATATAGGGGTCGTTCAGACTGCCGACCACGAGCGATGGAAACGGCAGGCGTACCTGCGGCATGGCACCGAACCTGATGATACAGGGATGCATCGTTTCGGTCGTATCGAGATCGCAGGGGGCGACGAGCAGCGCACCGCGAATCCGCGACGCCAGCCGGCTCTGCGCAAAATGCGCCGCCAGCACGCAGCCGAGGCTGTGGCCGACAAGCCAGACGTCGTTGCCGACCATCTCGACCTGCTGCTCCACTTGCTGAAGCCAGCTCTGCCGATCGGGGCAGGCCCAGTCAAATTGCTCGACCACTCGGCTTTCGGGATTGTCACGCGCCCAGTGGCGCTGCCAGTGCCCTTCGGGCGAGCCGTTGAGGCCGGGCAAGATGAGCGTGTCGATGGGAATATCGATTGACGGCATGAGGCAGCCTTCCTTCGCAAATCATATTGCTTGCGATGATGCGCGCCGAGCGCCGTAAAGGTAAGAAAGCCACTCCTATAGCTGGCAAAAACCATAGAATTTCTTTGCACGCAGCGCGACAGCTGACGCGAAGGACACCCGCATCCCAAGCTTATGTGCGCTTAGGAGTGGCTAGGCCCGCAGTTGCGCTTGCGCCACTCCAGATACCACTGCGTGAAGGCAGCGATGCCCTCTTCCAGCGTCACGCGCGGGACAAAACCCGTGAGATGATGCAGGAGCTCGGTGGAGGCGAAGGTGCGCGGCACATCGCCTTGCTGCATCGGCATGTAGTTGCGTTTCGCTGGACGTCCCAGTGCCTTCTCGATCGTCTCGATGAAGGCCATAAGCTCAACCGGGCGCCCGCCGCCGATGTTGACGACGCGGAAAGGCGCATGCGCCGAGAGCGTATCGATGACGCCCGGCGCCGTCGCACGGTTGCTTTCCGATGGCACGACGCCGACAAGGCGGACGATGGCTTCGACGAGGTCGTCGATATAGGTGAAGTCACGGCTCATATTGCCCTGGCCGTAAACGTCGATCGGGCGATCGTTGAGGATGGCGTCGGTGAACTTGATCGGCGCCATGTCCGGGCGTCCCCAGGGGCCGTAGACCGTGAAGAACCGGAAGGCCGTCGTCGGCACCTTGTAGAGATGGGCATAGGAGTGCGCCATCAGCTCCATGGATTTCTTGGAAGCGGCATAGAGCGTCATCGGTTCGTCGGCGCGGTCGGATTCGGCGAACGGGATTTTCTCGTTTGCACCGTAGATCGACGAGGTCGAGGCGAGCAGCAGATGTTGCGGCTGGAACGCCTTTGCGAGCTCCAGCACATTCCATGAGCCGACGAGATTGGAGTCCACATAGGTACCGGGATTTTCGAGGCTATAGCGCACGCCGGCTTGTGCGGCGAGATGGAGTATCACGTCGGGCTTCTGGAATGCGGCCGCTGCGTCGAGCGCTGCCCTGTCTTCCAGCCTGCCGCTGACCTGCCGGAACGCTGCATAGGGTTCCAGGATCGCAAGGCGCTGTTCCTTGAGCGTCACGTCGTAGTACGGCGTCATGGCGTCGAAGCCGACGACGGAATGGCCGTCGTCGAGCAGTCGTTTTGCCAGATGGAAACCAATGAAGCCGGCCGTGCCCGTGACGAGAAAATGCGTCATTCCGCTGCCTCGGAGACCGGCACGACCATGGCGGACGTGCCGCGGCCGATGCTGGCATAGGCAAAGCCGTGTCGCTTGATCTCATCCGGCGTATAGACATTGCGCAGATCGACCAGCAGGGGCTTGGCCATGATGGACTTCAGCCGCTGAAAATCCAGCGCGCGGAACTGGTTCCATTCCGTGACGATCACCACAGCCTCCGCACCTTCGGCAATATCGTAAGGCGAGGTGCCGTAGGTCACATTGTCGAGGATGGCCTTGGAGGCCTCCATACCTTCCGGATCATAGGCAAAGATCCGGGCGCCGCCGTCCTGCAGGGCCTGGATGATCGAGATTGACGGCGCATCGCGCATGTCGTCGGTCTCGGGCTTGAAGGTGAGGCCGAGAATGGCGATCTTCTTGCCGCGCACGTCGCCGTTCAGCGCATTGATCACCTTGCGGGCCATGGCTCGCTTGCGTGTATCGTTGATGGCGATCGTGGTCTCGATTAGGCGCATTGGGCTGTCATTGTCCTGTGCGGTCTTGACGAGCGCCAGCGTATCCTTCGGGAAGCAGGAGCCGCCGTAGCCGGGACCGGCATGAAGGAATTTCGAGCCGATGCGGCCATCAAGGCCGATGCCACGCGAAATCTGCTGCACGTCGGCGCCGACCTTTTCGCAGAGGTCGGCGATTTCGTTGATGAAGGTGATCTTCATCGCAAGAAACGCATTGGCAGCGTATTTGATCAGCTCGGACGTGCGGCGGGTGGTGAAGAGCAGCGGCAACTGGTTGAGATAGAGCGGCCGGTAGACCTCCGTCATCACCTCGCGCGCGCGTTCATCCTCGATGCCGACGACGATGCGGTCCGGACGCTTGAAGTCGCTGATCGCGGCGCCCTCGCGCAGGAATTCCGGATTGGAAACGACGGCAATGTCCGCATCGGGGCGGGTCTCGCGCATGATGCGCTCCACCTCGTCACCCGTGCCGACGGGCACCGTCGATTTCGTGACGACGACCGTAAAACCCTTGACCGACTGGGCGATTTCGCGGGCAGCGGCATAGACATAGGAAAGGTCGGCGTGACCGTCACCGCGGCGCGACGGCGTGCCGACGGCGATGAAGACGACATCGGCCTCGCTCACCGGCCCGGCGAACTCCGTGGTGAAGGAAAGGCGGCCGGCCTTGACGTTTTCGGCGACCAGCGCATCGAGGCCAGGCTCGAAGATCGGTATTTCGCCGCGGTTCAGCGCCTCGATCTTGTTCTCTGCCTTGTCGATGCAGACGACGGTGTGGCCGAAATCGGCAAAACAGGCGCCAGACACCAGCCCTACATAGCCGGAACCAATCATGGCGATCTTCATGGTGCAATGTCTCCAAGCGGGTCCGCCGTGGCGGACACTCTAATCTGTCTGTTGCTGCGCAATTCGGTGCATCAAACCGGTTCGCACGTTCTATGGAAGTGCTCTAGCACGCTATTTGTCACAAATAGAATACGGTGCGGCATCGACCGCAACCCGCAGCTACCACGACTTCCAGGCGAGCAGCAGGCCCGCATCCTGTGCTTCGAAGGTCCCGCAGGCTGCCTCGACCTCGGAAAACGGCGCCCTTCTGGGCAATTCACCTGCGACGAAGGAGGCATCCGCAAGCGTCAGCGCACCACCACGCGCGATAACGGTAAACAGCAATGGCCCCGTCGACCACCAGGCGGGCGCCTCCGGCATCGCTGCGATAACCGAAGGCAAAACGGCATTGAGCTTCGTCAGAACCGGGTGATGGGCGGGCGCGGCGACGAACGAATTGGCTAGCAGAAGGCTGCCGCGGCCGGTCTTGCGCGGAATGTCCTCCGCCATGGCAATCAGGCCGGTCATCGGCAAGAGATCGTGGAAACTGATGTCCATGCGGGCCGGATACCAGTCGCAATCGAGATAGATGCCGCCCTCCTGCTCCACCAGCAGATAGCGCGCGACATCGACGGCGCCGGGATAGTCTTCGCGTAAAAGCATCGTCTGGAAGGCTTTGTTCTCGTAGACGCCGGCCTCCGCCAGGTCCGTTTCCCGCCAGAGAAAATAGCCGTAGCCATGCGCCTTGGCGTGGTGTTCCCAGGCTTTCGTCGATGGCGGCAAGTCCGCGCTTCCGATCCAGATCTGGTGGATGATCGGCGGCACCACGGCCCGGTTGGCCTCGGCAATCGCCCGCTTCTCGGCCAGGGTGAACCGTCCGTGGACGGCCAGAATGTCCGGGTCCGGGACGAGGTGGTACTGGTAACCGATGCGCTTGACGGGGTCCTGTTCGGCCTTGGCAAGCTTCAGCAGGGCGGAGTGCAGCCGACGTGGCAAGCCGAGCGCTGTATCCGGCCCCAGCGCCGCCTTCTCCGGATCGGCGGCAACGGCCTCCAGCACTTTGCGGGCGGCATCGAACGCGCCAGCGTCCCGGTGTAGCGCAGCTTTTTCGAGTTCCGCGTTCAATCGTAGCTTGGCTGACATCAATTTGTCCTAAGGGAAGGCGCCCGCGCGCTGGAGTGAACTGTCATATTCCGTCTGCGCCCGAGTGAGAACAACCCCAACCTGCCTTTAAAGTAAGGCGTGGACAGAAAAAAATGTGCACGCTAGTCTCACGGTGGGGAATACAACCAAATGCCGCGTGGATGCATATCCGTCAGGCGAGAAAGTACATATGAACGTGAATGCGACGCGCCGGCCGAGGGACCTGCTGCGGATTGAAAACCTACACGTCTCCTTTTCGTTGATGGGCGCAAGGATCACCGCCGTCAGGGGCGCGAATCTCAGGGTGTTGCCGGGCAAGGTGACGGCCCTGGTGGGGGAGTCCGGCTCAGGCAAGTCCGTCATCAGCCAGACCGCGATGGGACTTCAGACCACGACCGCGCGGGTCTCGGGAAAAATCCTGTTCGACGATCCGCTCTCGGGCGAAGGCCCGATCGATATTCTGCCGCTGCCGCATGACGGACGGAAGATTCGCTCGATCCGCGGCGGACGCATGGGCATGATCTTCCAGGAGCCGATGACGTCCTTTTCGCCGTTGCACACGATCGGCGACCAGATCAGCGAGACGCTGCGCATCCACACGGGCCTGACCGGCGCGGAAATGCGCGAACGCTGCGAGGACATGCTGTCCCGCGTCGGATTCAACAATCCGAAAAAAGTCTACGACATGTATTCCTTCGAGCTGTCGGGCGGCATGCGCCAGCGCGCGATGATCGCGATGGCACTGGTCTGCGGCCCTGCCCTCCTCATTGCCGACGAGCCGACCACGGCGCTCGACGTGACGATCCAGGCGCAGATCCTGAAGCTCCTGAAAGACCTGCAGTTGCAGATGGACATGGCCGTGCTGCTCGTCACACACGACCTCGGCGTCGTCGCCAACATCGCCGACGAGGTGGTAGTGATCTATCAGGGCGAGATCATGGAGGCCGGGCCGGTCGAGACGATCTTCCGGCAGCCCGCCCATCCCTATCTCAAGGGCCTGATGGCGGCGATCCCGCATTTCGGCATGCAGCGCGGCGACCGCCTGAAGCCGCTCCGGGAAATCGAGGTCAACCAGGACAACCTGCTCAGCAAGAAATACCAGGCACGCACGGGTCCGGAAACGATCCTCTCGGTACGCAATCTCAGCAAGACGTTCGAGATCCGCAAAGACAACTGGCAGATGCCCGGCCGGCAGAAGGAAAAGAACCGGCCAGCCGTCGATGACGTCAGCTTCGACATCAAGCGCGGCGAATGCCTCGGCCTTGTCGGCGAAAGCGGCTGCGGCAAGACCACCGTCAGCAAGATCCTGATGCGCGCCATCGAGCCGGATGCCGGTTCCGTCCTCTTCGACGACGGCAAGGGGCCGATCGACGTCCTGAAGGCCAAAGGCGCGGAACTGCAAAGCCTGCGCACCCGGATGCAGATGGTCTTCCAGGACCCGCTGTCCTCGCTCTCGCCACGCATGACGATCGGCGACATCCTGCGCGAACCGCTCGATATCCACGACCACGGCGACACCGCCAAGCGCAAGATGGCCATAAAGGCACTGATCCGCGCGATCGGCCTCGACGAAGCATCGCTGCAACGCTATCCGCACAGCTTTTCCGGTGGCCAACGCCAGCGCATCGGCATAGCGCGCGCGCTTGCCCTCGGCCCGAGCCTCATCATCTGCGACGAACCGGTTTCCGCGCTCGACGTTTCGGTGCAGGCACAGATCCTCAACCTTCTCAAAGACTTGCAGAAGGATCTTGGACTTACCTACCTCTTCATCTCGCACAATCTCGCCGTCGTCGACTACATGGCCGACCGGGTTGCCGTGATGTGGGCCGGCAGGATTGTCGAGATCGCGCCACGCGAGGTCATCATGACCGCGCCGGTGCATCCCTATACAAGGGCGCTGCTCGATGCGGTCGCCTTCCCGGACCTCGACCGGCCGCTGAACTTCGAAACGGCCGGCAAGACCAGCGCCGTCTCGCGCGCCAGCTGGGCACAAGCCTTTCGCGATGACGACGGCGGCGAAGGCATGGCGCCGGCCGATCTCGGCGGCGGCCATTTCGTGCTTGCCCGCAGGAATGCCGATGTGCGGGAGTTGACGCCATGATCACGCGCCGCACCGCGCTCGGCCTTCTCGCGACAGCTTTCGTTCCGGGCCTTGCCCGCACGGCCTTTGCGGAATCCGATTACCTGAAACCCAAGGTGGAGGCGGGAGAACTGCCCTCTGTTGCCGAACGGTTGCCGAAGACACCGCGTATCATAAACAACGCGGCCCTTGGTGGCGCGCCCGGCGTCCAGGGTGGTACCGCACGCATGTTGATCGGTGGGCAACGCGACGTCCGCCTGATGCCGATCAACAGTTATTCGCGCCTCGTCGGCTACGACCGGGACTTGAAGCTCCAGGCGGATATCCTGGAATCCTTCACCGTGGAGGAGGCGCGTATCTTCACCTTCCGCCTGCGTGAAGGGCACAAATGGTCGAGCGGCGCCCCCTTCACCGTCGAAGATTTTCGCTACTGCTGGGAAGAGGTCATTCTCAACCGGGAACTCCTCAAGGGGGGGCCGCCGGTGGATCTGCTCGTCGAGGGCAAGCCGCCGACTTTCGAGGTGGTCGATCCGCTGACGGTGCGCTACAGCTGGGAAAGGCCGATCCCGGACTTCCTGCCAAAACTCGCTGCCCCCATCCCCTTGGTGTTGGCACTGCCATCCGCCTACATGCGGCAGTTCCACAAGAAATTTCAGGCCGCCGACGTTCTGAAAAAGCATATCCACAAGCAGCGCGTCGACGATTGGCGCGGCCTGCATATCAAGATGTCGCGGCAGAACCGGCCGGAAAATCCGGATCTGCCGACGCTTGAAGCCTGGCGCCCGCGCACGGCCCCGCCGGCTGAGCAGTTCATCTTCGATCGCAACCCCTTTTTCCACCGGGTGGACGAGAATGGGGTGCAACTGCCCTATATCGACCGCGTGGTGATGAATGTCTCCTCGCCGGACCTCATTTCCGCCAAGACGGCGACCGGGGAAAGCGACCTTCAGACTGCCAATCTCGATTTTGCCGACTACACGCTCCTCAAGGAAGCCGAAACGACCTATCCGCTGAATGTGCTGCTCTGGAAGCGCACGCTCGGCTCGCGCGTCGCGCTGATCCCGAACCTCAACTGCGGCGACGAAGGCTGGCGGAAGGTTTTGCGGGACGTGCGGGTGCGCCGGGCCATGTCGCTCGCCATCAACCGCACGGAAATCAACAAGGCCGTTTTTTACGGACTTGGCCAGGAGAGCGCCAACACGGTGCTGCCGGAAAGTTCGCTCTTCAAGCTGGACTATGCCAAGGCCTGGGCATCATATGACCCGGACCAGGCCAATCGCCTGCTCGACGAGGCGGGCCTCGACAAACGCGACGACGAAGGCCTGCGCCAGCTGCCGGACGGCCGCTCTGCCCATGTCGTCGTGGAAAGCGCCGGCGAAAGCACGCTGGAGACAGACGTGCTGGAGCTGATCACCGACCATTTCCGCACCGTCGGCCTGGGACTTTTCGTGCGCACATCGCAGCGCGACATCTTCCGCAGCCGCGCGATCGGCGGCGAGGTCGTGATGTCCGTGTGGTACGGGCTCGATAACGGCGTGCCGACTCCCGAAATGTCGCCCTCCGAACTCGCGCCGACCTCCGACGATCAGTACCAGTGGCCGGTCTGGGGCATGTATTTCGCGACCGTCAAAACCAAGGGCGAACCGCCGGATATGCCGGAAGTGCAATACCTCGTCGAGAAATACGATGCCTGGCAGATGACGACGACCGACGACGAGCGGGCGACGATCTGGCATGAGATGCTGGCGCACCATGCCGACCAGGTCTTCACCATCGGCACCGTCAACGGCATTTCCCAGCCGGTCGTGCGCGCTCGGCGGATGCGCAACGTGCCCGACAAGGCACTCTACGGCTTCAACCCGACCAGTTTCCTCGGCGTCTACATGCCGGATACGTTCTGGTACGAAGGGGGCGCGTGATGGTTCGCTACATTCTCGGGCGCATCGCCGTCATGGTGCCGACATTGATTCTCATCTCGATGCTGGTCTTCACCATCATCGAGCTTCCGCCCGGCGACTATTTCGAAAGCTATATCTCGGAGCTGCGCGCCATGGGCGAAGCAACCGACATGGCCGAAATCGAGGAACTGCGCGAACGCTACGGCTTCGACAAGCCGGCGCCGCTGAGGTACCTGCACTGGGTCGGCGGCATGCTGATCGGCGATTTCGGATATTCGTTCGAATACCGCCTGCCGGTTTCGGAAGTGGTCGGGGACCGATTGTGGCTAACGGTTCTCGTCTCCTTCGTCACAATCCTCTTCACTTGGCTTCTCGCCTTCCCGATCGGCATCTACTCGGCCACGCACCAATATAGCTGGGGTGACTACGGCCTGACGCTCGCCGGTTTGATCGGCATCGCCGTGCCGAACTTCATGCTGGCGCTCATCGTCATGTATTTCGCCAATATCTGGTTCGGGGTGTCGATCGGCGGGCTGATGGACCGCCAGTTCCTGGGTGCGCCGATGAGCTGGGAGAAGTTCCGCTCCATCCTTTCGCATATCTGGATTCCGGTCATCATCATCGGCACGGCAGGCACGGCCGGCATGGTACGGCGCCTGCGCGCCAACCTGCTCGATGAACTCAACAAACAATATGTCGTGACCGCGCGCTCCAAGGGCCTGCATCCGATGCGGGTTCTGACGAAGTACCCGCTCCGCATGTCCCTGAACTTCTTCATATCCGACATCGGCTCGATCCTGCCCTCCATCATTTCCGGCGCGGAGGTCACCGCCATCGTGCTGTCGTTGGAAACGACCGGCCCGATGCTGATCAAGGCACTCCAGACGCAGGACATGTATCTCGCCGGCTCCTTCCTGATGTTCCTGGCCTTCCTGACGGTCATCGGCGTGCTGGTCTCCGACATCGCACTCGCGATCCTCGATCCGCGCATCCGGCTCGGCGGAGGAAGCCGCAAGTGAAGACCTCGCTCCCTGAACCCGGCGCGCCCCTCGCCCATTTCGTCTCCGACGCGCCGTTCGATCCCTATGCCGCCGAGCGCAAGACGGAAGAGCTGCAGGCAGTCGCCCAGGCCTCGCAGTTCCAATTGATGTGGTGGCATTTCCGCCGGCACAAGATGGCGCTTGCCTCCGGCATCTTCCTGATCGTGGTCTACCTGATGATCACGATCAGCGAGTTCCTGGCGCCCTACAACCTGCACACCCGCAACATCGACTTCATCTATTCCCCGCCGCAGACGTTGCGCTTCATGCACGAGGGCGCGTTCGTCGGCCCCTTCGTCTACGGCCAGCGCATGACGCTGAACATGGACAATCTGAAGCGGGTCTATACGGACGATACGTCGGACGTGCAGAAACTGCGTTTCTTCTGCCGCGGCGATGCTTACAAATTCTGGGGCCTCTTCAAGTCGGATGTCCATCTCGTCTGCCCGGCGGAAGGCGGACAGTTCTTCTTCCTCGGCACCGATCGGCTGGGCCGGGACATGCTCTCGCGCATCCTTTATGGCGCCCGCATTTCGCTGACCATCGGCGCGCTCGGCGTGATGATGAGCTTCGTTCTCGGGATCGTGATCGGCGGGCTTGCCGGCTATCACGGCGGCTGGTTCGACCTCGTCGTGCAGCGCGTGATCGAGGTTCTGCAGTCCATTCCCAGCATTCCGCTGTGGATGGCGCTTGCCGCCATCATACCCGTCACCTGGAGCCCTATTTTCGTCTATATCGGCATTACGATCATCCTCGGCATGCTCGACTGGACCGGGCTGGCGCGCGCCGTACGCTCGAAACTTCTTGCCTTACGCGAGGAAGATTATGTATTGGCGGCGCAAGTCATGGGTGCTGGCAGCGCCCGCATCATTCGCCGCCATCTCATTCCCGGCTTCATGTCCCACCTGATCGCCAGCGCAACGCTGACCATTCCGGGCATGATCCTCGGGGAGACGGCATTGAGTTTCCTCGGGCTCGGCCTTCGCCCGCCCATCACCAGCTGGGGCATTCTTCTGACAGAGGCCCGCAGCATCAACATTATCGCCCTATACCCATGGCTGCTGTACCCGGTGGTACCTGTCGTATTAGTAATTCTTGCTTTCAACTTCCTTGGCGATGGACTACGCGATGCGGCTGACCCCTATAAGTGAAATTGGGATAACGAATGCAGAACAATCGCCGTTGCTTGAAGGCGAACTGGGTAGGAGTCTGGAGGCTTGCACCATGAGCCGCAGCTTCGAACACGCCCGCATCCTCATGTACAGCCACGACACGTTCGGCCTCGGCCATCTGCGCCGGTGTCGCACGATCGCCCATGCGCTGGTCGAGGAGTATCGCGGCCTCAATGTGCTGATCATCTCCGGCGCGACGATCGCCGGCGCCTTCGATTATCGCGCCCGCGTCGACTTCGTGAAGATCCCGAGCGTCATCAAGCTGCGCAATGGCGAGTACACCTCGCTGGAGCGCCACATCGACCTTGAAGATACTCTCAACATGCGCCGGTCGATCATTCGCCACACGGCGGAGACCTTCAATCCGGACATCTTCATCATCGACAAGGAGCCGATGGGGCTCAGCGGCGAAGTGGAAGAGACGCTCGCCTACCTCAAGAGCCGCGGCAAGCGTCTCATTCTCGGCCTGCGCGAAGTGATGGACGCACCGCACCTGCTCGAAGCCGAGTGGAAGCGCAAGGACGTCATGCACAAGATCGACAGGTTCTATGACGACATCTGGGTCTATGGTCCGCCGGACTTTTACGACCCCCTCGTCGGCCTCGACGTGCCCCAGGGAGTGCGCGACAAGCTGAACTTCGTCGGATTCCTGCAAAGGAACGCGCTTCAGATGGACCGCGCCCAGTATCAGCCGTCCGGTGATTACCTGCTGGTGACCACGGGTGGTGGCGGTGATGGGGCGGAGCTCGTGCAGGACGTCCTTCGGGCCTACCAGCAGGATGCCGAGCTGACCCATAAGGCCCTCATCGTCCTCGGCCCCTACATGCCACAGGAACAGCGCACCAAGCTCACGCAGGAAGCCTCGAAAATCCCCTATGTCGAGGTGATCGAGTTCGACACGCGCATGGAGGATCTGGTCGCCGGTGCCCGGGCCGTCGTGGCAATGGGGGGCTACAACACCTATTGCGAAATCCTCTCCTTCGACAAGCCGGCGCTGATCGTGCCCCGCGTACAGCCGCGCGAGGAGCAGCTGATACGCGCATCGCGCGCCGCCGAGCTTGGGCTGGTCGATATGCTGCTGCCGGATGAATCGAGCGACCCGGTGCGGCTTGCCGCTGCCCTGAAGGCCTTGCCGCAACGTCCGCCGCCGTCGAGCGGCAGCCCGGAACTGCGGCTCGAAGGCCTTCGCAACATCGCCCGTATCGTCGGCGACGAGCTTGCGGCGCGTGAACTCACGCCACCCGCCGCCTGATGAGAGGCGAAGCCGCGTTGTTGCAGCCGCGAAAAATCGTCGTGCTCCTGAAGGGTTATCCGCGCCTGTCGGAAACCTTCATAGCGCAGGAACTGCTTGGCCTTGAACGGGCCGGGCTCGACCTCGTCCTCGTTTCGCTCCGCCATCCGACCGATCGCAAGCGTCACCCCGTGCATGACGAGATCAAGGCGCCGGTGCACTATTTGCCGGAATACCTGCATGAGGAGCCGATCCGGGTTCTGCGCGGCCTTATCGCAAGTTTTCGTGCCCCCGGCTTCGGCGTGGCGTTTCGCCAGCTCCTGAAGGACCTGCGACGGGATTTCAGCCGGAACCGTTTTCGCCGCTTTGGCCAGGCCGCCGTACTCGTGCGAGAATGGCCACAGGATGCCGGCTGGCTACATGCGCACTTCATCCACACGCCGGCTTCCGTCGCCAGCTATGCGAGCCAGATGCTCAATATCCCCTGGACGGTCTCCGCCCATGCAAAAGATATCTGGACCTCCGAGGACTGGGAGCTTGCCGGCAAGCTTTCGACCGCCCACTGGGCCGTAACCTGCACGAAGAGCGGCCACGCGCATCTGCAAAACCTTGCGGCGCAGAACCGCGACCGGGTGCATCTCAGTTACCATGGCCTTGATCTCGACCGTTTTCCTCGCTTTGAGCACGCTCGGCCGCCGCGTGACGGTTCCGACGCTTCCGACTCCGTCACCATCATCAGCGTGGGGCGTGCCGTGCCGAAAAAAGGCTATGACGTACTGCTGCGGGCATTCGCCAAGCTCCCCGCAGATCTCCACTGGCGTTTCGTCCATGCCGGTGACGGTGGCGAGCGGCCGAAGCTGCAAAAGCTGGCGGCCGAACTTGGCATAGCGGACAGGATCACCTGGCTCGGGGCGGTCGACCAGAAGGATGTGCTTGAGGCTTACCGCAAGGCCGACATCTTTGCCCTCGCCTGCCGCATTACGGCCGACGGTGACCGGGACGGTCTGCCGAACGTACTGGTGGAAGCGGCAAGCCAGCGGCTGACCTGCGTCGCGTCGGATATTTCCGGCATCCCGGAACTGTTCGAGGATGAGGTCAACGGACTGCTGGTGCCCACTGAAGACGCCGCCGCCCTCGCCGGCGCACTCGAACGCGCTATTCGCGACCCGGCTCTGCGTGAACGGCTCGGCCAGGCGGCAGAAGCCAAGGTGCGCGGCAGCTTCGATCATCATGCCAGCATCTCGCAATTGAAGGCGCTTTTTGACGCCGGAGCACGGGAGGCCGCATGACCGCCCATGCCGCGGCGAACGACGCTGGCAGGGCGCCGCGTGTCTTCTTCTATGTCCAGCACCTACTCGGCATCGGGCATCTGGCACGCGCCAGCCGTATCGCGCGTGCGCTCGGGGAAAACGGTTTCGAGGTCACACTCGTCACCGGCGGCATGCCCGTCGATGGCTTTCCCGGTCCCGGCATCAACCACGTCGCCTTGCCCTCCATCGCGGTTGGTGACGGCGGCTTTGCAGCGCTTGTGGATGCGAATGGAAACGTCGTCGATGAAGCCTTCAAGGCCGATCGGCGCGACAGGCTTCTCACCGCCTACCATGCGTGCCAGCCGGACGTCGTCATTCTGGAGGCCTTTCCCTTCGGCCGCCGGCAGGTGCGTTTCGAGCTTCTGCCGCTGATCGACGCGATCGAAAAGAGCGAGCCGCGGCCGCTGCTCATGACATCGTTGCGCGACATTCTCCAGGAGCGCGCCAAGCCGGGGCGCGACGAGGAAACCATCGACCTCGTCGTCCGCCATTTCGACCGTGTCCTTGTTCACGGCGATCCCGCCTTCGTGCGGCTTGAAGATACCTTTCCGCTGGCAAACCAGATTGCCGATCGCGTCCTCTATACCGGCCTTGTCGGTGCCGCACCGGCCGACCCGCCGGCTAAACGCTACGATATCGTCGTCTCCGCCGGTGGTGGTGCAGTCGGCGCAGGGCTGGTCGAGGCAGCACTCCAGGCGTCCCGGCGCCTTGGCGATATCGGGCGCTGGCTGATCATTACCGGTCCCAACATGCCGCAGGCCGATTTCGAACGCTTCGCGGCGCAATCGGCTGAAAATGTCGAGCTTGTGCGCTTCAGGACCGATTTCCGCAGCCTGCTGACGACCGCCCGGTTGTCGATATCGCAGGCCGGCTACAATACCGTCTGCGATATTCTACAAGCCGGCTGCGCCTCGGTGCTCGTGCCCTTCGCATCGGGCGGCGAGACGGAGCAGACGGCCCGCGCGCAGCGGCTGGAACGACTCGGCCAGGCGGTCGTCGTGATGGAGGAGGCGCTTTCTGCGGAAACGATGGCCAGCGCAATTTCCCGCGCACTATCGGCTGAAGCAGAGAAAAATGTGCCTGTTTTGCAACTAGATGGCGCCAATCGCACGGCCGAGATGCTGAGGGACCTACTAAAGTAGCCCGCGGCTTCCTAGTTCTTGCGGTATTGCCCCTGTCTTATAATCTTCACATAGGACAGCGACCTTTCTCGCGCATAGAAGTCGTCGATGGAAAAAAGTCTCGCCCGGTATATTTGGGACCATACAAGGCCGCAGCAGCTCTGGATTCTGCTGATCGTCGGCCTGTCCATGATTCCCTATTACCTCGCGTTCGACCTGCCCAAACAGATCGTCAACGGGCCGATCCAGGGAAGCGGCTTCGAAAAGCCGGGCGATACGCAGATCTTCATGCCGATCAGCTTCGACCTGCCGTTCTGGGGGCATGTCGAGCTTTATTCTGGCCTGCCGCTGGAGCGCATGCCGTCGCTCCTCGCGCTCAGCCTGATGTTCCTCGTGCTGGTAATCATCAACGGGCTGTTCAAGTATTTTATCAACACCTACAAAGGTCGCCTCGGTGAGCGGCTCCTGCGGCGCATCCGGTATCAACTCGTTGACCGCATCCTCCGGTTCCCGCCAAAATACTTCAAGCACGTCAAGGCCGGCGAAGTCTCCTCGATGATCAAGGACGAGGTGGAGCCGCTCGGCGGCTTCACGGCGGACGCCTTCGTGCAGCCCGCCCTGCTCGGCGGCCAGGCACTGACCGCGTTGATCTTCATTTTCATCCAGCATTTCTGGCTGGGTTTCATCGCGTTTGCCATGGCGATGGTCCAGGTCGGCATCATCCCGCGCATGCGCCGGCGCCTGATCGAGCTTGGTCGCGAGCGGCAGATCACCGCCCGCCAGCTCGCCGGTCGTGTCGCCGAGATCGTCGATGGCATCGACACGATCCACGCCTACGACACCTCGAACTATGAACGCGCCGATATCGCCGAGCGCCTCGGGCGCATCTTCCGCATTCGCTACGACATCTACCAGTGGAAGTTCCTGGTCAAATTCCTGAACAATTTCCTCGCCCAGCTCACACCGTTCCTCTTCTATTGTATCGGTGGCTACCTCACGATCGTCGGCAAGCTCGACGTCGGCCAGCTCGTGGCCGTCATTAATGCCTACAAGGAGCTGCCAGGCCCGTTGAAGGAGCTGATCGACTGGGAACTCGTGCGCCAGGACGTGCAGGTGAAATATGAGCAGGTCGTCGAACAGTTTGAATCCGACCAACTGATCGATCCGGAAATCCAGGCCATAAACAGCGCGAGCGCGGCGGCGTTGCTCGGCCCGCTCTGCACCACCAACCTGCTGATCGACGATGATATTGGCGGCCGGGTGCTCGAGCATGTGACGGTAAAGATTCAACCCGGTGAAACGGTCGCCATCATCGGCGCCGCCGCCAGCGGCGGCGACCGGCTTGCCGAGGCGCTTGCCCGCGTCACCTGGCCTGCCGGCGGCAAGGTGACGGCCGGCGACGACGACCTCTTCGCCCTACCGGAATCCATAACCGGTCGACGGATTTCCTATGCCTCGCCCGAGGCCTACTTCTTCCACGGGAGCCTCAAGGACAACCTGCTCTACGGCCTCAAGCACGCCCCCATCGAACCGGTGAGCTACAAGGGCCCTGCCGCCGACAAGCGCAAATGGGACATCACCGAAGCACGCCGTTCCGGCAACCCGGATTTCGACCTCAACAGCAACTGGATCGATGTGAGCACACTCCACGCCCACGGCGAGGACGGGCTCTTCGGCGCCATGGTGGCGGTGCTGGACGTGGTCGAGCTTTCCGACGACGTGTTGCAGCTTGCGCTTCATTCCTCGCTCGGGGACGATCACGATCCGGAGCTCGCCGCCCAGATCGTCGAGATGCGCCGTGACCTGCGTGAGGAGTTGAACCGCCGCGATCTCAACAATCTCGTCGTGCCCTTCGAAGACAATGAATACAACACCGAGGCGCCGGTCGCTGAAAACCTGTTCTTCGGCATGATGCCTGATCCGAAGGCCTCCACCAAGGCAATCGTCAAGACGGCCTACTTCCGCAACATCATGCGCGAAAGCGGCCTTGGTCAGGCGCTCTTCGAGATGGGCAAGGGAATCGCCGAAAGCACGGTGGAACTCTTCAAGGACCTGCCGCCCGACCACCCGTTCTTCGAACAGCTCACTTTCATGCGGCCGGAAGAGATTCCGACTTATCAACATCTTCTGCAAAAACTGCGGCATCATGCCGCACCGAGTGAAGAAGAAAGGATCGCGCTCATCCGCCTCAGCTTCTTCTATATCGAGCCGCGACACCGCTTCGGTGTGCTCGACGAAAAGCTGATGCGCAAGATCGTCGAGGTGCGCCACCAGTTCCACGCGAACCTGCCGTCGGAACTTCTCGGGTATATTGAACGTTACAATCCGAATGCCTATCTGACATCAGGAACGCTGGTGGACAATATAGTGTTCGGCAAGCTCAATCATCGCTTCAGCGATGCCATTTCGAAGCTCAGGGAGATTGGTGGCGAGTTGCTGGCCAATCGACCGGAGCTATACCGGGCGTTGATGGCGTTGGGGCTTGAGTCGAATATCGGTGCCGGCGGGCGAAGAATGAACAACCTGCAACGCCTGAAGCTCGGCCTTGCCCGCGCCCTTATCCGCCGGTCGGACTATTACATCTTCAACCGCGCGTTTTCAGGCGTGGACCACCACCTCCAGGAGCATATCGTGGAGGCGGCCCTTGCGTTCCTGGCCAAGAGCGGTGATAATCCGGCTGTAGTCTGGGTTTTATCAAATACCCCGCTTGCAAGACACTTTAAAAGGGTGCTTGCTTTTGATGGCGGAAGTTTGGTGGAAGACGGCACCTACGAGACGATCGTCGAAAGCGGTACGGTATATAAGCAGTTGATAGCATGACTGGTGTGACGTGATCAGATAGCCGAAATCGAGGCGGTTGACTGTTATGATCTTGAACGACGAAGTACAGATGTTACGACGTGTTCCGCTCTTCTCAGGGATCGATGCGGGCAAGCTGAAATTGCTTGCCTTCGCCTCGAACCGGGTCAGCTACCGTGAAGGCCAAGAACTCTTCCACGAAGGCGATGAGGGCGATGCAGCCTATGTCGTGCTTTCCGGCGTCGTGGACATATACAGGGCTAGCCCTGCTGGCGAACAGAAGATCGCCTCCGAAGGCTGTTGCTCGGTCGTCGGCGAAATCGCCATTCTCTGCGGTACGCCACGCAATGCCACCGTCAAGGCATCCACTGCGGTCGAAGCCCTTCGTATCAGCAAGGATTGCTTCCTGAAGGTTCTGTCGACTTGCCCGCACAGCATGGCCGAAACCATGCGCGTGGTTGGTCAACGTCTTGCAATGGCCCATTAAGGCCATTCCTTCAGCTTTTCCGACGGACTTTCCGTCATCCTGCCAGCCTCGGGTGTGCGCGCACTCGAGGCTTTTTGCATTTGTTTCCTGCGCTCCAATCGGCGAAGCACCGTGCAGCGACGCAGAATCATTTGCTGGCAAAATGCGGCAAAAACAAGGGAATAAGGCCGTCCTTCCGTTCAACCAGAATCAGGAATTCATCACAGGCCTGTGATGACCGTCGCAAACGACGGGAGACGCGGGGTGAGCTGCGGCCATGCCAACGCATTTAAATGTGCGGCGCCAACGGTCTCGAGCTAGCGCTCCGTCGCCTCGCGCAGCGGGGGCGCAAGAGGATGGTTTTCGGCTGAATCGCCTGATTCTGCGCTGAGCGCAGCCCGTTTCGTCCCCGCTCCGCCGGCCCGCCTCATACTGGGCATCCATCCGCACAGGAGCCCGACCGTGAGCGAACAGACCGACCTCCTCAAACTCCCCTACATCATGCCGGCGCAGGCGCAGAAACACGTCACCCACAACGAGGCCCTGAGCATCCTCGATGCGGTGCTCCACATTCGCGTGAGCGGCGTCGGCAGCAATACGCCGCCCGGTGCGCCGGTGGAGGGTGAACGTCACGTGGTCGGCAGCGCGCCGACGGGCGCCTTCATCTCTCATACGAACAAGATCGCCGCCTTTCAGGATGGCGTCTGGGTGTTTTTTCCACCGCAGCCGGGCTGGACGCTGTGGGATGCCACCGGCGAGGCGATCCATGTTTTTCACGACAGCACATGGATCAAGGCAGCGCCGACACCGGAGCGACTCACTCTGCTTGGCATCGAGACGGATGCCGATACCGTCAATCGCCTCGCCGTTGCCGCGGCCGCAAGCCTGTTTACCCATGCCGGTGCGGGTCACCAGATCAAGGTCAACAAGGCGGCAGCCGCAAACACGGCCTCCATGCTGTTTCAGACCAACTGGTCCGGCCGGGCGGAAATGGGCCTCGCCGGCAATGACGATTTCTCGGTAAAGGTCTCCGCCGACGGCAGCACCTGGAAAACTCCGCTCTATCTGAAGGCATCCGATGGCTTTGCCGGCATCAATACCACGGACATTCGCTACCTCTTGACCGTCGGCCAGCCCGGCGCGACGGACAGCCTTCTCAACTACGACAAGACGATCGGTGTGGCCGGTGCGGGAGCTGCCTACTTCCGAGGGCAAGACACGACGAACAATGTCCGCTTCGTAATGGGCACCTTTACGAACAATGTGATGCTGGCGTCGAAGAGCAACCATCCGCTGGTCTTCAAGGTCAATGACACGGTCGAATCCTTCCGCATCGCGACGACCGGCCAGATCGGCATCGGCATCACCGCACCAAACGCATCCGCATTGGTCGACATGGCCAGCACGACCCGCGGCTTCCTGCCGCCCCGCATGACGACGACGCAACGCAACGCGATTGCCTCGCCGGCAGAAGGACTGGTCGTCTACAACATGACCCTGCACCAGCTCCAGTTCTGGAATGGCACGGCCTGGATGAGCATCGCAGGGGTCTGACGTTCGGCACGCTTGCGGGCACCGATTTCTTACGAAGCAAAGGACTTTAAGATCGGACACGGCCCGGTCTTGCCGACCGCGCATTCCGAAACCAGCGTTTGAAGCGAAGCCCGGGCCCTCTCAAGCTCTTTCATCCGGGCATCCAGTTCGGTAAGGCGCTTGTTCGCCATGTCGCGCACGGCGGCGCGGTTTTCGCCGGAATCGAGGGTCAGTAGCTGGCGGATTTCTTCCAGCGTGAAACCGGCCGTCTGGGCTTGCCGGATGAAGCGGAGGCGGCTGACATCCGACTCACCATAGTGACGGATGCCGTCCAGGCGCTTCGGCGTCGAAAGCAGGCCGCGACGCTGGTAAAACCGCACCGTCTCGACGCCGACATTGGCGGCCGCCGCAAGTTTTCCGATCGTGAGGTCTTGAGGGTGTTGACTCCGTACCATGGTACGGAACTTATAGTCCTGCCAATGATTTCACAAGACAGGAGACGTGAGATGTTGGACAGGATCAATCCGGATGCAGACCGCAAGGCCATCCTCTACCGCATGGTGATGCCAGGCCACACCTGCCCCTATGGCCTCAAGGCGAAGGATCTTCTGCGCCGCTCGGGCTATGTGGTCGACGACCGTCACCTGACGACGCGCGAGGAGACCGACGCCTTCAAGGCCAAGCATGAGGTGGCGACCACGCCGCAGGTCTTTATCAACGGCGAACGTATCGGCGGCTATGACGACCTGCGCCGCTTTCTCGGGAAACCCGTCGCCGACCCGAAGGCGACCAGCTATCGGCCGGTGATCGTGCTCTTCACGCTGACGGCGTTGATGGCCATGGCGGTGAGTTTCGCGGTGAGCGGCACGCCCTTCACGCTGAAGGCGGCGGAGTGGTTCATCGCCTTCTCGATGGTCGTGCTTGCCATGCTGAAGCTACAGAATGTCGAGAGCTTCGCGACCATGTTCCTGAACTACGACCTGCTCGCGAAACGCTGGGTGCCCTACAGCTACATCTACCCCTATGCCGAGGGCCTGGCCGGGGTACTGATGGTGGCCGGCGCCCTCAATTGGCTGTCGATCCCGACCGCCCTCTTTATCGGCACCATCGGGGCCGTCTCGGTGTTCAAAGCGGTCTATATCGACCGGCGCGAGTTGAAATGCGCCTGCGTGGGCGGATCCAGTAACGTCCCCCTCGGCTTCATCTCGCTGACCGAAAACCTGATGATGATCGCCATGGCGATCTGGATGGCTGCGGCAGCGCTGGGATACACGGCACCCCACGCAATGTAGCCTACCAGGCCGCGCGCGGCCCCAAAATGCCGCGCGCCGCCTGCTGCATTGCGGTTTTCCATCAAAACGCGAAACGCGCTCCACCCGGCAAACCCATTTCTTGACCTTTTTTTCATGGTCGTCGCGTAAGCAAGTCTGGGCGGCTGTGGCTCGCCGGAGAACCGCAATGGGGACAGGGTCCGAGTAGGTCGCGATGCCGAGCGTACGTTCATTTGAGGTCGGGGATGTCGATGCGGTCGCGGATCTCTTCCAGCGGCTTCTGCGCAAGAGCGCGCAGCCGGCGGGCGACGACCTGAAAACCTATCTGCGCGCGCTGTTCCTGGATTTTACCGATCGCGACCCCGACATACGCTCACGCG
The DNA here is from genome assembly GCF_001713395.1 of Sinorhizobium sp. RAC02. Classification (NCBI taxonomy): domain Bacteria; kingdom Pseudomonadati; phylum Pseudomonadota; class Alphaproteobacteria; order Hyphomicrobiales; family Rhizobiaceae; genus Sinorhizobium; species Sinorhizobium sp. RAC02. Next base: position 1,358,775 of record NZ_CP016452.1, on the reverse strand, counting down.
TCCATATGCGCGATGACGGCAGCGTTTCCGGCTTTCTCGGTGTCCTGCCGGTGCGCATGGAATTCGAGGGCCGCGCCGTGCGGGCTGCGAACTGCGGCACCTTCGCTTGCGACGATCGCGAGAGCGACCCCTTTGCCGGTGCGCGCCTGCTGCGCGACGTACTCTCCGGGCCGCAGGATTTTTCCTTTACCGAAACGTCGAACGATGTTTCGACCGACATGTGGCGCAGCATGCGCGCCACCGTGCTCGGCCCCTACAGCCTCGAATGGCTGCGTGTCCTGCGACCGGCCGCCTTCGCGCTGGAAGCCGCGGCCGGCCGGATGTCCGCTCTCAGGCTGCTCTCGCCAGTGGCGAAAGCGGCTGACGCGCTGGTCAGGCGTCGCGGAAAATCCGCATGGATCTCCTATACGCCACTTGCCGGCAAGGCTGACGCATTCGCAGACGTTCCGGTCGACGACGAGGAGTTTGCGGCCCTCTGCCAGAGCTTCGTGACGCAATTTCCCCTCCATCCTGCCTGGGATCAGCCGACGCTGACGGCGATGCTGCAACACGCCAAGCGTAAGGCCCTGCATGGCGAGCGCGTCCAGCATGCCGTCAAATCCCGGTCCGGCAAGGCGATCGGCCTCTATCTCTATTACGGCAATCCCGGCGGCATCGGCCGCACGGTACAGATCCTGGCCGCACCCGGACAAGAATCGGTCGTCATCGACTGCCTGTTGCGCAATGCCCATGAACGTGGACTCGTCGCCATGCGCGGCCGCACGCAGCCGGTCCTGCTCAATGCCATGATCGGCAAGAAATGCAGCTTCCTGCACGCGTCCTCGACTGTCGTGCATTCCCGAAACCCTGATCTCCTCGCCGCCATGACGAACGGGCATGCCTTCCTCAACGGCCTTGCCGGCGAAGGCTGGACCCGCCTCATCGGCGACCGGTTCGGATAGGCTCATCATGTGCGGGATAGCGGGCTATCATGGGGGAAACATCGCGCCGGACCGGGCGGCTGAGTACCTTCGTCTTATGGTCGCGGCGCTGCGGCATCGCGGCCCGGACGGCGAAGGCATTCTGATCCGCGGCGATACCGGCCTTGCCCATACCCGCCTTTCTATCGTCGGCCTTGCCGACGGCGCCCAGCCGATGGCGACTGAGGACGATGCTCTCGCGGTCTCCTTCAACGGCGAAATCTTCAACTATGTCGAACTGCGCGACGACCTGAAGAGCCGTGGCCACCGGTTCCGCACGACCTCGGATACCGAGGTGCTGCTCGCCGCCTATCAGCGGAGGGGCCTCGATTGCCTTGAGGATTTCAACGGCGATTTCGCCTTTGCCATCCACGATGCGCAACAGCGGACTCTTGTGCTCGCCCGCGACCGCATGGGGGTGCGTCCGCTCTTCTACACCGAGCATGAGGGCGCGCTGTTTTTCGCCTCTGAGATCAAGGCGCTGCTGGCCCTGCCCGGCTTCGCCGCCGAAATCGACCCGCTGGCGCTCGACCAGGTCTTTACGCTCTGGTGCCCGATCCCGCCGAGAACGGCCTTCCGCGGCATCCACGAACTTCCGCCCGGCCATGTGATGACCCTGCGAGAGGGCCAGAGGACGATCCGCCCCTGGTGGCAGCTCTCTTTCCCGGATCGCGGCGACGCAGCACCGTCCGGCCCGCCGGAGGCGCAGGCAGAAGAGCTGCGAGCGCTCCTGACGGACGCAACCCGCATCCGCCTGCGCGCCGACGTCCCCGTTGGCGCCTATCTCTCCGGTGGCCTCGACTCTTCGCTGATCTCGGCGCTTGCAGCCCGCACCGTCACCCAGGGGCTCAGGACATTTTCACTGACGTTCCGCAGCGAAGAACACGATGAAAGCGCCTGGCAGCGCCAAATGGCCGCGACACTCGGCACCGCTTCAGACAGCGTCGAATGCTCCACCGCGGCAATCGCGGAGCACCTGCCAGATGTGATGCGCCATATCGAGCGCCCGATCCTGCGCACCGCGCCTGTCCCGCTTCACCTGCTCGCCGGGCGCGTGCGCGATCAGGGCATGAAGGTCGTCCTGACCGGTGAAGGCGCAGACGAGATTTTCGCCGGGTATGACCTGTTTCGCGAGGCTCGGGTCCGGCGCTTCTGCGGCCGGCAGCCGGACTCCAACCGGCGCCCGCGCCTCTTCCAGCGGCTTTACCCCTATCTGCCCGGCCTCAAGCAGCAGTCACCGGATTATCTCGCGCGTTTCTTTTCCTTCGGGTCCGAGGCGCTGGACGATCCGCTCTATTCGCACCGCCCGCGCTTCCGCTCGACATCGGCCGCCAAACTCTTCTTTTCCGCCGACCTCAAGCAGGCGATCGGCGACTACGATGCGGCGGCGGACCTGGCAGCCCAGTTGCCGGCCGATTTTGGCCGCTGGCATCCGCTGCATCAGGCGCAATATCTCGAAACGGCCTTTCTGCTGCCCGGCTACATCCTCTCCAGCCAGGGCGACAGGGTGATGATGGCGAATGCCGTGGAAGGGCGTTTTCCTTTCCTCGATCACCGCGTGGTTGGCTTTGCCGCGAGCCTCTCCCCGGAGACCAAGCTGCTCGGCCTGAAGGAAAAGCACATCCTCAAGCAAGCCGCCCGCGGTCTCGTGCCGGCCGAGATCATCGATCGGCCGAAACAGCCCTACCGCGCGCCTGATAGCGAGAGTTTTGCCGCGCCCAACGCGCCGGCCTATCTCGACGCCGTGCTGTCGCCGGCACGGCTCGCGCAAAGCGGATTGTTCAATGCTCCGGCAGTGGGCAAGTTGAAGGAAAAGGTCCTCAAGGGACACGTCACCGGATTTCGCGACAACGCGGCCTTCATCGGCGTGCTGTCGACCGAACTGCTGCGCGGTCTGGACGCTGCGCAATCATCACAAACCGCACCGAGGATCGGGATACACCAAGAATGACCGACGAAACCAGAACCGCCATCCGCGCCTTCGTGGTGGAGAATTTTCTTTTCGGAGACGACAGCCATCCGCTGCCGGCAGACCTGTCGCTGATCGACAATGACCTGATCGATTCGACGGGCATTCTCGAACTCGTCGGCTTCCTCGAAGAGCGTTTTGCCATTCGGGTGGCCGACGCCGATATCGTTCCGGCCAACCTCGATACGATCGACCGGATTGCCGGCTTCATCGCCCGCAAGCAGGCGGCCTGACGGCGGAAACGATCATGCGGATCGAGCGGTATCTTCAAGACAGCGCAGCCCGCGATGGCGCCAGGACGGCGATCGTCGCGGGGGAGACGCGGCTGAGCTACGCACGTTTTCTCGATCTCTCCACCCGCATGGCTGCGACACTCCGCGCGAACGGCATCGGTCCCGGCGACCGCGTCCTCATCCTGCTCGACAATGGCTGGCGGGCGGCTGTCGCGATTTTTGCCACGTGGATCGCTGGCGCAGCGATCTGCCCCGTCAATCCTGCCAGCAAAACTGCCCGCCTCGAGCAGATTGCACGGGATTGCCGTCCTGCAATGCTGATTGTCGAAGGACGGTTGGAGCCCATTGTTCAGGGAGTGCCGGAACTCACAGATATACCGCGCCTCGTCACAGGCGATGGGGGCAGTTTCGATACCGGGCTTGAAGCGGATCCGCTCGGCCCCGAAACACACCCGGACACGGACCTCGCCGCGCTGATATACACGTCGGGATCGACAGGCGAGCCCAAGGGCGTGATGCTTGCCCATGAGAACATGGACGCGGCCGCCCGGTCGATCACCAGCTATCTTGAAAACACCGCCTCCGACGTCATCCTCGTCGTGCTTCCCCTGTCCTTCGGCTACGGGCTCACCCAACTCGTGACCGCGATGCGCGTCGGCGCGACGCTGGTCATCGAAAAGTCGTTCGCCTTCCCGCAAGCAATCTTCGAGAAGATCCGCGACGAGCGCGTAACCGGCTTCCCGCTGGTGCCGACCATGGCGGCCATGATGCTGCAGGCCCGGGAACTCGACCCGTCTTATTTTGCCAACCTGCGCTACGTGACGAGCGCGGCCGCGCCGCTGCCGCTTGCCCATGTCGACGGACTGCGCGCCTTCCTGCCGCAGGCCCGCCTCTACATCATGTACGGCCAGACCGAATGCACCCGCGTCAGTTGGCTGCCGCCGGAAGAGCTCGACACCCGGCGCGGCTCCGTCGGCATCGCCATTCCGGGAACCCATGCCGAAGTCATCGACGAAGCGGGCGACCCGTTGCCCCCCGGGGCGGTTGGCGAACTCGTGATCAGCGGACCGCATGTCATGCGCGGTTACTGGCAAAACGAGGCGGCGACGCGCCAATCGTTGCGGTCGGATCCGCGCACCGGCGCCCTGCGGCTATACACCGGCGATCTTTTCACAGCGGATGCGGATGGCTATCTCACCTTCGTCGCCCGTCTGGACGACATCATCAAATCGCGCGGCGAGAAGGTCGCGCCGAAGGCCGTCGAGGACGTGCTCTGCCGCATGCCGGGCATAGCGGAAGCGCTCGTCGTCGGTGTGCCGCATGATGTGCTCGGGCAGGTCGTGAAAGCCGTCGTCGTCGCCACCGACCCCGCGCTGACCGAGCGGGATGTCATGCGCTTCTGTGCCCGAAACCTCGAAGACCACATGGTCCCGAAGCTCGTCGAGTTCCGGGACACTTTGCCCAAGACCGATTCCGGCAAGGCCATCCGTCGCCTCGCCGCCGCACCCGCCAACACCATAGGATCAACCGCATGACCACGCCGAAGACCCACACGCCAGCCTTCGCTCCGCTCGTGCTCGACGCTGCCGCGGAAGTAGAGCGTATCACTCGCTGGATGCGCGAGGAGCTGCGCACCGGCCTGCGCAAGCGTGGTCTGGTCCTCGGCATTTCCGGCGGCATCGATTCCAGCCTTTGCGCGGCGCTCGCCGTGGGGGCGCTCGGTGCGAAAAACGTGTTTGCCCTGTTCATGCCGGAGAATGATTCCGACCCGGAAAGCCTGCGTCTCGGGCGCAGCGTCGCGGAAACCTTTGGCATCGAGAGCGTCGTCGAGGATATCGGCCCGTCGCTCGCCGCCATGGGCTGCTATGAGCGCCGCGATGCCTTCATCCGCGAGGCCGTGCCGGAGTTCGGCACCGGCTGGGGGTCCAAAATCGTCTTCGATAATCCGATGACGACCGGTGGCTACAATATTTCCTCGCTCGTCGTGCGTGCGCCGGACGGTGCGATGCGCAAGGTGCGGCTGTCCGCGAACGCCTATCTTGGCATCGTCGCGGCGACGAACATGAAGCAGCGCACCCGCAAGCAGCTTGAATATTACCACGCCGACCGCCTGAACTTTGCCGTCATCGGCACCCCGAACCTACTGGAATACGACCAGGGTTTCTTCGTGAAGAACGGCGATGGCGCTGCCGACATCAAGCCGATCGCCCATCTCTACAAGTCGCAGGTTTACCAGCTCGCCGCCCATCTCGGCGTGCCGGCCGAAATCCTCTCCCGCCCGCCGACCACCGATACCTATTCGCTGCCGCAGACGCAGGAAGAATTCTATTTCGCACTGCCCTACGCCAAGATGGACATCTGCCTCTACGGACTGGAGCACGGGCTGCCAGCGGCAACGATTGCGGCCGCGACCGGGCTCAAGGATGGCGATGTCGAACTGGTCTGGGCCGATATCACGGCCAAGCGCAAGGTCGCCCGTTACCTGCATTGCCCGCCGCTCGTCATGGCTGGGAGGTCATAGTCGACCGGAGAGGTAAACCGTTTCACGGCTTACGGAAAAGCTCCATGAGGTCCACGGAATCCGTGGACTTCACGCCGAGTTCGAGGTGGTCCTGAATGTGCCGCAGGTGCAGCGTCATCATCCAGGCCGCCTTTTCTGCGTCGCGCGTGTGAAAGGCCCCGACGATCGCCGCATGGTCGTCGTCGCGACAGTTGCTGACGCCAGCACCGAAAAGGCCGATGATCAGCGAGGTGCGCGTCACCAGCTCCTTCATCGTGCGGATAAGGATGGCATTGCCGGCGACCTGCGCGAGCAGGGTGTGGAACTGGCCGGAAAGGCGGATCGCATCGTGCCTGTGGCGCTCCTTGTGCGCCACATATTCCATTTCCAGATGACGGGTCAGCGCCGTTATGTCCTCGTCCGAGGCGCGCTGGACGGCAAGGCGCGCGATGTTCGGCTCGAGCGCCAGGCGCGCCTCGAAGACCTCGCGGGCCTGCTCGGGCGTCGGTGACGCGACGAAAGCGCCACGGTTGGCGTGGAGTTCCACAACTTCGCGGCTGGCAAGCAACAGCAGGCTGCGGCGGATGCGCATGCGCCCCACCCCGAAGGCGTCGCACAGGGCCGACTCGGAAAGCTTCGTGCCCGGCGGCAATCTCTGCTCGATGACGGCATCGAAAATGCGCTCGACGATGTCGCTCTCGTCGACTTCGTCCGCCTCCACCACGTTACCTCGGCTCAAATCAACCACCGCATCTCCTCACATGCGCATTCTATTGCACTGCCTCTAAATATGTCTGATTTGGTTGACCAACAAGCGCATATTTCGTCGACGAAAATAACAATGCCTTGTTCACGAGCTATTGACAAGATTGTTAACAATGCATTCAATGCCCTGGCCAAGGCCGAACGTGCCGCCCTCGCGACCCGCTCGCCCATAGAAAATAGATCAATGGCCCAGAGGAAGAACATCATGCACAAGCGCACATTCCTGAAATTTTCCGCCCTCGCCGCAGCCACCGTGCTGTCCATGCCGCTTATGGCGTACGCACAGAACCCGACTCTTAAAGTCGGCTTCGTCGGCGTCACCTCCGGTCCGGCTGCGTCCTGGGGCGTCTCGAACCAGCGTTCGATGGAAGCCCGTGCGGCCTGGCTGAACGAGCTGGGCGGCGTCAAGATCGGCGACAAGACCTACACGATCGAGATCGTACCCTTCGACGACCAGAAGGACCCCAAGCGGGCCATCGCCGGCATGGAGAAGATGTCGCAGGACGGCGTGCACTACGTCGTCGGCCCGAACGTCGATGACGGTGCTGCCGCCGTGCGCCCGGTCGCCGAGCAGAACGGCATCATGTATTTCCCCTATGCTTTCCCGAAGGAACTCTTCACCGCGCCGGCATCGAACGCGATCCTCGGCATGGTTGCGAACTATCAGTCGGGTCCTGCCATCTACAAGTACCTGAAGGAAACCAAGGGCGTGAAGAAGGTGGCCTTCGTTGCGGCCAACGAATCCGACCCGCTGAGCCAGCGTGAATCCGGCATTGCCGCCGCCGAGGCGCTGGGACTGGAAGTCGTCTCCGGAAACGTGACCTACCAGGTGGACACGACCGACTTCACCCCGGTTCTGCTGCCCGTCATCCAGGCTTCGCCCGACCTGCTCGTGCTCTCCGGCGTCTCGCCGGCCAGTGCTCCGCAGCTCATCCGCTCGGCGCGTGAACTCGGCTATACCGGCCTCATCTCGACGGAAACCGGGCAGGATGCGAGCGTTCTGCAGGAAGGTGCCGGCGAACTCGCGGATGGCTTCATCTCCGTCGGTGGCGCGTCCACGCCGGAGCTTGCCAGCGACACGATGACGGAATTCGTCACGCGCTACACGAAGATGTTCGGCGAATACAATGACGAGTCGAACACCAAGGTCTATGCGCTCGAATACATCCTCGAAACACTGAAGGCGAACCCCGCCGCCATCGACAATGTCGATGAATTCAAGAAGACGATGGACACGTTCGAGGCCGCCAACCCCTTCATGAAGGGCGATGCCAAGCTGAAATATGTCGGCATGACCTCTTTCGGCCAGAAGCGTCAGATCTCCGTCCCGCTCGTCGTGAACGAGTACAAGGGGGGTAAGTTCGAGACGCTGTTCGTCGGCCAGGTCGACTGATCCGAGCCTAGGCACCCTGGGGCAATTCCAGGAAAAGTGTGAAGCGGTTTTCCGTCTGGGATTGCGCGGCCACTTAAGAAAACGGGATCCGGACCGCACGCGCAGTCCGGCCGGATTCCTCTTTGCCTGAACCTTCCATTGGAGGCTCACGATGGAACAGATAATCGCCAACGGTCTCTACCTCGGCGCGCAATATGCGTTGATCGCCCTCGGGCTGACGCTGATTTTCTCGCTGATGAACGTGCTGAACTTCGCCCATGGGCAGATGTATGTCTTCGGCGGCTTCGTCACCTATACGGTCGTCGTCCAGCTCGGCCTGCCCTTCATCGTCGGCCTCTTCGCCTCGGCGGTGGTCCTCGCGATCATGGGCGCGGCCATCGAAAAATTCCTCTTCGCGCCGGTCGTGCGCCGCTCGAAACGCGATGAATCGACCATGCTGCTTGCTGCGGGCGTCGCCTTCTTCCTCGATGCCGTCATCCTGCTGTTCTTCGGTGAAAAGCAGCGCGGCGTGCCGAAGATCGTCAACGGCGTGTTCAACTGGGACATGCGGATCATCATGCCCTATGACCGCATTCTGATCGGCGTTCTCGCCATCCTGTTGATCGTCGCCTTCATCGGCTTTATGAACTACTCCCGGACCGGCCGTGCCATGCGTGCGCTCGCCCAGGACAAGATGGCCGCCCAGCTGATGGGCGTGAACGTCTCCCGCTACTCGATGATCGGCTTCGCGCTCGGCGCGATGCTTGCCGGACTCGTCGGCGGCCTCCTCGTCACCATTACCGGCGTCAATCTCGGCATGGGTGGCCCGACCTCGGTCAAGGCCTTCCTGATGATCATGATCGGTGGTGCTGGCGTGATTTCCGGGGCGATTGCCGGCGGGTTCATCCTCGGCATGATGGAGAGTGTCGGCCTGACCGTGCTCTCGGCCTATGGCGACATCACCTACCTCGTCATCTTCGCCACGTTGATGGTGTTCCTCGCCGTCCGCCCGCAGGGGCTGATGGGCAAGCCGTGGGGTTGAGATCATGACCACTTCAAGAATCCTCGGCTTTGCGGCCTTCCTCCTCACCGTCTTCGTGCTCGTACCGATCTTCATCAGTCTGACCGGGCGCTGGGATTTCTTCTACACGCTGACCTCGGTCGCACTGCTCTCCGTTGGAGCAGCCGGCGTCTGGCTCACCTTCTATATCGGCCGCATCAATATCGGCCAGGGCGCCTATGCGCTGATCGGCGGCTATGTCTCGGCCATCCTCGTCACCCAGGCGAACGTCTCGTTCTGGCTGACGCTGCCGCTGGCAGGCCTGTTCTGCGCCTTCATCTCCGTCCTGATCGGCTTTCCGATCCTTCGTCTCCGTGGCGTCTATTTCGCCATGGTGACGCTGGTATTGACTGAGGTGGCACGCCTCACTGCCCTTGCCTTACCGATCACCAACGGGGCGAAGGGCATTACCTCCATCCCGCTGCCGGGTGAATTGTCGATCTTCGGCCTGACCATCATCCCGGCCCTGGGATCGCTCAGCAATCCGCGCTTCGGCTTCTACATCATGGCCGCGCTGCTGATGGTGATCACCTACCTGGTGCTCTGGCGCATCGTGAATTCGCGGCTCGGGCATCTCTGCCGCAGCCTCCAGCAGAACGAGGAGCTTTCGGCCTCGATCGGTGTCAATACCGTCTACCTCCGGCTGCTCGCCTATGCGATTTCCTCGTTCTTCGGCGGCATCGCGGGCGCCATGTTCGCCTCCATCGCGCAGTCAATCTATCCGTCCTCCTTCGTGGTCGCAGACAGCGTGAACTTCATGCTCTACTGCTTCCTTGGCGGGCTCGGCTACGTCTTCGGCCCGATGCTCGGCACGCTCCTGCTCTATTTCGGCTGGGATCTGCTGTCGATCGCCCGGGAATATCAGCTCCTCATCTACTCCGGCATCATGATCCTGCTCATGCTGGTCCTGCCGAACGGTGTCCTGAGCCTTCTCGACAAGAAGGAGAGTCGCGCATGACCCCTATCCTGCAAATCAAGAACATCACCAAACGCTACGGCGGCCTGACGGCGGTGAACGACGTCTCCTTCGATGTCAAACAGGGCGAGATCCTTTCGGTGATCGGCCCGAACGGCGCCGGCAAGTCGACGCTGTTCAAGCTGATCTCCTCCTTCGTTCCGGCAACGAGCGGGGAAGTGCTCTTCAACGGCGAGCGCATCTCCAGCCTCGCTCCGCACAAGGTGGCCCGCATGGGCGTCGTGCGGACCTTTCAGGAAACGACGATCTTCCGCTCCATGACGGTGCGTGAAAACATCATCGTCTCCCATCACCTGCGCTCCAAGGCGAGCCTCTTCGGCTTCTTCCTCGGCAGCAAGCAGGCTAAGGAGGACGAGGCGGCATTCGCGGCCTCTGCCGACGACATCGTCGATTTCCTCGGGCTGCAGGCGATCCGCAACGAACTCGCCTCCAACCTGCCGCAGGGGCATCTGCGCGCGCTGGGCATGGCCATCGGCCTTGCCACCGATCCCAAGGTCATCCTGCTCGACGAGCCCTTCGCCGGCATGAACCACGACGAGACGATGAAGATGGTGGGCCTTGTCCGCCGCCTTCGCGACGAGCGCGGCGTCACCGTGCTGCTCGTGGAACACGACATGCCCGCGGTGATGAAGATCAGCGACCGCATCGTGTGCATCAACTTCGGCCAAAAACTCGCCGAAGGCACACCCCAGGAAATCCGCGAGAACGAGAAGGTCATCGAAGCCTATCTCGGCTCCGAAGATGCTGCGATCGGGATGTAAGCCATGACAAAAATATTGAGCGTCGAAAATGTCGAGCTGTACTACGATCACATCTATGCGCTGAAAGGTGTCTCGATCGATGTGGCGGAAGGCGAAACCGTCGCGCTGATCGGCGCGAACGGCGCGGGCAAGTCCTCCATCCTCAGGGCGATCACCGGGCTTCGGCCCATCAAGTCCGGCCAGATCCACTATGAGGGCCAGCGGCTCGACGGCACATCCGCCGCCGACGTCGTGCGCAAGGGCATCTCCATGGTGCCGGAGGGACGGCGCGCCTTCCCGCTGATGTCGGTGAAGGACAATCTCCTGATGGGGGCCTTCACCCGAACCGACAAGGCGGAGATCGAAAAGACGCTGGAAAGCGTGCTGACACGCTTTCCACGCCTGCGCGAGCGCTATCACCAGCAGGCAAACACCATGTCCGGCGGCGAACAGCAGATGATGGTGATCGGCCGTGCCCTCATGGCCCGCCCGAAGCTTCTGTTGCTGGACGAGCCTTCCCTCGGCATCGCGCCAAAGCTGGTGCAGGACATCGCACGTGCCATCGTCGCCATCAGCCGCGACGAGAAGGTTTCCATCCTCCTCGTCGAGCAGAACAGCCGCATGGCGCTCTCCATCTCCAACCGCGCTTATGCGCTTTCCACCGGGTCGATCGCGCTCTCAGGCAACTCGAAAGAGTTGATGAACGACGACCGCATCAAAGCTGCCTACCTCGGAGGCGAACTCTGACATGAAAATCCTCGTCATCAACCCCAACACCACCGCATCGATGACGGAACACATCGGCAAGGCGGCGCGCGCCGCCGCCTCTCCCGGAACCGAAATCACGGCCATCAACCCCGTGCATGGGCCGGTCTCCATCGAGGGCTTTTTCGACGAGGCGATGAGCCTCGCCGGACTGCTCGACACCATCCGCCGCAACCCGGATTGCGACGCCGTCGTCATCGCCTGTTTCGACGACACCGGCCTCGACGCCGCCCGCTGCCTCACCGACAAGCCGGTGATCGGCATCGGCGAGGCCGCCTATCACTTCGCTTCGATGATCTCGAACAAGTTCTCGGTGGTTACCACGCTTGCGCGCTCGGTTCCGGCACTGGAACACAATCTTGCTCGCTACGGTCTCGATACCCGCTGCGCCCGCGTGCGTTCCTCGGAAGTAGCCGTGCTGGAACTGGAACAGCCGGGCTCCAACGCCCGCCAGAAGATCAGCGGCGAAATCGGCCTTGCCATCAGCGAGGACCGCGCCGAGGCAATCGTGCTCGGCTGCGCCGGAATGGCAAGCCTCGCCGCAGACCTTTCCGCAGAACACGGCCTGCCCGTGCTCGACGGCGTCTCCTGTGCGGTAAAACTTGCGGAAGCCATGGCCGGCCTCAGCATCCGCACCTCCCGTCTCGGCGGCTACGCCCCGCCACCGGCGAGCAAAATCGACGGCGCCTTCCGCTCCGCGAGTTAAGGTTCCGCACAGAAGCGCCAAGGAAAGCGGCCAGTGCCGGCGGGCATCTGGTCGCGTCGCTTCGGCTATCGCGTCAGAATAGCCGCCGTATCTGGCTTCCATGGTCAGCAAAACGGGCCGGACGATCACCAGCGCCGGCGCGCGTTTCGAATCTGGATTTATCGATTCGGCGTATCTCACCGATTCTGTTGCGAACAGCTTTCGGATCGTGATGCCCCACTCGGGCGGAGATCGGGTGCCCTGTAGCCCGCGGCACAGAAAACTCTGGAAAACCAGGGTTTCAAGGCCGCCCACTATACTCTCCGCACCCGAAACTTCAGCTTCAGGCAAGCCCCCTTTCGTATCGATGTATTGCCGGATTGTGGAGACATCCGGCCTGTGCGCTGCGCGCGGCTGCCAAATGGAGCCGGATTTTGCGGGAGGCACTGCGATCTTTCATTAGGGATTTGCCATATGACGTCTGTCGTTTCCTCCTTGAGCATCAGCCAGATCAAGCAGCTTTCCACGGCGGCGATTGCAGACTGGACGACGAAAGATGTCGCCGCGCTTTCCACCGGCCAGCTCGCTGCCTTCTCCTCCAAGCAGGTCGCCGCACTCGAAGTCGAGGATATCGAGACCCTCAGTACGAAGCAGTTGAGCGCCATTTCGCAGCACGCCGTCATCGGCCTGTCGCTCGACCAGCTCGGCGCCCTCGACAAGTTCGCCATCGAAAGCCTCACCCAGAACCAGATCGGTGGCCTCACGGCCGGGCAGATCGGTGCTCTGAATGAGGAGCAGGTCGAGGCGCTCACCTCGTCCCAGGTCATGGTTTTGAGCGCCGCCCAGCTTGCCGCCATCTCTCCCGACGAACTGGCGACGTTTTCGACCGCGGATATGGCCGCGATCAGCTACAAGGCCGTACAGACCCTGAGCACGGCGGCCATCAGGGCGCTGTCACCCGACCAGATCGGGGCGCTGAACAGCCTCGCCATTGCCGGTTTCACGCTGCCGCAAGCCACCTCGCTGACGCCCGAGCAGATTGTCGGCATGACGACGGCGCAGGTCGCAATGCTCAAGCCGGCCCAGATCGCCGCGCTCAGCACGGACGCCATCGCCGCCTTCACCACGACGCAAATTCCCGCACTCAGCACCAGCGCGATCACCGGCCTGACGGCGACCCAGATCAGCGCGATGAGCAGCGACCAGATCGAGGCGCTGTCGCCCAACCAGATCAAGGTTGTCACGGCGCAGCAGCTCGCGGCTATGGGAGCCGACGATATCGCCACCTTCTCGACGGGCGACATGGCCGCGATCAGTGGCAAGGCCTTGCCGGGTCTCGGGACCGCGGCAATCGCCGCACTTTCGGCCGACCAGATCACCGCCCTCAGCCCGAAGACCATCGCCGCACTGACGACCGCCCAGATCACGGCCTTCGGTCCGGGACAGATCGAGGGGCTGACGACCGCGCAGATCCGCGCGATGACCGCAGCACAGTTCGCCGTCATGGATTCGCGCGACATTGCAGCATTTTCCGAGGAAAATATCGCCGCCATCACCGCCAAGGCGCTCAAGGGCTTTGGCACCGGCGCGATGGCAGCGCTTTTGCCCGATCAGATCGAGGCGCTGAACACCAGCCAGATCAATGCGCTCGAACCATGGCAGATCGCCGCCCTCGGTACGGCCGGCATCAGCGCCCTGTCGACCCAGCAGGTCACCGCCCTGAGCAGCGCCGCTGTTGCAGGCCTGACAACGGCCCAGATCGGCGCCATGAGCATGGATCAGGTCGAGGCGTTCTCGCCTTCGCAGGTCAAGGTGCTGAGTGGCGCGCAACTCGCCGTCCTCGACGGCGACACCATCTCGACATTCTCCACGCTGGATATCGCCGCGCTCAGCGCCAGCGCTGTCGCCGGCCTCAGCACCAGCGCTATTGCCGGGCTCACGCCCGCCCAGATCACGGCACTCAATGCCAGGGCAATTCCAGGCCTGACGGCCAGCCAGGTCAGCGTTCTCAATGCCGATCAGGTCGAGGCCTTCACGATCACGCAGATCAAGGCGTTCAGCGAAACCCAGGTTGCAGCCTTCGATCGCTATGCATTCGAAGCCTTTTCCGGCGACGAGATTGCCGCAATTCCGGTCAACGCCATTTCGGGCCTGAACTCCGCGGCCATTGCCGCTTTCACCACCGAGCAGATCGCGGCCCTGACACCCAGCCAGATCGGCGTGCTCAAGCCCTGGCATATCGCCGCCCTCAGCGTCGAGCAGGTCGAGGCGCTGACGCCGGCGCAGATCCGCTACATGACCATCTCCCAGCTTTCGGCCATCGAACCGGACAGCCTTGCCACCTTCTCCACCGCGGATATTGCAGCACTCAGCAACCGGGCGGTAGCAGGCCTTAGCACGAGCGCCATCGCAGCGCTGTCCGCCGACCAGGTCGCCGCATTCAGCACCGCCGCCATTGCCAGCCTCACCATCACGCAGATGGCCGTTTTCGATGCCGACCAGATCGAAGCGTTCACGCCGTTGCAGATTCGCGTCATGAGCGCAGCCCAGATTTCGTCGCTGGACGAGCAGGGCCTCGCCGCACTGACGCCGACACAGATCGCCGCGATCGACGGCAAGGCCCTAGGGGCTCTCGGCACCGCAGCTATCGCCGCACTGTCCACCGACCAGATCGCGGCCCTCAGCACCGGCGCCATTGCGAGCCTCACGACCAAGCAGTTCGCCGCGCTCGACGCAGACCAGATCGAAGCGCTGACGCCTGCGCAGGTGAAGGTCTTGAGTTCCGCTCAGCTCGGCGCGATCGGCGTGGCGGGCCTTGCCACCTTCTCCACCGCAGATATCGCAGCCATCAGCCACAAGGCCATTCCCGGCCTGAGCAGCGATGCCTTCGCATCCCTGAAGAGCGGGCAGATCGCCGCACTCTCGGCGCTGCAGATCGGCGCCCTCCAGTCCAAGCAGCTGGCCAGCATGGACCCGGACTTCTTCGCCTCGCTCACCACCGACCAGATCGCCGCCCTCAGCAGCAGTGCGATCGCCGGGCTGACGATCGACCAGATCGATGCGTTGAGCACGGCGCAGATCAAGGCGCTGACACCGGCTCAGGTCAAGGCTCTCAGCTCGACGCAACTTGCGACGCTCGACGCAAACGACATCGCCACCTTCTCGACCGAGGATATCGCCGCCATCACCAACAAGGCCATTGCCGGCCTCGACGAGGCGGCTGTGTCGCGGCTGTCCACTGCGCAAGCGGCTGCGCTCAGCCGTAATGCACTCGCCGGCATGACCGCCGCCCAGATCGAAGCCCTGTCGACCGCGCAGATAGCCGCCTTGACGACCAGTCAGGTCGGGGCGCTCACGGCCACTCAGGTTGCAGCACTCGAGCCGGGCGACATTGCAGCGCTCTCCTCGGCCCAGATCGCCGCCCTCACCAACAAGGCCATCGTCGGGCTTGGCCTCGAAACCGTGACGTCGCTGTCATCGGCGCAGCTCGCCGCAATCAGCAGCACCGCGCTTTCCGGCTTCACGACCGCACAGATCGAGGCGTTGAGCTCCGCGCAGGTCAGCCAGCTTTCCACCGCCCAGCTGAAGGCCCTCACGCCGACGCAGATCGCGGCGCTGGAAGACGATATCCAGGCCCTTTCCACCGCTCAGATTGCCAGCCTCAGTTCTACCACCATTTCAGGTCTCACTACCAGCCAGGTCCGGGCCCTCTCCGCCGACCAGATTTCCGCCTTCACGACGGCCCAGCTCGGGGCGCTGGGTTCCAGTCAGGTCGCGGCTCTCAGCGAAAGTGACCTCGCGTCGTTCTCGACCACGCAGATCGCCGCCCTCAGCGCATCCGGCATTTCCGGCTTGACCGACGACCAGATCGAAGCGCTTGGCCTCAACCAGATCGGTGCCCTCACCAGCCGGCAGATGTCGGCCCTCACCTCGGCGCAGATCGAAGCCTTCGGAACGGACAAGATCGCCGCGCTTTCCATTGCGCAGATCGCGGCACTCAACGCAGCCAGCATCGCCGGCCTTACGTCGCAGCAGTTGGCAGTGCTCAGCACCAGCCAGGTGGAAGCGCTCACCAGCACCCAGGTCGGCTCTCTCACCTCCGAGCAGCTGCATGAACTGGGCACGGACGACATAGCGACCTTCTCCACGAAGGATATCGCGATGATTAGCGCAAGCGCGATCGCCGGCCTTTCGACGGCGACCATCGCCTCGCTCTCGACCGCCCAGATCGGGGCCCTCAGCGGATCCGCGATCGCCGCCATGACAGCCCGGCAATTGCAGGCCTTGAGCACCGCGCAGGCCGAAGCCCTGACCTCCAACCAGGTCGCCGCCCTCGACTCGGCGCAGCTTGCAGCGCTCAGCCCGGAGGACATCGCGACCTTCTCCACAAAGGACCTCGCGGCTATTACTTCCGACGCGATCGGCGGCCTGTCCACCGGCTCTGTCGCCGCGCTCTCGGCAGCGCAGATCGCCGCCCTCAGCACCGGCGGCATCAGCGGGCTCACCACCAGGCAAATCGCAGCCCTCGGCACCGCACAGGCCGAAGCGCTCACCAGCAGCCAGATCGCCGCCCTCAACTCCGAACAGCTGGCAGCCTTCGGCGCTGATGACATCGCGACATTCTCGACCAGGGAAATCGCCTCCATCAATGCCGGCGCGATTACAGGCCTCTCCACAGCGGCCATCGCCTCGCTCTCCAGCACACAGGTGGCAGCGCTGAGCACATCCGCGATCGGCGCGCTCGAGACGAAGCAGATCAAGGCCCTCAGCAGCGACCAGCTCGACGCGCTGACGCCGGCGCAGGTCCGTGCGCTCGATGCCCGGCAGATTGCCATCCTCGGACCGTCCTACATCGCCTCGCTTACGACCGCGCAGATTGCTGCCCTTAGCACGGCCGCTATTTCCGGCCTGACGACGGACCAGATCATAGCCCTCAGCACCGCGCAGGCCGAAGCCCTCACCAGCAGCCAGGTCGCCGCTCTCAGCTCCCGGCAGGTCGCGGCGCTCAATTCGGACCAGCTCGACACCTTCTCGGTTTCGGACATGGGCGCGATCAGCGCCAGCGCCATGGCCGGCCTGTCCACCGCCACGCTCGCCTCGCTTACCACGAGCCAGATCGCAGCGATTGGCCCGGCCGGTCTTTCCGGCATGACGAGCAGCCAGATCGCGGCGCTCACCACGGATCAGGTCTCAGCCCTGACGACGGCGCAGATCGCAGCGCTCGGATCGCGGCAGATCGCGGCGCTCGGGACGGAGGACATTGCAGCGCTCTCGCCGAACCAGATCGCCGCGATGAGCGCGACTGGCGTCGCCGGCCTCTCATCCAGTCAGATCGCCGCCCTCTCGCTGTCGCAGGCCGAAGCGCTGACCAGCACGCAGGTCGCGGCCCTGAATTCGTCGCAGATTTCCGCCTTCAGCGTCGCCAATCTGGAAACCTTCACCGCCCGTGAAATGGGCGCCATCACGTCGGGCGCCGTCGCCGGTCTTTCGACGGCGACCATCGCCTCGCTCACCACGGCGCAGATTGCCGCGATCAATGTCGCCGGCCTGACGAGCGCGCAGGTGAATGCCCTGAGCACCACACAGCTGGAAGCACTGACGACGGCCCAGCTTGCCGCCTTCGGCTCCACACAGGTCGGCGCGCTCAGCACGGCCGACATCGCAGCCCTCTCGCTCGCTCAGATTGCGGCCCTGGGTTCGGGGGCCATTGCGTCCCTCAGCACCGACCAGATCGCGGCACTCAGCCCCGACCAGGCGGAAGCCCTGACCAGCACACAGGTCGGTGCCCTGGGTTCACGGCAGATCGCAGCCTTTGGCGTGGATGATCTCGAACGGTTCTCGATCGCCGACCTCGCTGCGATCAGTTCCCGCGGCATCGCGGGCCTGTCGGCAGCGACGATCGCCACGTTGACGACGGCGCAGATTGCGGCGCTCAGTGCCGAAGGCGTATCGGGGCTTTCCAGCGATCAGATCGCGGCGCTCAATGCCGATCAGGTCGAGGCGCTGACCAGTACCCAGATCGGATCAATGAGTGCCAAGCAGTTGGCGGCGCTGACGGCGGAAGATTTCGCACGCTTCTCGCTGCCCGAACTCTCGGCAATCAGTTCACTTGCGATCTCCGGCCTTTCCGTCTCGGTTATTGCCGGACTTTCGGCCGACCAGATCGCGGCACTCAGCAGCAGCGGCGTCGCAGGCCTCACGACAGCGCAGGTTTCGGCCCTGAGCTCGCAGCAGGTCGCGGCACTCTCCACCGCCCAGATCAGTGCGCTTAGCTCGCGACAGGTTTCGGCCCTGGATGCGCAGGACGTCGCCGCCCTCACGCCCCAGCAGATCGCGGCCCTGAGCGCGAGCGCCGTCGCCGGCCTCACCAGCAGCCAGGTCTCGGGCCTCAATCTCGAGCAGGTCGAGGCTCTCTCGGCCGCACAGATCGGCGCCCTGAGCTCCTCCGCGCTTGCCGGTTTGTCGACGCAGGCTCTCGATACGTTCACGTTCGAAAAACTGGCAGCGATCAGCTCCAGCGCCATCCGCGGCCTGCCGGCAAGCTATCTTGCGACCCTGTCGGAAGCCGAAATCGGCGCGCTCGGCACCGGCGGCATCGCAGGCCTGAGCAGCAACCAGGTTGCAGCCCTCACCGTCGAGCAGCTGGAAGCCTTCAGCACCGAGCAGATCGCCGCGCTCAGCCCGTCCGGCATCTCGGGATTGACGGCCGCGCATATGGCGACCATTTCGATCGAGGAACTCGGCGCCATCAGCTCCTCGGCCATCAAGGGGCTTTCATCGACGGCCATCGGCACGCTCTCGTCCGACGCGATCGCCGCGCTGTCGACGGGCCAGGTCGCATCTCTCACCTACGGCCAGATGGCAGCCCTTGGCTCATCGCAAATCGCAGCGCTCTCGCCAACGCAGGTTGGCGCGCTCACGGCAACCCAGGCTGCGGCGCTCGGCCCCGACGACCTCGCAAGCTTCTCGGTGGAGGATCTCATCTCGCTGACATCGAGCGCGATCTCCGGCCTCAGCACGGCAGCTCTTGCAGGCCTCAGCCCCGAGCAGGCGCAGGCCTTTACGCCCGGCCAGCTCGCCTCCATGACATCGTCGCAGGTCAATGCATTGCCCGGCGCGGGCGGCGCATCCGCCATGGCCTATATGGGAGATGATGACCTTTCGGATCTCCTCTCCTCGCTGACGGTGTAATCCGAACAGATAATCCCGCCGGAGCAATACCGGCGGGGCTTTACCGTTAAATTTATGCCTTAGCGATTGCCGACAAGCATCCGATAACGCAGCTGATCTATGACGACGGCGAGCACGAGCAGGCTGCCGAGCAGGACCATCTGCATGTAGGAGCCGATCTGCATGATGTTCATGCCGTTCTGCACCAGCACGATGAAGAAGGCGCCGAGCACCACACTTTCCACCCGCCCGATACCGCCACGCAGGGACACGCCGGCGATGACGCAGGCGGCGATCGATTCCAGCGCGATGGTGCCGCCAAGGTTGGTCTCGCCGCTTTCGACGCGGGCCGTCAGCAGGATGCCGGCGAGCGAAGCGAGCAGCGCGCAGACGACATAGGCGGTGAACAGCGTGCGACGCGTGTTGATGCCGGAGAGATGTGCGGCCTTGATATTGCCGCCGACGGCATAGATTTGCGCGCCGGTGCGGGTGCCGTTCATCAGGATCCACATGGCGGCGATCGCCAACAGTGCCACGAGCACCGGCACGGGCACGCCGACGATGCGGCCGAAGCCGAAGAACTCGCCGAACTCGTAGGGCAGGCCCGAGACCGGTACGCCGCCGGTGATGAACAGCGCGATGCCGGCGCCGACCGACTGCACGCCGAGCGTCATGATGAAGGGCGAGACGCTGAAGCCGGCAATACCGATGCTGTTCAGCGTGCCGATCAGCAGCGCCGAGCCGAAACCCGCAGCAAGGCCGAGCGCGATGACCAGCCAGACCGCATCCGGGAACATGCCGGAAGCCGCGACCATCGCCGTCGCGGAAACTACGGAGGTCAGCGCGATCGCCGTGCCGACGGACAGGTCGAAACCGCCGGTGATCAGCACCAGCATCTGCCCGAGCGAAACCAAGATCAGGTAGACCGACTGGCGCGCGACATTCGTCAGGTTCTGCACCGACAGAAACTGCGTCGAGGCGAGCGTGAAGATGATGAGGGCCGCGACGAGGAAGAACGGCAGGACGCCGGCGCGCACGAAGACGGTGCGCAGGAAGGCGAGGATCGGCGAGCCGGCCGAAGCCTGTGTCTCCGTCACCGGTTGGGCGCTGGTGTTCATGCGTCTGGCCTTTCATGGGAGAAGAAGGAGGCGAGGATGGTCTCCTCGTTGATGGCGTCGCCTTCGAGCTCCGCCGAGATGCGGCCGGCCGAAAAGACGACGAGGCGATGGGCGAGGTTCATGGCTTCGGGCAGATCGGACGAAATGACCACGACGGCTTTGCCGGCTTCCGCCAGTTCCTTGATCAGCCGGTAGAGCGCCGCACGCGTGCCCATGTCGACGCCGACGGTGGGCTCATCGAAGATGTAGAGGTCGTAGTCGCGGCCGAAACCCTTGCCGAACAGCGCCTTCTGCTGGTTGCCGCCAGATAGCGTCGAGATGGCGCGGCCCATATAGTTTTCGGGAATGTCGACGCGCCGGGCGATGCCGTTGGTGATGCTGCGCAATTTTGCCGGCGACAGCGCGCCGAGGAAACCGGACGCCTCGTCACGCTCAAGCGCGCCGAGGTCGATGTTGCGGCGCGTCGTTGCCGAGAGCATCAGCCCTTCGGATTTGCGGTCCGGCGGCAGGTAGAAGACGCCGTCGCCGACGAAGCGACGGGTCGGCGCGTGCGTCACGTCCCTGCCCTTCAGCGTCACGGACCCGGCCTTGATCGGCAGCAGCCCGAGGGCGGCCCGCCAGGTGCGCGACTTGCCGCTGCCGACCAGGCCGGCAACGCCGAGCACCTCGCCTGCCCTGACATCGATGTCCACGCCACCAACGCCCCAGGCCTTCAGGCCGCGGATCGACAGCAGCACATCGCCATCCGGCTTACGGGCGATCGTCGGATAGATTTCGTCGATGGCGCGACCCGTCATCATCTCGACCAAAGCCTTGGGAGAGAGCGCATCGACGCCGACCGTGCCGATCAGCTTGCCGTCGCGCAGCACCGTGATGCGGTCGGCGATCTGCGAGAATTCCTGGATGCGGTGGGAGATATAGACGATGCCGACACCACGGGCCTTGGCCTCGCGCACGATGCGGAACAGCGTGTCCGTCTCGCGTTCGGTCAAGGAGGCGGTCGGCTCGTCGAGAATGAGAATGCGGGCCTCGGAATGGATCGCCTTGGCGATCTCCGTCATCTGCTGCTCGGCGCGCGAGAGGCTGACGACGGAGCGGCGCACGTCGATCGGGAAGCCGAGATCGGTAAAGAGCTTTTCGGCACCGCGGCGCATGGCGCCCTTGTCGGTGAAGGGGCCGCGCTTGGGCTCGCTGCCGAGATAGATGTTTTCCGCCACGCTCATCGTCGGCACGAGCGAGAATTCCTGGAAGACGGCGGCAACGCCGCTCTTCTTGGCGTCGCCCACCGAGGCAAAGGACACCGTGTCGCCATTGAGCACCAGCGTGCCCGCAGTCTGCGGATAGACGCCGGACAGGATGGAGATCAGCGTCGACTTGCCTGCACCGTTCTCGCCGAACAGCACATGCACCTCGCCTGGCATCAGCGTGAAGGACACGCCGTCCAGCGCCTTCACTCCCGGAAATGTCTTGGTAATGCCCGTCATCTCGACGAGCGGCATCGCGGAACCGGTCACCCTCGTCCCTCCTCAATGGCGGCCCCGGCGCGTGCCGGGACCGCATGCGGTCGTCTTGGGTTCTTTAGTTCACGCTGAAGACCGGCTTGTAGCCGTCCGGCGGCAGGATATTGGTCTGCGGCACGCTCTCGACATTCGACGGATCGACGACGAAGATTTTCGGGCCGACATGCTTGGTGAGTTCCTTGCCTTCCAGCGCACGCACCGCCTGGTCGATGGCGATACGGCCCTGGATGACCATGGAATCGGCAGGGGCCGCGAGGATGAAGCCGCGCTTGATGCCCTCGTAGACGCCGGGCGTCATGTAGAAGGCGAGAAGCTCGACCTGGCCCTTGAGGCCGCGTTCGCGGATAAGACCCTGAGCCGCTTCCGCCGTCACCGCCGTGCCGGCGATGTAGCGCACGTCGGGCTCGGCCTGCAGCACGTCTTCGACGAGCTTCAGCTGGGCTTCCTTGCCGGTATCGCCGAATTTCGGCTCCAGCACCGTCACGGCGGAGCCGGCAACGGCTTCCATGAAGCCCTTGTGCGCGGCCTCCACCCAGCCCGCACCGGCCGGGCCCGGGAACCAGCCGACCTTGACCGGATCGCTGCCCGCCGGATGCTTCTTGGCGAGGTAGGCGCCGGTCTCGTGGCCCATCGTGTAGAAGGAGACGAGCGACTTGGCTGTCAGGTCCGGCGAGGAAATGCCGTTGATCACGTCGATGACCGGAATGCCCTTCTTGGTGACTTCCGAGACGAGGTTGTTGAGGCCATCAAACGAAATGGCGCCGATCACCACGGCCTGCGCACCGCCAGCGACGCAATCCTCGATCTGGCTGATCTGCTTGGCGAGTTCAGTGTAGCCGCCGGCATCGACGAGGTTCATCTTGACGCCGAGGTCCTTCGCCTGTTCGGCGACGCCGTAGTCGACGCCGAGCCAATAGGCATCCTTCATGTGCGGGAAGGAAACGCAGATGTTCCAGGGCTTTTCCGCCTTGGCGAGCGGTTCGTATTTCACGTCGACCGGCTTGCCATCCGCGGCAAAGGGCGGTTCGATCGCCTGGGCGTCATAGGGGTACCAGGTCTCGGCCGTCGCCGCGCCGTTGAGCGCGAAGGCGAGCGCCGTCGTGGCGAGTGCAGTTCTGACGAGCGTGTTCATTATCGTTCCCTCTCTTGTTTTGATGCAATCGTTTGGCTGTCAGTTGAAGGTCCCGCGCAGCCTCCCGAGCAGTGCGGCGCGGTCCTTGCGGGCGGCGAGTGCTTCTTCCATCGTCACCTTGACGAAGCGGGTGGGCGTATGCGGCTGGAGCTGGCCGATCAGGTCCATGTCGGCGGAGATGACCGTGCCGACCATGAAGTAGCCGCCGCCGGAGACGGCATCCCGGTGCAGGATGATCGGTTCAGTGCCGCCCGGAACCTGTATCGAGCCATAGGGGTAGCAGCTGTCGACGATGTTTGACGGATCGGAGCCGGCACCGAAGGGCTGTTCGCGCTCGACGAAATCGAGCTTGCGGCCGCCCTTGAAGCGGTAGCCCATGCGGTCCGCCTCGTTCGCCACCTTCCATTCGTCTGCGAAGAAGTTTTCCTGCGATTCCTCGGTGACGCGGTGCCAGTAGAGGCCGGGCAGCACGCGCAGTTCCGCCGGCATGCCGGGCTTGCGGCGCAGCTCCTCGACAACCGTCTTGCCCTCGTTGGCTAGGCTTCCCTTGCCGACCGGCAGTTCATCACCGGCCGCGATCGGCCGGCCCTTGAAGCCGCCGAGTGCGCCGATCGGATAGGTCGAGCGGCTGCCGAGCGCTTCCGGCACATCGATGCCGCCGGAAACGGCGATGCAGATGCGGGCGCCGGACTTCAGGAAATCGAAGGTCAGCGTCTGGCCGGCCTTGACCTTGAAGGCGGTCCAGCCGGGTTGGCCGACGCCATCGACCTTCGCCGGCATCTCGGCGCCGGTAACGGCGACGAGGGCGTCCTCGGTGAATTCCAGCTTCGGGCCGATGAAGACAGCTTCGAGGCCGGCGGCACCCTCGTCATTGCCGACGAGCAGGTTTGCCGCGCGCATCGCATAGCGGTCCATCGCGCCGCCGACAGGGATGCCGAGGTGGAAATAGCCGGGGCGACCGAGATCCTGGACGGTGGTCGCGAGACCGTGGTGGAGAACCTTAATGGCCATAGAGCATGCCCTCCAGCTTGGCGTTTGTGCCGTCGATATCCTTCTGGAATTCCCGGAGGTCAAAGCTCACCTCGCGGATCGGGGGCGCGAAGCGGCCCTTGTCGACATCCTCGACCGCCTGGTCATAGGCATCGCGGTCGATCGGCTTGAACTTCACGATGTCGCCGGGGCGGAAGAACACCATGAAATCGCGCAGATAGCTGGTCGTCTGGGTTGGGTCGAAGATCGGCATCGGCGTGATGCCGAACATCTGGTAGCCGCCGGCACCGCGCACCGAATAGATGCAGCCGAAGCAGCCGCCGTGGCCGACCGTGAGCTTGGGCGTGTCCGTGCGTGGGCGCAGGTATTTCGGAACCTGGATCTGCCGCTGGCGCTCGACCATCTGGTACATGAAGGGCAGGCCGGCGACGAAGCCGACCATCGAGACGAACCAGGGCGAGCCGGAATGGGCGCCGACGAAATCGTCGACCGAGCCGTAATCGTTGATGCGGGCGGCATAATCGAGATCGGTGCCCGTCGGGTCCTGATGGCGCTCGCGAAACCGCATCAGCGTCTCGTGCGTCCAGGGGTCGTTGTAGAAGACGGGGATCTCGACGATGCGGGTCTTCAGCACCGGCTCGGCCTTGGCGGCCGCGCCCTCGATCGACTTCACTTCCTTCAGGATGTCGTCGGGATGGATGATATCCGGGTTGAACTTGATCTGGAACGAGGCATTGGCCGGGCAGATTTCCGTGACACCCTTGATGCCGCTTTCACGCACGCCCTTTGCCATGGAGAGGCTCTTGAAGAAGGCTTCGAGCGACATGTCCTCGCTGCATTCGACGAAGAGGTGCTCGTCGCCCCCGAATGTGTATCTGATGCTCATCAGGCAACCTCCGCAGTCGCGCCGGCTTTCGCGGCGAATTCGGTTTCAAGCCATGTTTCGAGGAAGCGCGTGTCGAAGGCACCGCGCCGCACGCTGTCGTCTTGAGCGAGTGCCAGGTGCAGCGGCACCGTCGTCTTGATACCCTCGATCGTCAGGCCTTCCAGCGCACCTCTCAGTCGTTCGAGGCACGCATCGCGGGTCCGACCCCAGACGATCAGCTTGCCGACGAGCGAGTCATAGAACGGCGGGATCGTGTAGCCTTCGTAGAGCATCGTATCGAAACGGATGCCCTCGCCCTCCGGCACGACGAGCCGGGTGATGGTGCCCGGCGCCGGCAGAAAGCCCTTGGCCGGGTCTTCGGCGTTGATACGGCACTCGATGGCGTGGCCTTCGGCCTGCACATCCTCCTGGCGGATCGACAGCGGCGCGCCGCCGGCAACGCGGATCATTTCCTCGACGAGGTCGATGCCGGTGATCATCTCGGTGACGGGATGCTCAACCTGGATGCGGGTGTTCACCTCGATGAAGTAGAACTCCTTCGTCACCTCGTCGTAGAGATATTCCACCGTGCCGGCGCCGCGGTAGCCGACCTCGCGGGCAAGCGCCACGGCGCTGTCGCAAAGCCGGGTGCGCACATCGGTGGGCAGCAGGAAGGACGGCGCCTCTTCCCAGACCTTCTGGCGGCGGCGCTGCAACGAGCATTCCCGCTCGAAACAATGGATGAAGTTCTGGCCGTCGCCGAGGATCTGCACCTCGACATGGCGCGCCTTGGTGATGACTTTTTCTAGATAGAGGCCGCCATCGCCGAACGAAGCCAATGCTTCGGCAGAAGCCTGCGGGAAATGGCGCTCCAGATCGGCGAGGTCGGCGGCGATGCGGATACCGCGACCGCCGCCGCCTGCTGCCGCCTTGATCATGATCGGAAAGCCGGTCTTCGCCGCCACGGCCCGGGCTTCCTCGATCGTTGCAAGGCGTCCTGCGCTGCCCGGCACGGTCGGAACACCGGCCTTGGCAGCAACCTCGCGCGCCGCGACCTTGTCGCCGAGCAGGCGGATCGCGTCACCCTTCGGACCGATGAAGATCAGGCCGGCCGCTTCCACCGCATCGGCGAAATCTGCGTTTTCCGACAGGAAGCCGTAGCCCGGATGCACGGCATCGACGCCGGCCGCCTTGGCGGCATTCACAACCGCTTCGATGTTGAGATAGGATTTCTTCGGTGCGGGCGAGCCGATATCGACGGCTTCATCGGCGAGCTTCACCGCCAGCATGTCGGCATCCGCGGCGCTATGGACCTGCACGGTGCGGATGCCCAGCGCCTTCGCCGCCTTGATGATGCGCACCGCGATCTCGCCGCGGTTAGCAACGAGGAGCGAGCGGATCGTCATGCCTCCACCTCGGCAATGACCTGGCCGGCCATGACCGGCTCTTCGTTCTCGACGAGGAAGGTGATGTTCTTGCCTTCGACGCCGGCCGGCACTTCCTGAAACGTCTTCATGACCTCGATGAGCCCGATCGCATCGCCGCTCGCCACACTGTCGCCATCCGCCTTGAAGGGCGGCACATCCGGCGAGGATGACCGGTAGAAGGTGCCCGGCAGGGGCGATCTGATCTCGATCTTGCTCATGTCTCTCTCCGCTTGAATGGTCGAGCCTTCCGCTTTTCTCCAAGCGGCGGAAGGGCCCTGTCTGTCTATTTTCGGGTCACTCGCCCTAGGGGCCGACGGCGCCGGAAACCGGCGTTATGCGAATCCCTTCGGCAACCAGTGCCTCGCGCATCTGGCGCACGATATCGAGCGCGCCGAGCGTGTCGGAATGGAAGCAGATGGATTCGAAGTCGATTTCGATGTCGTTGCCCTTGACGGTGCGGACCTTGCCTTCCTTGCAGGCGCGCACGACCTTGCGGGCAATGGCGGCCGGATCCGGCCGGCCAGCGTCGCGGGTAAACACGATAGAGCCGCTGTCGTCGTAGTCACGGTCGGCGTAGAATTCACGCACGGTCGGCTGCCCGGCTTCGATTGCCGCGCGCCACGTCGCGGAGCCGCCCATGCAGAAGATGTACGCATTCGGCTCGACGGTGCGCATGTACTGCACGAACATCTGCGACAATTCCGGATTGACCGCCATTTCCATGTAGAGCGCGCCGTGCGGCTTCACATGCTGGAGGCGTGCGCTGTGCCTGTGGGCGAATTCGCGGATCGCACCGACCTGGTAGACGATGTCGTTGACTAGTTCCTT
The DNA here is from genome assembly GCF_001713395.1 of Sinorhizobium sp. RAC02. Lineage (NCBI taxonomy): Bacteria > Pseudomonadati > Pseudomonadota > Alphaproteobacteria > Hyphomicrobiales > Rhizobiaceae > Sinorhizobium > Sinorhizobium sp. RAC02. The sequence continues at coordinate 1,331,701 of NZ_CP016452.1, read as the reverse complement.
CGCGGTGCCGGCGATCTTGCGACGGCCAAAACCCTGAAGATCGTTGTAGCCGGGATGTGCACCGATGCCGACACCGTGCTGGGCGGCAAGACGCACCGTCTGGTCCACCAGGTTCGGATCGCCGGCATGGAAGCCCGCGGCGATATTGGCCGAGCTGATCAGCGGCATGAGGGATGCATCTTCGGTATCGCCGACGTGCCAACGACCGAACGCCTCACCCATATCGCAGTTGATGTCGACTACCTCGCGCAATGTCTCTTCCTCACATGCATTTTCTCGACAAGAGAACGCTAGGATGTTTATCCTCTTTTGAAAAATTCTATTTTCTCATATATGAATTCTGAAAATCAGAACGCCTTGCCCGTTTTTGTTGCGCCGCAAAAATCAGGAAAAACAGATGGATAAGTGGAATCTGCACGGAATTGGACGGCTTGATGCCCAATTCGATATTGGCCATTCTGATTTTTTGATACCTCTTCGCGGGAAACCAGATAGAGGACGACAGCCATGACGATCAGTCTGCGGCAGATCCGCTACTTTATCGCGACCGCCGAACTCGGGCAGATATCGCAGGCCGCCGTCGATCTTTCCATTTCGCAGTCAGCGGTAACGACCGCGATCAAGGAGTTGGAACGCACGGTGGGCGTCAGCCTCTTCCTGCGCACGCCGCACGGCATGGACCTGACGTCTGCCGGACGGCAGTTCCTGTCACATGCCTACGAGATCCTGAAGAAGGTCGACGAGGCGACGCATCTCAACGTCGTCAGCAGCGAGATCGAGGGCACGCTGACCGTCGCCGCCACCTATACCGTCATCGGCTACTTCCTGCCGCTCCACATCGAGCGGCTGCGCCGGCATTTCCCGCAACTCGAGATCCAGCTTTTCGAACTGAACCGCGAGTCTATCGAGGAAGGGCTCCTGAGCAACCGCTACGACATGTCCGTGCTGCTCACCTCCAACATCCTCAACCCGGCCCTCATCACGGAAAAGGTGCTGAGTTCGACGCGCCGCCTCTGGCTGCCGGCGCAGCATCATCTTCTGCAGGCGGAAACGGTCGGCCTCAAGGAAATCGCCGAGGAACCCTACATCATGCTGACGGTGGACGAAGCAGCGCATTCGGCGCTCAAATACTGGAGCGCCTCGCCCTACCAGCCACGCGTCATTTTGCGGACCTCGTCGGTCGAGGCGACCCGCTCGCTCGTCGCAAACGGCCAGGGCGTGGCGATCCTCTCCGACATGGTGCATCGGCCCTGGTCGCTCGAAGGCCGGCGCATCGAGACCATGAACATCAGCGATCCCGTCCCGGCCATGGATGTCGGCCTCGCCTGGCGACGTAACATGGAACTAACGCCACCCATGCTCGCCTTCCGCTCCTACTTCCAGCAGGCCTTCCACCTGCCGGGCCGATGAGCGGCATCACTAATTTTTTAGTCATACTAAAATTCGTTTGACATCGGCGATCGCCCGCGCACTATTGAAGTAATACTAAAAATTCGGGTGGCGATGGTGGTGAGTGTAGAAGGGTCTGACGCGGGCTCTGCTGTTGGAGAGCGCCTGCGCGAGCGCCGACGCGAGCTCAAGATGACATTGCAGCAGGTCGCGGATGCGGCCGGGTTTTCAGTCGGCTTCATCTCGCAGATCGAGCGCGGCATCACCGTGCCGTCGCTGACCTCGCTCGTTGCGGTCAGCCGCGCCCTCAAGGCCGATGTCGGCTCCTTCTTCCAGTTGCCCAAGGTCGACGCACCGATCACACGACACGAGGGGCGCCTCGTCTATGCGCTCGGCGGTACTCCCGATAGCGCCGTCAGTTACGAGCGCCTTTCCGCATCCTTCCCGGGCAACATCCTGCGCTCGACCCTCATCCACGAGCCACCGGGCTTCCGCAGCGAACCGATGTCGCACGAGGGCGAGGAGATCTACTTCGTGGTGAAAGGTGCGCTGACAATCGAGATCGATGGCGAACGCACCATTCTGGAGGCGGGCGATTCCGCGCATTTTCCCTCGACGCTGACGCACGTCACCTGGAACCATACGAGCGAACTGGCAACGGTCTTCCACACCTGCACGATGGACGTTTTCGGCGACGGCGAACCATCCGCCGAGACCTCGCCAAGCCTCGTCGTCAAGCGCACCGCCGTCGAGCGCAGCGCGTCGAAGCCAAGCAAGACCCGTAAGCCCACAGGCTAGCACACGGTGCCGCCGGTCCGTTCGCCCAGGCGCTGTCGGACCGGCCTGCAGCGACCATCCCCTTACCGCCATCTCAATGAGGACATGATCATGAACGAACAGACCGCCACGCGCCTAAAGGCGTTACGTCAAAGCATGACCGACACCGGCACCGGCCTCGTCGCCGTCGCGCCGGGCTCGCACATGGATTGGGTGCTGGGTTTCCACCCGCACCCCGATGAGCGTCCCTGCCTACTGCTGATCGGCCCGGAAAAGGAAGCCTTCCTGATGCCGGGACTGAATGCTGAGGGCAGCCGCGAATTCACCGACATCGCCTTCCACACCTGGGCGGACGATGCAGGCCCGGTTGAAGCCTTGCATACAGCACTCGCCGCGATCGGCGCGGAAGCCCCGGGCCTTGTCGCCCTCGACGAGACGATGCGTGCCGACTTTGCCCTGCTGCTTCTCGACGCCCTGCCCGCAGACACGCGCCGCGACTTCACGCCCGCCACGCTGGGCGGCCTGCGCATGCGCAAGGACGGCGCGGAATATGCCAAGCTGAAAATGAATGCCGGCATTGCCGACCGGGCCATGCAGGCGGCATTTTCCGCCGTCAAACCGGGCATGACCGAGAAGGACCTCGCTGCCGAGATCCGTGCGCACTTTTCTTCGGAAGGCGCCTCACCGCAGTTTTGGATCGTCGGCGCCGGCGGCAACGGCGCCTTCCCGCACCATTCGGCAAGCGACCGGGTGATCCAAGAGGGTGACGCCGTGGTCATCGACATCGGCGGTCGCAAGCAGGGCTTTCCCTCCGACATTACCCGCATGGCGGTGATCGGCCTGCCGCCGGAAGGTTATGGCGAAATCCACACCATCGTCGAGAAGGCCGTGCAGGCAGCGCTGAAGGCCGCGCGGCCCGGTGTCCCGGCGCGTGACGTCGATGCCGCCGCCCGCAAGGTGATCACGGACGCCGGCTACGGCGAATACTTCGTGCACCGCACCGGCCACGGCATGGGCATCGACGGTCATGAGCCGCCCTACATCACCGCGACCTCCGACACCGTGCTCGAGGAAGGTATGGTCTTCTCGATCGAGCCCGGCATCTACCTGCCCGGCCGCTTCGGCATTCGCCTGGAAGACATCGTGATCCTGCGCGAGAGCGGTCCGGAAATTCTCTCTTCGCTGCCGCGCTCGGTGCATGTCGTTCAGGTCTGAACGATTGGATGAAACGGGGCGGCACCATGCGTGCCGCCCTCTCATTTTCCGTGCAGAACGGACAGCGCTTTTGCGTGCAGCTCCGAATTCGCCGCTGCGATGATGCCGCCGCCACCTTCCGCCGCGCCGCCATCCCAATCCGTCACCATGCCGCCTGCCTGCTCGATGATCGGGATGAGGGCGACGATGTCATACGGTTGCAGACCAGCTTCCACCACGAGGTCGATCTGGCCGGCGGCGAGCATGCAATAGGCATAACAATCCGTGCCATAGCGCGAAAGACGGACCTGCCGCTCCAAGTGGTCGAAAGCGGCTCGCCGTTCCGGCTCGAAGATCGCCGGCGTCGTGGTGCAGAGCGTCGCCTCGGACAGGTCTGTTGTCGCGCGCGTTGAAAGCTGCGCTTTGCCGTGCGGACCTTCGTAGTGCGTGCCCTCGCCCGTCGCATAAAACAATTCGCCGATGAAGGGCTGTGCCATCATGCCGGCAATGGCATCGCCGTCCTGCGTCAAGCCGACAAGCGTGCCCCAGAGCGGAATGCCCGAAATAAAGGAACGCGTGCCGTCGATCGGATCGACGACCCAGACATGGCGCGCATCGACGCCTTCAGCACCGAACTCTTCGCCGAGAATGCCATGATCGGGAAAATCTGTCCGGATCAGCGCCCGGATCGCCTTTTCGGTCTCGCGGTCCGCCTCGGTGACGGGATCGAAGCCGCTGGCGAGCTTGTTGGTGACAAGGCCCGGCAAGCGGAAACGTGGAAGCGCTTCACGCGTGGCAACGGTTGCAATCCGGCGCATGAAATCGGGTGAAATCAGCACGGCATCTCCTCCCAATCCCCTAAACCGCCTTCAGCCATTCAGGCCAGCGCGGATCGTTCATCACGAACCGAGCCCGCATGTGCTTCCAGAAACCGTATTTGAAGAAATCGAAATCGAGGCGGGAAACCTCATTCTGCACCATGGCCCAGGTCGACCATTTCAGATCGACGAGTGCCTTGAACAGCGAAACCCGCGCGAGCACGGCCCGGTCGGCGCGGCCGTAATATTCCTCGATCAACTCCGCCTCGACCTCCGGCGAAAAGCACATCTCGCTGAACCAGAGGGCAAGTTCGGCGGCGCGGTCGTTGGTCGAAGCATATTCGAAATCGACCAGCATGACCCGGCGGTCGGCATGGAGCAGGAAATTGCCGGCCAGCGTATCGTTCATGCAAGGCGCCAGGTCGAGGCCGGAGGCTTCCAGAGCAGCCCGCGCTTCGCGGTAACGGGCGTTAAGCCAGCCGAAATCCATCGGGAACTCGCCGCCCAGCGTCAACACCTGCTGGAAATGCTCGTCGATCATGTCGAAGGTGGTCTTGCGCTGGGAGAGCGGCGCGCTGTCGTTGAACGCCTTCAGGGCGCGCAGACCATTGAAGCGGACGACAGGGTCGAGAAAGTCGGCATTGGTGGAGGTTCGCAGCCCGTCGACGAATTCGCTGACCTCGATTCCGGTTTCCGGAAAGAAGTCGACGATGCGGGCGCCGACACCCGCGGCATGCGCCTTGCGACCTGCCTCGTTGGCGGTCCGGCGATCGATAAACATCTCCGTACCCTCGCCGGGGATCTTCACGAAGAAGCTGTGCGACGCGCCGCTGACATGGACACGCCAGTTCGGATTGCTGATGCCGCCGGGCACGGGTTCGTAGAAAATCTCCCGTCCTTGCCAGTCCGTCACGACAGCGATGGCCCGCTCGATCGCCTCCTCTCCCAGAGATGCGCCTTCACCCAACCTGCGCCTCATCGCCCCCTCCATCAAACTTTCCTCAGCCACGTCTCGAAGTGCGGCCCCTCGACGACGGTCCGCGCCCGCAAGAGCCGCCACTCGGCATATTTGAAGAACTCGACATGCTTGCGCGGCGAGCGGGCGGCGCTGATGAAGCCCCAGAGCGCCCACATCAGATCGTCTGCCGCACCATAGAGGCGCGCCCGCGCAAGCATCTGCGCATCCGGCCTGCCTGTTGCGATCTCGATCGCCAGTAAAGCCTCGCCATCGAAGGGCAGCAGTTCGGCGAGCACCGTACCGAGATCGTGGGCTGGGTCCGCCTGGCGCGCCCACTCGAAATCGACGAGCCGGACCGTATTGCCGGGTCCCACCATGACATTGGACGATGCGCCGTCGGCATGGCAGGCGACTGTATCGACACCCGCAGCGGTAATGGCCGCAGCAATTTGCGCGGCAGCCGCCGTGACGGTGAGAACCGGTGCGGGCAGGATCACGTCCGGTGCATCGGCCAGCTGGCGATAGTCTGCGACAAGGTTGAAAACGCTGCGTGTTTCGGAAAGCGGCACGGCTTTATGGAAGGCCCGCTTCGCCAAAAGCAGGTTTTCCAAAACCGACGGGCGGCGCAGGACATCGGCATGACCCCATGCCCATTCTTCGCCAAGCGCTTCGAATACCAGGATTCCATTGGCAGGGTCGGCATGGAGAAGGCGTGGCGCGATGCCGAGTTCGCCCGCCTTGCTGCTTGCCTCCACCGCATGTTCCGGCGTGATGAACACAGCCATGTCGTCGTGCCGGCGTTTCACGAAGACCGGGTCTGACCCTTTTCCGGTGGCAAAGCAGCACTGGTTCTCGACGGCCCGGTGAATGGGCGACACGACGCCGCCGATTGCGGGCGAGAGCACCGCATCAGGCAAACCGACCGCCGCGAGTGCAGCGCGCATTGCGTCGTCAACCTGCATGGAAACCTCCTTGCACGAGGCGCCGGAGCACCGCCGTCAGCACCGTGTGGCCGGCCTGCACATCCTCCGGATGCGTGAACTCGTCCGGGTGGTGCGCGACGCCGTCGACGCTTGGAATGAAGATCAGCGCCGAGGGAATGCCGCTGTTTTGCAGCGCGACGGCATCGTGCCCGGCAACAGAGCGCATGGCCAACGGCTCGAAACCACAGGACCGCGCCGTCTCGTCGACGATGGCCATGAGTTGGTTGTCCATGTCCGCGGGGGGCCTCAGCGCGTCGGCCGCGATCTCCAGCCGTGTGCCTGTACCGGAGGCAGCGGCTCTGAAGGCTACAAGTGCCGCCTCTCCCGCCCTGTCCAGTTCCGCCACGTCAAGGCCGCGCAACTCGAACCAGACGGTCGCCCGTTCGACCACGACATTGGGCGAGTTCGGCTCGACGACGAGGCGCGCGGCGGAGCGATGAAGATGCGGGTGGTTTGCCGCAATGACGGCCTCAAAGGCGGCGATCCCCTGCGCGGCGGCCAGAAGCGCATCGCGTCGGTCGGCCATCGGCGTCGGGCCGGTATGGGCGGCACGGCCGATCCAGGTGACCGTCATCTTGCGGGCGGCCCAGGTGCCCTCGATCACGCCAATCCGGCGGCCAGCTTCCGCAAGCGTGCGCCCTTGCTCGACATGCAGTTCGACATAGGCTTCGGGGCGTGGCGGAATGCGTCCCGTCCCCTCATACACGCCGATCGCGGCGAGCGCGTCGCGAAGCGAAATCCCGGCGCCATCCGTGAGTGCGAGAGCATCACCAAGCGGCAAGGCGCCTGAGAAGACGCTGCTGCCCGTCAGGCTCGGCTGGTAGCGCGCGCCCTCTTCGTTCGTCCAGTTGACGACCGCAAGATTGCGGGTCGGTCGGGCGCGGCCGGCCCGCACTTCGGCATTGAGATCGAGCGCGGCACAGCCAGCGGCGAGCACGCCGAGCGTGCCGTCGAAGCGGCCACCGCGCGGCTGGGTGTCAAGATGCGAGCCGCCGAAGATCCAGGGGGAACCTTCACCGGCCCAGTCGAAACAGGCAAACTGGTTGCCGATGGCGTCCTGCGCCATGCGGGCACCGCCTTGCGCCATCCATTCGGAGAAAAGGGCACGCGCCGCGCCATCCTCTGCGCTGGCCACAAGCCGCGTCACACCCTCGCCGGGCCGTGCGCCGATGGCGGATATCCGGTCGAAAATCGCCGTCAGGTCGGCACCGTGCACCATCACCGCGCTATCCATGGATAATCTCCAGCTCTTCCGCGCGTAAAGCACCGGCGATATCTTCCGGCGGAGGGCGCTCGGTCACGAGCGTGTGCACGCGGCCGAAAGGTGCGGTGATGACATTGCCGACCTTGCCGCTCTTGGAATGATCCGCGAGCATCACGCTTCGCGACGTCTGCTTCAGCAGCACCTGGCGGATGCGGGCCTCGTCCTCTTCGAAATCCATGAAGCCGTAGTCGGCATTGACCGCCGCTGCCCCCATGAAAACCATGTCGAAGTGGAACTGCTGGATGTAGGCGATGGTGTCGTAGCCGACGAGATCCTGCTCCACCGGGCGAAGGTGCCCCGGCGTCATCAGCACCTGCACGCCAAAATGCTCGCAGGCGGCCTGCGCGATACGCAGCGAATTGGTGTAGAGCCGGAGCTTCTTGAAGCCGATGAGTCGGCGGGCGAGTGCCAGTGTCGTCGTGCCCGTATCCAGGAAGATGACGCAATCGTCGCTGATGATATCGCGCGCGAGGCCGGCGACTGCGTCCTTTTCCAGCGCATGCAGCTTGATGCGTTCGGTGATCGGTGTATCGGCCGTACGGCCCGCCGGGATGGCGCCGCCATGCACGCGCCGGACGGCGCCTTCGGCTTCCAGATCCTTCAGGTCGCGCCGGATCGTTTCGCCCGACACGCCGAACTCCGCTGAAAGCTCGAGCACGCTGACACGCTGGTCGCGGTCGAGCCGTTCCAGGATGACCTCCTTGCGGACTTCACTCGACATCGGCGGTCTCCTCCTCATGCAGCGCCGTGTGCCGGTGCAGGCAGGCGGCGTAGTTGCCACCGGCAAGTGCGACCAGCGGCGGATCGGTCTTCTGGCAGTCGTTCTCCGCGCGCGGGCAGCGCGAGCGGAACGAACAGCCGAGCGGCAGGTCGATCGGGCTCGGCGGCTCGCCATCGAGGAGATAGCGCGGACGCGGGAAACGGTTGTCCTCCAGCGTCGGCATGGCACTCAAAAGCGCCCGCGTATAGGGGTGGTGCGGGTGTTCGAACAGGGTGGTGTTGTCGGCAAGTTCCACGATACGTCCGAGATACATGACCGCGATACGGTGGCACATCCGGCGCACGAGCGCGAGATCGTGCGAGATGAACACATAGGAAAATCCGTGCGTCGCCTGAAGCCGCGTGAAGAGGTCCAGCAATTCGGCCTGCTCCACCTGGTCGAGTGCCGACAGGGTCTCGTCGAGGATGAGGAGACGCGGTTTCAGGACCAGTGCCCGGGCAATGTTGATGCGCTGGCGCTGGCCGGCACTGAGGCCGACCGGCAGCCGTTCGGCAAGGTCTGCGTCGAGCCCCACTTCCGCCATCGCCTCCAGCGCCAACCGTCCGGCTTCGACCCGGTCGATCCCGTGGATTAGCAGCGGTTCCTCGATCATGCGCCGGAGCGGCATGCCGGCCGGCAGCGAGCCGTAGGGATCCTGCAGGAGGAGCTGGAACGACTTGCGCATCTCCGTCAGCGATCGGGCGGAGAGATGCGACAGGTCCTTGCCGAGGAAGGCGATGCGGCCGCCATCGGGTTGCTCCAGCCAGGCCAGAAGCCGTGTCAGCGTGGACTTGCCGCACCCGCTTTCGCCGACGATTCCGAAATTCTCGCCAGCCTTCACCGTAAAGGAGACGTCGCGCACCGCCTTCACTTCGTTGTAGGCGTTGAAGGAGCCGCGCCGACGCACGAGATAGGTGCGGAGGACGTTATCCACCGTCAGCACCGGTTCACCTTCGGTAGCGACCGGCGCCGTCACATTCTTCCAGATCGGCGGGATGCGGGAGAGCAGGGTCTGCGTGTAGGATTGCTGCGGGTTGGTGGCAAGCTCCGCCGTCCGGCCCTCTTCGACGATACGGCCGCGCTGCATGACCAGCGTGCGTTCCGCGATCTGCGCCACCACCGGCAGCGATGAGGAGATGAACAGGAAGGCCGTGTCGAGGCTTTGCCGGAGACCGTCGATCAGACGGATGATCTGTGCTGCAACCGTCACGTCGAGCGGCTGCGTGATATTGTCGGCGATGACGAGCGACGGATCGGAGACGAGCGCATCGACGATCATTACCCGCTGCATCATGCCGCCGGAGAACTGGAACGGCGCCTCGTGAAAGCGGGCGCTTGGCGATGGAATACGGACACGGCCGAGCAGGTCGAGCACCTTCTCCCGCGCCTCCGCCCGTCCGATCCTCGGCTGCACACAACGCAGCTTTTCGACAATCTGGCTGCCGATCGGCAGGCGCGGATCGAGCGAACCCATCGGGTTTGCGCCAATGAAGCCGATGCGGTTGCCGCGCACCGAAGCGAGACCGCGCGGGTTGAGGGTGAGGATATCCCTGCCCTCGAAGACGACCTTGCCGCCGGCAATGTCGAGCGGCGAGGCAATCGCCCGCACCAGTGCGCGGGCGAGCACCGACTTGCCGGAGCCTGCCTCGCCGACGAGGCCGAGCACCTCGCCGCGTGCCAGCGAAAAACTCACATCGTCGACGATCCGGCGCTTGCGGTCTTCCCGTTGCAGATCGACGCTGAGGTTGGAGACGGCGAGAATGGGGTCAGTCATCACGCCTCTCCTCTCAGGACTGCATTGCGGGCACGCTCCAGCGCCGAGCCCATCAGGTTGAGGCAGGTGAGCGAGACCAGCATGAAGAGGCCCGGCATGGTGGCGATCCACCAGGCATTGAGCAGGTATTTTCGCGCATCGGCGATGACATTGCCGAAGGTCGGCGTCGGCGGCTGCACGCCGAGGCCGAGGAAGCCGAGGATGGATTCGAAGATCATCATGCGGGCGATATCCAGCACTGCGACGAAGGCGATCGGCGGCAGCACGACGGGAGCGACGAAGAGCAGCATGATCCGGAGATCCGATGCACCAAGCACCCGTTCGCCGAGCACGTAGCCGCGATTGCGCTCGCCAAGCGCCACGGAGCGCGCGACGCGGGCATAGAGCGGCCAGCCGGAGAGGCCGAGCACGAGGATGATCGCCGGCACCGTCGGGCGGGAGACGCCGAGAATGGTGATGGCGAGGATGATCATCGGTATCGACAGCTGCGCATCGGTCAGCCTCATGATGACGGCATCGACCCAACCGCCGCGGAAGCCGGCATAGAGGCCAAGACTACACCCGACAACGAACATCAGGACGACCGTGGTGATGCCGATCATCAGCGAGTAACGCAGGCCGACCAGACAGCGCAGCAGAACATCACGGCCGAGCTGGTCCGTGCCGAGCAGATAGGGCCATTTCCAGCCTTCTGCGGGAAACGGCGGCAGCAGCTTGGAACTGTATGCGATCTTGATCGGGTCGATCGAGCTTAGGAGCGGCAGGAAGATCGCCAGCACGACGAGCAGGCCGAAGCCGATGAACCCGATGCGGAAATCCGTACGCGCGGACGCGATCTGGAGCATGCGCCGGGTCGGGGTGACGCCGCGTTTTTCGGCAGGACGCGGGGCGGCGCTCTCTTGGACGATATCGGCCACGTCAGTACTCCAGTCTCGGATCGATGGTCATCGCGATCAGGTCGACAAGCACGTTGATCATCACGAACATCACGGAAATGAAGATCGCGATTCCCTGGATCAGCGGGAAGTCGCGTTGCAGCACGGCGTTGATCGTCAGCAGGCCGAGGCCCGGATAGTCGAAGATGAATTCGATGACGAGAACCCCGCCCAGCAGCATGCCGAGCTGCACGCCGAGCAGGTTGATCAGCGGGATCGCCGAATTGCCGAGCGCATGGTGGAAGATCGTGCGGCTGCGGCTCAAGCCCCGGATCGGCGCCAGCTGGATGAAATCCTCCCGCATCACCTGCGCCACCGAGACGGTGAGCGTGCGCAGGATAAACGGCACGATCTCCACCGCCAGCACGATCGCCGGCAGGATGGTGTAGCTGAAGCCGCGATAGCCGATTGCCGGCAGCAGTTTCAGCTTCACCGACAGGAACAGCGTCAGGACGATGCCGAGCCAGAAATTTGGCGTCGACACGCAGATGGAGCCAATCGCCAGCGCCAGCTTGTCCGGCCAGCGCCCCGGATAGAGCCCGCCCAAAGTGCCGAGCGGCACGGCCACAAGCAAGGCAAGCGCCAGTGCGACGGCCGCAAGCTGAAGTGTCATCGGCAGCGTGCCGAGGATGAGATCCATCACCTTGGCGCGCTCCTCGCGGGTGGCATCGTCAAAGGACGCACCGCCAAGGCTGGCGCCACTCTTCGGCCGGACGAAGGACGTGCCGAGATCGCCGGTCACGATGTCGCCGAGATAGGACACGAACTGCAGCGGAATCGGCCGGTCGAGGCCGAGCTCCTTCGCCTTCATTGCCACCACCTCGTCGGGCGCCATGCCGCCGACGATGAGGCGCGCGGGATCGCCCGGCACCACGCGCAGCAGCGTGAAGATGATGAAGGTCACAAGCAGAATGATGAGGGCTCCCTGCAGGAGCCGTCTCAACAGGAACGACAGGATGAACATGCGGCTTCCCTTGACACTGATCGGTATGGAGGCGGCCGCCTTCGATGGCGGCCGCCGCTTGCCATCAGGAAAGCGTCGACTTCGCCGCGTCCATCATGCCGTTCGGGTAGAAATACATCCCGTCCAGCCCATCGCGCATGGCGTGGATGAACACCGAGGTGAACAGCGACAGCGCGGGCACCTTGTCGGCCAGCATCGGCATGACCTCGTTCTGGATCACCGCCTTGCGTGCCGCCGGGTCGAGCGTGTTGCGCTCCTTGTCGAGCACCGCATCCAGATCCTTGTCGTCGATGCCGCAGATCCGCTTCGAACTCGAATGGAAGTGCGTGCGCAGCACGAGGTCCGGTTCCGGCGAGCCGGTCGACCAGCCGCAGTCGATCATGTGGCCCGGCCCGCCGCCCGGACGGTCGTAGAGCCGCTCGTTCCAGGCCGCGACCTCCATGACGTTGAGCTTCACGGGGAAACCCTGTTCCTGGAGCATCGCCGTGATGACCTCGCCATATTCCTTGGTTTTGGGATAGAAGCCGACCGAGGTAATATATTCGAGTTCCGGCAGGCCCTCGCCCTTCGGGAAGCCTGCCTCGGCCAGAAGCCGCTGGCTTTCCTCCGGATTGTACTCAGGGTAGTTCGGCGTATCGACATAGCCGAACTTCACCGGCGAGATCCAGGCCTTGGAGGCATGGCCCGAGACGCCGAGGATGTCGAGCAGGACGGCCCGGTCGATGGCGTGGGCCGCCGCCTTACGCACGCGCGGATCGTTGAAGGGTGGCTTTGAGCAGCGGAACCAGAGATACTTGTTCTCGACGGACACCGCCTTGTTCAACTTGAACCCGCCGGTTTCCTCGATGGTCTGAACCTGCTCTGCCTCAAGGCGTTCGATGAGGTCCGCCTCGCCGTTCAGCAGGGCCAGCGTGCGGGTGGTCGCGTCACCCACGAAGCTGAAATTGATGCCCGGAAGGGTCGGTTTGCCGAGATAGAAGCCGTCGAAGGCTTCAAGCACGGTCGTGTTGCCCTCCTGGCGGGCGAACTTGAAGGCGCCGGTGCCGTTCGGGCGCGACGAGAGCGTCTTAGGGTCAGCGACGTCCTTCGCCGACATGATCGGCAGGAAGGCCGAGAGGAACCAGAAGAGGCTCGCCGGATAACCACCCTTCTCGGTCTTGATGCGGGCGACATGGTCGCTCACCACCTCGACCTCGCAGATGCCGGGATACCAGGCCGCCGGCCGGTCGGGCTGGCTCGCATATTCGTAGGTCGCCTTGACGTCTTCGGCCGTGAACGGCTTGCCGTCATGGAAGGTCACGCCTTCACGCAGCGTGAATTCCAGCGTGTGCTCGTCGATGAGCTTCATTTCCGTCGCCAGTTCCATCACCAGCTCGTCCGGCTTGTCCGGCCGCATCGGCGCGCGGGTGAGGTAGCCGAACACGAAGCTCTCCAGATTGATCTGGGCGAGCGTTGTGTGGGAGGATGGGTCCCAGTTACCGGTCAGGTTTTCCGCCGACATGAAGTTGAGGACCTTGCCCTCGGCAGCATGCGCCGGATTGACGAAAAAGGCGGTGTTGAGCACGGGCAGGCCGACGGCAACGCCAGCGAGCGCCGAGCTCTTTAGAAATGCTCTCCTGTTGAATTCCATGTCGATATCTCCGCAGTTGGGTTGCTGGGTGTTCCCCGCCCCGCTTTGTCGCCAGCACTGACAAGCGGAGGTATTTTTTCTTTGAAAACATGATCTTCGGCCTGCTGGCAGAACGCCATGACAAGCGCATCGGCATGACGGCGGCCAACCACTTGCAGGCCGACAGGAAGGCCGTTCACCGTCAGGCCGCAGGGCAGCGAGGCGGCCGGGTTGCCGGACAGGTTGAAGGGATAGGTAAAGGGCGTCCAGCCGGTCCAGGCGAGCACCTCGGACGGTGACGCGAACCCTTCGGGCGCTTCGCGATCGGCCGCGAACGGTTCGACAGGAAGGGTTGGAAGCAGCAGGAGGTCGATCTCCTCGAACAGCGCATGAACGCTGCCGGCAAACTCCGCCCGCGCCTTCATGGCCAAAAGATAATCGGCAAGATCATACTGCGCGGACGCCTCGATGAGGCCGCGGAAGCCGCTGCCGAAATTGGCCTTGTCGGACTGCGCGCCATAGGCGACACCGCGACCGGCGACCCAGAGTGTTTCGAAAATCCGGATCGGATCATCCCAGTCCGGAGTGACGGGGCGGATGTCGAGCCGCAGTTCCTGCCCGATCGTCTCCACCGCCTCGCGCACGACCCGGTCGATTTCGGGCGCAACATCAAAGCCGAACAGGCTCGGCGCGAAGCCGATGCGCAGTCGCCCGGGCAATTCGGCGTCGACGTAACGGACACCATCGTCGGGCAGGGCCAGATGGTCGCGTGGGTCCGGCCCCTTGGCAATGTCGAACAGCAGCGCGCTGTCCTTGGCCGAAAGGCTCATCGGACCCGCATGGGACAGCATTTCCGTCGCGCTCCACGGCCAGGCCGGCACGCGCCCCAGCGAGCCCTTCATGGCGAAGACGCCACAGAAGGCCGCCGGGATGCGCACGGACCCGCCGCCATCGGACCCCAAGGTGAAGGGGACCATGCGGGCGGCGAGCGCCGCACCGGAGCCCGAACTCGAGCCGCCACTCGTCAGTTCGGGGTTCCAGGGATTGCGGGTCGGACCATAGAACTCGGAGTGACCGGAACCGGACCAGCCCATCTCCGTGGTGGTCGTCTTGCCGATCATGATCGATCCGGCGTCGATCATCCGCTGGACGATCGGCGCCGTCGCCTTGGGAGCGAAATTTTTATACGCGGCCGAACCGCGCTGGCAGACATGGTCCGCGACGAAGAAAAGATCCTTCACGCCCATCGGAATGCCGTGCAGCGGACCACGGAAACGGCCCTCTGCGGCCTCCCGGTCGCAGGCCCGCGCCTCTTCCAATGCCTCTTCGGCAAAAACTTGGCTGAAGGCGTTGACGATCGGGTTCAGTCGCTCGATGCGCGACAGACATTCACGGACCAGAGCCTAGGACGAGAGGCTGCCTGATGCGATTGCCGACCTGAGTGCAAGAACCGAAAAATCCACGACCTTCATCTCCACTTATGTGGATTTATGTTGATTTTGTGGAAGTTGTCAATATGCCCAAATCAGCATAATTTTCGGCATCAAACTCGCGCAAAAGCTGCGGTCGCGGGCACGAAGAGCGTACAGCACCGCCCGTTCCGTGACGAAAACGTCGGATATCCCATGGATGTTCTGTTGGTTTTGTGGAAATCGCCCAAATCGGGGGCCTGGTCGTCACTAGCGTCCGGCTTGAATTCCCCGGCGCCCCGTCTATCCTGTCATCATGCAATTGAATCTCACCTTCGAGCAACTCCAGCGCTGGAGCAGCGGCATCACCGCTGCGGTGAGTGCCACATTGCCCGAAGAGATTTCGGCCCATTTCACGGCCGGCGCGCGCGATCTCACCGCGTCCGACCAGGTCTATATCGGCCTCTACCTGCGCGATAGCGCCTCGATCACCATCTACGAGCGCGACCCCGACGACTGGAACCGGAATTACGACACGCGCAAATACCGGCAGGACCCGTTCTTCCGCCTCTTTGCCGGCTCGCGGCAGGATTTCCTGTTGCCGCTGTCCGCGCTCGACAAGGGCGACTTCCACACCAGCGCCTATTACCGGGACTTCTATGAGCCCTCCGGCAGCTTCGACGAAATCACCGGCGTTTTCAATTTCGATCGCAACGCCGCCGGTTTTGTGACCTATCTGCGCCGCCGCGGCGCCCGCCCCTTCGGCGTGGAGGAACTGGCCATGGCGGAGGCGACCGCCGATGCGACCCGCCGCGTTCTGGAACGGCTCTGGCGGCAATGGCGACCGCCGGGCGAGACACCGCTGTCGCTTGCTGACCTCAGCGGGCGTGAGCGTCAGATCGCCCTCCTGCTGATCGATGGCGGCTGCGCAAAGGCCATTTCGCGCACCCTGTCCATCTCGCCTGGGACCGTGCGCAACCATATTAAAAGCGTCTACCGCAAGCTCGGCATCCACTCACAGGTCGAACTGATGGCCGCCGCCCGCGGCGGCGACCTGTCTTTGCCCTCACTGGCCTGAGACGATACGCGTCCACATGCGGTTCTGCAGGCGCAGGAGCTTCGCGTCGTTCGATTCCACGACGAAGAGCTTGGCCTTGACCTCATCCGACGGAAAGGCACCGGGATCCTTCGCCACCGTCTGGTCCATCAGCGGCAGCGATTCCGGGATCGGATTGGCATAAGACACATAGCTGGAGTTGGCAGCCGCGATGTCCGGCCGCATGTTGAAGTCGATCCAGGCCAGCGCGTTTTCCGGATGCGGCGCATCTTTCGGCACGGCCATCGTGTCGAAATTGATCAACGTGCCTTCCTTCGGAATGGCATAGGCGACCTCCAGCTTCTTCTCGCTTTCGGCCGCGCGGGCCTTGGCCTGCAGAATATCGCCCGACCAGCCGAGCACCACGCAGATGTCGCCATTGGCGAGGTCGTTGATATAGCGCGAGGAGTGGAAGTAGCGGATGTGCGGGCGCACCTTCAGAAGCAGTTCCTCCACTTTGGCGATGTCATCCGGGCTGGTGGAATGCGGATCGATGCCGAGATAGTTCATCGCCATCGGGATGTTTTCCGCCGGCGCATCGATCATCGCCACGCCGCAATCGGCAAATTTTTCGACAATGGCCGGATCGAAGACCATGGCGAAGCTATCGACCGGAGCATCCGCCATGCGCTGCTTCACCGCGGCGACATTGTAGCCGATGCCGTCGGTGACGGCCATGTAGGGCACGGCATGGAGATTGTCCGGGTCGGCCCCGGAAATCAGCGACAACGCCTGCGGATCGAGCTTACCGGCATTGCCGAGCTTCGTCTTGTCGAGCGGCAGGAAGACGCCGGCCTTCACCTGGTTCTTCAGGAACGGATACGCCGAGGGATAGACGACGTCGTAACCCGAGCCGCCGGTCAGCATCTTGGTTTCCAGCACCTCGTTGCCGTCATAGACGTCGTAGATGACGCGAATGCCGGTTTCCTTCTCGAATTTTTCGGCCGTATCCGGCGCGATGTAATCCGACCAGTTGTAGACGTTGACGACCTTTTCTTCCTGCGCCCGGGCACCGCCCATGGTGGCGAGCAAGGCGAGGACCGAGATAAGTGTGGTTTTGCGCATGGTCCCCT
This sequence comes from Sinorhizobium sp. RAC02, assembly GCF_001713395.1. Lineage (NCBI taxonomy): Bacteria > Pseudomonadati > Pseudomonadota > Alphaproteobacteria > Hyphomicrobiales > Rhizobiaceae > Sinorhizobium > Sinorhizobium sp. RAC02. The sequence goes on along the minus strand of NZ_CP016452.1, from coordinate 1,314,698 downwards.
CCCTCAGGCTTTCGTCTGGCCGGCATAGACCGGAAGCGTGATGCAGGCGACATTGCCGCCGCCGAGCAGAATTTCGCGGGAATTCTCGATGCCGGTGACGCGGTGCTGCGGGAAGAGTTCGGCGAGCTTGGCCTTGGCGGCGAGATCCAATGCCTCATCATCGAACTGCGGCACAACGACGGCGGAATTGCCGGGATAGTAGTTGATATAGGTGGCAGCGATGCGGTTGCCGGCCGGGCGCGCCCAGGTGGAATCGACCTGATCGACGCTTTCCGCCTCCTCCGCCGTCATCTCAATCGGGCGGGGATGGGTGATGCGGTGCACTTCAAGCGACCGGCCACGCGCATCACGCGCCGAGCGCAAGGCATCTTCCACCTCGCGGACGATCTCGTATTGCGGGTCGTCGCGGTCCTCCGTCCAACTCATCGCCACTACGCCCGGCCGCACGAAGCAGCAGACGTCGTCGACATGGCCGTCCGTCTCGTCGAAGCAGAAGCCGCGCGGCAGCCAGATGACATGCTCCAGCCCGAGATAATCGCAAAGCTGCTGCTCTACCGCCGCCTTGCCAAGATGGCCGTTGCGGTTGCGGTTCAAGAGGCACTGTTCCGTGGTGATCAGCGTGCCCTCGCCATCGCATTGCAGGCCGCCGCCTTCGGCGATCAGCGGCGAGCGGTAGCGGTCCATGCGCTCGGTTTCCAGCACCTTGCGGGCGGCGAGATCGTCGAGGTTCCAGGGTGCGTAGAGGCCGCCGTCATGGCCGCCATAGGCGTTGAAGGTCCAGTCCACGCCACGCACGTCACCGCGGTCATTGATAACGAAGTTCGGGCCACTATCACGCAGCCAGGAATCGTCGGTCGACATTTCGACGAGGCGAACGCTCTCCGGCAGCATGGCACGCGCATTCAGCCATTGGCGGCGCGAGACGGCGATGGTCACCGGCTCGCTCTCGGCAATCGCCGCCGCCACGCGTGCGAAAAGTTTTTGCGCGGGCTTGGCGCCGAGCCGCCAGGTATCCGGCCGCTCCGGCCAGATCAGCCAGCAGCCGGCCTTCGGCTCGAATTCCCCAGGCGCACGAAAACCGTCCGCCTTGGGGGTGCTTGAAAGGGTGCGTACCATGTTTTCTCCAATCAAAAATCTGATTGGATTAGGCAAGCGCACCCCGTCCGGGTCAATGTCCCTGTTGGGATAGGCGGCGGGAGCCGGTCAGCCCTCGAACACCATCAGCGTATCACCGGCCTGAAGATACTCGCCCTCTTTCACGCGCAGGCGCAGCCGACCTGCCTTTGGCGCAAGAACCTGCGTTTCCATCTTCATCGCCTCCATCACCGCGACCAGCTCGCCTTCGGCAACGGTCGCGCCATCGGCGATCTTGAAGGCCTGCAACGTGCCGGAAACGGGGGCGGCGATGCCATCCTCGGCCGGTTTGCCGCCGACGACAGGTGCCACGCCCTGCCCGGCCGCACCAAGGCCGGCAAGCAGCAGGCTCGGCAGCGCAAGCGAAACACGCTTGCCGTCGATCTCGAGATGGGTGCGGATCAGCGTGGGATCGCTCGCCGGCTCGGGGCGAGCCATGGCATCCGGCATGGCTGCGAAATCGGTTTCGATCCAGCGGGTGTGCACCTTGAAGCCGTCGGTTCCGATGAAGTCTTCGGTGTCGATGGCCGCGCGGTGGAACGGCAGGACCGTCGCCACGCCCTCGATGCGGAATTCCTTCAGCGCCCGGCGGGCACGGCGAAGCGCTTCCTCGCGCGTCGCGCCGGTGACAACCAGCTTGGCCATCAGCGAATCGAAGACGCCCGGAATGCTGGAGCCGCTGACGACGCCACTGTCGACGCGCACGCCCGGGCCGGACGGCGGATCGAAGACGGTGATCGTACCCGGCGTCGGCAGGAAGCCGCGGCCCGGATCCTCCGCGTTGATGCGGAATTCGATGGAATGGCCGCGCGGAGCCGGCGTTTCAAGCAGATGCAGCCGCTGGCCTTCGGCAATGCGGAACTGCTCGATGACGAGGTCGATGCCCGTGGTCTCTTCCGTGACGGGGTGCTCGACCTGAAGGCGCGTGTTCACTTCAAGGAAGGAAATCGTGCCGTCGACGCCCAGAAGGAACTCCACCGTACCAGCACCGGAATAGCCGGCGGCGGCGCAGATCGCCTTGGCGGCGGCATGGATTCTTTCGCGCTGCTCCGGCGAGAGGAAGGGGGCTGGGGCCTCCTCGATTAGTTTCTGGTTACGGCGCTGTGCCGAGCAATCACGGGTGCCGAGCACCAGCACATTGCCGTGTTTGTCGGCGATGACCTGCGCCTCGATATGGCGCGGACGATCGAGAAAACGTTCGAGGAAACATTCGCCACGGCCGAAGGCGACGGTCGCCTCGCGCACCGCGGATTCATAGAGATCGGCGACCTCCTCCATCTTCCAGGCGACCTTGATACCGCGGCCGCCGCCGCCATGGGCTGCCTTGATGGCCACTGGCAGGCCGTGCTGTTCCGCAAAGGCGATTACCTCGGCGGCGGACGACACCGGGCCATCGCTGCCGGCGACGAGCGGCGCCCCGACACTCTGCGCAATGCGCCGGGCCTCGACCTTGTCGCCGAGCGCCTCGATCACCTTCGGATCAGGCCCGATCCAGATCAGCCCGGCCTCCTGCACCGCCTTGGCGAACCGGGCGTTTTCCGACAGAAAGCCGTAACCGGGGTGAACGGCATCGGCGCCGGAACGTTTTGCAATCGCGATCAGCTTTTCGATATCGAGATAGGTTTCCGCCGGACGCACCCCATCGAGGCCATAGGCCTCGTCGGCGAGGCGCACGAAGAGTGCGTCCGCATCCGGGTCGGCATAGACGGCGACCGACTGGAGGCCGTGATCACGGCAGGCGCGCACGATGCGCACGGCGATTTCGCCACGATTGGCAATCAGCACTTTCTTCATGGCATTCCTCCTATCGGGTCGCGGCGATGTCGGCGAAGGGGCCGATCGGGCGGAAACGAATCTTTGCGTTGATGGGAACCTGGCCGGCGAGATCGAGGTGATACTCGGCGACCGCGCCGATGACCGGATAACCCCCGGTCAGTGGATGGTCGGCGAGGAAGAGGACGGGTTGACCGCTGTGCGGCACCTGGATTGCGCCCGTCGCCGTGCCTTCGCTCGGCAATTCCGCGCTGTCCTTGCGCTCCAGCGGCACGTCGCCGGCAAGGCGGATGCCGACGCGGCTCGATTGCGGCGTGACCTGCCAGAGCTGGCTGGTCAGTGTCTCGATACCCTTTTCAGTGAACCAATCGGTGCGCGGGCCGAGCACGACGTCCAGCGTCACCACGTCTGCCGCTGACGGCGGATCGAAGGCAGGGACTTCATCGGTTGAGACGCTCGTCAGTCCAACCTTGTCGTTCTTCAGGACGAGCACGGCCCCGGTTGTTACGGGTTCGGGGCCGACGACCGCCAGCGTATCCGTGGCCGCGCTGCCGAGAACCGGCGCGACAGCGAAACCGCCACGAACGGAAAGGTAGGCGCGCATGCCCTTTTTTGGATGACCGACGGTCACGACGTCGCCGGGCTCGAGGGGAATCGGCTGATAGGCCTGGAAGTCCTGACTGCGGCCAGCGGTATCGCGCACCGTGACGGGACAGGGCGCACCGGCGAGGCCGATCACGGCACGAACGTTGCTCTCGAAGGAAAAGCCGCCAAGGGTGAGTTCGAGCCCCGGCGTGTTGGCCGGATTGCCGACGATGCGGTTTGCGGCGAGGAAGGCACCGCGATCCAGCGCGCCGGAGGCGGAAACCCCCTGCCCGGTCTGGCCGAAGCGGCCGAGATCCTGAAAGACGGCCGGCATTGGTGCTGCAAGCACCTTGAACTGCGGAGCTTCTGCCGCAACGCTGCGGTCCGCACGCGGAGCCGGCTCGGGGATGCTGACGGTCTTGCCGGATGTCGCCATGTCGAAGAAGCGCACGCGATAGCCGGGCTGGAACAGCGCGCCGGGATCACGGTCGATGTCCCACATCTTGACCGGCGTGGTGCCGATGATCTGCCAGCCCCCCGGACTTGCCTGCGGATAGACACCGCTGAAGGCACCGGCGATCGCCACGGAACCAGCCGGAATGCGGGTGCGCGGGCTCTTGCGGCGCGGCACCGTGAGCGCCGCATCACCGCCGACGAGATAGCCGAAACCCGGCGCGAAACCGCAGAAGGCCACCGTGAATTCACTTTCGGTGTGGCGGCGGATGACCTCTTCAACGCTGAGGCCGGTCAATTCCGCGACGTCGTTCAAATCCTCGCCGTCGTAGCGCACCGGGATTTCGACCAGATTCTCCGACGGCGCGATTTTCGCCGAAAGGTCGCGGGTGCTGATGCGGGCCGCAAGCTCGGCGGATGAAACCGTTTCCGGACGGAAGCGGATCATCAGCGTGCGCGCCGCGGGCACCATCTCTTCGACGCCGTCGATGGGCTCGGCCTGCAACGAGGCGAAGAGAGCGAGCGTCTCGTCGAGATCGGCAAGCTCGACAAGGATGGTGGTCAGGCTGACGGGAAGAAAGCGCATCGAACCCTCACACGTGGTAGGCGGAATCGGGGATATCCGTGATAAACATGTAGCCGGGGGCATGGGTGATGGCGAAGGGCACGCCGGAAGCCATCACAGCCGCCTGCGGAGTGACGCCGCACGCCCAGAACACAGGCACTTCGCCGGGTTCAATCCGCACCGCGTCGCCGAAATCCGGCTTTGCGAGATCGGAAATGCCGATTTCCTCCGGCGCGCCGACATGCACCGGCGAACCATGCACGGCCGGGAAGCGGGCGGAAATGGTCGCGGCGTCGGCGACGCGTGAAGCCGGGATCGGCCGCATGGAGACCACCATGTTGCCCTTCAGCCGCCCGGCCGGGCGGCAGGCCTTGTTGGTCAGGTACATCGGCACGTTGCTCTTGTCCGTCATGTGACGGATCTCGATACCGGCATCCACCATCGGCGTCTCGAAGGTGAAGGAGCAGCCGATCAGGAAGGCGACGAGGTCGTCTCGCTCCGCCCAGGCCGCGGTCGCGTCCGGCGTCTCCTCGGCGAGCTTGCCATCCCGCCAGATGCGGTAGAGCGGCAGGTCGGTGCGCAGGTCTGCGCCGGGCGCGAGCAATGTCGTCGGCGAGCCCGGATCGGAGACGTCCAGCACCGGGCACGGTTTCGGATTGCGCTGCGCGTAGAGCAGGAAATCGAAGGCCCAGTCGCGCGGCAGCACGATCATGTTGGCCTGCGTGAAGCCCGGCGCAATGCCGGATGTCGGCTTGACAAGTCCGCCGCGATAGGTCGCCCGCGCATCGCGGGCGGGCGTGGCGTCGGTGTGGTCGAGGAACGCGGTCGGGATCATCGTGGCCCCTCAATCCTTGTCGGCGAAGGAGCGGATGGCGATGCCTTCCGCCTCGAAGCGACGGCGGATTTCCTGCGCGATCGAAACTGCGCCGGGGCTGTCGCCATGCACGCAGATCGATTGTGCCTCGACCCGGATCGTGCTGCCGTCGATGGCTTCCAGTGTGCCCTCACGGGCAAGCTGCACCATGCGATCGGCGATTTTTGCCTCGTCGTGCAACACGGCACCGGCTTCTCGACGGGAAACGAGTTCGCCCTTCGGCGTATAGGCGCGGTCGGCAAAGGCTTCGGCGACGACAGCAAGGCCCGATTTGCGCGCAAGATCGAGGATCGGCGCGTTGGCAAGACCCATCAGGATCAGCGACGGATCGACAGCCTTGATGCCGTCGATCACCGCCTGGCCCTGCTTGGCGTCGTAGGCGATGCGGTTGTAGAGCGCCCCGTGCGGCTTGACGTAGCGCACGGTCGTCCCCGCCGCGGCGGCAACGCCCTTGATGGCGCCGATCTGGTAGATCACATCGGCTATCAGCTCTTCGGCGGTAGCGTCCAGGTCGCGGCGGCCGAAGCCGACGCGGTCCGGGTAGGAGACATGGGCACCGATGACGACGCCGTTCGCTGCGGCCGCCTTCACCGTGCGGTAGATGCCGGCCGGGTCGCCGGCGTGGAAGCCGCAGGCGATGTTGGCGGAGGAGACGACGGCGAGCATCGCCGCGTCATCGCCCATTCGCCAGGCACCGTAGCTTTCGCCGAGATCGCTGTTGAGATCGATCGCTACCATGGTTTCCCTCCCCTTATGCGCCGAGCAGGCTGAAGATCGCGCCGGCCGACTTGTAGCCCATATACCATGTCAGCACGCAGGTCAGGACACCGAGGATCAGCAGCCAGCGCGGATAGTGGTAACCGTTCATCAGGTCGGGCCGCGCCCATGCGGCATACATGAAGATCGAGAATCCGATCGGCAGCACCAGACCGTTCAGGCCGCCAACGAAGACCAGCATGGCGGCCGGCGGCGTGGTGATGATCAGGTAGCAGACGAGCGAGAAGGCAATGAAGGCAACGGTGGAAAGGTTGCGCTGGCGCTCCGTCATGTCCGGCTTGAAGGCCGTGAGGAAGGAGACAGACGTATAGGCGGCACCGATGATGCTGGTCATCGCCGAGGCGAGGAAGACCGCACCGAACAGGCGGAAACCGATATTGCCGGAGGCCGCGTGGAAAGCCTGGCCTGCCGGATTGGCGGCCTGGCCGGAAAGGTCGATCACCACGCCGCTTGCAACGACGCCGAGGATTGCAAGGAAGAGGATGTAGCGCAGCACGCCGGTGATCGCGATGCCGCTGAAGGCCGCACGGTTGACCGCGCCGATGTTCTCGACCCCGACCGTGCCCTTGTCGAGCAGACGATGGGCGCCGGCATAGGTGATGTAGCCACCGACTGTGCCGCCGACGATGGTAGTGATGGTGGCGAAATCGATGGTGTCGGGCAGGAGGCTCTGGCGGAAGGCTTCGGCAACCGGCGGGCTGGAAACGATCGCTGCATAGACGATCAGCGCCAGCTTGATGAAGGCGGCGACGAAGACGACGCGGTCCATGGCGATGCCGGCGCGGCGCGACAGGAAGATGCCGATGGCCGCTAGTGCGCCGATGGCGCCGCCGATCTTCGGATCAAGATCGATCATGGCGTTGAAGCCGAGGCCGGCGCCGCCGATATTGCCGATGTTGAAGAACAGGCCGCCGATGATGACCAGCACGGCGAGGACATAGCCGGAGCCCGGGATGGCCGCATTGGCAATGGCCGGGGCGCGCATGCGCGTCACCGTGACGATGCGCCAGATATTGGCCTGCACGACGAAGTCGATCAGGATCGAAATGAGGATGGCGAAGGCGAAGGCCGCGCCGAGTTTGACGGTGAACGTTGCCGTCTGCGTGATGAAGCCCGGCCCGACGGCCGACATCGACATCAGGAACATGGCCGAAAGCAGTGCGCGACGCTGCGTAATCTTGCTCTGCGCCGCGGTGCCGGTCTGGCTGGCCGCAAGCTCGTTCTGCTGCATGGGTTTCTCCCAGGTCTGCCACCGCCCCTCGCGAATGGCTCGATAGCTTAATCATGCGCTGCTACACAAAAATGTCAATATTGTTCAACAATTTTGTCATATCGTTCCTTATTTCTGCCGTTTTACCAATCACATAGCCCGGGATTGGCGACAATTTTCAGCCCCACCGCCCCCGCATTCGTGCTAAGAGCAGGCACATTATGAGGGTAAATCCGGTGTGAAACCGGGTTCGGGGAGAACGGAATGACGGATGACGGAGAGGGCCTGCCCCTTGCGGACCGGTTGGCGCGGCGCATTCGTACGCTGTTGATTTCGGGGGAGCTCGCTCCCGGCCAGCGACTGTCGGAGGCGGCGTTCAGCGAGCGTTTCGATGTCTCGCGCAACTCGCTGCGCGAGGCCTTTCGCCTGCTCACCAAGGATGGCCTGCTGCGCCACGAGGCCAATCGCGGCGTCTTCGTCGCCGTGCCCAGCATGGCCTCGATCATCGACATCTATCGCGTGCGGCGCATGCTGGAATGCGGCGCTCTCCGCCAGGCCTGGCACCAGCATCCGGCAATCAAGGTGATGCGGGAGGCCGTCAACCGAGGCCAGCGCCAGCGCGAGCAGGGCGACTGGATCGGCGTCGGTAGCGCCAACATGATGTTCCACACCGCGATCATCGACCTGTCGGACAGCGTGCGGCTCAACGAGTTCTACGAGCGGGTTTCAGCGGAGCTGCGTCTCTGCTTCGGACTGCTCAACGATCCGGAGCACCTGCACTCCCCCTTCGTCGACATGAACGGCGCCATCGTGACGCTGCTCGAACAGGACAAGCCGAATGAGGCGGCTGCGCAGATGGAGATCTATCTGAATCTTGCCGAACGCACGATGTTGAAGGCACTGGAGCGGGCGTCGGATCAGACGTAACGCCTGTCACCCTGCTGAAACAGTTCGGTTTCCGCTACGCAACATCGGCACGGGGGAGCGGCACGACAACCGCCTCATCCGCCTCAAAAGGCATGGGATGGCCGATGAAGTAGCCCTGCGCATAATCGACGCCAATGACGCGCAGCGCCTTGCGAATCTCCACAGTCTCGACGAATTCGGCAATCGTTTTGCGGCCGGCGAGATGCGAGATCTGGTTGATCATCTCGACCGTCATCCAGTCCGCCTTGTCGGTCAGCATGTCGCGCACGAAGCTGCCGTCGATCTTCACATAGTCCACCGGCAGGCGCTTCATATAAGTGAGAGACGACATGCCGACACCGAAATCATCGAGCGCGAAGCGGCAGCCCATGGCGCGCATCGCGTTCATGAAGGCGATGGCCTCGTCAAGATTTTCGATGGCGCTGGTCTCGGTGATCTCGAAGCAGAGCACGTCGGCCCGGACGTGGCTGCGGCGCAGCGCCTCGCGCAGGAACGGCAGGAACGTCTCGTCCTTCAGCGTCAGGCCGCTGAGATTGATGGAATAGGTGCCGGAAACCGCGCCCTTGCGCCGGCCGATGATGTCGAGCGCATGGCTGACGACCCAGCGGTCGATCGACGGCATGAGACCGAACCGTTCAGCGGCAGGAATGAAGGCGCCGGGCGACAACAGCTTGCCGTCTTCTTCAAGCCGGAGCAGGATTTCGCAATGGTCCTGCCGCTCCTTGCCCGTGTCGAGGGCAGCAATCGGCTGGGAGAAGAGCAAGAAGCGGTCTTCCTCCAGCGCACGGTGCAGGCGCTGCACCCAGTTGAGATTGGCCGCGAACTGGGTCTGCGCCGCGTCGGTCGTCTCATAGACATGGACGCGGTTGCGGCCCTTCTCCTTGGCCATGTAGCAGGCAATATCGGCGGCGCGGAGCGCCTCCTGCAACGTATAGGTGTGATCTCCGAGATGGACCACGCCGACACTGGCGCTGATCGCATAGCGGTGCCCGTTCCAGACGAAATCGATCGCCTCGGTGATTTCGCGCAGGCGCATGGCAATGCGCAAGGCATCTTCCGGCGCGCAGTGCGGCAGCACGATGCCGAACTCGTCGCCCCCGAGCCGGGCAAGCAGGTCGGTGCCGCGGATTGCCTTGCCCAGGTCACGAGACACCCGCCGCAGCAATTCGTCGCCCGCGGCGTGCCCGCCATGGTCGTTCACCGCCTTGAACTGGTCAAGGTCGATGAACATCAGCGCATGGCGTTTGCTTGACCCTTCCAGCGCGCGGCCGAGGCTTTCCTCGAACAGCCGGCGGTTTGGCAGGCCGGTGAGATCGTCATGATGGGCGCTGTGGGACAGTCGCGCCTCGATGTCGCGCCGGTGGATGAGAAAGCTGTTCAGCCGCCAGACCGTCAGCAGGATGAACACCAGCGCCATCGCCAGGTTGCTGACAAACAGCACAGTCTGTACCTGGCGCGTGCCTTCGCCGAGACGGTCCGAAAAACGCTTGGTGAGCGGCGTGACGAGGACGTTGATCTCATCGAGTTGCCGCACGATGTCGCGCCGGTCGGCCTCACTGATATGGCTAGAGGTGTCGATCGCCTCGCCGATCGGCAGAAGCTGCATCAACGCGCCTTCTGCCGTGCGCCAGTCATCGATGCAATCCGCCATCACCGGCAGCCAGCGAAAGTAGCGGAACAGCCAGATCACATTCGGAATATCGTCCGGATGGTTGCCACCTTTGAGGAAACCGGCGAAAGCCGCCTTGGTATCCGGCGGATCGGCCTCCAGCGCCAGGCGTGCCTCACGGTCGCCGATCGGGATCGCAATCGCTTGATTGAAGCGAGTGACAAACGTGCGATTGCCGGATTCGGCATAACGGTTGAGGTAATAGAGCGCATCATGCTGGCCCTTCGACCAGAGGCTTTCCCCGGTCACAAAGGCGCGAAGCGATGAGGTGACCTGCAGGCTGAAGGTGGCGAGCGCCGTCTGGAGAAGAACGATCAGGACGAAGGGCCAGGCGACAGCGATCAGGCGAAGCCGCGTCTTTGGTATCTGCTTCATCACAGATACCGCATACGGCTGACCAGCGATCGAAACAGTCTGGCCTCTCTGTGGTGCCCCTCACCGAAGGTAGTCGCTCGCGTCCTGTCCAAGGGCCGTACCTGCCTTGCAATTCATTCCCCGCGATGGCAGCCGTGGCGTCGGCAGCCGTTCCATCGCTTGCAAAGTGGATTGGACCACAAGAGAGTGATCAAAATACTAATACAACCAGAAGATTGCATTCTATCGGACGTTTTCCGTTGGCCGCGTTGGAAAAACCTCACCCGTTTCGGAGCAGGTCTCCGGCGGAGCGCCACGAACAACCGGATTGCGCCGCTGTCGCTTCGAAGATCATCTCCATCAGATTCCAGGCCGCGCCGTCATGCACGAGGTGATGCGTCAGCAGGCCGATCGGCCCGTCATGCAACTGCGAGACACGAATGAGATCGGCGATCACCGCCTCGGTCGGCCGCCCACCACGCGTGCCGCGCCAATCGATGATGTCGACATGCGTATTCAGCACTTTCAGCGGCGCGGGCTTCTCCGGGCCAAAGACCGACAGAACCTCGAAGCCGAGGCCGGGCAGGCCGGCGACAACGGCAGGGGCAATGCGGTTCCACGGCGGCACGAGCATCGGCACAAAACGCCCAGCGTGCAGGGTGATCAAGGTTTCCAAACCTGCGCCGAGTTCCGCCAGAACCTGATCCTCGGGCCGGTGAGCGCCAAGTTCCTGGTTTTTTTCGCCGGAAGATGCATGGTTCTTGTGTGCCCAGCCATGGACAGCAACAGAAGCGTGACTTTCGCCCGCCAGCCGGCCCGACAAAGCTTCACCCGTGAGGGATGGAATGACGGCGAGCAGCACCGGCACCGAATGTGTGGCCGTCAAAGCGAGCAGATGGTTAAGCGCTGCGGTTGGTTCGATTGCATCATCGTCGCGCAGCCAGAGGCTGAGCGGCTTGCCAATATCCGCGCGCCGCGCAATCTCGTCCTGCAAAGAGCGGGTGGCTGCCGTCGTCATAGCTTGCACTCTCCAATATGTCGTCGAAGGATGGTGTCGAGCGTTCTGGTCGCAGCAGAGAGGGAGTGATCGTTCCGGACGCGGTTGCGCGCATCGTCCGCCATGCGTCGGCGCTTCTCTTCGTTACCGAGAAGGTCTTTGATGGCAGCGCCGTACGCCGCGTGATCACCGGGTGTCGTCAGCAGGCCGCTGACGCCGTTCTCCACGACTTCGGGAACGCCGGCCGTTGCCCAGGCCACGACGGGAAGGCCGGCGGCCTGGGCTTCGAGATAGGCAAGCCCATAGGCTTCGCCACATCCCGGCCAGACATAGAGTGCACCCTTCGCGAGGATTTTTGCTACATCGACGGGCTCTTTCTGCCCAAGCCATTCGATGCGGTCCCCGGCAAAATCCGCAAAGAGCGCCACGACGTCGTCGCGTGCCGGCCCATCCCCGACAACCGACAGCGTCCAGGGGATATCAGTGATCTGCCGCAGGCTTGCGGCGAGTGCACGGTAACTCTCCATCTTGTCGCCCGGTCGCATCATGGCGACAGTGACGAGACGAAAAGGCTCAGGCTCCGCCCCTTTTCCGGTAAAGATTTCGTCATCGATGAAGGGTTTCAACGTGGCTATCGCCGCTTCCGGCGCCACGGCGCGAATCCCTTCCATATCCCGGGCGGTCAGGCCGATGTTGACGGTGGCGCCGCGTATCGCGTCCAGCACCTTCGCCTGCATGTCGCGCCAGATGCCGATGTTCCGGCGATGCGAATAGGACGCCTCGACCGTGACGTAAGGCAGGCCGAAAATCTTGCAGAGCGCTGGCCCGATCAGATCTGGCGCCTTGTAGTAGAGGTGGTAGCAGAACCAGAGATCCGGCACGCCGTCTTCCCGCCAACGGGCCGAAAGCTGAGCGATCTCCGTCTTCGCCCGGTCCTGGAGGGCCGCATAACCCGCCTCGTCCGCGCTGTCGCCCAGGAGCGCGCGAAGTTCCGACGCGAGCTCAACATCATGACCGGCACGGCGCAGGCAGGCGATGATCTGCCGCGCCATCAGGCGATCCCCCGATGGAACGGAGTGTTCCGGCGATTTCAGCGGCGCATAGAATGCAATCTTCATGAATGCCGACGGCCTTGTTTTCGCATTCGTCGACAGAGCGACACCGGCGCCCGCACAGCTGGCGCCACGGAGCCAGAACGCAGCGTCACCCATATTTTGCGAGGCTTGACAGGCGGGGTAAACTCTCCCATCTGAACTCGCCGACCCTGTATATGAGCCCGGAGCACGGATGCCAACTGCCTTGCATGCTTATGAAACGCTGCTCGCACGTATCCAGTCGCGTGAGGCGCATATCGGCGTTATCGGCCTCGGTTATGTCGGATTGCCGCTCGCCATCACGGTCGCGCGTGCAGGGTTCAGCGTGACCGGCTTCGACATCGATCCCCACAAGATCGTCGCGATCGATGCCGGGCGCAGCTATATCGAAGCGGTTCCGAGCGACATTCTCGCCGAAGAACACCGCGCTGGCCGATTCGGCGCGACCTCCGATTTCGGCAGGCTTGCCGACTGCGACGTCATCGCCATCTGCGTGCCGACGCCGCTGACCCATCATCGCGATCCCGACATGAGCTTCGTCGAGAAGACCTGCCGGGACATCGTCCGCACGTTGCGGCGCGGCCAGCTCGTGGTGCTGGAATCGACCACCTATCCCGGCACGACCGACGGCCTCGTGCGTCGCACGCTGGAGGCCGCAGGCCTGAAATCGGGCGAAGACTTCTTCCTCGGTTTCTCGCCGGAGCGGGAAGACCCCGGCAACCGGGAATTCCAGACCTCGACGATACCGAAGGTCGTCGCCGGCGATGGCGCCGAGGCGCAGACCCTCGTGGCCGCCTTCTACGGCGCGGTCGTCAAGACTATAGTGCCCGTCTCGTCCACCGCCACCGCCGAAGCCGTGAAGCTGACGGAAAACGTCTTCCGCGCCGTCAATATCGCGTTGGTGAACGAACTGAAGGTGATCTACGAGGCCATGGGCATCGACATCTGGGAGGTGATCGACGCCGCCAGTTCGAAGCCCTTCGGCTACATGCCGTTCTATCCCGGCCCCGGCCTTGGCGGGCATTGCATTCCGATCGACCCCTTCTACCTGACCTGGGCCTCGCGCGCCTACGAGCTGCCGACCCGCTTCATCGAGCTTGCCGGCGAGATCAATTCTGCCATGCCCCGCCATGTGATCGGCAAGCTTGCCGAAGCGCTCGACAGGCGCCTGGGCAAGGCGCTGAGCCGCTCGAAAGTGCTGATCATCGGCCTCGCCTACAAGAAGAACGTTCCGGATATCCGCGAAAGCCCGTCGCTCAAGCTGATCGAACTGATCGAGGAACGCGGCGGGTCGGTCGATTACTACGACCCCTATGTGCCCGAGATACCGCCGACGCGCGAATATGGCGCCTTCAAGGGACGGCCATCGATCGTCTGGAGCGAGGACACGGTCCGGGCGTTCGATGCCGTGCTCATCGCCACCGATCATGACAGCGTCGACTACGCGGCGCTTGCCGCATGGAGCGACCTCATCATCGACACCCGCAACGTCTTCGCACGCCGCAATATCGCCGGCGACGCGATCATCAAGGCATAGCCATGAGCCGTCTGGAAAGCTTCATCCGCCGCATGTCGGCGCAGCGCGACGTGATCAACCATGTCAGCGAAACGCTTCCGCTTCCCACCGAAGGGGGCATTCTGGAGATCGGGCTCGGCAATGGCCGCACGTTCGATCACCTACGTGAAAAATTCCCGGGCCGGCGGATCATCGCGTTCGACCGGGCGCTCGGGGCGCATTCGTCTTCCATGCCGGAGCCGGGCGACCTGATCCTCGGCGAGATCGCACAAACCGCCGAAGCCTATGCCGACGGTACCGCAGCGCTCGTCCATGCCGATATCGGCACGGGCTACGACGAGAAGGACGCGATCACCCTGACCTGGCTGCCGGATATCGTCAGCCGGGCGCTTGCAACAGGCGGCATCGCCATCAGCGGCCTGCCGCTCGACCACGCGTCGCTGGAGCCGTTGCCGCTGCCTGCGACCGTCGACAACCGCCGCTACTTCCTCTACCGCAGAAGGCCCTGACGGCCATGCCGGCTGTCGCCGTCATCGCGGACGCTCACTTCCACGATATCGAAGGCGATTACGATTTCGCCGGGATTTCGCTGAATGGCCGCAAGCTGACGGTCCGGACGTGGGCGGATACCGCCGGCTCGACACGGGTGTTCAACGAGAGTTTCGCGGCGCTCATGGCAGCCCTGGACCGGGTCGTCGCCAAGGGTATCCGCCATGTCGTGCTGCTCGGCGACTATACCGACGACGGACAGCGCGAAACCACGGCAAGCCTCGCCCGCCTGCTCGAACACTACCGCGCCCGGCACGGGCTTTCCTTCTATGCAACGCCCGGCAACCACGACGTCTTCGGACCACTCGGCAAACACCGAGACACCCGCTACGTCGATGCATCCGGCGGCACCACGCTAGTCACGAGCGATGCCGAAAAAGCGGCAAGCGATCCCGGCCAGCCGGTCGTTACACCGAAAATGTACTGCGACGGCGTGCCCGCCGGCCTCATATCCATGCGGGATTTCGGCTATTTCCACCAGCCAGGCTATCTGCACTGGGAAACGCCATTTGGCGAAAGCGACGACCCGGATCTTCGCCAGCACGACCTTGTCTCCGCCGACGGGCAGACCGTGCGCCGGTTGATGGACGCTTCCTATCTGGTCGAGCCGGAGGACGGTCTCTGGCTGCTGCTGATTGACGCCAATGTCTTTGAACCGCGTAACGGCAAGCGCGACATCGCCCGCAAGAAGGCATTCCTCGACAGTTCCGATGCCGGCTGGAACGCGCTGTTGCGCGTCAAACCCTACCTTATCGATTGGATAGCCGACGTCGCACGGCGCGCGAAAGAGCAAGGCAAGCAACTGCTCGCCTTCTCGCATTATCCGGCGATCGATCCCTTCGAGGATGACACGGGAAGCGAAAGGACACTGTTCGGCGAGACGAACGTCGCCAAGCGCACGCCCCATCGACAGGTCGCGGAGACGCTGGCGAAGGCGGGCATCGAGCTACATTTCAGTGGCCATCTGCATGTCGAAGCCCGCTCCGAGCTTGATATCGAAGGCCGCAGGCTCACCAACATCGCCGTGCCCTCGCTCGTCGCCTTCCCGGCAGGCTTCGTTGTCGTCGAAACGGGAGGCAAAACCCCGGTGGTCGAGAGCGTGTCGCTCTCCGGCGACCCCCTCGGTGCCGACCTGGTTGCGCTCTATCGCGCGGAGCACTACCAAATGGGTGCGGAGCCAGATTCTGTCTTAGAAGCTGGCACTTATGGTGATTTCCTCTATCGACACATGCACTCCCTGACCGCTCAGCGTTACCTGCCAAAAGAGTGGCCGCCGGAAATGGCAGCGCGCGTGCGCGGCATGACGCTCTGGGATCTTTGCCAGTTGATGGCAGGCGGCATGGCACATGCCGTCGAGGAACACGCATCGACATTCGGCGCCGATACTACCCGGTTGCGGGGTTGCCCGATGCTGGACCTCGTCGTCGATTGGTATTGCCTGCGCCAATCCCCGGCACAGGCGCCGGGCTATATTCCCGCCGAAAGGCTGGACAGCTACCGGTTCCTTGCGCAAACCTACGGCGACGTGCACGCCCATGCCCCGCAGGAACCGAAAGGTTTCTTCGCGATCTTCCTCGGGGTTCTGGGGCGCAGCCTGGAGCGCTCCTCACGGGAGCCCTAAAACTGAGAAGACCGTCTTCGGTCTCGTCGCTCACCGCCTGTGCGGGTCCTTTCATCGAAACAGGGTCGTACTCGACAGCATGCCTGTCTAGATTCGGTGCCCCTGCGTGCGGTGGAGAGGGTTTCGGCGATGAAAGCTGTGTTTGGTGCGATGATCGTTCTGATGGCGGCTTGCTTCACTCCTGTGGGAGCGCAGGACAGCTTGAGCGGCAACACGCCGATAGAAACGATCGAGAATCTCAACCGAGCGATCCGGCTCGACCCCACCAACCCCATTTCCTACAACAAGCGCGGCATGGCTCACCTGTTTGCAGGGCGCCCCGAACAGGCGGCGGCCGATTTTGCCACCGTCATCGAGATGCTTCCCAACAATGCGGTCGCCTACCAGAACCGCGCCCGGGCCTATCTCGAAGCCGGTGACTTCGGCCGATCCATCGCCGACTTCGACGAGTCCCTGAAACTCGATCCTACATGGGCGGAGAGCTACCAGGGGCGCGGAGTGGCCCACACGAAGTCCGGCGCACTCGACAAGGGCATCGCCGATTTCAACGAGGCGATAAGGCGCAAACCCACCGCCAGCTCCTACACGTCGCGCGGCACTGCCTATGCGATGAAAAAGCAGTTCGACCGGGCGATCGTCGATTTCGACGAAGCTCTGCGCCTCGAGCCGCAGCGCGCCGAGAGCATTCAGAGCCGGGGTTCGGCATGGATATACAAAGGAGAGATCGATCGTGGCATCGCCGACTTCGACAAAGCGATTGAGCTCGATGGCAGGCAGGCGTCCTGGTACAATCTGCGGGGTTCCGCCTATGTCGCAAAAGGTGATTTTGTGCGCGCTGCAGAGGATTTCAGGCGCGCGGTCGAACGGGACCCCGACAATGCGGAGTACCAGCGCAACCTCGGCGTCAGCCACGCCGAACAGGATGACAACAGGCCGGCACTTGCCTATTTGGACAAGGCCCTCGCCCTCAATCCGGGCGATGACGTGGCCCTCTCCTCCCGCGGCTTCGTCCGCTATCGCCTCGGCGACTTCGACGGCGCCTTTGTCGACCTGGACAAGGCCGTCGCGCTCAATCCGAACCATGCCGACCACTACAACAACCGTGGGGAAATCTATCGCCGAGACGGCAAGCTAGAGAAGGCACTGGCAGATTTCGACCGTGCCCTCCAACTCGATCCGCGGCAAAGAAGTGCCCAGCAAAATCGGGCCATCGTTTTCCTCGACAGGAAGCAATACGATCAGGCAATTGCCGATTTCGACACGGTCATCGCGCTGAAGCTCGACAATGAGGAAACCTATTATGGCCGTGCCGTCGCCTTGCGGGAAACAGGGCGGGCCGACAAGGCGGTGGCCGATCTGGAGCATGTGCTCGGACGCAATCCCAACTTCTACAAGGCACGGGACCTGCTGCGGGAAATCAAGAGCGAGACGCCGCAATAGACGGTTCGGCCTGTGATTTGTACCGGTGACAATTCGCCCCCTCCCTGCCGAGATGAACGTCGGGCATTGTCTGGCAAAGAATTCAGCTGTAGCTCCCGAAGATAAGAGCCGGACAGCCGGGAGGATACAACGTGACTCTGTCAAACAATCTTATGCGCCGGCTTGCCGAGCCGGGCCTGTTCGAACGTATCGCTGATGCCGCCTGGCTGGGCAGGCCTACAAATCGGGAAACCTTCGAGGTCTTCAATCCCGCGACGGGCGAAATCCTGGCCGAACTCCCGGACATGGGCGTGGACGAAACCCGCGCGGCGATCGAGCGGGCATCCGAAGCGCAGACGGAATGGGCCGCGCAGACCGCCCGCGAACGCTCGGATACGCTGTGGCGCTGGCACCAGCTGATCGTGCGCCACACCGACGATCTCGCCACCATCCTGACCGCCGAAATGGGAAAGCCGCTTGCCGAGGCGAAATCAGAAGTCTCGCACGCCGCCGCCTATCTGCAATGGTATGCCGAGGAAGCCAACCGGATCTACGGCGAAACCATACCGGCGCCGTCGCGGGATCGCCGCATGCTGGTCATCAAGCAGCCGATCGGCGTTGTCGGTGCGATCACGCCATGGAATTTTCCGGCCTCGATGGTGGCGCGCAAGATCTCGCCGGCGCTCGCTGCCGGTTGCACGGTCGTGCTGAAGCCCGCCGAACAGACGCCGCTGGTGGCGGGTGCGATGTTCGCACTTGCTGAAAAAGCGGGTTTTCCGTCCGGCGTGGTCAATCTCATCTATGCGTCCGATGGCGATGTCGTCGGACGGGAACTCTGCTCGCACCCAAAGGTTCGCAAGATCAGCTTCACCGGCTCGACGGAAGTGGGGCGGCTCCTCATGCGCCAGTGCTCCGATCAGGTGAAGAAGCTCAGCCTGGAACTCGGCGGCAACGCGCCCTTCATCGTTTTCGACGACGCTGATGTGGACGCCGCGGTAGATGGCGCCATACAGGCCAAGTTCCGCAATGCCGGGCAGACCTGCGTCTCCGCCAACCGACTCTATGTTCAGTCCGGCGTCCATGACGAGTTCGCGCGGAAATTCACCGAACGCGTCGAGACGCTTTCCGTCGGCGACGGTTTCGATCCGGGCGTCGCGATCGGCCCGCTGATCGACACGCGCGCCCGCGCCAAGATCGAGGCGCATGTCGCCGACGCGGTCGAAAAGGGTGGAAGCATCCGCTGCGGTGGCCGGCGGATCGACGGCGTGGGTACCTTTTACGCGCCGACCGTGCTGACCGGCATATCTCACACCATGCGCGTGGCCCAGGAGGAAACCTTCGGCCCGCTGGCGCCGATCATCCGCTTTGACGATGCCGACCAGGTGGTGCGCGAAGCGAACGACACGATCTACGGCCTCGCCGCCTATTTCTATGCATCGAACCTCAGCCGGGTCTGGCGGGTGGCGGAAGCCTTGGAATACGGAATGGTCGGGATCAATACGGGCCGCATGTCTTCCGAAGCAGCACCGTTCGGCGGCATGAAACAATCCGGTATCGGCCGCGAAGGCTCGCGCCACGGGCTGGAGGACTATCTCGAAATGAAATATCTCTGCATGGGCGGTATTTAAGCAGTGCTTTCGACACGCCGCCATGCACTTTTTCGGAATTTGACGCCTGCCGCGAGGTTGCGGTAGGCGTCAGTCGGTTTTCGGCACGTGCTCGGGCTTGCCCTTGCGTTTCGTCGATGCCAATTCCTCCAACTGGTTTTCGGACATGGATTTTTCCATGCTCTTTGAAGCCCCCTTCAACTCGCTCTTCTTCATGTCGCCGCGTTTTGCCGCCAGAGCGGCCCCGGCGGCCTTTTGTTGCGCTTTTGATTTTGCCGGCATGACCGAAACCTCCTGTTGAGACCGGGCGTCACGCTTTCCTTTGAGGAGCGTTTTTCACCGCAGCCAGATTGCAACATCGCCGGAAGCGTGATCGCGGTCATCCTTCAAACCGAGCGTTTCGCGGACGAACGTCTGCGCCGCGGCATGGGCTGCCTCCCGGCTCGGATAGGTATCCGGCAAGATGTATTCCTTGCCGGCGCAGCACAGGAGCGCCCGGCAGCTCAAGACATCGAAATGCAACTGGACATCCGAATGGTTTTCCATTTTTTCCTCCTTTCAAGGCAAAACGATAAATTGCGACGACGGACGGAAGTTCCCTGTCTGCCGCGATTTGTCCGCTATCCGATTTCCAGATCGGCACAGAGCGGCAGGTGATCCGAGGCCCGGCGGGCAAGCGGGCTGTCGTGGACGAAGGCTCTGTGCACGCGGATCCCCTCACCGACAAACATGTGATCGATCCGCAGGAGCGGCAGGCGCGAGGGAAATGTCGGCCGCGGCCTGCCACCCGCCTCGACCTGCACGTCACGCAGCCGGCGCGCCACCATCCGATACGAGGCCGAGCGCGCTATGGCATTGAGGTCCCCGGCAAGCAGGACGCGCGACCCCTCCGGCATCGGAGCGCCGAGCCAGCCCGGACCGATCAGAGCTTCTGTCTGCCGCACGCGCTCCGCGCCGAGGAGACCGAGATGGGTGACGAAAATCTGGAGCTTTATCGCCTCGACCGGCACTTCGACCCAGAGCGCGCCGCGCGGTTCTCCGCGCGACGGCAGGCCGTCCGCCTTGACGAGACGTGTCGGAAGCGCCGTCAGGAGCGCATCACCATAGCGCTCCTCCTCGAGATGAAGTGCGGGGTGAAAATGCGACATCATTTGCAGATGCGAAGCAATCGTCTGTGCCTGGTCGATGCCACCGCTGCGGGCGCGCGCCACGTCGACCTCCTGGAGCGCAACGATGTCCGCTTCGCATTCCGCAATCACCGCAGCGATCCGCGCCGGGTCGAGCTTGCGGTCGGTGCCAAAGCAGCTGTGCACATTGTAGGTCGCGATCCTGAGCCGCCTGCCCATGCCTTTCCTTTCAATTGTTTGTCGCCGTCGGAACACGGAAAGGCTTGTTTTCGTTCCCGCTCCACCGAGTGAGGAAAGACAGACCGAATGAATCGCACCCACCTGCTCCACGCGCTTGTCGCCTGCGCCGTTCTCGTCGCCGGCTATCTGGTCTACCGGGCTTTGAACCAGTACTCCTGGCAGGATATCCAGGCTTCAATCGCCGCCATCCCGCGAACGAACATGGTTTTCGCGCTTGCCTTCGCGGCCTGTTCCTATTTTTGCCTGACGCTCTTCGATTTTCTCGGTTTGCGTTACGTCGGCAAACCGCTTGCCTATCCACGCGCGGCGCTCGCCTCCTTCACAAGCCTGTCGATCGGGCACAATGTTGGCGTTGCGGCCCTCAGCAGCGGCGCCGTGCGCTACCGCTTCTATGCACGCTGGGGCTTGAATGCCGAAGAGATCGCCAAGCTGATCGTCTTCTGCGGCGTTACGGTCGGTCTCGGCCTGATCACACTTGCCGGGCTCTGCCTTCTCGTGCTCCCCGGTACGGCCGGCAAGGTTGCCGGGCTGGGAACGACGGCGTCCATCGCGCTCGGCTTCTGCTGCCTTGCGGTGTGCGCCGCTTACCTCCTGCTGGCCGTCTTCGTGCGCGGCGAATTGAAGGTGAAAAGCTGGCACTTTGCCTTGCCGAAACCGCATCTTGCCGCCCTGCAAATCTGTGTCGGCACAGTCAACTTTGCCTTCGTCGCGGCCTGCCTGCATCAGCTTCTTGATGGCGCGGCAAGCTACATGGAAACCACCGCCGCCTATGTCGTCGGCAATCTCACGGCACTTGTGAGCCATGTGCCGGGCGGGATCGGCGTCTTGGAGGCAGCGATTTCCTTCCTGCTCGGGAGTTCCGCCTCGATCGGCGCGTTGATCGCTTTCCGTGTCGTCTATTTCTTCATCCCGCTGCCGTTAGGGCTCGTCTCGCTACTGGCGAGCGAAGCCTTGCTCGGATCGAAGGACGAAGCCGGCCTGCGTGACAATCCAAGCTGACGCCGCGCGAAGGTGTGCGCCGATCGCAGCCATGCAGAAAGAGGCCACCAGGGTGCTACCGGGTCAACAAGCCCCGTTCCGAAAACCGGTTCGATGGCACCCCGGCCCTCAGCCTGCAGAAATGGCCTCAGGCCACGCTCCCGCGTATTGAACGCGTCGATTGCCCCTACAAGAGAGCCTTTCGCACGGACAGCTGCCCCGAATGCGGCAGGCTCCACATCCAGATGTTCCGCCGCGAACCGGTCGCGCAAGGCAACGATGCTCGCGCGTTCCGCATCCGTCCGCGCCTCGATTGCCACGTCAAGCTCCGTATCAAGCCCTTCGCTACGCTGGTTGAGATTGGACGAACCGACGCGCAGGAACACATCGTCGACCACGATGGTTTTGGAATGGATGATGATCTCCTGTTCTGTCCCATCCGGTTTAGGCACGACGGGATAGAAAGCACGCAGGCGACCATGCTTGTCGCATTGGCTGAGCCGTCGGATGAAGCGGTCGCGGTTGGCGCCGAGCACGAGGCGCTCGATCGTGCCGTGGGAACTCAACGTCGAGATCACGACGACCTCCGGACCGACAGGGTCGGCAAGCTTTTCGCACAGCAGGTCGCAAATCGTCTTCGAGGCAAAATACTGGCTTTCGATATAGATGTGCTCGCGCGCCGCCGAGAGCGCGGCAAGGGTGAGGTCCATCGCCTCTCGCGCAGCCGGACGCCCGCGAATTCCCGGCTCGGTTCGGGCAAAGGCGACGCTGGTATTGATCATGTCGGCGGAGAGATCATCAAGGCTCGCGGCACTCTGGCCCGTGCAAACCGGAACCGCCTCGTCGGTGGCGTGTGACCATCGCCGGCGTGCGAGTTCGCCCACCAGCCGCGCCGCGTCCCCATCCATCACCACCTGCATGTCGTGCACGGGCTCGTAGCGCTCGCCCGAAGGCATGGTGCGGCGCGGGTCATCGACGCTGTGGTCGCTGGTGTCCCAGCGTTTCGCCGTCAGGTCGATGCCGCCGACAAAGGCGACACGGTCGTCGACCACGACAAACTTCTGGTGGTGAGAGCCACGGATCGGATGGCGGCTGTCGAAAGCGAGCCTGATGCGGGGATGGGAAGACCAGCGCCGCTTGCGGAACATTTTCAGCGATTTGCCGGAATAGACCGGCCCCATCGCCCAAACGAGGACACGAATGGTCAGATCAGGGCGCTCCTCGACGAGCCTCAGCAGGAAGGCGCCGAGCGTCGGCGACCGTGGTTCTCCCGGGCGAACCGGAATGTCCGGATTGAAATCCCAGCCAACAATCCAGATTTCGTTGCGTGCCTGCTCCAAAACACGTTCCAGCGCCTGGAAATACGCCTCGCCATCAACGAGAACACCGAGCCGGTCGGCTGTTGCCACCTGCCAGGCATTCTGTCCCGGCTGGATGATGGGAGAGCGCGGATTTGCCTCGACATGGAGCGGATATTCTTCATTTCGCACGATCTGCCGCCTTGTCTGCTAAGATCAACCAATTCGCGCAGAAATTCTCAGAAGGGTGTTTGGTTCCGGTGATCACCCGCTGATGACGAAGGTTTTCTACAGCCGCCAGGCACCGGCGATCGTCACATGTATCGTTTCGTCGATGTGCGGCCGATGGCGACTGAAGGCGCGCAGGATCTGGCCGTCGCCGAGTTCGAGGGTGAGGCTGTATCGCTCACCCTCGTAGAGCGAGGCGCGAACGCGCGTCGCAATCCCCTCTCCCGACGGCTGGACATCCTCCGGCCGAACGAGGACGTCGGCCATCGGTCTATCGGAGGGCGATGGTACGGCGAGGCTCTCATGCAGCATCTGCGACGGAATCCTCCGAGGTGCCCTATCCGGCAGGGCAAGCGACAGAATGGCGCCGCGACCAATGAGACCGCCGACAAGCCGGCCCTCCGGCCGGGCATAGATTTCCTCTGGCGGCGCCACTTGCAGGAGTTTTCCCTGCGACATGACGGCAATATCCGTTGCAAGCGCCATGGCTTCGCTCTGATCGTGCGTGACATAGACCATCGTGGCGCCGGAGCGCCGGTGGAATTCACGAAAGGTCTCTTCCATTTCCTGCCGCAGATGCCGGTCGAGATTGGCGAGCGGCTCGTCGAGCAGCACCACGTCCGGCTGGGTGACAAGGCAGCGGGCGAGCGCCACCCGTTGCCGCTGCCCGCCGGACAGGTCCGCCGGACGCCGGTCGGCGTAGTCTGCAAGCCGGACGGTATCGAGCGCCTCGCCTATTCGCGTGTGGTGGATTTCCTTCGATACGCCGCGCACCTTCAGCGGATAGCCGACATTCTCGGCGACGGTCATGTGCGGCCAGAGCGCATAGGACTGGAACACCATGGCCATGTTGCGCCGCTCCGGCGGCAGGGACTTTTCGGAATCGGCAAGCAGCCGCTCGCCGAGATAGATCGCCCCGTCGCTCGGCGCCTCGAAGCCGGCGATCATGCGCAGCACTGTGGTCTTGCCGCAGCCGGAGGGACCGAGCAGCGCCAGAAAACCGCCCTCGCGGACATCCAGCGACAAGCCACTCACTACTGGGCGACCCGTGCCGAAATCCTTGCTGACATTGTTGAGGATCAGCTTCGCCATGGCACCACCCCTCTCGGCAGGTATTTTGCCATCAGTTCGAGCAGCAGCATCATGAGGACGACCAGGACCACCACGAGCACCGACAGTGCCGAGGCGAGATCGGAACTGCCGCTGTCATCGAGATTGTAGATGACGACGCCCAGCGTCTGCGTACCCGCAGACCAGAGCAGAGCCGATACCGTCAGCTCGTTACAGGCGATAAGGAAGACGAGAATGACCGACGCGCCGGCCGCCGGTGCCACGAGCGGCAGGAGAATATCCATGAGGCGTCGGAAGAAACCGGCGCCGGCCAGCCGCGCCGCTTCCTCCAGTCCCGGATCGAGCTGTCGATAGGCGCTGACGACCGGTTTGAGGCTGACGGCGAAGAAGCTCGCGAAATAGGCAAGGAGGATGATCCAGATCGTGCCGTAGAGCGTGACGTTGAACACCGGCAGCGGCGCGGCAAAGACCAGGATGAAGGCGACCGCGACGATGATACCGGGCAGCGCATAGGGAATCTCGATCAGGCTGGCGACAAGGCGCGCAGCGGCATCGCGCCGACGGGTTAGCACATAGCCGGCGAGCACCGACAGGCCGAGCAAACCACCCGCAGTGACCGCGGCGAGGAAAACCGAATTGGCAAAGGCGGTGCGCGTCACGACCTGCCGTAGCAGAACCTCCTCGAAGGCATGGAACGACAGGGTCTCCAAGGTCAGCGGCACGCCGAAGGCCGGGACCAGCGCGCCGGCAACGAGGGCGAGAAAGGGGGCGACGAGCATGAAGAAAAGTGCGACCACAAGCAGGGGTATCAGGACGAATTTCCACCGCCCGATCTGGAAAGAGGTCGCCGCACCGGAGTGGCCGAGAATGCGGTAGTCGCGGCCGCCGAGCGCCCGCTCCTGCACGGCAAGCCCCGCCACGGCAATCAGCCCGATGACACCGGAAAGTACGGCCACTTCCCCGAAGGTCTGATCCGTAAAGGCGGCGAACTTGGTGAAGATCAGCGTGGCCAGCGTGTAGATCGAGGCCGGTATGCCGAGGATCGCGGGAATGCCGAAATTGCCGATGCACGAAACGAAGGCGACCGCTGCGCCCGCGATCATGCCCGGTAACGCCAGTGGCAGCACGATATCGCGGAAGGTGCGCAAGGCCGATGCACCGGAGAGGCGCGCCGCCTCGATACCATCGCGCGGAATGATCAACAGCCCGGCTCTCAGCGCGAGATAGACGAGCGGCGCGTGCTGCACGCCATAGAGCAGCGCAATGCCACCGACCGAATAGAGCGGCTGCGGCGAGCCGAGAGGTGGCGCGATGTGCAAGGCCTTGAGCAGCGGGCTGGACGGACCGGACATCTGTACCCAGGCAAGTGCCGTCACCTGGGGCGGGATCATCATCGGCAGCACGAACAGAAAGCTGAATGGTCCCCTGGCCGGCACGTCCGTGAGCGTCAGCACGAAGGCGAAGAACGCGCCGATCACCAGCGAGATGGCGGTTCCGAGAAAGGCGGTGACCAGCGTGTAATAGGTGGCCGACCAGAGGGTGCGATCGGTGAGCACGGCAAACGCACCACCGCCCGCAAAGGCGGCGATACCCGTCACGGCGAGCCGCGTAAGGGGCAGCACGCTAAGGACGAGGACCACGCTGACGATAAGCGGAAACAGCCAGGCCGGCTGGCTGTTTCCCGGACGAACATATCCGTGCATGAAAGGCCGTAGCCGAGCCTCAGTTCGAGCCGAAGTGATCGGAGAAAGCCTTCAGGTCCGCATCGGTGCTCTTGAGTGCGGTTGCGGCATCGAGCGGCAGCACGCGGATGGTCTCGCGTGCCGGGAAGCCTTCCGGCATGGCAATGCCGTTACGAGCCGGGATGTAACCGAGCTTCACAAAACCTTCCTGGCCCTCGACCGACAGGACATAATCGACGAATTTCTTGGCAGCCTCGGCGTTCTTGGACGAAGCGAGGATGCCGACCGGCTCGGTGACGGCAGAGACGCCTTCGGCCGGGAAGACGAACTCGACCGGCGCGCCCTTGGCCTTCTCGCGGATCGGCATGTAGTCGACCACCATGCCATAGGCCTTTTCGCCCGAGGCGACGGCCTTCAGCACGGCGCCGTTGCCACCGGCAGCCGTCGTGCCGTTTTCGGCGAGTGCCTTGTAGTAGGCCCAGCCGAGGCTCTCGACGCCCGTGAGCGTCTGCGCATGAATGAGGGCGGCACCCGAGGTGAGCGGGCTCGGCATGGTCACGAGGCCCTTGGCATCGGCCTTTACCAGGTCCTGCCAGCTTGCGGGCTTCATGCCGGCGGCGGTGTTGTAGACGATGCCGGTGGTGATCAGCTTGGTCGAATAGTAGTGGCCGTCCTTGTCGTAAAGGCTGGCGTCATAATTGGCGGCTTCCGGCGAGGCGTAGGCGAGCAGCTTGCCATCCTGCTTCAGGCGCTCGAGCGTGACGGTGTCGGCGATCAGCAGCACGTCGGCAACCGGATTGCCGGCAGCGATCTCGGCCTGAAGCTTGGCCATGATCTTCGGCGTTCCGTCGCGGACCCAATCCACCTTGATGTCCGGATTGGCGGCCATGAAGCCGTCGACAGTCGCCTGCGCGTCTTCGTTGGGCTGGCTGGTGTAAAGGACGAGGTTTTCGGCAAAGGCCGGAAGTGCGACGAGGCTGGCGGTGAACAGAGCAGCGGCAGAAACGAGCGTTTTCATGGGAGCATCCTTCGGAAACAGAACCGCTCCCTATCCCTGCCACTTGACACCCGTGTGACATCCGCCTGTACGGCGGCCGTGAGAGAGCGCCGAAGTAGTTGTTTCAGGATGCGGCCGTCCGATGCTCGCCGGCGGTTGCGACGGCAAGGGTGGCGAGCGCCGAGCGGACGGCCGAAGGCGACGATGCTCTTGAAAGCGCACAGGTGGCGGGATTGAGAGAACCGACCCGGATCGATTGTCCCCCGCGCGCATTGGCAAGGGCAAACATCGTCTCATCCGTCAGGTCGTCACCGATCGCGATCGGCAACCTTCCTGCGAAACCCGGCTCCTCCAGATAGGAAGCGACGGCTTCGCCCTTGTCCGCGCGGGCGGGGCGGATTTCGAAAACCATCTTGCCCGGCTGAAGCACCCAGTCCGGCCCGGCCTCCTCCGCGACATTCTGCATGAGGTGTTCAAGCGCCGTATTGTAGGCGGGCGCCAGCCTGTAATGCGCGGCAACAGCCGCGCCCTTGTCCTCGATCAGTACCCCCTCCATCCAGGCGGTCTGCTCGACGAGGCGCTGCTTCAAACCCTCGAAGGATGGCGTCGCAGACACCATGCCCGTCTTGCCGTCGGCGCTTCGAAATTCCGCGCCGTGCAGCCCGGCGATCGGAAAGCGGAACGGCGCAAACAGCCTGTCGGCGTAAGGAAGGCTGCGCCCCGTGACGAGCGCAAGAGCCCCGCCCAGCCGGGCAGAAACCGCATTGAGGTCGTGCGGCAACGATAGGGGAACCTGAATGTCATCCGGCCGCGCTGCCAGATCGAGCAGCGTCCCGTCGATATCGAGAAAAAGCGCCCAGCGGTCCGGTTCGTCGGTGAGACGTCGGATCAGATGACGGATTGCGGCATCCGACGGCCGCAACTTTTCCTGCTCGCTCATCGACCAGCAAGTAGATCGCTGTCTCCAGTCGGCAAGCCCCGACAGGAACAACTTTTTATCCGCTGCATTGTGCTCTCGCATTTCTCGCACGGGCAAGGAGCCGGCATGGCCAAGCAGAAAATGAAGCCGAAACCGACGCAGGACAATGACCCGCCCGTCACCCACGGCGCCGACGACCTGCCCACCGTGAACGTGGCAAGCTACAATCTGGAACTGCGCAACAAGGACGGTTTTATCGGCGACCGCGCCAACAAATCCGCCTTTCGCGATATCATTCAGGGCTGGAGAAAGCGCGTTCGTGAAGGTGGTGCCGATCCACTGGGCGCGGTTCTGACCGACGAGCTTTCCAAGAAGGAAATCGACAAGCTGCTTGAGGAGCAAGGGACCGAAGCGGCGACCCTCGTGCGTGCCGCAATCGATGATTTCGCACAGGAACTGGCCACCATCCTCATGCGCTACCTCAAGGAGGAAACGTGGCAGGAAACGCGCAGGATCGTCGTCGGTGGTGGTTTTAGCGACAGCAAGGCCGGTGCATTGGCAATCGCGCGCGCCGGGCTGCAGCTCAAGGCGGAAGGCCTGAAGGTCGAACTGGTCGCAATCTCCCACCACCCCAACGAGGCCGGACTGGTTGGTGCGGTCCACCTCATTCCCGGCTGGATGCTCAAGGGGCATGACGCGATCCTCGCCGTCGATATCGGCGGAACCAATATCCGTGCCGGCGTCGTCAAGCTCAACCTCGACGACAAGCCGGACTTCTCCCGTGCCAAGGTGTGGAATTCCCGGCTGTGGCGCCATGCCGACGACGAGCCCCGGCGCACCGCGACCATCGAACATCTCGTCAGGATGATCGAGAGCCTCATCGCCAAGGCCGAGAAGGCGAAGCTCGCGCTCGCCCCGGTGATCGGCATTGGCTGTCCCGGTATCATCGCAGCCGACGGATCCATCGCGCGGGGCGGACAGAACCTTCCCGGAGGAAACTGGGAAAGCACGCACTTCAACCTGCCGGAAGCGCTTCGCAAGGCAATCCCGCGGATTATGGATCAGCCGACCTTTGTCATCATGCACAACGATGCCGTCGTGCAGGGATTGTCGGAGGCCCCGCGCATGGCCGACGTGGCGGGCTGGGCCGCCGTGACGATCGGGACGGGGTTGGGCAATGCGAGCTACATCAACAAGCCGAGCGGCTAGAGAATGCCGGTCGCCCTGCCGACGCGGCTTTGCGTGGCACGCACCGTCAGGGCGATCCTCTCGGCGACGAAAACGGCATGCTCGGTCACCTGGGGCAGGCCCATCAGTTCCCCGAATGTCCCGCGCGCCAGCGGGCCTGCAACGTAGAGCGTTTCCGCGATGCCGCCATCCGCCCGGATGACGCGGCTGTTTTCGTCGACCGCAATTCCAAGGCCTACCGGGTCAGCTTGCAAGAGGCCGGCCGTGGCAAGCTGCGCGACAAGCGGCTGGCTCGACAGGATGGATCGATGGTCCGGCCCGGTCGTCACGATCACCGCGTCGTAGCGGCTTTCAAAGGTTCCCCGCCCGTGGCGCTGCCGGAATGTCACGGAGATTTCGTCGTTCTCCACCGCGCGAGTGACCTCGCGGACCGACGCAGCGTGAAAGGCGAGCGTGGCCGCGGCGAGACGCCGGTCGATTGCGCCTTCGACCTGCGGTGCGATGCGGAACCGGTGCACGTCCCAATAGGGACGCAGGAAGCGCACGACGCGTCGGCGTTCGATTGTCGGCAGCGCGCGCCAGATGTCACCACCCTGCGCCCGCAGCCGGTCGAACACCGCATGCCAGGTCACACCCACGACTTGAGCCTCCGCGAGGGTGCTGCGGACACGCCGGAGAAGGGCGTGTGCAGAGCGGACCGGTGGAACGACGAATTCGCCGAACGGATCCTGCGGGGCGAGGTTGTGCCCGCGCGAACGCAGACCGCGACGGGAGACGGCTGTGATCGGCCCCTGATGTTCGACCGCATCGAGCGCTGCGATGACATCGGCGGCGGTGAGGCCAGCGCCCAGCACGAGGACGCGATCCTGTTGCCGGATTTTTGACAATGCGCCGGCCACAGTGGCGTCCGCTATGTAGCGGGGATGTCCGGCCAGCACCCGATCGAGGGCCGCTGGAGCTGTCGGGCTCGGATGGGTTGTCGCTAGAACCATCAGGTCGGCCGTGAGCCGGGACCCATCATCGGCGTCGATATGCCAGCCTCCGCTCCAGGCCGGGGTCGCGGCCTCCGCCCGGATTCGGCGATGCTCGATCCTTCCTGCGGCGATGAACGGCTGGAGCTGTGCAGAAACGTACTGGCCGAAGGTCGACCGGCGGGCGAAGACATGGCCATCCGCGATGGTTGCCTGCGGGTCGTCCGCGAGCGCTCCGGTTTCCAGGAGCCAGCGCTGAAAATGCTCGTCATCGCCCGGCACGAGCGTCATGCGGGCGGCAGGCACGTTTATGCGGTGGACCGGATCATCCGTGCCGTAGGCGAGGCCCGCACCAAGCGTCGCCCTTGGTTCATAGACGATGATCCGCGCCGCGCCGGCAGTAAGGCTTCCGGCCAGGTGATAGGCGAGCGCCGCGCCGGTAAAACCGCCGCCGATAATTGCCACGACCGGACGATCCGCGCGGTTACCCGACGTCGTCAAACCCAGCGGCGACGTCATCTCGTCCGTGATGGCGGTCACCGCCTCATTCCTTCCGGCTGGCATGTCATGCGCCGACGGATTTCAGGGTCGGCACCGCCTCGGCCTCGCGGCGCTTCACCGCCTCGATATCGCGATACCCATCGGCAGGATGGGTCTTGGGCAGGTACGCCCCCTCGCCAAACAGTTTTTCGCGCAACGTGCCCGGCTTGTAGGCGGTGGGGTAAGCGCCGCGCTTTTGTAGTTCCGGCACGATATAAGCGACGACATCCTCGAAACTGTCGGGTGTCACGGCATAGGCGAGGTTGAAACCGTCGACATCCGTATCCGCAACCCACTCCTGAAGGATATCGGCGATGCGTTCCGGTGAACCGACGAAGACCGGTCCCATGCCACCGATGCCCCCAAACTGGGCGAGTTCGTCGATCGTCCAGGACTTGTCGCCGCCGGCGATGTGCTCGACGAAGGAATGGATGGCATTGGTCTCGATCTTTTCGACGATGTCGGTCGGGGCATACTGCCCGAAGTCGATGCCGCTCCAGCCGGACATGAAGGTGAGCGAGCCATCATAGGAGACGTAGCTCTTGTAGTCCTCGAATTTCTTCTGCGCCTTTTCCTCGGTCTCGTCGGTGATGACGGTGACGAGGGTATAGATGAAGACCTTCTTTGGATCACGCCCGGCCGCGGCGATGCGCTGGCGGATTTCGGCGACATAGGCCTTCAGGACGGATTTCGTGGGCGCGGCGACGAAGATGCACTCGGCATGGGCGGCCGCAAAAGCCTTACCCGGACCCGAGGCGCCGGCCTGGTACAGCACGGGCGTGCGCTGCGGCGACGGCTCGGTGAGTCCGTAGCCGGGCACCTCGAAGAACTTGCCCTTGTGGGCGATCTCGTGGACCTTCTCCGGATGAGTGAAGATGCGTTTGTCGCCGTCCCGCACCACCGCACCCTCTTCCCAGGAGCCTTCCAGCAGCTTGTAGAGCACCTCGACATATTCGGCGGCGACCTCATAGCGGTTGTCGTGCCCGCGAAGACCGCCCTGCCCGACATTCTTGGCCCCGCTTTCCAGGTAGGAGGTGACGATGTTCCAGCCGACGCGGCCTTTGGAGTGATGATCGGCCGTCGCGAGGCGCCGGGCGAAGGTGTAGGGGTGCTCGAACGAGGTGGACGCGGTGATGCCGATGCCGAGATGCTCGGTGGCAAGCGCGATGGGCGCCGCCAGTTGCAGCGGATCGTTTACCGGCAACTGCGCTGCCTGATGGATCGCATGGTAGTTCGAGCCCTTGTAGACATCGTAGTAGCCGACGACATCGGCGATGAAGATACCGTCGAAGACGCCGCGCTCCAATGTACGCGCGAGATCCTGCCAGTAGTCCAGATCCTTGTATTTCCAGGATTTGTCGCGCGGATGTGCCCAGAGGCCCGGCGACTGATGGCCCACGCAGTTCATGTCGAAGGCATTGAAACGGATATGGCGCGCCATGATGGTCTCCAGCGTCTTGAGGATGCCGTGCGGCGTCCTGTCCCGGCGGAGAATAGCGTCTTGGGCGGTCAAATACAGGAATTCTATCTTTTATATGTATTAATTTTGGAAATGGCATTTCTGTTTGCCGGATAGAGGCAAGCGGTTCTGCCGCGGATGCGGAAGCGTAAGAACCAAGATCAAATGCGGCCCTCCGTCGCCTCTATTTCATGAGCAAAAAAGGGCCGCAACCCCGAAGGATTGCCGCCAGGTGACCACCCCCACCACGAGGGTTGGATTTCAGAGCGCGCCGTTGCGCGGCGGAATGACGCCGTTGAGGTGATAGTTCCCGACCACGTGGTACTTCCAGCGCACCGGATCGTGCAGCGTATGGGTGCGGGCGTTTCGCCAGTGCCGTTCGAGATTGAGGCCGCGCTTCGTGGCCGAGGTGCCTGCGAGTTCGAAGAGCACGTTGGTGGCGTCGATCGCAAGCTCCGTCGTCAACACCTTGGCGGCGGCAACCGCGAGCGTCGCCGCCACGGAATTTTCCTGACTGAGACTGATCTGCGCCTGGTCAACCCTGCGCCCGGCTCGCTCCAGCGTCGCCTCGGCGGCCTCGATGCGGATGGCAAGCTCGCCGATGCGGGATATGGTCAGCGGATCGTCCGCCGCACGCTCGACGCCGCTGTCGGTCCACGGCCGCGCCCGGTCGCGTACATAGCCGAGGGTTTCCTTCAACGCGGCGCGTGCAATGCCGAGATCGACCCCCGCATGGATGATCTGCCCGACGGAGCCGATCGTACCGGGACGCTCGAACCCCTTGTGGTGCTGGACCACGGCATCGGCCGGGACGTAGACATCGGTCAGGATCGTCGTTCCGCTGCCCGTCGTGCGCTGGCCGAAACCATCCCAGTCGTCGACGATCTCAATGCCTTCCGCCTCGCGCGGCACGAAGGACATGGTCAGCCGCTCCTCGCCATCGAGCGCGAAGATCACCACCCAATGGGCAAAGAGCACACCGGTCGAATAGAATTTCCGGCCGTTGATGCGAAAGCCCGCGCCATCCGGCGTGATGCGGGTGTTGTAGTCGCCAACCGTCTTCGTTCCGACCTCCGAAAGCGCGTTGCCAAAGCGGTCGCCGGCAAGTGCCCGCCCGAAATAGAACCGCTTCTGCACCTCACTGCCATCGTGGCGCAGGGCTTCAAGGATATAGAAATGGTTCTGCGGGATCTGGCCGATCGAACTGTCGGCTTCAGACAGGATCGCTGTAACCTCCGCCAGCACCGCATTCGATACATCGATGCCGCCATACTCAGAGGGAACGGTGATGGCGAGCAACCCGGAGGCCGACAGGCGGTCGAGCTCTTCATAGGGAAGCGCGCGCTCGTAGTCTCGCCGGCTTGCACCGCCAATGAAATCCTCGGCGAGTTCGCGCGCTACGGCGAGGGCCTCTTCCTCGCTCGCGATGCGGCGGGCTGTCTCTGGTAGCTGGACGAGCGTCGTGACACTGCTCATGGTCGTTCCTTTCGGGAGAGGGATCAGGCCTTGGCCGGCTTTTCCAGAAGATGCAGCAGGTCGGGATGGTGTTTCGCCGCGACATCAGGATGGGAGCGCAGGCGGCTCTTCAGGTGATTGATGCCGACCTCCCGGAAGATCGGGTTGAGCGGATCGACCGTCACGCCGCGCTCACCGCGCTTCAACGTCTCCGGCAGCGGAATGACCGGGATCGTCGCGTCGTAGCGGGCGCCGAGGAAGAAGGCGACGGAGAACCGCTCCGTGCCGGCGGGCGGCGTCACGACGTCATGGACGTCCGCCCGGACAAAGCCGTTCGTCGCCAATTCCAGAAGCTCCCCGCTGTTGATGATGAAGGTGCCGGGCACCGGCGGCGCCTCGATCCACACACCCTCTTCCGTGCGGATACGCAGGCCCGGCGTGGTGTCCTGCAGGAGCACGGTGACGAAGCCACCGTCCTTGTGTGCGCCGACCCCCTGATCGCTACCGGCGGCCTCGCGACCGGGATAGCGGATGATCTTCAGGAGTTGCGAGGGCGAGGGTTCGTAGATTTCGGAGAAGGCGTTTTCCGGCTGGCCGAGCGCAAGCGCTATAGCCTTCAGCACATCGATGCCGATGCGGGTGACTTCCGCCTGGTAGCGAAGAAGCAGCGGCTTCAGTTCCGGCAGGGCGTCGGGCCATTGGTTGGGGCCATAAAGCCGGTTCCACGGCGTATCCGCTCCGGCGTCGACGGGCGCGCCTTCCGTGTTGATATCGAGCTGCTCGCGCCAGTCCTGCTCACCGCGGGTGCGCTCGTAACCGGCACGATTGTAGCCGCGGAAATGCGACGACTTCACCATCTCGATCGACAGCTTGTCCGCTTCCGGCAGTGCAAAGAAGCGCTTCGAGGCCGAAAGCACATCATCGATCAGGCTTTGCGGCACGCCGTGACCGGTGAGATAGAAGAAGCCGTGGTCGTGCAGGACGCGGGTCAGTTCCCTGACGAAACCCGCGCGCTCCGCGGCGTCGCCGTAAAAGCGCGAGAAGTCGATTGTCGGAAGGTGGGCGGGCTTGGCGTGAATGGTCATGTCATGCTCCTCGAAAAATTGGTTTGGACGCGCGTCTTGTCATTCCGCCGCCCGCATTAGGCGCTCGATCGAAAGTCAGCGCCGTGATTCCGCTTCGACTACGGTCATCCTCGCCGGACACGTAATTACGTGATTGCCTTCGCCATAGGCGGTCATGTAGAGGCGCCGCCCATGCGGCACGCGAACCACGAGGCCGAAAGAAATCCTCGTGGCTCGCCGACGTGACGGTGCGGCAAGGTTGAAGTCTTGGATATCACCACCGTCCGCGATCCATGCCTCCAGTGCGTCGGCGGCCACCCCAGGCATTCTCGATCTGCGTCATTCGTATCGTACTCATCGCTGTCGTGATTGGACAAAGGTCCGTCACGCTTGGAATTGACGGCGAGAGTAGCGTTTGGCCGGGACGAATACAGGAATTCTATCTTTTTTATGGATTATAAAATGGAATGGCGTTTCTTTTTGTACGAGACCCGTGTGCGGCTCTCCTCTTAACGAAAAACCCCGACGCGAGGAGGGAGCGCCGGGGTTAATCGCCGATCGGAGTCTGGCCGGCTTTCAGGCCAGCGCGATCGCGCGCTCCAGATCGGCGATCAGGTCGTCAGGATGTTCCAGGCCGATGGAAAGCCGCACGTAGCCGGGTGTGACACCCGTCGCCAGCTGGTCTTCCAGTGAGAGCTGCGAATGCGTCGTCGTCGAGGGGTGGATCGCCAGCGACCGGGCATCGCCGATATTGGCGAGGTGGTAGAAGAGCTGGAGAGAGTCAATGAACCGGCGCCCCGCCTCGCGCCCACCCTTCAGCTCGAAGCCGACCAGCGCGCCAAAGTAGCCGGGCTTGAAGTATGTTTCCGCCCGTGCCTTCGCGCTTCCCTCTTGGTATTTCGGGAAGATCACCCGTTCGACCTTCGCATGGCCCTTCAGGTATTCGGCAACCTTCACCGCGTTCTCATTGTGCTGGCGCAGGCGCAGCGGCAATGTCTCGAGGCCCTGGATGAACTGGAAAGCGTTCTGCGGGCTGATCGCCGCACCGAGGTCGCGCAGCAACACAGCCCGGGCGCGCAGGATGTAGGGATGGAAGGCGATCGTGGCGGCCTTCTCGATCCAGGTCTTGCCCTGGTAGCTCGGGTCTGGTTCGTTGAGGTTCGGCTGGCGTTCGGCATGCTCCGCCCAGGGGAACGTGCCGCTATCGACGATGGCGCCGCCGATCGAGGTGCCGTGGCCGCCGATATATTTCGTCGTCGAATAGACCACGATCGCTGCGCCGTGCTCCAGCGGGCGAATGATCAGGGGCGCCGCCGTATTGTCGACGATCAGCGGAATGCCGTGGCGCCGGCCGATGGCGGCGACTTCGGCGATCGGGAAGACCTCCAGCTTCGGGTTCGGCAGGGATTCCGCGTAATAGGCGCGGGTGCGCTCGTCCGTCGCCTTCTCGAAGGCTTCCGGATCCGATGCGTCGACGAAGCGGGTTTCGATGCCGAAGCTTTTCAGTGTGGCAGCAAAGAGCGCCCAGGTTCCGCCATAGAGGCCAGCGGCGCTGACGATGTTGTCGCCGGTGCGCGCCACGTTGAGGATCGCGAAGGCGGACGCCGCCTGGCCGGAGGCGAGTGCCAAGGCTGCCGCGCCGCCCTCGAGTTCCGCAAGGCGCTGCTCGAAGGCATCCTGCGTCGGGTTCGAAACGCGGGTGTAGAGATGCCCCGCGGCTTCGAGCGCGAAGAGCTTGTCGGCGCCGTCGGTACCGGGCAGCTGGAAGGAGCTCGTCTGGTAGATCGGCACGGCCACTGCGCCGCTTGTCGGATCGAAGCGGAAGCTTCCGCCGTGCAACGCGATCGTTTCCGGATGCCGGCTCTTGAACGTGGCGGTGCCGGCCGGCGGCTGCACGATGTCCTGCTCGGCAATCTCGGGGGATTGGTGGATCGTCATGGCACTTCTCCTTGAGTGATGCGCCTTCAGGCGCGCGAGGGACGGGCGGACAGAAGGACACCCGCGACGAGGACGGTCGCAGCAGCCCAAAAAGCCTCCGGCGCGTACCAGCGGATGCCGTAGAGATGGTCGTTGGTGCAGAGCGCCTGGGCGAGCGTGCAGAGATCGGTTGCACCGGCGATGCAGGTGACAGCCTGGCCGACGGTCAGGTAGTCGTTTTCGACGACCTTGCTGAAGATCAGCCACCACCAGCCGAGCGCGGCGAGTGCGAAGGCGCCGCCGGCGATAGCGACCACCGGATAGCTGGTGCGGCCGCTAGACGTCATGGGAGATACCGAGCTTTTCGAGCAGCGACGTGCGCAATGCGATGAGGTTAGCATCGTCCCGCCGCCGCGGATGAGGTTGGTCGACACGCAGCTCCGCGACGATCGAGGCCGGCCGATCCGAGAGAACGATCACGCGATCGGCGAGGAGGAGCGCTTCCTCGACGTCGTGCGTGACGAGCAATGCCGTGAAGCCGGCGGTCTTCCAGAGATTGAGAAGCTCCTTTTGCATGCGCAGGCGCGTCAGCGAATCGAGCTTGCCGAAAGGCTCGTCGAGCAGCAGCAGTTTCGGATCGTTGACGAGCGCACGCGCCAGCGCTGCGCGCTGTGCCATGCCGCCCGACAGCTGATGCGGGTAGAAATCGGCAAAGCCTTCCAGCTTCACCAGCTTCAACACCTCGTCGATGCGGTACTCGCGCTCGCGGATAAGCCCCCGCGCCTCGAGGCCGATCGCGACATTGGCCCGCACGGTGCGCCACGGAAACAGCGTCGCATCCTGGAAGACGAGGATGCGGTCCGGGTTCGGTCCCAGGATCGGCTGGCCATCCTCGCTCACGTTTCCGACCGTCGGCGCCTCCAGGCCGGCGGCAAGACGCAGCAGCGTAGACTTGCCGCAACCCGAGGGACCGAGCAGGGCGACAAGCTCGCCGGGCTCGACGGTGAAACTGACGTTGTCGAGGACCCGAAGTGCCTTACCGTCGAGTTCGTAGCGATGGGACACTCCCTCGACGTCGAGAGCGATACTGTTGGCGGAACTGGCTTCTGCGAAGGCGACGGACATCTAGAGAATCCCCTTCTGCCAGCCGAGCAGCCGATCCCGCGCGATAAAGAGCAAGCGAACGAGGCCGGCGCAGATCA
Organism: Sinorhizobium sp. RAC02; assembly: GCF_001713395.1. Classification (NCBI taxonomy): domain Bacteria; kingdom Pseudomonadati; phylum Pseudomonadota; class Alphaproteobacteria; order Hyphomicrobiales; family Rhizobiaceae; genus Sinorhizobium; species Sinorhizobium sp. RAC02. The sequence goes on along the minus strand of NZ_CP016452.1, from coordinate 1,277,238 downwards.
GTGCAATGATGATGAGGGCGGCGTAGACATTGGCGTAGGCCGAGTAGGCCGTGTTGAACTGCAGGTACCAGCCAAGGCCGAATTTTGCGCCGAGCATTTCAGCCACGACGAGAACGGCGAAGGAGTAGTAGAGGCCCATGAAGATGCCGACGAAGACGTTCGGCAGTGCTGCCGGAATCGCGACCTTGAAGATCAGGAAGCGGTTGTCGGCCCCGAGCGTGCGGGCGACATCGTAGAAGGACCGGTTCACCTGGCTGACGCCGGCGGCGGTGAGAATTGCGACCGGGATGCCGGAGGCGAGCGCCACGAGGAAGATCGAGGCGTGGAAGGTCGAGGGGAAGATGAAGAAGGTGCAGGGAATCCAGGCACTCGCCGGCACGGGGCCGATGAGTTTCAGAAGCGGCATGCCCCAATAGGCGAAGCGTTTCGACCAGCCGAGCGCCACGCCACCAGCAAAGCCGACAAGGATGCCCGAGAAGAAACCGAGCCCCCACAGCCGGCCGGTATAGGCGATGCAGATCAGCAGCCGATCCCAATCCGTCACGTAGACGTGCAGCAAACCCTGCGGCGGCGAAAAGAAAGGTTTTGGCAGCCAGCCGAGCTTTGCCGTCAACACTTCCCAGACGGCAAACCAGAGGCCGAGCACGATGAACCAGGGTCCGTAGTGCACGAGTGTGCGGCCGGCGCTGCCGAGGCGATGGACGGTGACCGAAAGCACCAGAAAGATGAGCGCGCCGACGAGCGTGACGGCGGCAAACAGCCCCGTCGCCCCCCAGCTGATGACATCGGGCAGCCCGTAGGTCAGTGCCGACGCAAGAAACCAGGTCGCGGCTGCGAGCAGTCCGTTTCGCCAAATCCCCGCCAGGGGCAGGGTGACGGATCGCCGCCCTGCCCCGCCGAATGTTTCGTCTACCGCAGCGCTCATCGGATCACGCGAAGATGTCGATGGTGATGCGGTTGGCGATCTCTTCCGGATCGGTGGCGGCGTCGATGACGCCGGTCAGCTTGAGGTCTTCGTAGCCGATCCTCACTTCCTTCAGGAGTTCCTTGCCGAACCAATGGTCGTGATAGGTAAAGGCGGAGAGGACTTCCGTCAGGTCCTCGAGCGGCAGGCCGGGCTTCAGAGTGTCGAAATACCACTTCGCCACCTCGTCCGGATGCTTGGACGTATATTGGTGGATTTCGAGGTTGGCGGAGGCCACGCGCTTGATGGCGTCCTTGTTGGCCTCGTAATAGTCGCCGTTGACGCCGAGCACGCAGCAGACGCGGTCCTTGAACGTGCCCGTCTGCGTATCGGCGACGCGGCGGAAGCCGTGCTGCTTTTCATAGGAATAGGCCCAGGGATCCATATGGGCGACGGCATCCGCCTCGCCCTTCAGCATGCCTTCGGCCACAAGATCGAAGGGGAAGACTTTCCAGGTGACGTCGGTCTCCGGGTTGAGGCCGGCCTTGGCAAGCGCGACGGAGAAGGCGACGCGTGACGGCGACATGACATCGAAGGTGCCGATCGTCTTGCCCTTCAGATCCGTCAGCGTCTTGATGTCGGAGTCCGGCTTGACGAGCACGCTCTGGCAACCGCCATGCGAGCCCGCAAAGAGCCGCACGTCAAAACCCTGCTCGATCGGCTTCAGCCAATCGTAGAGGAGCCCCGGACCGGCTTCCGCCTTGCGGGTGGCGAGTGCCTGGATGAGCGTCTGGCCGCTCGCGCCCTGATAGAAGAGTTCAACGTCGAGCCCGTGTTTGGCATAGATGCCCTTTGAAAGGCCGAAGCCGACGGGAGAATGACAGGCGGCCACTTCGGTCCATTCCAGCTTGATCGGAATGAGATTGCCGGCAATGGCATAGCGCGTCGAACGCGCACCGATAACACCGGCGGTCGCGGCCACAGCCGTTACGCCCGCCGCCTTGATCAGGCTGCGGCGCGAGAGGCCCTTGGAGAAAATGGTTTCGGATTGCTGGCCCATCGGATGTCCCCTCGATGCGTTGATGGGACTAGCCTAACAAAAATCATATTAGTTTATAGAATTTATAGATTATTTCTTTTCGACCGCGGAGAATATTCTTTCATCGGAAGGCTGTCGCTTGGATCGGCGTCCTCACGCCAGCAGCCCGACCTTCTCTTCTCACCAAGGGGCGCCTATTCAGATGCGGGAAATCCCGCGCGTTGACCCGCCAAAGCTGTTGAACGATACTGCCGCGAAAAGGAGACTCCATGATTACAGGCTCTCAGTGCCGGGCAGCGCGCGCACTCGTCGAATGCAGTCGGGAGCGTCTTGCAGTCGCCTCGGGCGTCGACATCTCGACGATCGAGAGCTTTGAGCGCAAGCTCGGGAAGCCTGACGACGAAAGCATCGCGGCACTCCGCGCTTCCCTGGAGGCTGCCGGCGCCGCTTTCCTGCCGGATGGAGATCGTGGCGGGATCGGCGTGCGACTGAAGTTCAACCGCTCCGAAACCCGGCGTATCCAGACAATGGAAGGTGAAGGCGGCATCGTAGCACACGACGACGTTCCATAAGCCCCATCCACCTCACCCGATTTCAAGTCATCCTCCGAAGTATTTGAACACCCGCTAGCGGCCAAACCCGATTGACCTTGAGGCGCAACGCGCGCGCCTCGCCGCCGCCCCGTTCGGACGCTTCTTGAAAGCACGGTTCAGACACGGCCCGTCTCCTGTGTGAGATGAGCCTTACGAGCGGGCCATCTGAAAATCAGCAGATCGAAACGCACGGCCAGTGAGAAGCAATTTGCTTCGGAACCGGGCAAATTTGGATGTCGGTTTCTTAAATACACTAATTTTATAGATAATATAAACAGACCTTCAGCGCTTCGGGTAATTCACCCACGCGGCGGAAGTCTAGTTCTTTTGAAAATGGGGACATTTCAATATGATAGCGCAAAAGACCCTTCGGCGGGCCGTCAAATCGGCGGTCGCTGCCGCCTTTCTCGCCACCACCATGCTTTCGGGTATCGCCCATGCCGGCCCGATACTCGACAAGATCAACCAGCGCGGCGCGATCAAGGTCGGCGTCGGCACGACGCCCGGCTTCTTCGCGCCTGACAGCAACGGCAAGTGGCAGGGTTTCTTCATCGATTTCGGCCGCGCCCTGTCGATTGCCGTGTTCGGCACGCCGGACAAGGTGGAGTTCACCTCCTCTTCGCCGCAGCAACGCCTTCCCGCCCTCCAGAGCGGCGAGTTCGACATCCTGCTTTCGGGCGTGACGGTTACCACCACCCGCGCCTTCAAGCTCGGCTTCCATTTCGGTCCGACGGTCTTCTATGACGGCCAGGGCATTCTGGTGCGCAAGGATCTCGGCGTGACGAAGGCCGCCGATCTTGACGGCGCGACCATCGGCGCCCAGAGCGGCACGACGGGAGAACTCAACGTTGCCGACTTCTTCCGCAAGACGGGCAAGACATTCACGCCCGTCACCATCGAGGATACCGGACAGTTCATCGATGCGCTGGAATCGGGCCGCGTCGACGCGATTACGCAGGATTCTTCCGACCTCGTCGGCAAGCGCACGCAGCTGAAGAAGCCGGACGACTACGTTCTCCTCCCCGAGCGCCTGTCCAAGGAGCCGCTCGCACCGGCCATTGCCGGCGGTGACGATCGTTGGCTGGAACTGGTGAACTGGACCGTGAACGCCACGATCCAGGCCGAGGAATGGGGTATTACCTCGGCGAATGTCGACCAGTTCCTGGAATCGGAAGATCCGGCCATCCAGCGCTTCCTCGGCGTCGATCCGTCCTTCGGCACGGAACTCGGCCTTGATCCGAAATGGGCCTACAACATCATCAAGACCGTCGGCAATTACGGCGAGATCTTCGACCGCAACCTGAAGCCACTTGGTTGGGAACGCGGCTATAACAGCCTGTGGACCGATGGCGGCCTGCTCTACTCTCCGCCGTTCCGTTGATGTCGGACAGACGCGTGTTTCGAACCGTCGTGCCGGGCCCTTCGAGGCCCGGCATTGTCGAGAAAGTCCGCGGTTGGTGGGGCGGCTGGCCGCTCGGCCAGCTCGCCTTTCTTGTCGTGATCGCCGCGCTTGGCGCCTTGTTCGTCCATAACGTGTTCGATACGATGGCGCGGATCGGTATCCTGCCCGGCTTCGGCTTCCTGTCGAGTTCCGCCAATTTCGAGATCGGCGAAAGCGCCATTTCATTTCGCGCGGGCGATACGTATCTGCGGGCGATCCTTTCGGGTCTTCTCAACACGCTGAAGGTCTCGTTGCTCGGCTGCCTGCTTGCGACGATCCTCGGCGTTGCCATCGGCATCGCCGGCCTCTCGCGCAATCTTTTGCTCTCCGGCCTTGTGCGCTGGTTCATTGAGATCACCCGCAACACGCCGCTGCTGCTCCAGCTTTTCTTCTGGATGTCGCTGGCAAAGGCTCTGCCCGCACCGCGCCAGGCCTCCGCCCTCTTCGGGACCGTCTTTTTCACCAACCGCGGCGTCTACATCCCCTCGCTCTCGCTGGAGGGCGGCCCCTTCGGCCTCGCCGCCACGCTCGCATCCACCGCAATTCTCGGCGTGGCACTTCTCCTCATCCTGCGTCTCTTCCGGCATCTAACGCGCCGCACGGGCACGGTGGCGATAACATTGGCTTTTGCCGCAACCTTTGCCGCTCTCTTCCTGTCCGGCGCGCGGCCCGTTGCGGAGCTACCCGCGCTTTCCGGCTTCAACATCCGCGGCGGGCTCAATCTTTCGCCGGAATTCGCAGCGCTCCTTACCGGTCTCGTCATAAAATTCTCCGCCCTCATCGCCGAGATCGTGCGGGCGGGCATCCAGTCGGTGGGTGGCGGCCAATGGGAAGCCGCACGCGCGCTCGGACTGCATGAAGGCCAGATCATCCGTCTCGTCGTGCTGCCGCAAGCGCTGCGCGTCATCACGCCGCTGACGACATCGAGTTATCTCGATCTCACCAAGGATTCGAGCCTTGCCGTCGCCATCGGATTTCCCGATCTCGTCAGCATCATCAACACAACAGCCAACACGACCGGCCAATCCATGGAAGCCCTGATCATCCTGATCGGCACTTTCCTTGCGATCAACCTTTCCCTCTCCGCCTTGATGAATGCCTATAATACCCGCGTTGCGCTCCGGGGAAGCACACGATGACCGCCGCCGCCCGCACCTTTGCAACGCTGCGCACCGGCCTGTTCGGCACACGCACCAACACGCTCATCACCGCGGCAACGTTGCTGCTGCTGTCGCAGATCCTGCCACCTCTCTTTCGGTGGGCGGTGCTCGACGCCACATTTACCGGCAATGCGGAGGCCTGCACGCGGGCCGGCGCCTGCTGGGCCTTTGTCGCGGCCAAGCTGCGCTTCATTCTTTTCGCGTTTTACCCGCCGGACCTGCAATGGCGGCCGGCGCTCGTTATCCTGCTGCTTGCCGCGATCCTGACGGCAAGTGCCTTGCCGCGTCTCTGGGGCCGGCCGCTGCTTTTCGCCTGGCCGCTGACGATTCTTGCCTGTTGGCTGCTGATGCAGGGCGCCTTTACCAGCACGCCCATCCCCTCGAACCAATGGGGCGGCCTGCCGGTGACGCTTTTCGTCTGGGCCGTCTGCTTTGCTGCCGCCACGCCGATTGCGGTTCTGCTGGCGCTCGCCCGCCGCTCGACGCTCGGAGGCCTTCGCACTTTCTCCGTCCTCTATATCGAGCTGATGCGAGGCACGCCGATGGTTGGCATCCTCTATGTCGCCATGCTGATCCTGCCGATGGCGCTGCCGGATGGGCTATCCTTCGACAAGATGCTGCGCGCCATGCTGATGGTCACGCTGTTCTGGGCGGCCTATATCGCAGAAGTCATTCGCGCCGGTCTGCAGGCCCTGCCCTCGGGGCAAACCGAAGCGGCAACCGCCCTTGGCCTCGGCTACTGGCGCACGCAGCACCTCATTATCCTGCCGCAGGCCTTTCGCATCGTCATCCCAGCATTGGTCAATCTTGCCATCGGCTTTCTGCTGGCAACCTCCCTGCTCGCCGTCATCGGCATCTTCGATCTCCTGAACGCTGCCCGTGCCTCCGCCGCCGATCCGAAATGGCTCGGCTTCTACAACGAGGCCTACATCGTGGTGGCCGTCGTCTATTTCGCTATCTGCTTTGGCGCATCGCGCTATAGCCGGTGGCTCGAGCGGCGGCTTGCCGCAGGCCGGCGCCTGTAGCTTAAGGCGACCCTTGCCGGGCGATGAATAATCCCAAGGCGGCGCCGAACAGGGAATAGAATTTCTTACAGAAACTATAGAAATAATTATTCTGCACTGAACCGCACATGCACCCGGCATGCGCGACCCTTTCAGACGACCGGCAGGACCCTATTCATGAGCAAGACCGACCAGCCCCCCGATTTCCTGTGGTTCATCCCGAGTTCCGGCGATGGCGCCTATCTCGGCTCGGACGAATTGAGCCGCCCGCCGGATCCGGGTTATTTTCGCGAGATCGCGGTTGCCGTCGATCGCCTCGGTTATTCGGGCGTGCTCATCCCGGTCGGTGCAGCCTGCGAAGAATCCTTCGTGCTCGCTGCCGATCTAGCCGCCCGTACGGAGAAGCTGAAATTTCTGGTCGCAATCCGCCCCGGTACGGCGACGCCGGCCTACTACGCGCGCCTAGCCTCCACCCTCGATCGCGTATCGAACGGACGGCTGCTGCTGAACATCGTGGTGGGCGGCAGCGCGAAGGAACTGGCCGGCGACGGCATTTTCCTGCCGCACGACGAACGCTACGACCACGCCGCCGAATTCTTCCACGTCTTCAACGAACTGATCGAAACCGGCCGATCGACGCTGGACGGCAAGTACATCAAGGCCATCGATGCACGCCTCGGCCTGCCGCCGGTGCAGCAGCCGCGCCCGCCGATCTATTTCGGCGGTTCGTCGGATGCCGCGATCGATTTTGCCGGCGGCCTCGTCGACAAGTACCTGACCTGGGGCGAGCCACCGGCACAGGTGGCGGAAAAGATCGCCCATGCCCGCAAGGCCGCCGCTGCGAAGGGTCGCGAAGCGACCTTCGGCATCCGCCTGCATTTCATCGTGCGCGAGACGGACGATGAAGCCTGGGATGCCGCTGACCGGCTGATCTCGAAACTTTCCGACGAAGCCGTCGCCTCCGCGCAGGAGGTTTTGACCAAGAACTCGGACTCGGTCGGCCAGGCCCGCATGGTGGCCCTGCACAACGGCCGACGCGACAAGCTGGAAGTGTCGCCGAACCTCTGGGCCGGCATCGGCCTGGTGCGCTCGGGCGCTGGCACTGCGTTGGTTGGCTCGCCAAAGACTGTCGCCGCCCGGCTTCGCGAGTATCAGGCTCTCGGCATCGACACTGTCATCGCCTCCGGCTATCCGCATGTCGAGGAGGCCTACCGCGTCTCCGAACTGCTGTTCCCGGAACTCGGCTTGCCCGGCCCGCGCAACCAGTTGCGTTCGACCTTCGGCGACCACCAGGTTTTTGGCGGGGGCGGCCACGGCGGCAACGTCAAGCTGACGTCGGCCTCATAGCGCCAGTCGAGGGGCCGAGGGATATAGTCCTCGCGCGCCAGAGTTCATACTGAACGCCGCGCCGACAGGTTCGCGCGGCGTTCAGCGGAAAGAAGCGTGCAGGCCGACCGTTTTCCGCCTCCGGGGCCGGTAAACAGCCGTAGGAACATCAACGGCTAGTCCTACGCCGTCTTGCCCTTTCCTTCCACTGCGTCTCTCACCCATTCCTCCAATGCATTTCGTATCGCCCGCTCCGCCGTATCCTGGCGCGTGAACCCCCACCATGTATGGGCGCCCTGCCAGACGCTCGCCATTTGCCAGCCAAGGCGCCGGCCCTCCTCCGGGTCCCGCGACAGGCGCCGGCCGAGGGCCTCTGCAAGCCGGTGCCCCCAAGCTGCACCACGGGCGCGCAGTGTCGGGTTGCGAATGTCTTCCCGGAGCAGCAGCAGGCCGTCGGTGACGTCGCGTTCCGCGCTGTCCGGCGGCATGAGGCGCAGGAGAAGGGCAATCGCGCCGTCCGGCGTCGGCGCCGCTTGAGCATCGGCAGACGCCGTCTCCGCGTCAAGACAGTCCCAGGCCCGCAACATTATGGCTTGCACCAATGCATCCCGGTCGCCGTAGCGCTGCACCAAGGTGGCGGCTGACAGGCCAGCGGCTTGAGCGGCCCGGGCGAATGTCAGCCCGGCAGGCCCGGCCTCCATCAGGGCGTCGAGAAGCGCGTCGAGAACCTGCGCATCGGGGATTGTCTTGCGTCTTGCCATAGCTATATATAAATGTACGTTCGTTTATTTATTATTCAAGGAGGCTTCCATGGCCCGCATCCTAGGATATATCGCCACCAGTCTCGATGGCTATATTGCCACCGCGGACGACAATCTCGATTGGCTGTTTAAATATGACGGCATGGATCTCGGCGAGCACGACTACCGCACCTTCATCAAACGCATCCGCACGATCGTCATGGGACGCGGGACCTACGACTTCGTTGCAGATGAGCCGTCCCCCTGGGCCTATGGCGACCAGCGGGTCATCGTCGTCACTTCGCAGCCGATCGATGAGCCCAAGGGGCCGCTCGAGGTGCGCAACGACGTCGACACATTGATCGCAGAGCTTCGCGCACTGGACGACGGCGACGTCTGGATGGTGGGCGGCGGCCAGTTGCAGATGGCCTTCATCGAGCGCGGCGCGCTAGACGAGATCGAAATCTATGTCATTCCGGAGATGCTGGGCAATGGGCGCCGCCTCTTCCCGCCAACCGGATTTCGCACCAACCCGACACTCATTAGCGCGCAAACGCTGGATCAGGGCTGTGTGCGGCTCCACTACCGTTTCTAGAGCTTGGACGTTTGCCGAGACAGCATGGAGGCCATCGGGAAAGATAGCCTCGACCTCCTCACGCGCCGCATCGGATCACGGAAATCATCCGCCCCGCGTTGTACCTTGAAGAAAACGCGACCCATATGCAGTGAACCCGGGGTCAATAATCGACCAACAACTGCGGATCGTCCTCCGTTCCGAAGCGGGGCTGAACCCCAAGCATTGCGCCGCTGCGCCGGATGATCTCGCGAACGACGGGACCGGCCGTATAGGCGGCCAGACGCCCACCGTTCTCGCCCGTCAGCGGCGCATCGACGATGGAGAGCACGACGTAACGCGGCTTGTCCATGGGAAAGCCGGCGAGGAAGGCGTTGAAATTGATGTTCGTCGCATAGCGGCCATTGATCACCTTGTCGGCCGTGCCGGTCTTTCCACCGACGCGAAAACCTGGGACCTGCGCGCTGCGGCCAGAGCCGTTCAGGCCGTTCCAGGTGAAGAGATAGCGCATGTCCGCGCTGGTTTTTTCAGCGAGAACCTGCACGGCGCCGCCGCTCGCCTCTTCCAGGCTTCGCGGCATAAAGGTAGGAGAAACCAAGCTTCCGCCATTGAGCAGGGCGGCAGCGGCGACAGCGGTTTGCAGCGGTGTCGTGGCGGCACCATGACCGTAGGAGATCGTCGCCGAGTTGATCTTCCGCCAGGTTCTCGGCTGTGTCGGCGTCGCAACCCCGGGCATCTCCGTATCCATCTTGGTGAGAAGCCCGAGCTTCGTCAAAAACGCCTGATGGCCTTCGATCCCGACCATGTCGGCAATAGTCGCGGTTCCGATATTGGAGGAATACTGAAACACTTCCGGGATCGACAGGGGCCGCCTCTTTCCCCGGAAATCCTTGATGGTGAAACCACCCATGCGAATGGGGCTCGACGCGTCGATTACCGAGTTGAGGTTGATGCTTCCGGCGTCGAGCCCCATGGCCAGCGTGAACGCCTTGAACGTCGATCCCATCTCGAATGTCGCATTGCTCATCCGGTTGAACCAACCCTTCTCGTATTCCTTGTCGACGCTGCCGTCAGGAAGCTGGCGAGAGGGTTCGTTCGGGTCGTAATCCGGCACCGATGCCATGGCGAGAACCTCGCCGGTCGCGACGTCCAGGACCACGGCGCCCGCGGCTTCCGCCTTGTAGTCGGTCATCGCCTTTGCGACGACGTCGCGCACGATTGCCTGGACGCGCAGGTCGATCGATAGACGCACGGGCTCAAGCGCCATCCCGCTCGTCAAGCCGGCCTCGCGCAGAGCAATAAGGCCCTGCTGATCGAGGTAGCGCTCCATGCCGGCGAGGCCCATATTGTCGATATTGACGTGGCCGACGATGTGCGAGGCTATGGCACCGCCCGGATAGAAGCGGCGCTTCTCCGGCCGGAAGCCAAGCCCCGGAATGCCGAGCGCCATGATATCCGCCTGCTGGCGCGGGGTCAGGTGACGCCGCAGCCACTGGAAGGCCGAGCCGGAGCGGAGCCTCCTGTTCGTCTCGTTCCAGTCAAGGTTCGGAATGACGGTCGCCAGCTTCTCGATTGCCTCGTCCGGGTCAACGATCCTGCGCGGCTCGGCATAGAGCGACACCATATTGAGATCGGTTGCCAGCATCAGGCCGTTGCGGTCGAGAATGTCCGGACGGGAGGCCATGGCGCTGAGATCGCTGCGCAACGATGCCGTCGCGGTGACGTCGTCAAGGCCGTACTGGATGAGGCGCCCACCGACTGCCAGGAAGGCGACGGCAAAAATCGCGATCAGGATACCGATCCGCTGCCGTGCGTCCTGCCGCCGGCGCCCGCTGCCGACGAAGGCGCCGTTTTTGCTTTGCACGGCAAAGTGCGCACGGCTTCTCAGCCGGATGACGAACGAGATCATTCCGAACAAACCCATGGATGACGGGGTGGCGATCGGGCATCTGTCTGTACCCGTACGCTGGAGCCTGCATTCGATGGGGCGGGAAGCCAATGGTTAAGTTGGCACGTGAGCAATTTGAGTTAAATCGATGTTAATATACAATTACAATTGTCTTGAGGCTGTGAGAGGAAAATTAACATCTTCCTCTCCGGCCTCTGCAACCGATGCTCAAATACGCGGCGACGCCAGGAACGCGAGCTTGGCGGGGATGGAAAGCGCATCCGTGACGAGCTTCACGCGTTCGGGCGTGTAGAAATGCTCTTCGTGCAGAATGTTCATCGTGCCCATGAAGTCATCGGCGATGAAGATCGGCAAGTTGACGACCGAGCCGCAGCCGAGCGACCAGATCTGCACATGGTCCGGGAAGACCGTGGCAATGTCGGCGATCGTATTGGCGACGAAGGGCTGGCGCTCGACATGGATGGCATCGAACCAGCGGGTGCGGTTGATCGGCTTGCTGCCGGACACAGGATAGCTCTCCGGGTCCGACGAATAGGAGCGGCTGGAGATTTCTTCGGCCATGTTCGCTTCCATGACGGTGAAGAGTTTTACGCCCACCACCGCCTGGGTGAGCTTTTCCAGCGCGGCATAGGCAGCGCCCGGCCCCTTCTCGGTGGCGATGGCGTGATCGAACGCGGCGAGCGCGGCGGTGTGGTCGGTCGTCATGGCAATTTTCCTGGACTCTATGGATTATGCGCTCTCCAGCGCATGGCCTTTGTTGGCGGCGAGCAGCTCGCGTGAATAGGGATCGACAAGCGTCCCCGTCTTGAGCTGCACGACATCCGCGACCTCGACGATGCGCCCGCCCCGCATGACCGCAAGGCGGTCGCAGAGGAACGAGACTACGGGCAGGTTGTGCGTCACCAGGAGATAGGTGAGCCCCTGCTCCCGGCGCAGGCGCTTGAGGAGGTTGAGGATTTCGGCCTGGACGGAGACATCGAGCGCCGATGTCGGCTCGTCCAGCAGAAGGATGCGCGGCTCCAGCATGAGCGCACGGGCAATCGCCACGCGCTGGCGCTGGCCGCCGGAAAGCTGGTGCGGGAAGCGGAACCGGAAGCGCCGGTCGAGGCCGACCGCCGCCATGATCTCATCCACCCGCTTGCCCTGGTTGCCGATACCGTGAATGTCCAGCGGTTCGGACAGGGTCGTATCGATGGTCTTGCGCGGGTGCAGCGAACCGTAGGGGTCCTGGAACACCATCTGGCACATTTTCGAGAAGCCGCGGTCGATGCCATGGCCGCGCGGCTTGCCGTCGACCACGATCTCACCCTTCCACTCGGGCGCAAGGCCGGCAATGGCCTTCAGCACCGTGGATTTGCCGGAGCCGCTTTCGCCGACGAGGGCAAAACTCTCGCCGGCAGCGATATCGAGGGTCACGTCATGCGTGATCTGCACATGACCGTAGGAAATGTCGAGATTCTTGAGCGATATGGCGGTCATGCGGTGGCCCATGCGCTACGGTCGAGCACGGGAAGCTCGTCGCGGTTTTCATCGATGCGCGGCATGGCGGCAAGCAGCCCGCGCGTATAGGGGTGCTTGGCTTGTCCCAGTTCCGCGGCCTTGCACTCCTCCACCACCTCGCCGCGATACATCACCAGGATGCGGTCGCAATAGGACGAGACGAGATTGAGGTCGTGGCTGATCAGGATCAGGCCCATGCCCTTGCCGACGATCTGCTCGTTGATGATGTCGAGCACCTGCGCCTGCACAGAGACGTCGAGCGCCGAGGTCGGTTCGTCGGCGATGAGAAGGTCGGGCTCGGGGATCAGCATCATGGCGATCATGACGCGCTGACCCATGCCGCCCGACACTTCATGCGGATAGAGCTTTGCGACGCGCTCGGGATCGTTGATGCGCACCGATTCCAACATGGCAAACACACGGGCGCGGATTTCGTTACGCGGCAGCTTCTTATGAGTTAGCAGCGCCTCGGCGATCTGCTCGCCGATGGTCATGACCGGATTGAGCGAGAATTTCGGGTCCTGCATGACCATGGAAATGCGGGCGCCGCGGATGGCGCGCATCTGCCGCTCGCTTCTCGCGGTAAGCTCGATGCCATCGAAGGACAGCCGGTCCGCCGTAACCTTGCCGGGTGCGCGTACCAGCTTCAGGATCGAACGTCCCGTCATCGACTTGCCCGAGCCGCTTTCGCCGACGATGCCGAGCCGTTCGCGGCCGAGCGTGAAGGAAATGCCGCGCACCACCTCCACCGGTCCCCTTGGTGTCGGGAAGCTGACGCGCAGGTTTTTCACATCGAGGAGCGCGCTCATTGCTTTTCTCCCTGCTTGGGATCGAGCACGTCGCGCAGGCCATCGCCGAGGAAGCAGAAGCCGAGGCTGACGAGGATGATGGCAAAGCCCGGCATAGTGGCGACCCACCACTGGTCGACGATGAATGTGCGGCCACGCGAGATCATCGCGCCCCATTCCGGCAGCGGCGGCTGCGCGCCGAGCCCGATGAAGCCGAGACCGGCAGCCGTGAGGATGATGCCCGCCATATCGAGCGTGACACGGATGATCATCGACGAGGTGCAGAGCGGCAGGATATGCCGTCCGATCACCCGCGTCGCCGACGCGCCCTGGAGCTGGACGGCCGCGATGAACTCCGAATTGCGGAAAGTCAGCGTTTCGGCGCGAGCGATGCGCGCATAACTCGGCCAAGCGGCGATCGCGATGGCGATAATGGCGTTCTGGATGCCCGGGCCGAGGGCCGCGACGAAGGCAAGCGCCAGGATGAGCTTCGGCATCGACAGGAAGATGTCGGTGATGCCCATCAGGATGCGGTCGGTCCAGCCGCCGAAATAGCCGGCGACCGCCCCCACAACCAGCCCGACGGGCGCGGCGATGACCGCGACGAGCAGCACGATGATCAGCGTGATGCGCGAACCGAACACGACGCGCGACCAGATATCGCGGCCGAGTTCGTCCGTGCCCATCCAGTGCGCGGCACTCGGCGGCAGCAGGCGCTGCGACAGGTTCTGCGCGATCGGATCGGCCGTGGCGATCAGTGGCGCGGCAAGCGCCGTGACGACGAGCAATGCGACGATGATCGCGCCGACGACGGCGAGCGGGTTACGCGCGAGCGCCAGGACAATGCGGTAGCTGCGGCCGAGCCGCGCCTGCATGCGCGAGGCGGGAGAATCGTCAAGCAGCCAATCGGTGACGTTTGCCATGGGGCTCTCCTATCGTGCGCGGGGATCGAGGATGCGGTAGCTGAGGTCGGACAGCTTATTGATGCCGACGAAGACCGCGCCGATGACGAGGGTGGAGCCCAGCACGGCATTCATATCCGCATTGAGGAGGGCAACGGTGAGGTAGTTACCGATGCCCGGCCAGGAGAAGATCGTCTCGATCATCACCGAACCCTCGAGCAGGCCGGCATAGGACAGGCCGATGACGGTGATCAGCGGCACGCGAATCGGCTTGAAGGCATGACGCCAGAGCACGATACGCTCCGGCACGCCCTTGACGCGGGCGGTGGTGACGAATTCCTGGTTCAGCTGGTCGAGCATGAAGGAGCGCGTCATGCGGCCGATATAGGCAAGGCTGAAGAAGCCGAGCACGGCGGCGGGCAGAATGATGTGCGACACCGCACTGCGGAACACCTCCATGTCGCCAGCGATGAGGCTGTCCACCAGAAGCAGCCCGGTGACGGTCGGCACCATGCCATCGAGATAGATCTCGACGCGGCCGGGGCCGCTGACCCAGCCGAAATGCGCATAAAACACCGCAAGCCCGACGAGGCCGAGCCAGAAGGCCGGCACCGAATAGCCGAGCAGGCCGACGACGCGGATCACCTGGTCGATGAGCGAGCCTTGCCGGCTTGCCGCCATGACGCCCATCGGAACGCCGAGCAGCACGCCGATGATGATGCCAAGCGTTGCCATTTCGAGCGTTGCCGGGAAGACGCGGGCGAGATCGGACGCGACGGGGTTGTTGGTCGAAACCGACTTGCCGAGATCGCCGGACAGCACCTTGCCGACATAGGAGACGAACTGCATCGGCAGCGGCCTGTCCAGCCCCATCTCCACCTTCGCCTGCTCATAGACGGCCTGCGGCGCACGATCGCCGACGACGGCCAGCACCGGATCGATCGGCACGACGCGGCCGATGAAGAAGGTGATCGCCAGAAGCCCGAGGAAGGTGAAGGCGACGGTGGCGGCAAAGCCGCCGAGGCCGCGAAGAAACGGCAATACCCGGCCGGGACCGGGGGATGATGGGGGCCTGGACGTCCTGTCCAATGCCGCAACGGCCTGCTGGTCCAAACTCACGTACCGAACGCCCCTCTTTTCGTGCCGCCGATAATCGCCCGGCGGAAGATTTCGCTTGCGACCATACATAAAATTTTGGTTATATCAAAAAAATTATTGTGGAGGCGCGAAATGGCCGCTGAGGCTCTGAAGCAGGAAACGGACGGCACGCCCAAAGTCGGCGCCCTCATCCGCGCCCGCCGCCGCCAGTTGAAGATGACGCTCCAGCAGCTTGGCGACGCCTCCGGCATATCGGTCGGTTATCTGAGCCAGGTCGAACGTGATCACTTCACGCCCTCGCTCGGCACGCTGGCACAGATCAGCCGCGCGCTGGAGGTCGGCATCGAATTCTTCATTGCGGCACCGAGCGCCGAGGATGCGCTGACCCGCAACGGCGAGCGTCAACGCTTCTCCGTCGACGGTTCCTCCATCGTCTACGAGCGTATCGGCGCAGAGTTTCCCGGCAGCGTGCTCTCGTCCTTCATCCTCACCATTCCACCGGGCTACCACTCCGAGGTGGTGAGCCACGAAGGTGAGGAAATCCTGTTCATGCTCGACGGCATGATCACCCAGCGGGTGGACGATGTCGAGATGACGATCTCGGCGGGTGACAGCCTGCATTTCCGCGGCAACCGCCCGCATGCCTGGTGGAACGACAGCGGCAAGCCCGCGAAGATGCTCTGGACCGGGACGCTCTTCATGTTCCGCTCCCGCGAAATCACCCCGCTGCCGAATCTCGGCGGTGGCAAGACCGTGCAGCCCGCTGCGCGCACCAAAACTTCCAGCAAGAAAGGGAACAAGACATGAATTTCTTCCGGGCAGCCCTGCTCGCAACCGCCCTCGCCCTGCCGATGGCATCGACGGCGAGCCTCGCCGCCACGCCCGCCGACGTGCTCGTCGTGGCACAGAACATCGACGACATCGTCGCGATCGACCCCGCGCAGGCCTACGAATTCTCGTCCGGCGAATATGTCACGCAGGTCTATGACCGCCTCGTGCAGTATGACGCCGAGGATCCGACGAAGCTCACCGGTGGTGTCGCGTCCGAATGGGTGGCCGATGATGCGGCCAAGACCATCACCTTCACGCTGCGCGACGGCGTAAAGTTCCACTCCGGCAATCCGCTGCGCCCCGAGGACGTCATCTATACGTTCAAGCGCGTCATCGCGCTCAACAAGGCGCCGGCCTTCATTCTCACCCAGCTCGGCTGGACCCCGGAAAACATCGAGAAGATGGTCACCGCCGACGGCGCCAACAAGGTGGTCGTGAAGTATGAGGGCGACTTCTCCTCCGCCTTCGTGCTGAACGTGCTCGCCGCCCGCCCCGGCTCGGTGATCGATGCCGAGACCGTCAAGGCCAACGAGGTTGACGGCGATTTCGGCAATGCCTGGCTCAACGCCAACTCGGCCGGCACCGGCCCGTTCAAGCTGCGCACCTACCGCGCCGGCGAAATGCTGGCGCTTGAAGCCAACCCGGACTACTTCAAAGGCGCGCCCATCCTGCGCCAGGTCATTATCCGCCACGTCGCAGAGGCGGCGACCCAGCAGCTCATGCTGAAGTCGGGTGATATCGACATGGCCAAGAACCTGACGCCCGACCAGGTGGGTGGTCTCGGCGATGGCGTGAAGGTCGAAACCTATCCGCAGGCCGCCGTGCACTTCCTGTCCCTGAACCAGAAGACGCAGTCTCTGACACCGCCGGCCGTGTGGGAAGCCGCGCGCTACCTCGTCGACTACGAGGGCATGACCGGCTCCTTCCTGAAGGGCCAGATGGAAACGCACCAGGCCTTCTGGCCGAAGGGTTTCCCGGGCTCGTTCGACGAAAACCCCTACAGCTTCGATCCGGAAAAGGCCAAGAAGATCCTCGCCGATGCCGGCATCACGACGCCGATCAACGTGACGCTGGATGTCATCAACTCCACGCCCTTCACCGACATGGCGCAGTCACTGCAGGCCTCCTTCGGCCAGGCCGGCATCAACTTCGAGATCCTGCCCGGCACCGGCAGCCAGGTGATCACCAAGTACCGTGCCCGCACCCATGAGGCGATGCTGCTCTATTGGGGCCCGGACTTCATGGACCCGCATTCCAACGCCAAGGCCTTCGCCTATAACGAGGACAATGCGGACGACAAGTACCAGTCGACCACCACCTGGCGGAATGCCTGGGCGGTTCCGGAAGAGCTGAACAAGGAAACGAAGGCGGCGCTGGCCGAAGCCGACCCGGCCAAGCGTGACGCGATGTATGTCGACCTTCAGAAGAAGGTGCAGGCCAATTCGCCGATCGTCGTGATGTTCCAGGCCCAAAAGCAGCTGGCGATGAGCCCGTCCGTCGAAGGCTATGTCAACGGCGCCAATTCCGACTTCGTCTATTACCGTCTGGTGAAGAAGGCACAGTAAACAAAGGTGGTGGCGGCTGAAGGGTCGCCACCACACCTCTCTGTCGCCGCGGAGAACGCTCTCGCGATTCTCGCATAAGGCGAGAGAACCATAGCAAAACACGCCCCTTCAGTGTACATTCCCCGCTATCTCGCGTTTGCTCGGGAGGGTGTCATGCGATCAATGCACTTACTTGCCGGATGCCTCTTGGCTGCCGTGTCGGCAGGCCCGGCATTCACGGCCGATGTCAAAGCTGAACATTGGCCTGCCGAGGGAAAGATCATCGGCAAAAAGGACAAGAAAGCGGAAGACGTCAGTGGATTTTCCTGTTCGACGACCGCCGGCTTTCCCCGAACCTGCCTTATCATCGACGACAATATTCAAGCCGCGCAGATCATCACCCTGGAGGATGGCAAGCTGCTCGCGGGAGCCATGGTCCCGCTGATCAGCAACACTTTCGACGGCAAGGCGCTCGAACTCGATGGCGAAGGTGTCGCCTTTGCGGATGGCGCCTTTTACGTCATCGGCTCGCACGGCCACCCCCGCGACAAGGACCATGAACTCGACCCGACGAACGATGCGGAGCGCATCGCGGCACACATTGCGGCAGCGAGCCAGATCGCGAAAGTGACGATCAACACGGGCGGCAAGGCGACGGTCGAGACGACTTTATCCCTGGCGAAAGCCGTCCAGGGCCAGCCAGACCTCGGGGACTTGGCCGGCAAGAGGCTCGATGAAAACGGCGTGACGATCGAAGGCATCGCGATCAAGGACGGCCAACTTTTCGCAGGCTTTCGTGGGCCTTTGCTTCCCGGCGGCCACGCTGCCGTGCTTGCGGTCTCGCTGGAGGGGTTGGCGACGGGCGGCGACCTGAAAAGCAAAGTGTTCAAACTGCCCCTCGGCGAGGGCATCGGCATTCGAGACCTGGCACGGGATGGCGACCGCATCCTGGTGCTCGCCGGCCCCGGCCCGGACACCGCAGGGGCCTACACGATCTTTTCCTGGGATGGCGCGGGCGAGACAGTCGCGTCCCTTGTCTCCTTGACGGACATTCCAGACGCTGGCGACACTCGCAAGGCGGAAGTCATCCTGCCCCTGGCCGACAAGAAATTCCTGATCCTGTTCGACGGCGAAAAGGAAGGTAGCGCCCTTGCGATAACGCTGCCCTAGCAACGAGGCGCGAAACCCGCCGGCTCAAAGTGGCAGCTCGGTCGTATATTTCACGCTTTTCAGCGCGAAATGCGATGAGGAATTGGCGACCGCCTCATGGGTCAGGATCGCCTGCATCAGCAATTGTTCGTAGTCCTTCACATCCCGAACGACGACGCGGATGAGGTAGTCCCATTCGCCGGACATCGAATAACATTCCAGCACTTCCTCATGCCGCTGCACGAAACGCTCGAAGTCGCGCCGGGCGATGGGGTCATGCGATTTCATGCGGACCTGGCAGAAGACGTTGAGGCCACGCCCGATGCGGTCGGGATCAAGCAGGCGAACAGTTGGACCAAGGATACCCGCCTCTTCCAGCGCCTTGATCCGCCGCCAGCAAGAGGCGCTGGAGGCTCCCACCTCCTCGGCCAAAGCCGCATGGCTGATGTCGCCGCGCTGTTGCAGAACCTTCAGGATTTTTCTGTCGATCGCGTCGATCTGAATTGCATTCATCGGATTTTCCGGAAATCTGATACAGACATTTCATTTGTATCGTAAAAGCCGACCCGTTTGAAACGCTTTTTCGGCGACAGCGTTCTAGACTTTCCATCCATGCACATGCGGGAGGAAACCATGGCGCAGGCTGCTTTCAAACCCATCATCCGGAACGCACCAGACGCTTCCGTCGATTGGCGGCGCGTCGCCTATCTCATGCACCTGTCCCGCGCGCTCGACGAGATGGAAGAAACCCGCCTCGTGCCGGAGAAGAAGGTGCTCTACCAGTTCTCCGCCCGCGGCCACGACATGGCGCAGATCCTGCTCGGCAGCCTCCTGACCGACCGGCACGACGCGACCTGCGGCTACTATCGCTCCCGCCCGCTGCTGCTGTCACTTGGCGTCGACCCCACCGATGCGCTCGGCTCGGCGATGGGCCGCGCCGGCGGCTATTCCGACGGACGCGACATCGGCGTCGTCTTCAACTATCCGAACCTTGAGGGTGCATCCGCGCTGCCGATGTGCGGCGGGGTCGGCACGCAGTATACGCCGACGGCCGGCTGGGCGCAGGCGGTGAAATATTATGCCGGCGTGCTGGGCAAGACCGACTATGCCGAAAGCATTGCCGTCGTGCTCGGCGGCGACGGCTCGGTCGCCTCGAACGGCTTCTGGTCGGCGCTGACCATCGCCACGACCCAGAGCCTGCCGATGCTGTTCTATATCGAGGACAACGGCTACGGCATCTCCGTGCCCTCGACCGTCCAGACGCCGGGTGGCAACATCGCCGCCAACCTTTCCGGTTGGAAGAACCTGACGATCTTCGAGGGCGACGGCACCGACCCCGCCGCCACCGCCCGCCTGACAAGCGAGGCGGTGGAGCACGTCCGCCACAGTCGCGCGCCCGTGCTTCTGCGCCTTACCGTACCGCGCCTGCAAGGCCACAGTTTTCAGGATACGCAGGCTTACAAGAGCGAGGAAACGGTGCGCGGCGAGTGGGCGCGCGATCCCCTGCCGCGTCTCAAGGATTACATCGTGCCGGCCGTGCTCAGTGAAGCGGAATGGGACGCTGCGAATGAAGAGGCCAGGCAGGCCGCTGAATCAGCTCGCATTGCCGCGGAGGCACGCCCGGTGGCCGTGCCGGAAACGGTGACGCGGCATGTCTTCTTCGAGGGCGACGAGCAGGTAATGGGCGGGCAGTCCCGCCACGGCTACATGGCACCCGAGATGACGGAGACCGCAGAGACGACCGGCCAGCGCATCAACATGGTGACCGCCATCCGCCGCACGCTGGACCACGAGCTTTCGGTCAACGAGCGCGTCGTGCTGTTCGGCGAGGATATCGGGCCGAAGGGCGGGGTGCATGCCGTGACCCTCGGGCTCCAGGAAAAGTTCGGCCGCGAGCGGGTGTTCGACACCTCGCTGTCCGAAGAGGGCATCGTCGGCCGCGCGGTCGGCATGGCGCTGGCGGGGCTGATGCCCGTGCCGGAAATCCAGTTCCGCAAATATGCCGAACCCGCGACCGAGCAGATCAACGACTGCGGCACGATCCGCTGGCGCACCAACAATCGCTTTGCAGCCCCCATGGTGCTGCGCATGCCGGGCGGCTACTTCAAATGCGGCGATCCCTGGCACAGCCAGACGAACGAGGTCGCCTTCGTGCACCAACCCGGCTGGAAGGTCGCGGTACCCTCCAACGCCGCCGATGCTGTCGGGCTGCTGCGCACCAGCCTGCGCGGCAACGATCCGGTGATCTTCTTCGAGCACCGCGCCATGCTGGACCATGCCTGGGCGCGGCGCCCCTATCCCGGCGATGCCTATGCTCTGCCCTTCGGCAAGGCCCAGTTCACGCGGCGCGGCGACCGGATCACGCTCGTCACCTGGGGCGCCATGGTGCATCGCTGCGAAGAGGCGGCCGATGGCCTTTCCGCCGATGTCATCGACCTGCGCACGCTGATGCCCTGGGACAAGGAGGCCGTGCTGTCCTCCGTACGACGCACGCGGCGCTGCCTCATCGTGCACGAGGATCTCGGCACCGCCGGCTTCGGCGCGGAAATTTCGGCCGTTGTCGCCGACGAAGCCTTCATGGATCTCGACGCACCCGTCTCTCGCCTCACCATGCCGGACATACCAAGCCCGCATAACCCCGTGCTGCTCGACTGGGCGGTGCCCTCCGTCGGCCGGATCCGGGCCAAGCTCGAAGCGCTGCTGGAGTTCTGAGCATGGCAGACCTGATCGACGTTCTCGCCCCTGAAGAACAGGAAGGCACAAAAGCGGTCGTACGCAACTGGCTGAAGGCGATTGGCGAGCCGGTGGCGCTCGATGAGCCGTTAGTGGAACTGGAGACCGACAAGGTCACCCAGGAGATCCCCGCCCCCCTCACCGGCATCCTGCATGAAATCCTCATGCAGAGCGGCGAAAACGCCGAACCCGGCGCCGTGCTCGGCCGGATCAGGCGGGAGGGCGCTTCGATTGCGGCTGTGGACGCGCCTGCCGCAGCGACGGCAGCACAACCCGCACATGTCGACCAAGCCATTCACTATTCCCCGGCGGTTCGGCGCGCGATCGAGGATTACGGCATCGATCCCGCGACGGTGACGGGCACCGGCAAGGGCGGACGTCTCACGCGCGGCGACATGGATGCCTCCCACGAAGCGGCCCTTGCTCGCAGCCCCGTGCCCACAACGCCACCCGCAAAGGCACCCTCCCCGCCCTCGACCCGGACGGACAAGCCGTCGAGCGATCGGCGCGCGCGCTCCGTTCCCCATTCGCCGATGCGGCTCGCCATTGCCGAACACATGCAGATGTCCGTCTCGACGGCGCCGCATGTCACCGCGGTGTTCGAAGCCGATTTCAGCACGGTGATCCGCCATCGCGACAGGAGCAAGGCCGCCTCCGGCATAGCGCTGTCTTACACCGCCTATATCGTCGCGGCCTGTGTGTCCGCCATGAAGGCGGTGCCCGAGGTAAACAGCCGCTGGCACAGCGATCGCCTGGAAATCTTCGAGGATGTGAACATCGGCATCGGCACGGCGCTTGGCAATGACGGCATCGTCGTGCCGGTCATCCGCGATGCACAGAACCTTTCGCTTGCCGGCATTGCCGCACGTTTGCAGGACCTCACCGCCCGCGCCCGCGCGAACGCGCTGACGCCCGCCGACATGCGCGGCGGCACCTTCACCATCTCCAACCACGGCGTGTCCGGGTCGCTCGTCGCCACGCCGATCATCATCAACCAGCCGCAATCGGCGATCCTCGGCGTCGGCAAGCTGGAAAAGCGGGTCGTGGTACGTGAGGTGGACGGCATCGACACGATCCAGATCCGGCCGATGGCCTATGTTTCGCTCACCATCGACCACCGTGCGCTCGATGGGCACCAGACCAATGCCTGGCTCACCCGCTTCGTTGAGACGCTCGAAAGCTGGCCGCAATGAGCGCTTCGCACGACTATGATCTCCTGATCATCGGCGGCGGCCCCGGCGGCTATTCCTGCGCCATCCGCGCCGCTCAGCTCGGTCTGAAGACGGCCTGCGTCGAAGAGCGTCCGACACTCGGCGGCACCTGCCTCAATGTCGGCTGCATCCCCTCGAAGACGTTGCTGCACGCGACCCATCTGCTCGAAACCGCCCGCGATGGCCACATGGCCGGTTTCGGCATCCGTACCGGTCCCGTCTCCATCGACCTTGTGACACTGATGGAGCGCAAGGACGCGACGGTTACCTCGCTCACCAAGGGCATCGATAGCCTGTTCCGCAAGAATGGCGTGGCCCGCCTCACCGGTCGCGCGCGTCTCGCTGGGCAGGGCCGCGTCGATATCGCTGGAAAGACGGTCAGCGCCGCATCCCTTGTCATCGCCACCGGCTCCCTGCCCGCGACGCTGGCCGGCGTGCTGGTGGACAATGCCGCCGGCATCATCGTCGACTCGACGGGCGCCCTGTCCTTGCCGCACGTACCGGAGCGGCTTGCCGTCATCGGCGGCGGCGTTATCGGCCTCGAGCTTGGCTCGGTCTGGGGTCGTCTCGGCGCGAAGGTGACGATCGTCGAATATGCCGACCGCATCCTTCCGGGCATGGATGACGATATCCGCGCAACGATGACGAAGCTGCTCACAAAACAAGGGCTAACGATCCTGAGTTCGTCATCCGTCTCAGCCGCCAGGGTGGATGATGACGGGGTGCACCTGCCCCTGACGGTTGCGAATGGAAAAACCTCGGAACTGGCAGCGGATGTCGTGCTCGTTGCCACCGGACGCCGGCCGAACACACACGATCTCGGACTGAAAGAGGCTGGCATCGCACCGGACGACGGTGGTTTCATCCCAGTCGATGGGCGCGGGCGGACGAGCGCGAACGGCATCTATGCTCTCGGTGATGTAACGCGCGGCCCCATGCTGGCCCATCGCGCGCAGGATGAGGGCATCGCCATTGCCGAGCGGCTCGCCGGCAAGCCCGGCATGGTCAACCACGACCTTATTCCGGCGGTTGTCTACACCAATCCAGAGGTCGCCGCCGTCGGCAGGACCGAACAGGCCCTCAGGGCGGATGGTGTACCCTATCGCGCCTCGATGTTTCCCATGCTCGCCAACAGCCGGGCGAAGGCCAATGGCAGCACCGAAGGGTTCGTCAAGCTGCTGTGCCACGCGGGGTCGGGCATGGTGCTCGGCGCGCATATCGTCGGTGACATGGCGGGCACGATGATCGCGCAGATCACGCAGGCCATGGAGTTCGGCGCAACCGCGGAGGACATCGCCTATACCTGCCACGCACATCCCACCCATAGCGAAGCAATCAAGGAAGCCGCGCTTGGCCTCAGCGGTAGCGCCATTCACATCTGATGCTGGGGCCAGATCCTGCTTTCCGCCTTTTCAGGCGGGCAAGCGCCTCGATTTGAGCATGCCGCCCGCACCGCGCAGAAGCGGCCGTTCGATCAGGTAGTAACCGCAGAGCCCCGCCAGCGTGCCGGCAGCGAACGAGGCCACCAAAACAAGCCACGATGCAAGGCCGAGCATCATGCCGACCTTCGCCACCACCGAGATGGCGAAGGTGTGCCAGAGATAGATCGAATAGGACGCGTCGCCGAGGACAGCCGGGATCTTTGACCGCGGCACGCCGCGCTGCGTCTCAAGCGCTGCAGTGCCGTAGACGAGCGCACAGGCGAGCGGCCCACAGATCCATTCATCGAAAGGCAATCTCAGAATGCCGATCGCCGCAAATCCGGCGAGTGCCCCGACGATCAGGACCAGCGAAGCGAATGCGTTTGGAACCCGACCTGCGAGCCAGAGCCGCCCCACCAACATGCCGGCGACGAACTCCAGGATGATCGGCCGCGTATAGGTGACGAACAGGGGATTGCTGCTCTCCGCCGCAAATCCGATGGCAACGAGGCCGACGAATACGACCACCATCGCGGGAAGCAGGAGGCGCCGAGGCAGGGCGAGGCAGGCGGCGAAGACGACGTAGAAGAACATTTCGTAGTTGAGCGTCCAGCCCTGCACGAGCACCGGCCAGAGACCGCCGCTGCTCGGCGAGGGCAGTGGAATGAAGAAAAACGATGCAAGGACATGGCCGGCCGTCAGCACCAGATTGGGAAACAGGCCGGCAAGCCCGCCCGCCACCATGAGGGCGGTCGCCAGCCAGTAGATCGGCACGATGCGGCGGATGCGGTCGATCAGGAAACGCCCGGGTGAGACGGGACGCCGCTCCACGATGACCCACATGATGAAGCCGCTGATGACGAAGAAGACATCGACGCCGGCCGCGCCGATGGCAAAGGCGTAGCCGCTGCGTTCCGCCGCATGGAAAAGCACGACCGCAAGCGCGGCGAAAGCCCGCAGATACTGGATGCCGTAAAGCGTGCTGCGTTGCCCCGCCGGCCGCTCCACGCCCGTCATGTCAGCGCCGCCCCGGACTGGCGAAGCAGGGGCCGCCTGTCTTCCACGGCAACGTTCCGCTGCGTATCGGCAAGTTTCCCGGCTGCGAAATAGAGCAGGAAGGAACCCACGTGATAGGGGTTCAGAATGTCGATTTCGACGAAGGTGCGCACCACAAGCAATGCTGCCACGGTGCAGAGCACCAGCGCCTCCAGATCATGCGCCGCTGAAAGCAGGCGACGCAGGTGCCCGGCAAACGTCACGATCAACACCATGGAGAGCAGCAGGCAGCCGATCAGCCCCGTCTCGACCGTGGCGGCGATGAAGGTGTTGTGGAAGTGGAACCCGGACCGCGTGCCGATGAAGAAGGCGGCCCAAAGCCGCTCGGCCTCGGCAAAACCCTGCACCCAGAACGCCTGGTAGCCGATGCCGACAAGGGGCGCCTCGCCTGCTGCCTCGATGCCCTGCTGCCAGAGATAGGTGCGGCCGGTCAGGGTCGCGTCCTTGCCGAAGGCGCCGAGCAGCATTTCATAGCCACCGCCATAAGCCCCGGCGATGAGCGTGAGAACGGTTGCGATCGCAAGGCCGAAAAACAGCATCTTTCGGTGGGCCGGCGCCAGCAATTCGAGCCCGCGCAGGGCCAGGCACAGGCCGGCAATGGCAATCGTCGTCAACACCGAGGTCGCCGATTGCGAGGCCTTGAGGCAATAAAGGGCAATCACGATGCAGCCGACGGCGGCGAACCGCCAGAGGCCGCGCTCAGCACCGAGAAACAGCGCCGCAAAGGCGAAGAGCACGGCGAGCGAGGCATAGAAACCGAGCTGGTTTTTCGAGGCGAAAGCGCCGACGAAGCTGTAGGTGCCATCCAGCGGATCAAGGTGATAGACGCCGAAGACAAGCGAATAGAACAGGACGAGGCCGGTCCCGATCAGCCCTCCGCGCACGAGAGTACGCGTGTCGACGACCCGCATGGCGATCAGCGCGCAGGCGACATGGGAAAGGTACTGCACGCCGGCGCGGGCGGTGGCACCGGGCGCTTGCGACCAGAAGACGGACAGGCAGGCGAAAATGGCGAAGGCGAAGATCCAGAGGTAACGCGTGTAGTTGCCGAGCACGCGCCGGTAATCGACGACGACCAGCGGCAACCACAGCGCATAGTAGGCGAGGATCGATATCTGGCCGAAGCGGAAGGAATAGGCGAAGACGAAAAAGGACAGCGCGACGGCAACCGCGGCATAGGCCTCGTTACCGACAGGTCCGATCAGGCGTGTCTTCGCTATCCGCATGCCCGCCTCACTGGGTTCCGACAGCGACATCCACCTTCACGATGTCACCCGGCAGGACCGGTGTCGTTTCGGTGGCGCGGATCTGCTCGGTCTTGCCCTCGGCCGTGCGCAGGATGGAATAGGCAATGTTGGCGGCCGAAAGCCCGCCCCTGAGGGATGCGGCGTCGGCCGACTGCATCAACGCCTCGGACATCAGGTCCCGGCTCGTGCCGAGCTTCAGGGTGAGTGTATCGAGTTCCTGCTCGGTATTCTGCAACTCCTGCGCCAGCTGCGAATCCCAATCGTTCTGCAGGTTGGTCTCGTCCTGCGTCGCCTTGTTGATGTCCTGTTTGGCCTTCAGCGAGGCGGTATCGATGTCGAGCAAGGCAGCCTGGAGGTCGGCGGTGCGCTGCTCCAGCGCCAGGCGGCGGGAACTGATGGCGAGCCCCTTCTCGGCAAGCGTATCCACCTTCGTCAAGTCGCCCTGCACGAGTTCAAGCTGGCGGGTCTGCGTTTCCGATTTCTTGCCGAGCGCCTCGATTTCGTTGGTGAGCAGCGACTTGAGGTCGGCAAGCGCGGTCAATTGCACCCGCAGCCGCCTTTCCCGCGAGGTCTTCAGCGCCTTTTCGCTTTCCAGGATGGCACCGGCCTCCTGCGACGTGGCGAGCTCCTTCGGCATTTCGATGCCCTCGGTTCCGCTCATTTCGGCCGCGACGCGCGCCCGGCGGATCAAGAGACGATTGCGCTCGGCGAGGTAGACGGCCGCCTCTCCTTCGGAACGCAGGAAGTCGCGGGCGAACCGCTGGCCGGCATCCGCGCGCCGCAGGCCGCCGCCGAAGCTGACGGCCTTGAGCACGGTGAGGCCCGGCGAATAGGGATAGGCGCCCGGCGTCTGCACCTCGCCGGCAAGATAGACCGGTCGGTATTCGGCAATCTCCACCGAAGCGGATGGCCGGTCGCGCAGGCCGAAGAGGATCTGCATCTTCTTGCCGATCTCCTCGGCAAGTTCGCCGGATGTGCGGCCATCGGCCGGCAGTTGCCCGATGAACGGCAATGAGACGGAGCCATCGGCCCCGACGCTGTAGTCGCCGCTGACCGCACTCCAGTCGCGGATGGCACCTTCGGCCGTCTGCCATTCCGCAACGCGGATCCGCAGCTTGTCCATTACCCCCAGCCGGTACTCGGCTGCGGAGACGGGCTGGGCCGAAAGCGCCAACAGCAGGCAAAGCCCGCCAAGCACCGCCGTGCGAAAAGCAGCCGCGGCGGAAGCCGCGTGCGAAATCATCTTCATGGAAACCTCTGTCTCTGGTCTCCCGCAGCCACGAGGGCATGCGGGAGAGAGCTTCGGATCAATAGCTGCCGCGTGACATGCAAACGGCAGGAATGGTGCGGGCAACGATGACGAGGTCGGCGGCAAGCGACCAGTTGCGCACATAATGCGTGTCGAATTCGATTCGCGCCGAATAGGACACGTCGTTGCGGCCGCTCACCTGCCACAGGCCCGTGAGGCCTGGACGGGTCTGAAGGTAGTAGACCGCCGAGGCCTCATAGAGCTCCAGCTCGTCCTCGACGACCGGACGCGGGCCGACGATGCTCATCTCGCCTCGAAGGATGTTGATGAGCTGAGGCAGCTCATCGAGGCTGAGCTTGCGCAGGACGGTGCCGACGACGGTCACACGCGGATCGTCCTGCAGCTTGCGCGTCATGCGCCATTCCTCATGGGCGGCGGGGTTCTGCTCGAAATACTGCTGCAGAACGGTGTCGCCGTTTTCCGCCATGGTCCGGAACTTCAGGCACCGGAACATCGATCCGTTGTATCCGATGCGACGGTGTCCGTAGAAGACACTGCCGCCGTCGGAATATTTCACAAGCGCCATGATCAGCACGAAGATCGGGCTGAGCACGACTAGGGCAGCAAGCGCCACCAGAATATCAAAGCTCCGTTTCGATATTCCCCCTATCGGTGGAGCGCCGGTTATGGCCGAACTAAAAAACGGCGAACTGGCCGATCGACTCGCGGACTTCATAGAGATGGCTCCATTTCAATTTGCGATTTGGTCGGGTCCCCCCGGACGTGTTCAGACATCCAATGCGGAGTGTATGGTCACAGTTTGTTTTTTGAAGCGTTATCTGTCGATTAAAAAACAGGCAGAGCGTATTTAAGAGGATCTTGATATCCTAATTTAAAGGTTAAACTAAAGGAGGCCACTCATCATTCTCAGACAGGCAAAGCATAAACTGAGAACAAATGGCTCATTTCAAGGGGTTTAAGCTTCGTATCAATTCTTTTGACGCGCGCACTCCGCCCAGTAAAACACGAAAAGTAAGAAACTTCACATATCGGCTTCACATTCGGCAACTTGTATACACCACAAAGGCGCAAATTTTTGCGATGCAATATTATATTGCGGCGCACATTTTTCCGCGACATGTCGCTGGCTTTGTAACAAAAGTTGATCGCGCACCGAGGAGCGCGCAACCCATCGGGTGCGCCCCTCATCGACAAACTCGCGCCATCGGCGTAGCCAGCGTCCAGCGCGCAAAAATCATGTCGGAATCTGGGCAGCAAGAAGGCGTGCGTTCCGCAACGGGCCGAATCTGCCTTAACGGAACCACAAGACAAATCGGGGAGAATTGGAACTGGCCCTGCCGCGGACTGGTTAACACCAGTGATTGCGAAGGCGGCAACTGGCCCCTATAGTTCGACCGAGCCTCAGAGGAGAAGGCGGAACCACCGATGAAACGTGCACCGGAAACGAAATGGCGGGACAGCACGGCCTACGCGCCGCGTTTTTTCCTGAGCATGGTGGTTGCGCTCGTCGCTTTCGCCATCGTGACCTATTTCGCGACGGGCTCGATCACGACGACGGCGATTCAGACGCTGATCTGCGCCGTTCTCATACAGGTCGGTTATTTCCTGATGACGCTCTTCCTGGTCTGGCGGACGGCCAAGCAGCGCAAGGCCGAAACGGACCAGGGCCTGCGCGGCAAACAGGAACTCGACGCCGCCAAGCCGAAGGTGCCCGTGTCGATCAACGAGCCCGGCCACTCCAAGTTCTGATCCGCACAATTTGCGGCGGGCCGTTTTTGTGCCCCCTTTGCCTTTCATGCTGCGTTGCAGCGTAGGCTTGCCCTGCGCCTCGACAGTTCAATGCGAGAGAGGAATGGATCGTGACCCAGCAGGAAAAGGTCTGCGTTATCATTGCCGCGAAGAATGCGCAGGAGACCATCGGGCGCGCTGTGCGCTCGGCTCTGGCAGAGCCGGAAGTGGCGGAGGTCGTGGTTGTGGATGACGGATCGGACGACCGCACCATGGCGGCGGCGGCCGAGGCTGACGATGGAAGCGGGCGGCTCGAGATCATCCGGTTTCGGGTAAACCGGGGACCGTCTGCGGCCCGCAATCACGCCATCGCCATCTCCCGCGCGCCGTTGATCAGCATCCTCGACGCCGACGACTTCTTCTTTCCCGGCCGCTTTCGCCAACTTCTCGCCTGCACGGACTGGGACTTCATCGCCGACAACATCGCCTTCATGGAGACGCCCGACCTCGCCCAGCAGCCGGCGCGCTTCGCCCCTCGCCCGCGCCAGCTCGACCTCAAGTCCTTCATTCTCGGCAACATCTCCCGCCGCGGCGCGCCGCGCGGCGAGCTGGGCTTTCTCAAGCCGGTGATGCGACGGGCGTTTCTCGATGCGCACGAACTGCGCTATCGCGAGGACATGCGTCTAGGCGAGGATTACGAACTCTATGTGCGCGCCCTCCTGAAGGGTGCGCGGTACACCGTTATCGAGAGCTGCGGCTATGGTGCCGTGGTGCGTGCCAATTCGCTCAGCGGACAGCACCGCACGAAGGACCTTGAAGCACTTCGCGACGCGGAACGCGCCATCCTTGCGACGGGCGACGTGCCCCCGGACGCCGTCGGCGTCATGCGCCGGCACTGCCGGCAGATCGGCGACCGGCATGCATTGCGCCATTTCCTCGACAGCCGGCGGGAACGCGGAGCCGGTGCTGCGCTGGCCTATGCCTTTGCGAACCCCGCTGCCGTGCCGGCGATTGCCGGCGGCATCCTGCGCGACAAGGTCGATGCCGCACGCCGCCGGCCACAACCGCCTGCACCGCAAGACCGCGGGCTGCGCTACCTTCTGCCCGCAAACTCGGCAGCACGTCGCGACTAGAGATAGTCGCGGCGCACGCTCTCCAGCACCTCATAAAGCCGTGCCTTGCGCTCGGACAGGCGCGCATCGGTGCTGAGCTGGGGGGCTGTCCGGCTTGCCTGCCAGAGAGCCAAAGTCGAGGGTGCCGCCAGCACCTGCTTGGCCGCTAGGCGCAAACCCGGCTTGTGCGCCGCCTGCGCGACGACAACGTCGCCCTCCTCGACCTTGTCAGGCTCCACGGCAACGGCTGCCGCCCCTTGCCTGTCATAGTCGACACCCCAGAAGCGCGCCCCCTTGATGATCGCTTCCGCTCGCGTCGAGATCGGGATGCGCCTTGGTTTGTGCTCGACGCCGACCGTCGACGCCCAGTCGCGCCATTTGAAGCTGTTGATGCTGTCGGATGTGCTGACCGCCACCCACGGCACGCGAAAGGCATCGGCAAGGATGGCGCCGTGCATGGATTCGGCGACGATCAACTCCGACTGCGCGATCTGGCGGATCACGTCTTTCGCCTCGCCACGCGGATCGATGTAGTGCAGGCCGGCCATGGCGCAGATGACCGGCCAAAGCCCGGCCACCGCTGATTCCCAATGAGGAACGAAAGACTGCTTGTAGCGCTTCGGCAGATTTGCGAATTCCGGCATGTCGGCGACGAGAACCGCCGGATCGATGACGCCCAGATCCGCCGGTACGCCCACCTTTTCCGCCGTCAACGGACCGCGAACGCAGCGAATATCCCAAAGGTTTCTGTCGCGCGTGTCCGGTAGGTTTCCGTAGCCGAAACCACTGCCGAGGACGAGCTTGCGCCCTTCTTCCGGCAGCAGCGCCCGGTTCAGGACCGTGCCGACGCCGACCAGAAGCACATCCGGATGCACCTCCCGGAAGCCGGGCAGCAGGAAGTCCCAGAGCCAGAGATTGAGGTCGTCACCGAAATTGCCATGTTCCGATTCCCAGTAATAGGGCTTCATGTCCCACTCCTTGCAATGGCGTTTCTCGAAAGGACGGGCCGCCAGTGGCCCGCCGCTGGGTCAACGGGAGAATTTGCCGACGGCGAGCCCGAAAGCGCTGGTGATGATGCGCGGGTCGCGCATCGCCCAGCGCGCCAGCATGTCGAACTGGGGAAGCTTGCGGCGCTTGACCAGCCGCGCCTGGCTCCACAGCGCCTGGCGCCGCGCCGTCTGTTTATAGGAGCGCAGCGATGCGGCCTCCACCGGCCGGCCGGCAAACCGTGATTCCAGCCGATCGAGCGCCACCCAGGTATTGAACTGCTGGTGCAGGAATTGCGGCGAATCGTTATCGACGCCGTGGAAGATGTTGAGGCCCTCGCCGCGCACCGCGCCGGCTTCACCGCTCAGCACCACGCGACGGGCGGCGAGCACGCAATCGCAGAAGAACAGCACATCCTCCGCGGCAAGCCGGAGGGCCGCGTCGAAACGCACCTTTTCGAACAAAGGCCGACTGATCACCATCGAGGAGAGGTGGAGAAAGCTCCAGTTCTTGAGCATGACCTGCGTCAGCCCGGGTATCTCGATGAGCAGCGGATCGTCGCTCAACCGCTCGACCGTTTCGGTCTTTTCGAGGTCGGCGACGCCGAAGTGATAGTAGAAGGCATCGCCGCCGGTAATTGAGGCGAAGTAGCAGTCGGCCTCGAACGCCGTCATCGCCGCATGGGCGACGGCGAGGTGATCGGGCGCCCACGCGTCGTCCGAATCAAGGAAGGCGACGAAGGCCGAATCAGCCGGCACGTGATCGAGCCCGGTGTTGCGCGCGCCACCCGGCCCGGCATTCTCCTGGCGGATGATGCGCAACCGCGCGCGCTCCGATTCCGAAAAAGTCACGATGTCGCCATCGGCCGGATACGGCGATTCATCGTCGACGACAATGACGTCGAAGTCGTTGAAACTTTGGGCAAACACCGATGCGAGTGCACGCGTCAGGATGCCCGGCTCCTTCTGATAGAAGGGGATGATAACTGTCAGCTTCGCCATCTTTTCGTCCCTGTGGTTTCTCTAGAAAGAGTTTCGCATGGTCTCCTCCCACCGGGGCGCGGCCGTTTCCGGCGCAGGCTTTTCGTCGTCGTCGAGGCTCCTTTTTCGATAGGAATCCGCCATGTCCCAGCAAGTGAACGCGACGTCGGTGACACGAAACGTCGGCTGGAGCGTCCTATCCAAGACAAGCACATTCGGGCTTAAATTTGTCACGGTGCCCATTCTGGCAAGGTTGCTGACGCCGGAAGAGTTCGGCGCGGTGGCCGTGGCGCTGGCCGTCGTGCAGTTCCTGGCGATGATCGGCGGGGCCGGTCTTGCCTCCGCCCTCATCCTCGAACCGAAGGAAGACGAGGAGACGATCCACTCGGTTTTCTGGGCCAATCTGGTGCTCGCCTGCCTGATGGCGGCAGGGCTCTACATCTGGGCGGAGCCGCTCGCCGAGTGGTTCGGCGCGGCCGATGCGGCCTATCTGCTGCATCTCATGTGCCTGCTCATTCCCTTGCAGCTCGCGGGCGACGTCGCCTATGCGCTCGTCGCGCGGCGCATGCAGTTCAGCAAGGATGCGCTGTGGAGCATGATCTCCGAATCGGTCGCGGCCATCGCGGCGGTCATCATGGCGCTTGCCGGCTTCGGCGTCTGGGCGCTGGTGACGCAGCTCTTCGTGTCAGGCGTCATCCGGCTTGCGGGCCTCTTCTTCGTCTCCCGCTATCTGCCGAGCCTGCGTTTCCGCCCGCGCGAGGTCGCTAGGCTCACGCGCTACAGCCTCGGTCTGATGGGCTCGGAAATCGCCAATTTCATCACCTTCCAGTCACCGATGGTCGTCATATCGCGTTTCCTTGGCCTTGCGGATGCCGGCGCCTATTCCGCCGCCAACCGCTTTTCCAGCATTCCCAACCAGGTGGTGCTGTCGGCCGTCATGGGCGTGCTTTTCCCAGCCTTCAGCGCCATGATGCATGACCGGGAGCGCCGGTCGCAGGCGCTGATGCTGAGCACACAGGTGACGACGCTGCTGCTCGCGCCCATGATGTTCGGCCTCTGGGCGCTGGCAAAGCCCTCCATGCTGCTGCTCTTCGGCGCGCAATGGGCCGCGGCGTGGCCGGTGCTCGGGCTGCTCGCGCTTTCCAAGGGCTTGCTGACGCCGTGCAGCACGTTCATCCCCTACCTCAAGGGCTCCGGCCATGGCGGCGCGCTGTTCTGGTGGGCGGTCGGCCGCGCCGTCGTCACAACCGCCGCGGTCGCCTATGGCGCCTACAACGGCACGCTGGTCGAGGCGATGGTGGCGCTCTGCATCGTCAATGCGCTGGTTCTCGTCGGCTATTCCTGGGTGGTGTTCCGCGCCGATGGCACGCCGTTCCTCTCCGGCTTCTACCCGTCGATCAGGCCGATGCTCACGGCCGCGCTGATGGCGATCGTGGTCCGTTACGCACTGGACCACTATCTGGCACTCCACGTTCACACGGTTCTGCAGGTCGGCCTCGGCATTCTGCTTGGCGGTGTGATCTATACGGCTTTGGTGGTGTTGACCGAACGCCCGCTGCTGCGAAAATTGATCGCCCTTGTTCGCCGCCCCAAGCCACAAACCGCGGCAAGCCTGCCGTAAGCTGCCCCAATTCGGTATCGTTCCGCCTCATTTGCCGTCTTGTTCGGCCGGAACGGTTAAGCAGAGCGAAAAAAAGTTAGGGCCGTATGCAGCCATAAATTGCGGGTAAATCAGTATATTCGCATAATCTGCAAAGTATTGCTGCCCTAGCGCTCGTTTGTCCTGCATCAGCCCCCGCCGGACTATTTTCAGCGACCATCGGCATGGCCGACCATGCTGCAATGCAACCAAGCGATCACGAAAATTTGCTGCACCGCCATATTTTCTGCCGTCCCATCACCCACACTGCTCTTCGTAGGCTCGAGTCTGCTCTTGTTTGAACGACCGTCCGGGGGGAACGGTCCACCAGAGGGGTGACCCACACCGTGGATATCGACGCGACCGTTTCAGCGCGCATCAATGTGATGCGCATCGTGCTGATCTCCGGGATCATCTTCGTGCACGTTCCCTATGACCCGGCGACCAGCCCATATCTCGGCCAGTTCGGCGGGCTCGACTGGATGCGCGTGTTCCTGGCCGACAGCCTCTTCCGGATCGGCGTGCCGTGCCTTAGCGCCATTTCCGGTTATCTGCTGTTCCAGCGCGGCTGGGGGGCGTTCGATTACGCCAAGACACTGCGCACGAAGGCCTCGACGATCCTTCTGCCGTTCCTGTTGTGGAACACGGCCTTCCTTGTCCTCGTCTATGCGGTCCAGTCGCAGGGCATCGGTTTCGGCTACCTGCCCGATGTCGTCAACGCCTCGCCGCGTGATCTGATGAACCTCACGCTCGCCATCGAAACCTGGCCTATCAACATCCCGCTCTATTTCCTGCGCGACCTGCTGCTTTGCCTGCTGCTGTCGCCGCTTATCGCTCTCGCCTTGCTGCGCTACCCGCGCACGGTGCTCGCCCTGATGCTCGCCTATGCGGTGTTGCCGGTACCGAACGGCATCTTCCTCAAGAAGGCAATCCTGTTCGGTTTCAGTTTCGGCGTCTGCGCCGCCCTGCACCGCGTCGACATCAAGCGCCTGGATCGGTTTGCAGCCCCTGTCGTGTTGGCCGTGCTCACCATGGCCGTCCTGTTGTCGCTGGCGCTCTATGCCTATGGCCCGGAGTTCCCGGTCTGGCTCGATGCGGCGCGCAGTCTCGCGGCGATCGCCGGCATCTTCGGCGCCTGGGCGCTGTCGGCGCTGCTCATTCGAACCAGCACGGGTCAGGCCCTGTCGCGGCTCGGCGGGCTCAGCTTCTGGATCTTCTGTGCCCACTATCCGCTGCTCATCCTGTTCTGGATGGTGTGGAACCGCCTCGGCATTCCCGATTATCCGCTGTTTTACGCGGCAAGCCCCGTGCTGGCGCTCGCCATCCTCGTTTCGACGCATGCGGCGGCACGGCGCTTTCTGCCCTCGCTGCACGCCATCCTCACCGGTCGCCGCATCGGCGGCCAGAAACGGCAATCGGCCGAACGATCCCAACATGCGCCGATGAAGCCCTCAGACACCCTCGCTCAAAGGAGGTGACGACAATGACGTCTCCCTCGAAAACGATCCTGTGGACCACAGCAATTCTTGCCGTGATGGCCACAGTCAGTCCCCTCGCCGCTCAGGAGGATGCAGACGGCACCTCCTTCGTCGAAGAGTTCGACCAGCTCGACAAGAAGCTCTGGTACGTCTCCGACGGCTGGAACAACGGCGCCCACCAGAACTGCACCTGGTCGGCCAAGCAGGTCGCGGTGCGTGACGGCAAGCTGGAACTCTCCTTCGATGCCGCGTCAGGCGGTGAGCGCCAATACGTCTGCGGTGAGGTGCAGACGCGCCAGCGCTACGGCTACGGCACCTATGAGGTGCGCATGAAGTCGGCCACTGGCTCCGGGCTCAACTCGGCCTTCTTCACCTATATCGGCCCTACCGACAAGAAACCGCATGACGAGATCGATTTCGAGGTTCTCGGCAAGGATACGTCACGCGTCCAGGTCAACCAGTACATCGCGGCCAAGGGCGGCAATGAAAAGCTGGTCGACGTGCCTGGCGGTGCCGACAGCGGGTTCAACGACTATGCCTTCGTCTGGGAAAAGGATCGCCTTCGCTACTACCTCAATGGCGCGCTGGTGCACGAGGTGACGGATCCGCAAAAACTCCCCACCAACGCCCAGAAGATTTTCCTCTCGCTCTGGGGCACCGACACGCTGTCCGACTGGATGGGACGCTTCGCCTTTGCCGGGCCGACAAAGCTTGAGGTCGAGCGCATTGCATTCACCGCCGAAGGCGAAGCCTGCCAGTTCGACGGCTCCGTCGCCTGCCTCATGAATTGAACCCGATCGGATCTGCCTGATGCTCCGTGTCCTGTATCTCGTCCATGACCTATCCGATCCGGCCGTGCGCCGGCGGGTGATGATGCTGCGCGCCGGTGGTGCCGAAATCAAGCTTGCCGGTTTCCGGCGCGGCGAAAACCGGCTTGCCGATATCGAGGGCATCGTCCCGCTGGAGCTTGGCGCAACCGAGGACGCCCGCTTTGCTCGACGCCTTCTGGCAGTGATTGGCGCGACGGCGACACTCGGGAGCCGGCTGCACACTGTCGCTCGACCCGACGTCATCATTGCTCGCAATCTCGAAATGCTGGTGCTTGCCAACAAGGCGGCGGCATATTTCGGCGGCGCGGTTCCGATCGTCTACGAATGCCTCGACGTCCACCGCCTGCTTCTGCGCAAGGATCTGGTTGGCCGTGCATTGCGCGCGGCGGAAAGCCGTTTCGGCCGAAACGCCAGCCTGCTCGTCACCAGTTCGCCAGCCTTTGTCGAACACTACTTCAAGCCACTCTCCGGCATTCGCGCACCTCTGCATCTGCTGGAGAACCAGGTCCTGGAGCTGGATGGCAGCGTGGACGAACTGCCGGCGCGGACGAAGCCGGAGAACGAGCCCTGGCGTATCGGCTGGTTCGGGGCGATCCGCTGCAGCAAATCCCTGGCACTGCTGTCGGATTTCACCCGGCGCATGGACGGGCGCTTCGAGGTCCTGTTGCGCGGCCGGCCGGCGCGCTCCGAGTTCGAGGATTTCGATGGCCTGGTCGCACGCGAACCCTTCATCCGCTTCGAGGGGCCTTACCGCAACCCGGAGGATCTTGCCGCGATCTATGCGGGGGTGGATTTCTCCTGGGCGATCGATTTCTTCGAGGAAGGCCAGAATTCCGCCTGGCTCCTGCCCAACCGGCTCTATGAAGGCTGCCGGCATGGCGCCCTGCCAATCGTTCTTGCGGGCACGGAAACCGCGCGGCTTGCCCTTCAGCGCGGGGTCGGCATTTCGCTTGCCGACGCGCGGCCCGAAACGCTGATCGAGCAGTTCACCGCCTTTGACGGCAAGGCTTACCGCGAACTCCACGCCAATCTCGTTGAGCTCGGGCCGCGGCCATGGATCATCGACCGGGCGGATTGCACGGCGTTTGTCCAACGCCTTGCAGCCCTTCGGCAACCGGGCGCCCAACCGGCTGTGCCGCACCCTCTCCCTTCCCTCGTCGCAACCAAGGTGGATGTCCATGACCGTTGACGCTGTAAAATCCGTGCGTTGCCTGATCGTGATTCCGTGCCTCAACGAGGCGTCCTATCTCGAGCCGCTGATCCAGCAGCTCGAGCCAACACTGAAGGAACTCACGGCCACGCTCGTGGTCGTGGATGGCGGCAGCACGGACGGAACGCGCGACATCGCCAAGCGCCTCGCGCAAAGCCTGCCGAACCTGCACGTGCTCGACAATCCGCGGCGCATCCAGGCCGCTGCCATCAACCTCGCCGTCGAAACCTTCGGCCTGGAGCACGACTATCTGATCCGCATTGACGCTCACGGCACCTATCCGCACGACTATTGCCGCGTGCTGGTCGAGGAGGCACTGGCGACCGAGGCTGATTCCGTCGTGGTCGCCATGCAGACCGTTGGTTTCGGCCTGTTCCAGAAGGCCACCGCCGTCGCGCAGAATTCCGTGCTCGGCAATGGCGGCGCCAAACATCGCGCCGGGGCAGAAAGCCACTGGGTGGATCATGGCCACCACGCGCTGATGCGCATTTCGGCCTTTCGCGCGGTCGGCGGCTATGACGAGAATTTCAACGCCAACGAAGACGCCGAATGCGACTACCGCCTCAACAAGGCCGGCTACCGCATCTGGATGACGGCGCGAACGAGCATGATCTACTATCCCCGCGCCAGCGCGCCGCTGCTGTTCAAGCAGTATTTCCGCTATGGCCGCGGGAGGGCCCGCAATTTCCTGAAACACCGCTCGCGCCCGAGCCTCCGGCAGATGATTCCGCTGATGGTTGCCCCGGTTGCCGTCGGCGCCTTTCTAGCGGCCATCACCTGGATTGCAGCAGTACCGTTCGTGCTGTGGGCGGCGGCCTGCCTCGGCTACGGCGCCTGGATGGCACTGGGGCAACGCAATCCCTATGGCCCGCTCGCCGCCGTCTCCGCGATGATCATGCATTTTGCCTGGTCGGCCGGTTTCTGGCGCGAGGTGCTGGATCTCCGACAGCGGAGGGTGGTGGCATGACCCCGCTTCGCGCCGACATCGCCGTCTGCACCTTCCGTCGCGAGGCACTTGACGACACCCTGGCATCGCTCGCCCGGCTGATCGTGCCCGAGGGTGTGCATCTGCGGATCATCGTTGCCGACAACGATGCCGAGCCCAGCGCCCGCGAGCGCGTGGACGCCGCCCAGACGGCGATGCCGGTGGAGCTGGTGTATGTGCATTGCCCGGCCGGTAACATCTCCATCGCTCGCAACGCCTGCCTGGATGCGGCGGATGCCGATTTCCTCGCCTTCGTCGATGACGACGAGACGGTGGAACCGCTCTGGCTCGACCGCCTGCTTGCCGAAGCAGAGACAAGCGGTGCCGATGTCGTTCTCGGTCCTGTCCAGGCGGTCTATGCACCGGAGGCACCCGGCTGGATGCGGCACGGCTACTTCCATTCCACCCATCCCGTCTGGGTGAAGGGCGAAATCCGCACCGGCTATACCTGCAACGTCCTGATGCGCCTCGCGGCCGCGTCGATTGCAGGGCGACGCTTTGATCTCGCACTCGGGCGAAGCGGCGGCGAGGACACGGCTTTCTTCGATCAGGTACATGCAGCCGGCGGGCGCATCGCCTTTGCCAAGGACGCCTGGGTGCGCGAACCCGTGCCGGCTTCCCGCGCGCGCTTTTCCTGGTTGGCGCAGCGGCGTCTGCGCATGGGCCAGACGCATGGCCGGATCCTGGCCGAACGACATGAAGGCGCTGCCCGCTGGGCGGCGGCGGTGCTCGCAACGACCAAATGCACCGCCTGCTTTGCCGCAGCGCTGGCGCTCGCTTTGCTGCCGGCACGACGCAATCGCTTTCTCCTGCGCGGCCTCCTTCATGCCGGCGCCATAGCCGGCCTGTTCGGCGCCCGCACCATCGAACCCTATGGAAAGCTGGAGGCGGTACGATGAACGGCACATCTCAGCCCGATGTCAGCGTGGTGATCGCCGCCTACAACGCAGCCGATACGATCCAGCGCGCGATCCTCAGTGCCGCGGCCCAGCGCGATGTGACGGTGGAGATCATTGTCGTCGACGATTGCTCGACGGACGAGACCCGCCACATCGTTTCCTCCATGGGCGAGGCCAATGTGCAGCTCGTCGCGCTCAAGCATAATCGCGGACCGGGCGGGGCGCGCAATGCCGGCTTTGCAATCGCCCGCGGCCGATGGATCGCGGTGCTCGATTCCGACGATACGATGCGACCCGAGCGTCTGCGCCGCCTGATCGACGTTGCGGAACACCAGGACGCGGCTGTGGCCGTCGACAATCTCGACGTGCTGCATCTCGATGGCCGTGTGGAGCGGATGTTCCCGCATGACCTGCTGGCCCGCACGCCGGTTCTGACCCTGTCGAACTTCATCGACTCCAACCGGATTTTCCGTAGCACGCACAATTTCGGCTATATGAAACCCGTCTTCCGGCGGGCATTTCTCGAAGGCAACACGCTCTCCTTCGACGAGGATCTGAGGATCGGCGAGGACTACCTGCTGCTCGCCTCCGCGCTTGCCGCCGGCGGCAAATGCGTCGTGGTGCCGGAAGCGGGCTACAGCTACCACATTCGCGAAGCCTCGATTTCGCGCGTGCTCCACCTCCATCATGTGGACGCGATGCTGGCTGGCGACCGGCGCTTCCTCGCGCGATTTGCGCTGAAGGGCACCGACACCGCCGCACAACGTCGGCGCACGCGCAACCTCGAAGAGACCCGCTCCTTCCTCGCCCTCATCCAGCATCTCAAGAATCGTTCGTTCGGGCCTGCCCTCAGGGTAGCGCTCGGCGATCCCGTCGCGCTCCGGCATCTCAGGATGCCGCTCGCCGCCCGATGGCGCCGCCTGATGGCCGCGTCGTCCCATCGCAAAACGGCCGCGCCCCGCGCGGCTCCCTCCCCATCGACAGCGCAAGATCTGCCGCTCAAGAACAAAGGATAATGCCATGGAGCGAACCAAGACTGTCCGCAAGGCCGTCATTCCCGTTGCCGGAAACGGCACACGCTTCCTGCCGGCCACCAAGGCCATGCCGAAGGAAATGCTGACCATCGTCGACCGCCCGGTTGTGCAATACGCCCTCGACGAGGCGCGCGAAGCCGGCATCGAGCATGTCGTCTTCGTCACCAGCCGCAACAAGCAGGTCATCGAGGACCATTTCGACGACACGCCGGAACTGATCTCCTCGCTGGAGAAATCCGGTAAGGACGACAAGGTCAGCGAACTCGGCCGGCTTCTGCCGACCGCCGGTTCGGTGAGCTTCACCCGCCAGCAGGCACCGCTTGGCCTCGGCCATGCCGTCTGGTGCGCGCGCGACGTGATCGGCGACGAGCCCTTCGCGCTTCTCCTGCCCGATATGATTTCCTTCGGCCCGCGTGGCTGCCTTGCCGGCCTCATGGACCTCTACGAGGAAGTCGGCGGCAATGTCGTCGGCGTCGAACAATGCGCCCCGGAGGACGCTTCCCAATATGGCATCGTCGGCAAGGGGAAAGCCGTGCGGCATGGTTTTGCCGTCACCCACATGGTGGAAAAACCGAAGGCAGGCGACGCGCCGTCCAACTTCTTCCTCAACGGCCGTTACATCCTGCAGCCGGAAGTCTTCGGTCATCTCGCCCATCAGAAGCGAGGCGCCGGCAACGAGA
This sequence comes from Sinorhizobium sp. RAC02, assembly GCF_001713395.1. Taxonomy (NCBI): domain Bacteria; kingdom Pseudomonadati; phylum Pseudomonadota; class Alphaproteobacteria; order Hyphomicrobiales; family Rhizobiaceae; genus Sinorhizobium; species Sinorhizobium sp. RAC02. Next base: position 1,236,236 of record NZ_CP016452.1, on the reverse strand, counting down.
TTCAGCTCACCGACAGCATGCTGAAACTCTCCGAAGCACAGGACTTCCACGCCCATGTCTACGAGGGACGAACCTATGACTGCGGCTCGAAGCACGGCTTCATCGAGGCCAATGTCGCCTTCGCGCTTGCCCGCCCAGACATCGGCGCCGCCGTCTACGAATCCCTTCGTGACATGGTGATGTCGCACGAGAGCCGGATTCGCGCGGCATAATTCCTGGTCCCGGGCCGGTGCGGCCCGGGACCACCGCCTGCGGGAGGACGAAAGCCCCCACCGAGCCGAAAGGCAGAACGGAGCCACATGCATCAACGCACCGTACCGCACAGCCGCGTTTTCCGCGGAGAACCGGACCCGTCCGATTCCTTCATCGACCTCAACCGCCTGCTCACGATCCTCGTGCGCCATACGCGGCTGATTGCGATGACGGTCGTCCTCGCGGTCGCGCTGGGCGTCTCCTACCTCGTCTTCGCGACGCCGATCTATACGTCGATGACGCAGGTGCTGCTCGACGAGAACCTGTCGCGTTATGCCGAGGAAACCGAGCCTTCGGCGCAGAGCAGCCAGCAGGCTGATATGCGCATATCGAGCGCCGTCGAAATCCTGAAATCCGGCCGCATGGCGCTGCGCGTGGTTGACGATCTCAAGCTTGGGGACAACGAGATCATCCTCAACCCGCCGCAATCCCCCATCGCGATCGCCAAGGGCTGGATGAAGTCGTTGACCTCGTTCGCCTCCACCGGTCCCGGGCCATCGGAGGCCGACCTGCTGAATGGCCGGCGCCAGAAGGCGGCGGCGATCCTGCAACAGTCGCTGAACGTCGAGCGCGTCGCCCGCAGCTCCGTCGTGGCGGTTTCCTTCCGCTCGTCCGATCCGCAGCTCGCCGCGGCGATCACCAAGAAATATGCCGACGCCTATCTCGAAGATCAGCTCAACGCCAATTTTGACGCCACCGAACAGGCGACGATCTGGCTGCAGGAGCGCCTGACCGACCTGCAGGGCCGCGCCCAGTCTGCCGCGCTCGAAGTGGAGCGCTACAAGAACGAGAATGGGCTGACCTCCGCCCGCGGTGAACTGATGTCGGAGCAGCAACTCTCTGACCTGAACAGCCAGCTTATCGTCGCGCAGGCAGATACTGCGAGCGCCTCGGCCCGCTACAACCAGTTCAAAGCGATCATCGAACAGGGCGCGGAAAAGGCCGTCGACAATGCGACGGTCCCGACACGCCAGACGGACAATTCGCTGATCCAGGATCTGCGTGGCCGCTACATTTCCGTCGTCAAGCGCGAGCAGGAAATCACCCAGAATTTTGGTGCGGACCACCCGCAGGCCGTGGCACTCCGCACCGACAAGGAAGACCTCACGCGGCAGATCTACCAGGAGCTCCAGCAACTGACGGCGAGCTACCGCAACGAATACGAGGTCGCCCGCTCCCGGGAGGATTCCTTGCGTGAGAGCATTGAAAAGGTCGCCGGCAACAATGCCGTGGCCAACCGATCGCTGGTGCACCTGCGCGAGCTGGAACAGAAGGCGACGGCGCTGAAGGTGCTGTCGGAATCCTATCTCAGCCGCTACGAACAGGCCTCACAGCAGCAATCCTTCCCGATCGCCAAGGCGCGCGTGATTTCCGATGCGGGCGTGCCGGTCTCGCCGTCGAGCCCCAGCAAGACGATGGTCATCGGCCTGTCACTGGTGCTCGGCCTGATGGCGGGCGCAGCACTCACCTTCGTGCAGGAAATGCGCGAGCGCTATTTCCGCGTCGAGGGCGATGTGCGCACCGTGCTGGGCCTGAAACCGCTCGGCTACCTGCCGTTGGTCGGCGGGCAGAAGAAGCGCAAACCGGCGATGATCGGCGCGAAGGCGATGAAGGCGGAACCGACCAATCCGGAGGAGGAGGACGTCATTCCGCTCGAGCGCATGACGCGCATCGTGCTGGATGCGCCGCGCTCGGCCTTCGCCGAGACGCTGCGCAATGCCAAACTTGCCAGCGACGTGATGCTGCAAGGCCAGGAAAGCCGGGTGATCGGCGTCGTGTCGTCGCTGCCCGGTGAGGGTAAATCCACCGTTGCGACCAATTTCGCCGCCCTGCTCGCCGCCAGCGGCAAGCGTACGCTGCTGATCGACGCGGACCTGCGCAAACCGAGCCTCAGCGCCATGCTGAAGCCGACGCCCGAGGTGGGCCTTGTCGAGGCTATCCTCGGGGACATCCCCTGGAACCAGGCGATCAAGATCGACCGCCAGACCAAGCTCGCCGTGCTGCCGATCGCGCTCCGCTCCGGCAGCGGCGCGCTGCACCATACCAACGAACTGGTCTCCTCCCCCGGCATGAAACGGCTCATCGCCGAGGTTCGCAAGGCCTTCGACTATGTGATCGTCGACCTCGCACCTCTCGGCCCTGTGGTCGATGCCAAGGCCTTCGAACCGCTTGCCGACGGCTTCGTCTTCGTCGTGGAATGGGGCAAGACCCCTTCGGCCCTGGTGCGCGACCTGCTCAACGCGGAAAACCGCATCGAGGCGAAGGTGCTGGGCGTCATCCTCAATAAGACCGACATGGCAGCGCTTCCCCGCTACAGCGACTTCGGGGCGGCGGAAAAATACCGGCAACTCTACGACCAGTACTACACAGAGTCGTTGCAGGATGCCCCGCGCCAGGTTTGATGCGGGGCAGCGACGGGATTATTCGATCAGGTCCAGATCGCGGCTGTGGCCCCAGAACATGCGCGGCGTCTCCAGCGCATAACGCAGGCCGAGCCGGTCGATCATCTTGTCCGCCTCACGCTGTGCTGCGTCGAGCACGGCATCCTGATCGACATGGACCGGCTGCCGATCCCGCAGCAAAACCTTGCCGCCGATGAGCACGGTGTGCACGTCGTTGCCATTGGCGAAATAGGTGACGCGGAATTCCGGCATGTGGGCCGGGTAGAGATGCGGGCGGCGCAGGTCGACGAGGATGATGTCGGCCTTCTTGCCCGGCTCCAGCGAGCCGATCTCCGTTTCGAGGCCAAGCACGCGCGCGGCGTCAATGGTGCACATTTCCAGCGCCTTGCCCGGCGGCAGCCAGCTCGGATCGTGGAAATGGGTGCGGTGGTAGTGCATGCATTGCTGCATGTGGCGGAACATGTCGGCCGAACGGTCCGGAGCGGTGGCGTCCGAGCCGATGACGACGGTGACGCCGGCATCAATCAACTCCGTCACCGGGCAGCGCGCCATAATAGCGGCGACGGCGCTTGGATTGTGCACGATGGTGGTGCCGGTCTCGGCACAGATCGCGATCTCTTCCTCGTCCAGGCCGGTGGCATGCGACAGCAGGGTGCGCGGGCCGAGAATGCCAACCTCGTGGGCGATGCGAACGCTGCCCTTGGTGTGGCCGTCCTGCGTGAAGACGAGGCCGCGTTCCTCGGCAAACTGCTTGACCAAGCGCGACTGGGCGACCGCCTCTTCCGCACCGGCGGCTTCATGATATCCCCGGTGCAGGGTCGGCGTGAGCAGGGCAACGTGCAACTGGCCATCATGGCTGCCATGCCAGCGATCGATGAGCGTCTTGCAGGTGGCAAACTGCTGCTCGAAGGAAACGGGTAATCGGTGCGCTTCTCACCGTCCCAGCGGGCATAGGCCAGCGGATGCGGCGGGCGCGTGGTGCCGACGGCCACCACCGAGCGCGTTCCGATGCCGAGCACGCCCTCCATATGTGCATCGCCATAGATCGGATCGTCGGTGCGCATGACGGAATCACCGCCGCCGAGCAGCGAGACACCTGTGGTGACGCCGAAACGCAGGCGCTCCAGCGCGGCAAGCTGCGCCTCCGCAAACCAGAACTCCGGCGTCGAGCCGACCGTATAGGCACCGCGGCAGGCCTGGTACCACGGATCGCTCTTGCCGCCGCCGAGTGTCTTGATCAACCCGTGGCCGGCATGGGCGTGGGCATCGACGAAGCCGGGCATGATCGCCATGCCGCGCGCATCGATGACCTCGCGGGCCGGATGCGCGGCCTCCACCTCCGCCGTCGGCCCGACGGCCACGATGCGGTCGCCGGTGATGGCGACCGCCCCATCGGCGATGATCCGGCGCTCCGGATCGATGGCAATGACGGTGCCGTTCTTGATGAGGATATCGGCCATGGCGGGTCTCCGGTCTGTCAGATCATTCCGCCGCGGCCTGCCGCGACAGGATGCGGTCGAGCGAGGGTGCGAGGCGCAGCAGTTCCTTGGTGTAGTCGTGCTTCGGCGCGGTGAACAGCGTCTCGGTGTCGGCCAGTTCGACGATCTCGCCCGACTTCATCACCGCGATGCGGTCGCACATCTGGCGGATCACCGCGAGGTCGTGGCTGATGAACAGCATGGATAGGCCGGCAAGGTCGCGCAGGTCTTTCAGCAGGTTGAGAAGCTGCGCCTGCACTGAAACGTCGAGCGCCGACGTCGGTTCGTCGCAGATCAGCAGCGACGGACGCGGCCCCAGGGCGCGGGCAATGGCGATGCGCTGGCGCTGGCCACCGGAGAAGGCGTGCGAGAAACGCGAACCCGCATCCGCCGGCAGGCCGACCGCTTCCAGCAACGTTTTCGCATCCAGCCGGGCCTCTTCGGCATTGGAGGCGAGCTTGTAGAACAGGATCGGCTCGGCGATGGCGGCATTGATGCGCAGACGCGGGTTGAGCGCGGAATACGGATCCTGGAACACCATCTGCAAGGATTTCCGCACCGACTTTTCGCGCTTGGCGCCGAGCGCCGTGCCCTGGAAGTCGATGGTGCCGGAGCTCTGGGTGACGAGGCCGGCGATGGTGTTGGCGACGGTGGTCTTGCCGCAGCCGGATTCGCCGACGAGACCGAAGATTTCGCCACGACGGACGTCGAAGGAGACGCCCTTCACCGCCTTGAAGACCGAGGCCTTTCGGCCCGGGATCAACGACCGCGCGCCATATTCGACGCAGAGGTCGGTGACGGAGAGCACCACGTCGTCGCGGCTTCCGGTTTCGGCCGTCGTGCTGTTACGGCGTACGCTCGCGCGGGCATCGAGCGTCACCTGCGTTTCCTCGCTCGGCACCGGCAGACGGTCGAGACGGGTTTCGATCGGCGGCACGGCGGCGATCAGCGTGCGGGCATAGGCGGCCTTCGGCGCCGTCAGAACCTCGCGGGCCAGGCCGCTTTCCACCACCGCACCGTTCTGCATGATGGTGACGCGGTCGGCGATTTCGGCGACGACGCCCATATTGTGGGTGACGAGGAGCACGCCGACGCCACGCTGATCTGCAAGGTCGCGAATGAGCTTGAGGATCTGCGCCTGTACCGAAACGTCGAGCGCCGTCGTCGGCTCGTCGGCAACGATGAGCTGCGGGCCACAGGCAAGGGCCGTGGCGATGACGACGCGCTGGCGCTGGCCGCCGGAAAGCTGGTGCGGATAGCTGCCGAGCCGGCGTTCGGGCTCGGGAATGCCGACAGCCTTCATCAACTCCAGCGCGCGGGCCTTCGCCTGCTTCTGGGAGAGTTTAAGATGGGCAAGCATGCCCTCGCAAAGCTGGCTTTCTATCGTGAACAGCGGATTGAGGCTGGTCATCGGGTCCTGGAAAATCGCGCCGACATCGCGGCCGGGCACGATGCCCTCGGTGCGGCCGGTGCGCAGATCGATCGGCTTGCCAGCGATCTCGATGGAGCCGGAGACAATTTTCCCCGGCGCCTGCAACAGGCCCATCAGCGCATTGCCGACGGTGGTTTTTCCCGCGCCGGATTCGCCGACGAGGGCGTGGATCTCGCCGGGGCGGATCAGGAGGTCGATGTCCTTGACGGCGACCAGCGTGTCGCCGTTGGCCAGCGGGTACTCGACGCGAAGCTTGCGGATGTCGAGGACAGGTGTCGTTGTGGCAATTGTCTCGTTGGGCATCTCAGCGGGCCATCAGTTTCGGGTTGAAGCGGTCGCGCAGATAATCGCCGATCACGTTGACGGCGAGCACGAGGATGACCAGGACGGCCGCCGGCATCACGGCGATCCACCAGAGACCGGAGAACAGGAACTGGTTGCCGATGCGGATCAGCGTGCCGAGCGAGGGATAGGTCGGCGGCATGCCGGCACCGAGGAAGGAGAGCGTCGCCTCCGTCAGGATCGCGCCGGCGAGGTTGATGGTGGCGATGACCATCACCGAACTCATGACATTCGGCAGGATGTGCCGGCCCATGATGCGGCCCGGCGGCAGGCCGATGACCTTGGCGGCACGCACATAATCACGCGCCACTTCCACCATGGTCGAGGCGCGCACCGTGCGGGCGTACTGCACCCATTCGTTGACGGCGATGGAGAAGATCAGCACGAGCGGCGCCCAGGTGAGCATCGTGTCCGCACTGAGCTGCGCGCGGGCAATACCGCTGATCAGCAGCGCCACAAGAATGGTCGGAAAGCTGACGAGCACGTCGGCGATGCGCATAACGATGCCATCGACAATGCCGCCGAAGAAGCCGGCGACAAGCCCCAGCACAACGCCGAGCGTCGCGGCGAAGAGCACGGCGCCGAGGCCGATCACGACGGAAATTCTAAGCCCGAACAGGATGACCGAAAGGAGGTCGCGGCCCTGGTTGTCCGTGCCGAGCAGAAAGCGTGGATCGCCGCCGTCCATGAAGGAGGGTGGGATTTCCATGTCGATCAACGAGTAGGAAGAAACGTCGCGCGGGTCAACTGGTGCTATCAGCGGGGCAAAGACGACGAGGATCAGCATGATGAAGACCACCAGGCCGGCGATCATCACGGAAACCGGCGGGAGCCGGCGCATCAGGGATTGCGTGGCCATTATCGTGTCCTCAGGCGGGGATCGATGAAGGTATAGAGAATGTCGACGACCATGTTGATCATGACGAACAGGAAGCCGACGAAGAGCAGGTAGGCGGCGAGCACCGGCACGTCGGGATAGCCGACGGCATTGGTGAAGAGCAGGCCCATGCCCGGCCACTGGAACACCGTTTCCGTGACGATGGCGAAGGCGATGAGCTGGCCGATCTGCAGACCCGTCACGGTGACCACCGGCATCAGCGCATTGCGCAGTGCCAGTCGCCCGTAAATGTAGGTGCGCGGCAGGCCGCGAGCGAAGGCGAAGCGGATGTAGTCAGACGATAGCACGTCGATCATCTCGGAGCGTACCAGCCGCATGATCAGCGTCAGCTGGAACAGCGCCAGTGTGATCGACGGCAGGATCAGCGATTTCAGCCCTGAAAGAGTGAGGAAGCCGGTCTGCCAGAAGCCGAGATCGACAAGATCACCGCGCCCGGACGACGGCAGCCAGCGCAGGTTCACTGCAAAGACGAGAATCAAGAGCAGGCCCGTGACGAAGGTAGGCATGGAAATGCCGATCAGCGTCGTTGCCTGGGTAAGCCGCGAAAGAAAGGAATTTGGCTTCAGCGCGCAGAGCACACCGAGCGGAATGCCGATCGCGAGCGCCAGGAACGTCGCGACGATCACCAGTTCCAGCGTGGCAGGAAGCCGGCTCATCAGCAGGCTCACCACCGGCTGCTGGTAGCGGAAGCTCGTGCCGAGATTGCCCGTCAGCACCTGACCGACGAAATCGAAAAACTGCGTCACGATCGGCTTGTCGAGGCCGAGCGCCAGGCGCAGCGCGTCTTTTTCCGCCTGGGTAGCACCCTCGCGCACCATCGAGGAGATGGGATCGCCCACGAAACGGAACATGATGAAGGCAATGGCCGTCACGGCAAGCATGACGAGGGCGGCCTGGAGGAGCCTTACCGAAAGAAGTCTGAGCATCGGAATAGTCCTTGGGAGGGAGCGCTCAAGCCCCGCGAGCAGCTCCGGCAAAAGCGCGAAAGCGGCTTTGCGTTCGGAATTGCATCAAAACAATGCGTAGAAGGAACGAGCCGTTTCGCTCCGTCTTCGGCCTGCGAAGAAACCGGCGACTCTTGCGGGACGATCCCGGCCTGCTTGCGCCTGCCGGGATCGTGTCCTGGGAGAAACCCGTTACTTCTTGACCTGCGCGAACCACGGGCGAACGTATTCGTCCGGGAACTGCGGGATATCGACCTTGTTGCTCATCGCCCAGGCGACCGGCTGCTGGTGCAGCGGAATGAACAGCGCCTCGTCATGGGTGATGCGGAAGGCTTCCTTCAGCATGTCGATGCGCTTTGTCTCGTCGAGCTCGACCGAAGCCGAACGAGTGAGCGCATCGATGCGTGGGTCGGACAGGCCATTCGGGTTCGAGCCGCCATAGGTGCCGTCATTCGTGGCAAGCAGTGCCTGGAGCACGCTATAGCCATCCATCGCCGGAAGCGAAGCCCAGCCGAGCATGTAGACGTCGAGTTCGCTATTATCCATGCGCGGGAAATAGGTCGTCTTGCTCTCGACGCTGAGATCGACCTGCACGCCGATCTTCGCCCACATGGAGGAGATCGCCAGGCAGATCTGCTCGTCAGCGATATAGCGGTCGTTCGAGCAGGAAAGGCCGGTCTTAAAACCATCCGGATAGCCGGCCTCGACAAGCAGCGCCTTCGCCTTGTCGACGTCGTATTCCGGAGCCACATCGATGGCGTCATCATGGCCCGTAACAGCCGGGGCGACCAGCATGGAGGCAACGCGCGACTTGCCGCGCATCAGCCGCTTCTGGATCGTGTTGAGGTCGATGGCCTGCCAGAGCGCCTGGCGCACCTTGACGTTGAGCATCGGGTTCGCCACGCCGGGCGCCGCATGCAATTCCTTGTTGAAGTTCAGTGCCAGCATGATGGTGCGCAGCGACGGGTTTTCGACGACCTTCAGCCCCTCGGTGGAGGCGATGCGATCGACGTCCTGAAGCGGAACCGGAACGACCATGTCAACTTCGCCGGACAACAACGCCGCAATGCGGGTGGCGTCGGAGGCGATCGGACGGAATTCGATTTCCGTCAGGTTATGCTGCGGCTTGTCCCACCAGTCCTTGTTCACCTCAAAGATCGAGCGCGAATCGGGCTCGTAGCTCTTCAGCTTGAAGGCGCCGGTGCCGTTCGCGTGGCTGCTGGCATAGGTGACGACGCCGGTGGCGGTGTTGCCCGGCTTCAGCGCGTCATGCTCTTCCATCCACGGCTTGCTCATGATGTAGATCGCGGCGAGGTCGTTGAGGAGCAGCGGATAGGGACCGCGCAGGATGAGGTCGACCGTGTGGTCGTCCACCTTCTCGACGCCGGTGACGGCGGAGAGGTTTTCGCGGTTGCGCGAACCGGGGTCGATCTGACGCTGGATCGTCGCCACCACGTCGTCGGCATTGAAGGCCTGGCCTTCGTGGAATTTCACGCCCTCACGCAGCTTGAAGCGCCAACGCGTCGGCTCGATGACTTCCCAGGACGTGGCAAGCGCCGGCTCCAGCTTCAGTTCCTTGTTGCGGCGAACCAGCGGATCGAACACGACGTGCTGGACGCTCTGGGTGAAACTGTCGACGTGCGCATTCGGGTCGTAGGAGATGACGTCGCCGGATGCTGCCCAGCGCAGCGTTTCGGCAAAAGCGGGCGCGGAAAGCGGCGCCAGCATGGCAAGCCCCGCCAAAAGGGTCTTCACAGTGGTCTTCACGAAGAATTCTCCCGGGTAGGTATGCATGTTCCCAAAAATTGCATACGATTATTCTCAATATGACTGTACATAATATGCGGACAATATCAAGATACCAGAATTAGAATTTGCGCACACAATGCGCATAAGATGTATGCAATTCTAGCGGGAGAATGCCTATGAAAAAGGCCTTGCTGATCGAAAACGGTGCAATCGTCACCATGGATGCCGACCGGCGCATCCTCGACAAGGGCTATGTGCTGGTGGAGCACGGGCGCATCACCGCCGTCGGCGAAGGCGCGCCGATGGCCCCGGCGGACGCCGAACGTATCGATGCGAGCGGGATGGTGGTGATGCCGGGCCTTATCGACACGCACGCCCATGCCGGCCATATGCTGACCAAGGGGTTGGGCGGCGATTCCGAGGATTGGATGAACATCACCGGCCGCATCTATGCCGAGGCGACCGATCCGGAGTTCTGGGCGGCCGAGGCCGCTCTTTCCGCTGCCGAACGTATCAAGTGCGGCACGACCACCGCAGCCCTGCTCTTCGGTGGTGGGCCGGATATCATGCGGACCGAGGCGCCGGAAGCCGCCGAAGCGCACCTTGCCGCCATCGCCGAGATGGGCGTACGCGAAATACTCGCCGTCGGCCCCAATCGGCCGTCCGCTAAAAGTGTATACCGTGAACATCGAAACGGCTCATACAATGAGATCATCGTCGTTCCCGATGCGCAGCTGGCTGTCAGTGCCGCCCTGATCGACGCCTGGACAGACCGCGACGACCGGCTGCAACTGGCCGTCTCCCTCCCCGTCTTCAACGCGGAGGAACTGGAGGACACCGCTGTGCTCGACCTGTCGCGACGGGCACAGCGATTGGCCCGCGAGAAGAACGTGCTCCTGATACAGGACGGTCATCGTGACGGGTCGATCGCCGCCAACGATGCCAAACTCGACCTCTTCGATGCACGCTCGCTGCTCGCCCATTGCGTCGACCTCACCGATGCCGACCGCGCCGTGCTGAAGCGCACCGGCGCCAAGGTGGCGCACAATCCGAGCGCGCTGATGTCAGTCTTCGCCCGTTGCCCGGCGCCGGAAATGATGGCCGAAGGGATCACCGTCTCGCTCGGCACGGACGCCGCAGCACCCGACCGCTCCTTCGACATGTTCCGCAACATGTTCCAGGCGCACCGCTACCACGCCCGCCATTTTCGCGATGATGCCATCCTTCCACCGCTCCAGCTCCTCGAAATGGCGACGATCGACGGTGCCCGCGCGCTGTCGATGGAGGCGGAAATCGGTTCGCTGGAGCCCGGTAAACGTGCCGATATCCTGCTCGTCAACATGCGCCAGCCCCATCTCTGGCCGCCGACCAATCCGGTGCAGCGCCTTGCACGCTTTGCCAATGGCGCGGACGTGGACACGACCATCGTTGGTGGTCGCGTGCTGATGCGCGGTCGCAGGCTCACCGAGCACGACGAAGGCGCTATCCTCGACCGCGCGGAAAAGGCCTTCCGGCTGGCGATGCAGCGCGCCGGGCTGGCGGGAGAGGAGAATCGCCGATGACCGCCGATATCATCATCCGCAATGCGCGACCCATGGGCGGGGAACCGGTAGACCTCATCATCCGCAACGGCCGCTTCAGCGCCGGCGGTGCGCGGCCGGCGCGGGAATTCGACGCAACGGGGTACATCGCGCTGCCCGGCTTCGTGGAGGCGCACACCCATCTCGACAAGACGCTGATCGGCATGGACTGGTTCGAGAACCGCGTCGGCCCCAATCGCAGCGACCGCATTCTCGCCGATCGCAAGGCAAAGCGTGACCTCGGCATCGACGCGCGCCGCCAATCCGCCCGGCAGGCCCTGCAGACGCTGAAATACGGCGTCCTCCACATTCGCAGCCATGTCGACGTCGACACGGAAATCGGCATCGCCAATATTGAAGGCGTGCTTGAAACCCGCGAGGCGCTGCGCGACCTCGTCGATATACAGATCGTTGCCTTCCCGCAGAGCGGCATGCTGCCGCGCGCAGGCACGCTTGAACTGATGGATGCCGCCATGCGGGCCGGCGCCGACATCGTCGGCGGCATCGACCCCGCCACCATCGAGCGCGACCCCGTCCAGCATCTCGACGCCATTTTCGCGCTGGCGGAGCGTTACGGGAAACCCATCGACATCCATCTGCACGAGCTTGGAGAGCTCGGCGCCTTCTGCCTGGACCTCATCATCGAGCGCACCCGGGCGCTCTCGATGCAGGGCCGCGTGATGGTGAGCCACGCATATTGCCTCGGCATGCTGGATTCTACCCGGCAGCAGACGCTGATATCAGCACTTGCGGCGGAGCAGATCGCGGTGATGACGGTCGGTAGCCCCGCTGCCCCTGCCCTGCCGTTGCGCCTGATGCGACAAAGTGGCCTTGTGGCTTCTTCCGGCTCGGATGGCATCCAGGGCACATGGGAGCCTTGGGGCAATGGCGACATGCTGGAGCGGGCAAAATATCTGGCGCAACGCAACGGCATGACCAACGATGCGGATCTTGCTGAGACCGCGCGTATCTGCACCTTCGGCGGCGCGGAAGGCATCGGCCTTTCCGGTTACGGATTGTCCGAAGGGGATTTCGGCGATCTCGTGCTGGTGCCGGCACGCACGCTTGCCGAGGCCGTGGCGTTGACGCCCCAGGCGCGCACCGTCATCCGTCGCGGCCGCATCCTTGTCCGCGACGGCGTACCGGCCGCCGATCTGCCATCGATCGATTGACGTCGTGCGAAGGGGCGGCAGTGGTCGCCCCTTCGCAATCAGCCCATTGTGCAATCCGACTTTCAAAGCCGGATGATCAGCTTGACAGCGCGCTCGCCACGGCAGCCATCGAAAAACCGCCCAGCACCAGCGACGCCAGCTTGTAGGAATGCTGCCGCACGCCCAGCGGCAGGCACGCGCCGAAGACCACCCAGCCAAGACCGGCAAGCGTCGAGAGCCCGGCATAGACCGCAATCCAGAGCGACGTGTGGATGGGTGCCGCCGCGGGGATCAGCACCGTGCCAACCAGCATGGCCTTCGGATTGACCAGCGTTGTCAGGAAGACGCGAAGGAACGAATCGCGCGCCGACCGCGCATCACTCCTGAACGGCATACCCCAGAGCCGGACCGCGGAGTAGAGCAGCCAACTCGCCGCCAGCAACTTCATTGCGGCAAAGGCCAGGGCATTGCCCCGAACGGCATCCGCCACCGCAACGAACAGGGATATCGCCAGAATATATCCGATGGCTTCCGCAAGCGGCATGATCGCCGCCCGGCGCACGCCAAGCGATGCGCCACAGGTCGCAAGCACCGTGTTCGTCGGCCCCGGCGTTACCAGGATCAGAATGGAGGACAGGACGAAAGACAGGGTGATCATGAGCAGATCCGATAGAAGAGAACGGCGATATCCTTACTGCTGATAGGGTCGAACACCTTTGACGCATGTCAAGTGAGACCAGTTTGCGCATAGGCCACGGGACCATTCTCCGGTCAAGGCCGCTCCTTCAACGCCCGAGGGTACATCGATCTTGCCGGAGGCGGAAACCGCGTGCATCGAGAAATATCCGGTTGTTTCGCATCATGACGGACCGTGAAAGCGACGCCGTCTTTCGCCGAAAAAGCGCGCCATCCCAAGACATTACCGTCATCCATAGAGCTGCTTGATCTCATGTCGGTGCGGCACAAACCTTACAAATGACATTTGCATTTCAACGTTTGTCGATTCATCATGTTGACATATGTCGATTACGATGTGTATTTTGTAAACAAGGGATGGGGAGCATCCCTTGAATGCCGGGAGGAATGCATGCAGCCACTGTTGAAAGTGGAAGAACTGAAAAAGTCCTTCGGCGGCGTCGCAGCCCTTCGCGACGGCCGTTTTGCGCTGGAAGTCGGCTCGGTGCATGCACTTTGCGGCGGCAATGGCGCCGGCAAGTCCACGTTCCTCTCGATCCTCATGGGCATCCACAAACGCGACGGCGGCACGATCCTGCATCGCGGCAGGCCGGTCGAATTCAACAGCCCGGCCGAAGCCCTCGCCTCCGGTATCGCCATCATCGAGCAGGAACTGAGCCCGGTCCCGCACATGACGGTGGCGGAGAACATCTATCTCGGCCGCGAACCCTCAGCCCGCTTCGGCGGCATCGACTTCAAGACGATGAACCGCAACGCGCAGGCGCTGCTCGATCGTCTCGAGTTCAACATTTCCGCGACCCAATACATGATGAACCTCTCGGTCGCGCAGATGCAGCTCGTCGAGATCGCCAAGGCGCTGAGCCATGATGCGGACGTTATCTTCATGGATGAGCCGACCTCGGCGATCGGCGAGAAGGAGGCCCAGCACCTTTTCCAGGCGATCAAACGCCTGAAGGCAGATGGCAAGGGCATCGTCTACGTCTCGCACAGGCTGTCGGAAATCTTCCAGATCGCCGACAGCTACACGGTGTTCCGCGATGGCGGCTTCGTCGGCGACGGCAAGCTTGCCGATATCGACCGGCCCGGCCTCATCCGCATGATCGTCGGGCGCGAGCTTGGCGAGGAATACATCAAGACGAACACGCCGACGGCGATTGCGGGGCTCGAAGTCACCGGCCTATCCGCGCCCGGCAAGATCGAGGACATCTCCTTCACCGCCCACAAGGGCGAGATCTTCGGCATCTACGGCCTGATGGGCTCCGGCCGCACGGAAATCTTCAACTGCCTGTTCGGCATGGATCGCGCGTCTGCCGGCGACATCCGCCTCGACGGCCAGCCGGTCGCCATCCGCCAGCCATCCGACGCGATGGCCGAGGGCATGGCCTTCGTGACGGAAGATCGCAAGCTCACCGGCCTCAACCTGACGGACAGCGTTCGCAACAACATCTGCCTGGCCAGCCTGCCGGAGATGAGCCCGGCCTTCGTCATGCAGCGCCGGCGCGAACAGTCCTCCGCCGCGGACATGATCACGCGCTTCGGCATCAAGGCCGCACGCGACACGATGCCGGTCTCCGGCCTTTCCGGCGGCAACCAGCAGAAGGTCGTGCTGGGCAAATGGTTTTTGCGCGAACCCCGCGTCCTGCTGCTCGACGAGCCGACGCGCGGCGTCGATGTCGGCGCCAAGCGCGAGATTTACCGCATCATCTGCGACTTCGCCGCCGAAGGCGGCACGGTCGTGATGATCTCCTCCGAAATCGACGAAATCCTGGGCATGTCCGACCGCATCCTCGTCATGCGACAGGGCCGCTCCGCCGGTGTCTACAGCCGGAAGGACGCCGACGCCCAGTCGCTTGTGCACCTGTCGACCTGAATTGAAGACCCGACGACCGCCGCAAGCATCCAACCCGCATGGCAAGAGGTGACACCGTGTCCAGCTTAGAGAACAAGACCTCCAGCACCTGGCTGAACGCCGATCGCCGCCGGCTGATCCTGCAGGAATATGGCATCTTTCTCGCCTTCCTGCTGCTGGTCGCCGTTCTTGCCCTGTCGAACGAGTTCTTCCTGACGCCGGGCAACATCTCCAACGTGCTGCTCCAGACGTCGATCAACGGCGTTCTCGCGATCGGCATGACCTTCGTCATCCTGACCCGCGGCATCGACCTTTCGGTCGGCTCGGTCGTGGCGCTCGCCGGCATGGTCAGCGCCAGCTTCGTCACCAGCTCGGCCACGGCCGGCATTGCCGGCGCGCCCTACCCGATGGTCGTGGCGCTTGCGGTCGGCATCCTCGTCGGCGTCTGCTGCGGTGCGCTGGTCGGCTTCATCGTCTCGCGCTTCTCCGTGCCAGCCTTTGTCGCGACGCTCGGCATGTTGTCGGCGGCGCGCGGCGCGACACTCATCTATGGCGGCGGGCGGCCGGTCCCGGCGCTGACACCGGAATTCCGCTGGATCGGCACCGGTAACATCCTCGGCATTCCGATGCCGGTCATCCTGCTCGCTGTCGTCTTCCTGGTCTCCTGGTGGGTGCTGACCCGCACGCGCTTCGGCCGCTACATCTACGCCGTCGGCGGCAACCCGCATGCCGCCAAGACCTCCGGCCTCAACGTCACGCGCATCCGCTTCCTCGTTTATGTGATCTCGGGCGCACTCTCCGGCCTCGCCGGCATGATCCTCTCGGCGCGAACGGGCTCCGCCCTGCCACAGGCCGGCATCGCCTACGAACTCGACGCCATCGCAGCGGTCGTGATCGGTGGCACCAGCCTGTCGGGCGGCGTCGGCCGGGTAACCGGCACCCTCATCGGCGCCCTCATCATCGGCGTCATGAACAACGGCCTCGATCTGATGGGGATCCAATCCTACTACCAGCAGGTCCTCAAGGGCGCGCTCATCGTCGGCGCCGTGATGCTCGACCAGAAACGCAATCAGGGCGCCTGAGCCCCGAAATACGGGCGCCCCGCGCCCGTCGTCGAAACGGCTTGCCAAAAGGCAGCCTGAATTCTCAAAGGAGGAGAATGTCATGAAGAAACTGATGATCGCCCTTGCCTCTGCGACGGTGCTGCTCGCCTCGTCCGCCATGGCCCAGGAAAAGCTGAAGATCGGCGCGGCCCCCTATGGTCTGAATGCGGAATTCATGCAGATCTGGTCCGCCGCCCTCGAAGAACATCCGGCCGTGAAGAACGGCGAAGTCGAACTGACGGTCTTCGACGGCCGCTACGACGCGCTGGTCCAGCAGGAACAGTTCAACACGATGATCACCCAAAAATTCAACGCGATCATATTCGTGCCGATCGACATCGAAGCCGGCGCCACCGCCGTGCAGGCCGCCCATGACGCCGGCATTCCGGTCGTCGGCTCCAACACCCGCGTAAACTCCGACCTGCTCACCGCCTATGTCGGCTCCGACGATACGATCTCCGGCTACATGGAAGCCAAGACCGTGCTCGACAAGATCGGCTGCAAGGGCAACGTCGTCATCATCGAAGGCCCGATCGGCCAGTCGGCGCAGATCTCCCGCCTTGAAGGCAACAAGAAGGCGCTTGCCGAGTGCCCGGACGTCAAGGTTCTGGAACAGCAGACGGCCAACTGGTCGCGTGCCGAAGCCCAGACGCTGATGGAAAACTGGTTGACCTCGCATTCCGGCCAGATCAACGGCGTCATCGGCCAGAACGACGAGATGGCGCTCGGCGCGATCGAGGCGATCAAGGCCGCCGGCCTCAAGCCTGAAGACTTCGCCATCGCCGGTATCGATGGCATCACGGACGCACTCAGCGCCGTCAAGGAAGGCACGATGACCTCGATCCTGCAGGACGCCCGTGCCCAGGCGCAGGGTGCCCTCGACCTCGCGATCCTCCATGCTAAAAAGGGTGACTACAAGCCGCAGTCGGACATCTGGGCGCAGTATCCCGACATGGCGTTCAACGACGGCAAGGACAAGGAATACAATGTTCCGTGGACGCCGGTCACGACCGAAAATGTCGATAAGCTCCTGGAACTGCGCAAGTAACGAATGACATGCGGGGCGGCGACGCCGCCCCGTTCCACCCAATCGCTGAAAGCCAGACCGATGACCGATACCCCTCCGCATATCGACCTCAACTTCCCGCTCGACGGCAAGGTCGCGCTCGTCACCGGCGGCGCTTCCGGCATCGGCGCGGCCATCGCCGCTGCCTTTGCATCGAAGGGTGCGAAGATCGCCGTGCTCGACATCAATGCCGACATCGCCAAGGCGAAGGCGGATGAACTCGGTGGCTCGGCAAGGCCTTTCGTTTGCGACGTGGCGGATGCCGCGTCCGTGCAGAAAGCGGTCGATGACGTGGTCGCCGCCTTCGGCGGTATCGACATTGCGGTCAACAGCGCCGGCATCGTAGCACTTGCGCCGGCTGAAGACCTTACACTCATCCAGTGGGACAGGACGATCGACATCAACCTGAAGGGCAGCTTCCTCATCACGCAGGCTGTCGGCCGCAAGATGATTGCCGCCGGAAAAGGCGGCAAGATCGTCAATCTAGCCTCGCAGGCCGGTTCCGTCGCGATCGAAGAGCATGTCGCCTATTGCGCGTCCAAGTTCGGTGTCATCGGCATGTCCAAGACCTTTGCCGCCGAATGGGGCAAACACGGCATCACGGTCAACACCATTTCCCCCACCATCGTGCTGACGGAGCTCGGCAAGGCGGCCTGGGCCGGCGAAAAGGGTGAAAACGCCAAGAAGCGCATCCCGACCGGCCGTTTCGCCTTCCCGGAAGAGATCGCCGCCGCCGCGGTGTTCCTGGCCTCGCCGGGTGCCGACATGATCAACGGCGCCGATCTTCTGATCGACGGTGGTTACACCATTCTTTGAGCCCTGACCGGCTCGCGCAGTTTTGAGGAGTTACCATGCAGCGTTTCATCAACGATCCGGACCTGGTGGTCGAGGATACCGTCAAGGGGTTCGTGAAGGCGCATTCGGACATCGTGCGCGTCGCGGAAAACCCGCGCGTCATCGTCGCCAAGGATGCCCCCTTTGCCGGCAAGGTCGGCGTGGTGACCGGCGGCGGCTCCGGACACGAGCCGGCCTTCATCGGCTATACGGGCAAGAACATGCTCGATGCGGTCGCCGTCGGTGAACTCTTCTCTTCGCCGACAGCCAAGAGCTTCTACGATGCCATCCGCGAAGCCAACGGCGGCAAGGGCGTCGTTGTGCTCTACGGCAACTATGCCGGCGACAACATGAACGTGAAGATGGCGATGAAGCTCGCCGCCAAGGCCGGCATCGACGTGGCAACTGTTGTCGCCAACGACGACGTCTGCTCCGCCCCGCCCGAAGAGCGCGAGAAACGCCGTGGCGTTGCCGGTGAAATCTTCATGTGGAAGATGGGCGGCGCGAAGGCCGCGACCGGCGCCAGCCTCGAGGAGGTGCGCGCCACCGCCCAGAAGGCAATCGACAACTGCCGCTCGATCGGCGTCGGCCTCGGCCCCTGCACGCTGCCGGCCGTCGGCCATCCGAACTTCCAGATCGAGCCCGGCACGATGGAAGTCGGCATCGGCCACCATGGCGAACCGGGCGTTCGTGTCGAAGCACTGAAGACGGCAGACGAGGTCGCCAAGGACATGGTGAAGATCGTGCTCGACGATCATAACCTGCCGCAGGGCACCGAAGTCGCCGTGCTTGTCTCGGGCCTCGGCGCCACGCCGCTCAACGAACTCTACATCCTCAACGACACGATCGAGAGCGAGATTTCGGCCCGCGGCCTGAAGATCGTCAAGACCTGGATCGGCAACTACTTCACCTCGCTGGAAATGGTCGGCGCGACGCTCACCGTCATGGCGCTCGACGAAGACCTCAAGCCGCTGCTCGATGTCGAGACGCGGTGCACGATCATCCTGTAACCGGAGGACGACCCTATGCAGACTTTCGACAACGCATCCTCCGGCGCCATCGTTCTGTCGATGGCAGAGCGGATCGTCGAGAACCGCGCCTATCTCAGCGAGATCGACGGCAAGATCGGCGATGGCGATCACGGCGTGAACATGGCCAAGGGTTTTGCCATGGCGGCGGAACGGCTAAAGGGTAAAAACGCCCCGCTCGCCGAATCCCTCGATACGCTCGGCACCGTGCTGATGACGGAGATCGGCGGCTCGATGGGCCCGCTCTACGGCGTGATGTTCACCGAATTTGCCGAGACGATCGAGGGTGTCGAAAAGATCGACGCCGCGGCCTACAGCAAGATGCTGCATGCGGGCCTGGCCGGCATCCAGTCGATCGGCTCCGCCAAGGTCGGCGACAAGACGCTGATCGACACGCTCGTTCCGGCCGTCGAGGCGTTCGACAAGGCCACGGCCGAAGGCAAATCGTTCGGCGACGCGCTGGAAGCCCTGGTTGCCGCCGCCGAAGCCGGCCGCGACTCGACGATCGATCTGGTCGCAAAAATCGGCCGCGCCAGCCGCCTCGGCGAACGGTCGCTCGGCGTGCTGGATGCTGGAGCAACCTCCTGCGCCATCATTCTCAAGGAATTGTCCGACGGCGCGCGCGCGCGGCTGACCTGACATTCGTGACGCCCGGAATTTGCGCGTTCCTCCCAGGAAGCGCGGCCTTGTCCTTCGTGACGGGCCGCGCACCGCTTTTTTGATGAAGGCAGGTTGCAAACCGGTGGCATTGCTTTCATCTTCGCCGCCAGAAGGGGACCGGCGAAACTGATGGCAATCAAGACTTCCTCGCCGCGCAAAGGCGGCATCGGCCGGGCGAACGGGCCGGAAGGCGTGGATTCGATACCGCTGCGCTATGGCGACGACCCCTATGTCTGGGCCTGCTGGCTCTACTACGAAGACGGCATGACGCAGGGCGAGATCGCCGAGGCGATGGGTGTGTCGCGCGCCACCGTCAACAGCTACCTCGCCGACGCTCGCGAAAAAGGCATCGTCAACATCTCCATCGAGCCCGCGCGGCTTGCATCGCTCACCATCGCGCAGGAACTGAAGCGCCATTTCGGCCTGTCGGATTGCCTGGTCGTACCCAATGACGACAACACGCGGCCACTGATCGGCCGGCTGGGTGCGGCGGGCGCGCAGGCGCTTGCCAAGATGATCAAGTCCGGCGACACGCTCGCCGTCGCCTGGGGCCGCACGATCCTCTCGGTCGGCGAGCATCTGGAAGTGGGAGCCTTGCAGGACGTGACGGTCGTGCAGGCAACCGGCGGCACCACGGCAAGCTTCGCCTATACGCCGGAACTCACCACCGCCGCCGTCGCGCGGGCGATCTCGGCGCGCTGCGTCAACATCACGGCACCCGCCGTCGTCGCGTCTGCCGAAATGCAGCGCATGTTGCTTGCCGAGCCGCTGATCCGCGAGCAGTTCGACACGCT
Source organism: Sinorhizobium sp. RAC02 (assembly GCF_001713395.1). NCBI lineage: Bacteria > Pseudomonadati > Pseudomonadota > Alphaproteobacteria > Hyphomicrobiales > Rhizobiaceae > Sinorhizobium > Sinorhizobium sp. RAC02. The sequence goes on along the minus strand of NZ_CP016452.1, from coordinate 1,215,978 downwards.
CGCGCGGGCCAACCGCATTGTCTTCGGCATATCGTCGCTCCGGCCAAACTCGACGATCCACACCAGCGGATTCTTCGAATCCGTGCCGCTGCAGCACTATCTCGCCAAGGGCGCGGCGGGTGTGCTGGCCGGACGTTTCATCGATGAGCGCGGCCGCCCGGTCGGTGGCCCCCTCGATGATCGCACGATCGGCATGTCGCTGGAGATGCTGCGCGGCATCGGCACCCGCGTCGCCGTCGCCGGCGGTTTCGACAAGGTGCCGGCACTGCTGGCGGCCCTGCGCGGCGGCTATGTCAACGTGCTGGTGACGGATGCGGCGACGGGCGCCGGCATCCTGCGCGCCGATGGTGTGACAAGCCTCGACAGCAAGCTTTCGCAACGGCAGAAAAGCGCGCCCATCGCCAATGCCTACCGCACGCATGTCAAGAAATTCCTCAACAATCCCAACGACGTGGTCGAGGAAATGCTCGACGGCCTGATTGCCGCGCACAAGCTCTATCTGCAACCCGTGACCGGATCGCGCCGCGCGCTCGTCGCACGCAACGGCCCCCGCCCCGGCAAGGTCGGCCTCGTCATCGGCGGCGGCACGGGACACGAGCCCTGTTTTGTCGGCTATGTCGGTAAGGGGCTCGCCGATGCCGTGGCCGTCGGCAACATCTTTTCCTCGCCTCCGCCCGACCCGATCGCCAAGTGTGCCGTCGCAGCCTCCGGTGGCGCCGGGGTGCTCTTCGTCTACGGCAACTATGCCGGCGACGTGATGAACTTCGAGATGGCAGCCGAACTGGTCGAGGAACAGGGCATTCCCGTCCGCACCGTCCTCACCACCGACGATATCGTTTCTTCGCCGATCGAAGACAAGGAAGGCCGGCGCGGCGTCGCCGGTAATTTCTTCGTCTTCAAGGTCGCGGGCGCCGCCTGTGATCGCGGCCTGACGCTCGACGAATGCGAGGCGATCACCCGCAAGGCCAACGACCGCACCTTCACGGTCGGCGTCGCGCTCGAATCCTGCTCCATGCCGCAGACACGGCGGCACAATTTCGAAATCGGCCCGGATGACATGGAACTCGGCATGGGCATCCACGGCGAGCCCGGCGTGTCGCGCGAGCGCCTGCGCACCGCCGACGAGATCGTCGATACGATCATGGACAACATCTTCAAGGAGATGAAGGCCGAGCCCGGCGACCGCGTGGCGGTGCTGGTCAATTCCTTCGGCGCAACGCCGCTAATGGAGCTCTACATCCTGTTCCGGCGCGTGGAGCAGCGGCTTACCGCCAAGAACATCACAATCGAGGCCAACTGGGTGGGGCACTACTGCACGTCGCTGGATATGGCAGGCGCCTCCATCTCGATCCTGCATCTCGACCGCCAACTGACCGATCTGCTGCACTATCCATGCCAGTCGGCGATCCTGACCATCAACGCACCTGAACCGGACGAGGCGGCTCGGAGCTGAGGCCGCGTGCGCCCAAGGGGAGGAAGACATGTCGGAAAATGCGGCACAGGCTCTCGCCAGGATGTTCGAGAGAATGTCCCAGGTGATCGAGACGGAAAAGGATCGCCTGTCCGAACTCGACGGCGCGATCGGCGATGGTGATCACGGCATCACCATGTCGATCGGCTTCAAGGCCGTGAACGCGGCGCTTGCGAAGCTGGACCTCGGCACAGCGAGCCTTTCAGAGGTGATGTCGACGGCGGCAACCGGCTTCCTTGACGCGGTCGGAGCATCGACGGGACCCCTCTATTCGACGGGCTTTCGCCGCGCCGCCCAGGTCCTTGCCGAGCGCTCCGAACTCGACCTCGTCGCCTGCCGGGATATGCTGGTCGCGATTTCCGAGGGCATTCGCGACCGCGGCAAGGCGCAGCGCGGCGACAAGACGATGCTCGACGTCTGGCTGCCCGCCGCAGAAGCCGCCACCACGGCGGTTGCCGAAGGCCGGTCGAAACAAGAATTCTGGGCCGCCGTTACGGCCGCAGCCGACAACGGAGCGGCCGCGACTGCCACGATGGTTGCCGCCAAGGGCCGCGCCGCCCGCCTGCGGGAACGCTCCCTCGGCCACCTCGACCCCGGCGCCGTCTCTGCAAAAGCGCTCGTGAGGGCAATCTCGGAGACAGTCTAGAGCGGGATTTTACGCGCCATTTGGCAGAGAAGTTTTCCGTGGGTCTGATCCCGTAGTTGCCCTTGAGCGATTGCGTTTTGGCAAAACGCGCCTTGTAATGAAGCGCGTCGTAATAAAGCCATTTCAGGATAAAGCCCTATGGATCCAACACATTTGTTCGAGCTCGTGATCGGCATGTTCGTGGCGATCATCGCGCTGCATTACGCAGCCCACCGGCTCGGGCTGCCGCCATCCGTGGCGCTGCTTGCGGGAGGCGCGCTGCTTGCCTTCATGCCGGGTCTGCCCGCCATTGAAGTCGATCCGGAGCTGGTGCTCGTCATCTTCCTGCCGCCGCTGCTGATGGACGGGGCCTGGTTCATTGCGCTCGGCCCCTTGCGCCGCCATATGATCGGCATCGCTTCGCTTGCCATTGGTGCGGTGTTTTTCACCTGCGCCGTCGTGGCTGTCGTCACGCATCTGCTGTTCCCGTCACTCCCCTGGGCGGCCTGCGCGGCATTGGGAGCGATCGTCTCGCCGCCCGATGCGGTGTCCGCCCGCGCCGTGCTGCAACGGGTAAAGCTGCCGCGTCGCCTGCAGATCCTGCTCGAGGGAGAAAGCCTATTCAATGATGCGAGTGGCCTGGTCCTCTTCCGCTTCGCCATTGCCGCCGGCGTCACCGGCATCTTCAGCACGGTCGATGCCATGGGCAGCTTTTTCGTTCTAGCGGTCGGCGGCGCACTCGTCGGCATCGCCATCGGCATGGCATGGGTTCTGCTGGTGCGCCGGCTTGGCGACGAATATCTGATCATCGCCGCCACGGCCCTGCTTTCCTGGGTGTCCTACCTGCTCGGCGAATTCATCCACGTTTCGGGCGTCATTGCCACCGTGACCACCGGCCTGATCGCCGGATGGCATCAGCACACCGCCTTTTCGGCCGCAACGCGCATGCGCGGCACCTCCTTCTGGACCGTACTCGTCTTCCTGATGGAGGCGGCGGTCTTCATCCTGATCGGCCTGTCGCTGCGCGGCGTCGTCGAACGCGGCGGCGGCTTTGGCGTGGTGATCGCCGATCTCGGATGGCCGATCCTGGTGATCCTGGTGGCCCTCACCCTCGCCCGCTTCGCCTGGGTGTTCGGGTCGGACCTCGTCATCAGGCTCTGCAATGCTCTGGGGATCAAGCGATACACGCCAGTCGGCGCCGGTGGCGCGACAGTGCTCAGTTGGGCCGGTGTTCGCGGCGTGGTCACGCTCGCGCTGGCGCTGAGCGTGCCGGAAAACTTTCCCGGCCGTGACTTCATTCTAGTGACGTCGTTCGCCGTCATTCTCGGCACCGTGCTGCTGCAAGGCACGACGCTGGGACGTGTGATCGCCTGGGCGCGGCTGAGTGAACCGGAGTCGGAAAAGGCCCGGCTCACCATGAGCCAGGCCGAAGCCGCCATGGCGCAGGCGCAATTCGTCATCGTGCAAAGCCGGGCTTACGACAGCGAAGGCAAGCTCATCCATCCGCAATTGCTGGACAAGTATCAGCGCAGGGCCGTGTCGATCGTCGATTATGCTGAGCGCACACAGCACTACACACCCATGCTGCACGCCCATTTCGACCTCGTTCTCGAAGCGGTCGCGACGGGGCGTCGCGAACTCATCCGGCTCCACCGCGCTGGCGAGATCGACGACGAGACGTTGCACGAACTGGAACGGGACCTCGACCTCGAAGAGCTGAGCGCTATTTCTGCCAAGGGGTGAAGCCATCTGTGACACGGCTGTAATACGCCTGTCATGCTGAGTTTCTATCGCAAGGGGGTAACGCACCGCTCAAGAGAGGCACCTCCATGCGTAAACTCATCCTCGCTCTGGCATCGGCAACGATGCTCGCCGGCGCCGCAAATGCCGCAACCGTTTATCCGCTGGATCGCGCGACGATCCTCGTCGGCTCGCCCTTCGACTTCAAGGTCGAGTTCGACACCGTGGTGAAGCCGGAAGACGTGAAGGTCACCGTCAACGGCCAGGACTACGAAACCGTCTTCGGCAAGAAGGCCGAATTTGTCGCGGAAGAAAAGGGCGCTGAGGACAAGGTTCTCGGTTCGGCCCTCCTCCTGCGTGGCCTGACGATCGCTGAAGCCGGCGCCTATAAGGTCGAGGTCTCGGCCGGCAGCGAAGCCAAGTCGGTCAACTGGGACGTCTACGCAACCGTTGCCGAGCCGAAGGCCAAGAACATCATCTTCCTGATCGCCGACGGCCTGTCCGTCGCCCACCGCACCGGTGCGCGCATCATGTCCAAGGGCATGACCGAGGGCAAGGCGAACGGCCGCCTCGCCATGGACGACATCCCGCCGGTCGCCTTCATCGGCACGTCGTCCACGCACTCGATCGCCACCGACAGCGCCAACACCATGTCGGCCTACATGACCGGTCACAAGTCGCGCGTCAACGCGCTCGGCGTCTACGCCGACCGCACGCCGGCAAGCCTCGACGACCCGAAGGTCGAGACCATTGCAGAAGCGCTCCGCCGCACCACGCAGAAGTCGATCGGCATCGTTTCCACCTCGGAACTCCAGGATGCGACGCCGGCTGCCCTCGTTTCCCACACCCGCAAGCGCGCCGACAAGGCGGAAATCGTCGGCATGCTGCTCGACGTCAAGCCGGATGTGCTTCTCGGCGGCGGTTCGGCCTACTTCCTCGGCAAGGACGTGCCGGGCTCCAAGCGCAAGGACGACAAGGACTATATCGCCGAGTTCAAGAACGCTGGCTATGCCCTGGCGATCGACAAGACGGAACTTGCCGCTGCTGCCGGCTCGAACCAGGACAAGCTGCTCGGCCTCTTCCACACCGGCAACCTGGACGTGACGCTCGACCGTGAATTCCTCAAGAAGGGCACCGTCGAAAAATTCCCGAACCAGCCCGGCCTCGTCGAAATGACCAAGGTCGCACTCGACAAGCTCTCGAAGAACCCGGAGGGCTTCTTCCTCATGGTCGAAGCTGCCTCGGTCGACAAGATGAGCCACCCGCTCGATTGGGACCGTGCGCTCGTCGAGACGATTGAGTTCGACAAGGCTATCGCCGTCGCCCGTGAATTTGCCGACAAGAACCCGGATACGCTGATCGTCGTCACCGGCGACCACACCCATGGCGTCGGCATCATCGGCACCGTCGATGACGAGAAGCCGGGCGACGAAATGCGCGCCAAGGTCGGCACCTATGACGATGCCGGCTTCCCGAACTATGAAGATGCGAATGGCGATGGTTATCCGGATCGTATCGACGTTTCGCGTCGCCTGTTCCTGGCGGCCAATAACGGTCCGGACCACTACGAGACCTTCCGTCCGAAGCTCGACGGCCCGTTCGTTCCGGCCGTGCAGAACGAGGCGAAGGAATATGTCGCCAACGAAGAGTACAAGGGCGTGCCCGGCGCCGTCTTCGTGCAGGGTAACATTCCGAAGGATGGCGATACCGGCGTTCACGCCGTCGACGACGTGGTGCTTCAGGCGATCGGCCCCGGCTCGGAAGGCTTCCGTGGCTACATGGAGCAGAGCGACGTGTACCGCGTGCTGGCCGATGCCTTCGCGCTCGGCGTAGCGAAGGACTGAGCTACCCATAACGGACAGGCGGCCCCGCGCCGCCTGTCCGCATTCTCGCCGATGAAGAAGGAAGCATGGCCATGACGGACGATTCCCGTATGTTTTTCGACAGGCGGCGGATGCTCTGCGCATTGGCTGCCCTGCCGATCCTGCCTCTTGCCCGCCCGGCCCTGGCTGGGGAGACACTCGGCTTCGGCGAGCTCTACAAGAGCTTTGGCGTGCTGGGGCTCGAATTCTCCGACAAGGTGAAGCGGCTGACAGGCCAGGAAATCACCATCAAGGGCTTCATGGCGCCGCCGCTGAAGGCGGAGGCGAACTTCTTCGTGCTCACCGAAATCCCGATGTCGCTCTGCCCCTTCTGCTCCTCGGATGCGGACTGGCCCGACAACATTCTCGTCGTCTATCTCGCCCGCAAGCAGACCTTCGTGCAGTTCAATGCGCCGATCGAGGCACAGGGCGTGCTCGAATACGGCTCATGGACCGATCCGGATACCGGTTTCGTCAGCCAATTGCGTCTTCGCGAAGCCGCGTTCGACACGGCCTGACGATGCTGGCTCTCGCTATTTCCGGTCTCACCATGCGCTTTCCCGGCCTCGACACGCCGGTGCTGTCCATCGACCAGCTTCACCTTCCCGCCGGCGGACGCCTCGCGATCACCGGCGCATCGGGTTCCGGCAAGAGCACGCTGATTAACGCGATGACCGGGCTCGATACCGTGACAAGCGGTTCAGTGTCCTGGGGCGGCACCGATATCACCGCCCTTGCCGCAGGCAAACGCGATGCGTTCCGCGCAGCCAATATCGGCCTCGTCATGCAGGACTTCCATCTGTTTCCCGGCCTTTCGGCTTTCGAGAACGTCGTCTTGCCGGTCCGCCTTTCCCGGCGCCTCAAGCCGGCCGAGCGCGAACGCGCGCTGCATCTCCTCGAAACAACGGGCATTGCCCGCCCTGACCAGGCCATCGAGACCCTGTCGCGCGGCGAGATGCAGCGCGTGACTGTGGCGCGCGCGCTGTTGTCGAAGCCCGGCGTGATCGTTGCCGACGAACCGACCGCCAGCCTCGACCGTCGTACTGGCAGCGAAGTGGCCGAGCTGATCGTCCGGCTCGCCCGCGATGAGGGGGCAACGCTTATCGTCGTCACCCACGATCCGGCGCTCATGGAGCGGCTCGACCGGCGCGTCGACCTCGATGGCGGATGCATCGTCGAAGACAGCAGCGAGGTGCTCGCGGCATGATACGCTTCATCCTTGCCGATCTTCGCCGCTTCAAGGGTGGAGCACTTGCCGTCATCGTGCTGATTGCGCTTTCCGTTGCGCTCAGCGTCACCGTCACCTTGCAGGAGCGCGCCGTCCGGCTTGGCAGCGCCCGCGCGGCGGAAAAATTCGACCTTGTCATCGGAGCAGCCGGCAGCGAAACACAACTCGCACTATCGGCCGTCTTCCTGCAACCCTCGCCGCTGCCGCTGATGTCCGGCAGCGTGCTGGCAAAACTCTCCGAGGACCCCCGCGTCGAATTCGCCGCCCCGGTCGGCTTCGGCGATTCCGCGGATGGCCATCCGGTCGTCGGCACGACGAGCAAGCTTGTTTCCGCGCTCTCGCCGACGCTCGCCGAGGGAACGATGTTCGCCCGTCTCGGCGAGGCGGTGATCGGCGCGGACGTGCGAAAGCCCGTCGGTGCTGAGATCAAGCCGATGCATGGCGGCGCTGACGAGGGTGGCCATACGCACACCGAGCTCATCTACACGGTGAGCGGCCGCATGGCCCCGACAGGCACCGCCTGGGACCGCGCCATCCTCGTGCCGATCCGCGCCGTCTGGCAACTGCACGGCATGGAGGGCGAGGCCGGGCACGATCATGACCACGCCGCCGGGGGGCTCGCGACGGTTGCTGCGGCCGAGCACGAGCACGCCGAAGAACAGGAGCACGAGGCGCATATCGATCCTGCCGCCGCGATTGACGAGCATTTCGACGCCGAGACGCCTGGCCTCCCCGCCGTTCTCGTCAAGCCGAAGACGGTCGCCGACGCCTATCGCCTGCGTCAGGAATATCGCGGCGAGACGACGCTCGCCGTCTTTCCGGCGGAGGTGCTGACGCGCCTCTACGCGACACTTGGCGATGCGCGCAGCCTGCTTCTGGCGATTGCCATCGGCACGCAGGTCATCGTCATCGCCGCCATCCTGCTCGTCACGATCATGCATATCGGCACGCGCCAGAAGCAAATCGGCGCATTGAGAGCTTTTGGCGCACCGGCGCGCGCGGTCGTCGCCATCGTCTGGGGCGAGCTGTTCCTGCTATTCCTCGCCGGCTTCGGGCTGGGCATCGTGCTCGGTTACGGCGCAGCACAACTCATCTCCGCCTCGCTCACCGCGACGACGGCCGTGCGTATGCCCGTGGAGTTCGCCCGCGAGGATATCTCGCTGGCTGTCTGGTTCGGCATTCTCGCCGTGCTGATATCGATCATACCGGCGCTTTCGGCGCTTCGCCTCAGCCCGGCGAGAGCGCTTCGCGCCTGAGCACCAGCCAGATCACAGCCATTTGGCGCGCTTGAAGCGCCAGTAGAGCGTACCGCAGAAGACGACGATGACGGCGAGCACGGCGAAATAGCCGTACTGTGTCTTCAGCTCCGGCATGTTCTCGAAATTCATGCCGTAGATGCCGGCAATCGCCGTCGGCACCGCAAGGATGGCCGCCCAGGAGGCGAGCTGGCGGGTAATCACGCCCTGGCGCTGCTGTTCGAGCAGGTTGCTCGCTTCGAAGACCGAGGTGATGACGTCCCGCAGGCCACCCACCATCTGCTCGATGCGGTGCATATGCTGGAGCGCATCGCGGAAATAGGGCTTGGCCTCGACATCGAGGCACGGCAGGTCGAGATGCACGAGCTTGCCGCAGAGGTCCAGCATGGCATCCAGCACGCGCTGGAACAGGATGACCTCGCGCCGCAGCCGGAAGATGCGTTTGATCTGGGCACGGTCGAGAAAGGAATCGAGCATCTTGCGTTCCATGTCGAGCACGGAATCCTCGATCGTGCGCACGATCGGCAGGTAGCCGTCGACGATGAAATCGAGAATGGCGTGCAGGATATAGTCCGTGCCGTGACGCATCGTATGCGGCGAGGTTTCCAGCCGGCCACGCAGTTCGCCATGGCCGCGTTCGGAACCATGGCGGACGGTGATGATGTAGCGCTCGCCGACGAAGATCGCCGTGCGGCCATAGGTGATGCCATCGCCGTCGAGCTTGGCGGTCTGGGCGAGCACGAAGATCTGGTCGTCATAGGCGCTGAGTTTTGGCGTCTGCAAGGGGTTCGCCGCGTCGCTGACGGACAGTTCATGCAGGTTGAAACGCGCCTTGAGGATGGCGAGTTCCTCCGCGGTCGGCTCATGCAGGCCGATCCAGATGAAATCCGTCTTTTCCGTCGGCATCGCCACGGATTCGAGCGGAACCTCCTGGAATCGTCGTCCGTCACGGTAGAGATAAGAGGCGACGACCGTCATGGAAAGTCCTTGCGGGAGACAGGCGAACTAGCGCCAGAAGCGTTTCGTATCGACCAAGGCGTCATGGGCATCCGCCGCCGCCTTGATCACATCCCGTCTACTGTCGATCGCATTGGAAGGGAAGGCTTTTCGAGCGTCGTCCGCCAGGCCGAGTCGTGCCAGAAGCTCCGGCATCGCGGCGGCGTCGTTAAGCGCGCCGAGCTGATCCTGCAAGGGTTCCAACGCGGCGAGGAACCGGCCATGGCGGCGCTTCTGGCGCTTGCGATCGAAGAGCGAACCAAAGAACTCCGCCGCGTATCGCAGCTTCTTGGCGTCCTTGCGCACTTCGTGACGGGCGTCGTCGTCGAGATCGACGAGGTCGCGGCCGCCCTTCTTGACCTTGCGGCGTAGCCGGTCGAGGGCTGAGGCTGCGAATTCGCTGACCGGCTGCTCGCGAATTTCCCGTGCAGACATGAGACCGTGCCAGGCGCCGCAGGCGAGCCAGTCGGCGAAGTCCAGCATCAAGGCGCGGGCGCGCGGCGATTCAAGGTCGGCGATCGCGGCCCGGAAGGCCGTCTCGCGCGTATCCGCAAGCACCTTCCGCAGCGCTTCGTCCTTGCAACGGCGGATCAGCACGTCGAGGTCACGCACCTCGCCGAGAGCGCCGGCCAGCCATTTCAGCTCGTCCTTCATGTGCCCGAAGGCATCATCTTCCAGTACGGCCTTGAACACCCAAAGCGCAGAACGCAGCCGGCGCAGCGCAACGCGCGCCTGGTGCACAGCTTCCTCGCCGCCGCCCTCAAACAGCATCTCGTTGAGGCGAAACGGCTTGAGACAGCCGTCAGCAATGATGCGGAAGGCGCCGGGAACGCTCATGTCGGGCGTCAGCGCGACCGGCTCGGCCTTGACGGCGCGGACAGCGGCACCGAGCAACCGATAACCTCGCTCCGCCTTGCTCAGCACGCCGAGCCGCAACGGCGCGACCCGGTCCAGCGTACGGGCATAGGAAAACAGCGCGGATGGCGGGCCTTCCACGAGTTCCAGCTCGATTTCGCAGACCGGCGTACGCCGCTCGCCAACAACGATATCGCCACGGTCGAGCGCTACCTCGATGCGCGCATCCTCCCAGGCCACCGACCAACGCCGCCGCTCGACGACCACCTCGAAAAGTGGTTCCAACGCTTCGGCGCGCCGGCCGAGAAAGGTCTTGAGTGGCGTCGTATCGTCGAGCACGGGCTTGTCGCCATCGACATTTTGCTCCCATTTCGGGCGCGCAAAAAGGCTGGCCGCGCTGGCGCCGACAGCCTTGACGATCTGGACGCGCCCCTGCGCATCGTCTCGAATTCTAAGGGAAAAGCCGGCAGCGCGCAGGTCCGCGTCCGGCGTGTCGAAATAGGTCGCACGCCGCTCGAGTATGAAGGGTTCGCTTGCGGCGAGGTCCGAGGCGAGAAAGTCCGCTGCTGCCTGCGGCGTAAGGTCGAGCTTCAGTTCGATTTCCTGTCCCAAACGCCGTTCTCCAGACTTACCGACACGCCAGAGCTACCGCACCGTTAGACAAGATCAACCCGGAAGCCACACAATACAAGAGGCGCCGCGGCGATAAAGCCGCGACGCCTCGTCGCAAATCCTATTCGGCCGGAACCGGGCTCATCCCGCCTTCGTCCATCTGCTGCTCGCGGGTTTCCTTGCGGTTGGTGGCGCGGGCGAGCACGCTCTGGCGATTGACCGACTTGCGCTCGGCATCGATGCGGCGGATGAGGATTTCCGCGCGCTCGATGGAGCCGAGCAGAGCGAGGATCGTACCGCGTTCGGCAGCACCCGCATTCGGGCCGAGTGACAGCGTGCGGGCACGCAGTTCCTCGACCTCCGGGTAGTTCGCGTGACCAGCCGGCATCTGCGGATCGGCAAGGCCATAGGTCGGCAGGATGGCGCGCAGCGACGCATCGAGCTTGTCGAGCGCGGTATCGACGATCGGCTGGGCCTGGCTGCCGAATTTCTCACGCTTCACACGGCGGGCGACCTGATGCATCGATTCCGTCAGTGCCGCGGTGAAGTCGGCCTCCTCGATCAGGCTGGCGATGAGGTCGAGCTGGTCGTAGGGCAGGTCTTCCTTCATCAGGTTGGCGGTATAGGCGCGGATGTCACGGCTGAGAATATCGGTCGCGAGATAGTGCTCGCCAGGGTCCGACGGCGCTTTCTTGTCGCCACGCGCGATGCCGAGGAACATGGCGCCGGCCTGGAGGTGGCGCTGGGTTTCCTGCTGGATCGCGGGAACGGCACGCGCGAAGTCGTTGGAGAGCTTGCCGTCGAGGAATCGCGGGGTCGAATAGTCCTCGATGTCTTCAGCATCCGTGCGGCCGACGCGCGACAGCACGCGCTCGAACACGCCGATGAAGGGGAAGAGCAACAGCGTGTTGAAGATGTTGAAGAAGGTCGAATAGAGACCCACGGCAACCGGCACCAGCGGGAACGTCTCCTTGCCATCGACCATCACGGCCACGGCCGGATCACCGCCGAACCACTGCATCGCCCATTCGAGGACGCCGATGGAGACGAAGAACAGCGGCACGGTGATGCACACGCCGATGATGTTGAAGGAGATATGGGCGTAGGCGGCACGTTTGGCATTCTTGGAAAGGTTGAGCGAGGCCATCCACGAGGTGATGGTCGTGCCGAGGTCGGCACCGAGCGAGAAGGCAACGGCCGTCGTCCAGTCGAGAATGCCGGCGGCGCCGAGGCCCATGACGATACCGATTGTCGCTGAGGACGAGTGGATCATCGCAGTGACACCGGCGGCGATCAGCACGCATTTGATCAGGTTGAAGTAGGAGTCAGCCTTCAGCGTCTGGAGCAATTCCATGACTTCCGGCAGGTTGCGCAGCGGACGCAGGCCGCCCGTCATGAGGTTGAGGCCGTAGAAGATCAGCGCGAAACCCATGCAGGCGAGCGCAATGTTGCGCACCTTCTCGCTCTTGGCGAAGCAATAGATGAGCGCGAAGATACCGCCAAGAATGAGGCCGAGCGGCCCGAGCGGCAAGGCGATGAGACCATTGCCGAGCGTCGTGCCGATATTGGCGCCCATGATGACGCTGATCGCTGGCCGGAGCCCGACGACACCGGCATTGACGAGACCGACCACCATGACGGTCATCGCCGTCGAGGACTGGATGACGCCCGTGATGAAGGTGCCGGCGAGCACGCCCTTGACCGGCGTGCCGGCGGCCTTCGCGAGAAACGCGCGCATCTTGTTGACGGAGAGGGCCTGGATGCCGTTGGCCATGAATTCGAGGCCGAGCATGAAAATGCCCAGGCCGCCGATGACCGGCACGAGGATGTCCTTGAAGATATTTATTTCCATGGGAAAACTCGTTTCTATTGGAGCAAATGCAGCGTTCTGGCGCCTAGTTGTTCGCGAAGCCCAGATTCGCGGTCCAGTACGCTTCGATCTTGCCGGCCAGCACCGGCGATACGGGGATGTAGCCAAGCGCACTCGCCTCATCGCCGCCACGGCTGAAGGCGACGCGGAAGAGATCGAGCACGCGGTTGATGCGCCCTTCTCCGCGGTCCTTCGGCACGACCGCATAGGTGACGACCGTCATCGGATAGGCCTTTTCACCCGCAGCTTCGGCGGCATCGGCGGCAGAACCCGTCGTGCCGTCCCAGGTGGCCGTCTCCAGGCCCGCCTGGAAGGCCTCCGGGCTTGGCCGGATGAAGGTGCCGGCCTGGTTTTGCAGCGAAGCAAAGGGCAGGCCGAGGCGCACGACCTGGCCATATTCGAGATAGGAAATACTGTTCTTCGTCGTGGTCGCCAGGCTCGCAAGCCCGCCGGTACCCTTCTCGCCCTTGCCGAGCGGCCACTCGATCAGCGTGCCGGCGCCGGGCTTTTGCGCCCATTCCGGGCTGCTTTTGGAGAGGAATCCCGTGAAGGCCAGGGTCGAGCCTGATCCGTCCTCACGATGCAAAACCTCGATTGCCGCATCCGGCAGGGCGAGATCCGGGTTCAACGCCTTGATGGAGGGGTCGGACCATTTGGTGACCTTGCCGAGATAGATATCGGCAATCACGGGGCCGGACAGGCGAAGCGCCCCGGCACCTATGCCATCGACATTGGCGACGACGACGATGCCACCCATGACGACGGGGAACTGGAGGAGGTCGCGCGCCTTCAGTTCATCGGCCGGCAGCGGGGCATCCGTTGCGGCAAAATCCGTCTCGATCTGACCGAGGCGCATCACGCCGGCGAGCGAGCCGACCGGCTCATAGTCGACGCGCCAGTCCGGCGACGTGAAGTCGCCGCCATCCGTGCGCATCGCCTCGTAATCATGCGACCAGAGCTGGATGATCGGCGCGGCAAAGGTCGATCCGGCACCAAGAATGGGCTCCGCATGGACGCTTGTGGTGGAAAAAATTACAGCGCCAAGCAACAGCGCAAACCTGCTCCACACATTGCGGGCAAGGGGTTGGAATGCATTCATCATGAATCTCCCCTCGTCAATGCGCACCTTCAGACAACGGGAAGCCGCCCCGACAGTCATCACCGACTGCCAGGCGCGAAAATGCGCATGACCATAAGACGTAAATTAGCAAACTGCGTTTTCAGCCATTCTTTACTATTAAGTTTGCTTGACGGGCACATGACAATATTGGCGGCATCGCCACAATCGCTCCGAGACGACTGTCATCTGCGTGAAATGTCGGCGTGCTCCAAACCACGCCACGCGCCACGTCCGATGGAGATCCCGATGAACGACGCATCCCAGCCGAAAACCCTCAGCAACCGAACGGCCATCGTCACCGGCTCGACCAGCGGGATTGGCCTTGCCATCGCCCGCCGTTTCGCCGCTGCGGGGGCGAACATCGTCATCAACGGGCTGGGTGATGCGGCCGCAATCGAGGCAGAGCGCGCCGGCATCGAGGCGGACTATGGCGTGCGCTGCCTGTATTCGCCGGCCAACATGCTTTCCGGCAGCGAAATCGGTGAGATGGTGAAGCTCGCGCTCGACACATTTGGAGGCTGCGACATCCTCGTCAACAATGCGGGCATCCAGCATGTCGCGCCGATCGAGGAATTTCCGGACGAGAAATGGCAGGCGATCGTCCAGATCAACCTCGTCGCCGCGTTCCATACCATCAAGGCTGCACTGCCGGCGATGAAAGAGCATGGCTTCGGCCGTATCATCAATGTCGCCTCTGCCCATGCGCTCGTCGCCTCGCCGTACAAATCCGCCTATGTGGCGGCCAAGCACGGCATTGCCGGCCTGACAAAAACCGTCGCGCTGGAAGCCGCCACCAATGGCGTCACGGTCAACGCCATTTGCCCCGGTTATGTTTGGACGCCGCTCGTCGAAAAACAGATCCCCGACACGATGGCCGCACGCGGGCTTACCAAGGAGCAGGTCATCCATGACGTGCTGCTCGAGGCACAGCCGACGAAGCAGTTCGTGACGGTCGAGCAGGTCGCCGGCCTCGCCCTCTACCTCGCCAGCGAGGAGGCGGCCTCGATGACCGGTGCGATCCTTTCGCTCGACGGCGGCTGGACGGCGCACTGATCGCCGCCCACCCTATTTTTCTCCTGTAGGAATCAATGACATGAAGGCCACCGACGTCCGCAACGCCTACGCCATGCCGCTGACGAACCCCGCCTATCCGCCGGGTCCCTATCGGTTCATCGATCGGGAATATGTCATCATCAGCTACCGGACGGATCCCGATGCACTGCGCGCCGTGGTGCCGGAGCCGCTGGAGATCATCGATCCCATCGTCAAATACGAGTTCATCAAGATGCCGGACTCCACCGGGTTTGGCGACTACACGGAATCCGGCCAGGTCATCCCGGTTCGCTTCGAGGGTGAAGAAGGCGTCTACGTGCACGCCATGTATCTCGACGACGACGCGCCCATCGCCGGCGGGCGGGAAATCTGGGGCTTTCCCAAGAAGCTCGCTTTTCCCAAGCTCGTACACGAGGGCGAGGTGATCGTCGGTACGTTGCACTACGGCTCCGTGCTCTGCGCCAGCGCCACCATGGGCTACAAGCACCGTACGCTCGACGTCGCCGAGGTTGCCCACTCGCTTGCCAAGCCGAATTTCCTCGTCAAGATCATCCCGCATGTCGACGCGACACCTCGCATCTGCGAACTGGTGCGCTATCATCTCGAGGACATCGCGGTGAAGGGCGCCTGGACGGGACCGGCCGACCTGCAGCTCTTCCGCCACGTCATCGCCGACGTCGCCCGCCTGCCCGTGCTGGAGGTTGTCTCGGCGGTGCATTTCGTCGCCGACCTCACATTGGGGCTTGGCGAGGTGGTGCACGACTACATGGGCGAACTAGGTTGAAGGACGAGATCATGGACAAGCAGGTCAGATTGCAGCCGAAGCGCAAATCCGAAACGCCTGATATCGCCGATGTCGTCGGCGGCTATCCGGCGGTGGGCCTTGTCTTTCAGGGCGGTGGCGCGCTCGGCGCCTATCAGGCCGGCGTCTTTCAGGCGCTCGACGAAGCCGGTATCGAGGCGAACTGGCTGTCCGGCGTCTCGATCGGCGCGGTGAATGCCGCGATCATCGCTGGCAACACCAAGGGCAACCGGCTCGATCGGCTGCGCGACTTCTGGGAGACGATCTCCGCCCGCAAGATCTGGCACTTTACGCCGGAAGGCGATGTCTTCCGCAAGATGCGCAACCAGGCCAGCGCCATGATGACGATGACATCGGGCCTACCCGGTTTCTTTTCCCCCCACCAGATCAATCCCTGGTTCCAGCCGCCGGGTGCCTCCACGGCGACCAGCTTCTACGATGCATCCGAACTGAAAACCACGTTGAACCGCCTGATCGACTGGGACGTCCTGAACGACCGCCGCCAGCGGCTCAGCGTCGGTGCCGTCAATGTGCAGACCGGCAACTACCGCTATTTCGACAGTCATATCGAGGTGCTCGGCCCGGAGCATGTCATGGCGTCCGGCGCACTGCCGCCCGCCTTCCCCGCCGTGCTGATCGAGAACGAATATTACTGGGACGGCGGCATCGTCTCCAACACGCCGCTGCAATACCTGCTCGAGCAGGAGGATGTGCGCGATACGCTGGTCTTCCAGGTCGACCTTTTCAGCGCGCGCGGCATCCTGCCCCGCGACATGGCGGATGTGCTCGCCCGGCATAAGGACATCCTCTATTCCAGCCGCACCCGCAACAACACGGACACGTTCCGCCGCATCCACAACCTACGCCTGAAGCTGCACCAGGCGCTGCTGCGTGTGCCCCAGGAAGCCTTGACGGACGACGACCGGGCCTTCCTCGCCGCGATGGAGGACGTGCCGCAGATCAACATCGTCCACCTTATCTACCAACAGAAGATCTACGAGAGCGACGCCAAGGACTACGAGTTCTCCGGCACCTCGATGCGCGAGCATTGGGATTCCGGCTACGAGGACACCCGCAAGACCCTGAAGCACCCCCGCTGGCTGGAAAAACCACCGGAATCCATCGGAATGACCGTCCATGACGTGCATCGAGATGATCCAAGATAAATCAGCAATAGAAATCCTGAATAAAAGAGAACTATAAAGAATAGTTTGTCACGAACTTAAATTTATACGGTCATCACCGCATTACAAATCCATGATCTTATTAAAATGCCAACTCTTAAACAGGAGAGAGAACATGGATGCCAATCGCGAAATCGAAAAAGACTATTCGCTGACGGAATTTATTGCTGAACTCCGCCGTCTGGCAGACACGCTGGAATCGAACGAGCGCTTCTCGATCCAGATCGACGAAGAAGACGTCCAGGTCCCCGAGCACGCCATCGCTTCGATCGCCTACGAGATCGAAGACGGGCGCGCCGAAATCGAGTTCCAGCTGACCTGGGAAGCCGGTGAAGCCGAAGGCGACGTCGAGAATGACAAGGACGAAGACGAGAGCGAAGAAGCCGCAGCCTAAAACCGGTCGAGCTTCACACGACAGTATTGAAGACTGCCGAACCCTGTGGCGACACCGCCGCAGGGTTTTTCCTTCAGATCGGCCATAGACACAGGCGCGATTGTGGGGCCTTGCCCTGGAAGAGCGTTCATATATGTGGGCGGCCGGCGGGTTTCTACCGATCAGGCGCTCGCCCCATTGGCAGCCGCTAGCGCCTCCTGGCGCCGGCGATGGGCTTCGGCGACAGCCGCATCGGCATCGCTATGGTGCCCGCCGACCTGAACGGTCGGTGACGCGAACTGGATACCATTCGCTTTGAAGTCCAGCTTGATGCGGTTCATAATCTCGCGGCGGATCATGAACTGCTCGCCCGGCTTTGTGGTGAAGCCGACGCGCACGATAATAGCGTATTCGCCGAACTCCCCCACGCCTTTCATCTTCAGCGGCTCCAGCAGGCTTTCCTTGTACTCGGGCTTCTCGGCGATATCCGTCCCGATGCGCTTGATGACCTTGCGCAGTTTCTCAAGGTCGGTGTCATAGGGAACGGAGATGTTGAATTTGGTCACCGACCAGTCGCGGCTCATGTTCTGCACCGCGCCGAGCTCACCGAAGGGCACGGTGGTGAGCGGTCCGCGGTGATGGCGCAGCTTGACCGAACGCAGCGAGAAGCTCTCGACCACGCCCTTGTATTTGCCGGTCTCGATATATTCGCCGATGCGGAAGGCGTCATCCCACAGATAGAAGATGCCCGAGATCAGGTCCTTGACGATGGTCTGGGCGCCGAAGCCGATGGCGACGCCCGCCACGCCGGCACCGGCGATCAGCGGGCCGATATCGACGCCGAGGCTGGTCAAAGCCATCATGACGGCCACGATGGCGAGGGTTATCGAAAGCATGTTGCGCAGGATCGGCAGCAGCGTACGGATGCGGGCGTTGCGGCTACGCTCCTCATCGCTCACGCGGCGACCAACCGGCTCGTTGGCCATGCGTGCGGAAATGTCGGACTTGACGAACTGCCAGAGGATGTCGGCGACCAGAAGAACGGCAATCGCCTGGGTGACGGCATGGGCGACGCGGCTGACCACCGTATCGCCGGACCCCATCATCATGCCGGCGGCATCGACACCCGCGACAGACGCGACCCACCAGGCGGAGAGGATAATCACGAGCGCGCGCGCCCCTCGTTCACCGATGACGAAGCCCATGCTGGTCGGGCGCATGGTCTCGCTTCCGCCATGCAGGCGGGCGACGACCGCCGTCGTCAGCCGCAGGGCGGGTGGCAACAGGAGGGCGACCACGCCGCCCCAGAACAACAGGCGCAGCCCCGCTATCCACACGACCAGGAGCAGGATGAAAGCCACTGTCGCCAGCCAGGACCAGATCTTGCGGGCGGTTTCGCTGTGGTCGGCTCGATACGGTCGGCGCCAGAACGCATCGACGGCGATGACGAAGAGGGCCAGATCGAAGGCGAAGATGACGAGCAGCAACGCGCCCTGCGAGAAGCCGAACAGCCGCATGAGTTCCACCACCGTCCAGCCGGCGATGAAGACACGCAAGCCCCGCTGGAAACGGGAGAACCAGTAACGGACGCGCTCCGGCGTCACGCGCGGCTGCACACTGACGTCGCCATCCGGCTCGGGCATCGCGGCCTGTACTGAAGCGGTTTCTTCAGACACGACCGGCGCAGCTTTGCTTTCGGAAGCAACGGCCAGTTCGGGCGGCGGCATCTCGACTGCCGGCGCGATCTCCGCTGAGACAGGCGGCACCTCTGGCGAGGTCTCGGTCACCGGCAGCGCATGCCCAACCGGTTGTTCGAGCAGCCAGACGATATAAGCCCCGAGAAGACCGGAAAATCGTATGACAATGGCCGCTATGGCCAGAATGAGCGCGGTGCGCGCCAAAAGCGGCGGCCAGGCAACGAGGGCAAGCGGCAGCAAGGCGCCGAGCGCAAAACAGATGGCCTGGCCACAGGCATGAAGGCCGATTGGCACCACGCCGACCGGGTCGGCCATCGGTCCCGCCGCCTGACGGCGCCAGTGGCGGGCCGACAGGCGGTTGAACAACCGCTCCGCGCCGATGGCAAGCAAGGGCACGAGAAGCAGCAGCAGGAAGAAACGCAACGGGCCGCGCTGGGTGACTTCGGCCTCAAGCCTGGTCATGGCCGTCTGTGCGCCAGGCCCGAACTCCATGCCGCCTTGCATGGCGGTGTCGATCCTTTCCTGGATCAGGCCGAGCTTTTCCGCAACATAGCCCGACTGCATATCAGCTTCGGCGCCAGCGACCGGCGTCTGGTCGGTCTTGCTTTCGTTCGCCTTGGTTTCCCCTGCCTGGGCACTGTTGAGCCAGGCAGCGACATCAGGATCGGCAAGCAGCCGCGAAATCTCGCGCAGCTTGTCGGCCGGTGGTGTCCCGACCTCCTGCGCTTGTGCAGGAAAGGCAAAGCCGATGAGAAGCAGGATGATCGCAATGCAAGCGGCCTTGCAATGCAGGATGGTGCGGACTGTCGTCATGGCTTTCGAAACCTCCCCACCTGCAACCTGCGAAGCCGGGCGGAAGATGGTCCGACGACTTCATGAACGTGTCATGGATATGCGACGTCGATGTTACGTTGGCGCAGGGGGTTTTGTTTCAGCTCTTTTGGGTAGAATTCTAAAAGCCATCACGCCTCCCCTGCGCGACCGCCATCCAATTATTTCATCATGTTGACTGGCCGCGCAAGCCCGCATTGTGCCGATGGTAAGCGAATGAAACTGCCTGCCATCGGCATGCTGGCCTGACCCGCCTACAGCGTGCCCATGCCGCCATCGATCATGATCTCGCTGCCGACGGTGTAGGCCGCCTCGTCGGATGCGAGGAAGACCACGGTCTTGGCGATTTCGGACGGCGTGCCGAACCGGCCGGCCGGAACGAGACCCTTGATGTTTTCGGCGACGGTCTTCAAGTCCGTCTCGCTGAAGCCGAGTTTGCCGTAGAGCGGCGTCGAGACAGGTCCCGGCGAGACCGCATTGACGCGGATGCCGCGGCTGATCAATTCGCCCGACAGCGTGCGGATGAGCGATTGCAGCGCCGCCTTCGAGGCCCCGTAGACGCTGGAGTTGGGCATGCCGATATGGGCATTGACCGAGGTATTCAACACGATCGACGCGGGGTTGGCGAGGATCGGCAGAAGTGCCTGGATCAGGAAATACGGGCCTTTGACATTAATGTCGAAGACGCGGTCGAAGCCCGCCTCATCCCAGGCATCGAGCGGCTTCAACAGG
This sequence comes from Sinorhizobium sp. RAC02, assembly GCF_001713395.1. Lineage (NCBI taxonomy): Bacteria > Pseudomonadati > Pseudomonadota > Alphaproteobacteria > Hyphomicrobiales > Rhizobiaceae > Sinorhizobium > Sinorhizobium sp. RAC02. The sequence continues at coordinate 1,195,671 of NZ_CP016452.1, read as the reverse complement.
GCAATGCCGGCGTTGACGAAGAGGATGTCGAGGCCACCGAAGGCCTCCTCGATGGCTGTCGCCACCTGTTTCTGGCCGATGACATCGGCGGCATCGGACTTGATGACCAGCACGCCGTCGCCGAGTTCCTTGCGCGCGGCCTCCAATGTCTCCGGATTGGTGCCGGTGACGGCGACACGCGCGCCTTCAGCGAGAAACTGACGCGCCGTCTCCAGGCCGATGCCGCTGGTGCCGCCGGTGATGAGTGCGCGTTTGCCTTTGAGCCTGTCCATGGTGGTGTTCCTTGTCGTTGGGGTTGGGTTGTTGAAGCGGACTATGGCGCAGGCCGAACGTTCGCACTACAATGCAGAATGAGAACCTATCTTCCGGAAAAGCCGAACAATGAAACTCGACGGCATAACAAGTTTTGTGGCGGTTGCCGAAGCGGGCTCCATCAGCGAGGCGGCGCGGACATTACGGCTGTCGAAGTCGGTGGTGAGCGAGCGGCTGGTTGAACTGGAGCGCAGCCTCGGCGCGACGCTGCTCCACCGAACGACCCGCCGCATGTCGGTGACGGAGGACGGCGCCGCCTTTCTCGAACGCGCCAGGCGGATCCTGCGCGAAGTGGCGGAAGCGGCGACGGATCTTGCCGAGCGGCGCGGGACCCTCGCTGGCCCGATGCGCATTTCCGCACCCGTCACCTTCGGCCGGCTGCATCTGGGGCCGGCACTGTATCCATTCCTTGCCGCCAATCCCAAGATCGAGATGTCGCTCGATGTCGACGACCGCCGTGTCGATATCGCCTCCGGCGTCTATGACGGGGTGGTGCGCCACGGGGTGATCGAGGACTCCCGGCTGATGGTGTGGCGCCTCGCGCCCAGCCGCCGCATGCTCGTAGCCTCGAACGATTACCTCGCCCGTCACGGCATGCCGGCCACGACAGACGAGCTCGACGCGCACAAAGGCATTTTCTACACGAACAGGGGTATTGCGGACTGGCGCTTCGCTACCCCCACCGGGGTCGAGATCATTCGCGCACATGTGGGACTTCGGGTCAACAACGGCGAAATGCTGAGGGATGCGGCGATTGCCGGCCTTGGCATCGCCCTGCTCCCTCTCTTCATCGCCGGGCCGGATATTCGGGCAGGAAACCTGACGGTGGTCGATGTTGGCGTCCGCCCCACGCCGGAATTCATCTACCTCGCCCATCCGGAAGGCCGCCGGCCACCCGCCAAGTTGCGCGCCCTGGCGGACCACCTCAAGGCGGCCTTCGGCGACCCACCCTATTGGGAAGAGGGGATCGTCTGACGCTCGCGTCAACACATGCAAAAAAACCCACCCGCGAATGACGCGGGTGGGTTCTTCTTTCAAGAACCTGCCGTTTCCCGAAGGAAAGGATTTTCGCCTCAGAATTCCTCCCAGTCGTTCTTCGCGGCAAGGGCCGCGTTGCCGTTGAAGGCGGAGGCGACCTTGCGGCCAAGGGCGCGGGCGGGAGAGGCGTAGGCGGCATCCGCGGGACGGGCAGACCGGACCGAACCGGCCTGGGGCGATGTGGCACCCTCTACACGGAACTGGCTGACGAGTTCCCGCAGGCGGACCGCCTCGTTGGCAAGCGTGTTGGAGGCTGCGTTCGACTGCTCCACCATTGCGGCATTCTGCTGTGTCGTCTGGTCCATGGCGTTGACCGCAATGTTGACTTCGGCCAGCCCGACGGACTGTTCCTTCGCCGAGGTCGCGATCGATTCCATATGCGCATTGATCTCGACGATGAAGGCGCTGATGGTCTTCAGCGCCGTACCGGCATCCCGCACAAGCCTCACGCCGTTCCCGACTTCGGTAGAGGAATTGTGGATCAGCCCCTTGATCTCCTTGGCCGCCTGGGCGGAGCGCTGGGCAAGCTCGCGCACTTCCTGTGCAACGACGGCAAAGCCCTTGCCGGCATCGCCCGCACGCGCGGCTTCCACGCCGGCATTCAGCGCGAGAAGATTGGTCTGGAAGGCGATTTCGTCGATGACGCCGATGATGTTGGAAATCTGCTGCGAGCTTTCCTCGATCTTGCGCATCGCTTCTTCCGCGTGGGAAACCACCTCGGCGGATTCGGCGGCCGAATGGTTCGCGCGGCTTGCGACATTCTTCGCCTCCTCGGTACGCTTCGATGAATTCGCCACGTTGACGGTGATTTCATCGAGCGCTGCCGCCGTTTCCTCCAGCGAGGCCGCCTGCTGCTCGGTACGTTTGGAAAGATCGTCCGTACCGCTGGCAATCTCGCGCGTGCCGCTGTCGAGCGTCGCGATGGAGCCGGAAATCTCCCCAAGTGTCGTGCCGAGCTGGCCGACTGACCGGTTGAAATCGTGCCTCAGCGCCTCGAAATCCTGCGCGAAGGCCTCGTTGAGCTGGAAGGCAAGATCGCCGCCTGCCAGGCGCTTCAGGCCAGCGGCAAGACCGGAGGTCGCAACACGCAGCCGCTCGGCCGCATCGGCCTCGGCCTTTTCCTGCACGGTGATGCGTTCGGCTTCCGCCCGCTTGCGGCTCTCTTCGGCTTCCTGTTCCAGCCGCCGATTGGCAATGGCGCCCTGGCGGAAGACCTCAAGCGCCTTGCCCATGTCGCCGATTTCGTCGTCGTTCTTCGCAAGGCCGATTTGCGTGTCGAGCTCCCCGTTTGCGACCAGTCCCATCGACTTGCGCAGCGTATCCATCCCGCCAATGATGCGCTTGAAGGTGACGATGCCGACGATGGCGAGCATCAGCACAAGCGCGGACATGGCGATGGTGATGAGGGTCCAGTAGAACGAGGCGCGCACGTTCGCCTCGTCGACGGCGCCCTGGGTGCGCTGCTCCAGCTTCACGAAGAAGCTGTCGACAGGCTTCATGATCTGCGCCTTGAAGGCGTGGTAGTCGGGCGAATTCAACATCGCCGTTGCCTTCGCCTTGGCCTCGGGGCCGAGCGTAGCGATATTGTCCACGAGGGCCATCGCCTCGGTCTCGATCTTGACCAGTGCATCGGAACGCTTGCTGGCTTCGTCCAGCAGGGCGAATTCCTCATCGGTGAAGCCGGCCTGTTTCATCAGGTCGTGCATGGAAACGGCAGCATCGTCAGGGCGGGGCTTGGCTTCGCCACCTGCAACGAAATCCCAGTAGATCCGGTGATAATCCTGCGGGCGCGGGCGCGTTCCGTTGCGGATCTCGATGACGGCGTTGTACTGGTCCTTGAACGACGGATCACCCGTCTCGGCATAGGTTCGCACAAGGCGGGTCAGATCGTCGGAAGACTGACGGAAGCCGTCGGCCAGCAGATAGGATTTGTATTTCTGGTCATAGGCGCTGGTGACGTCGCCGGCCGCGCCGGCATAACCCCACAGGCTGCCGACAAGCCCCGCGATCGCGACGCCCGTTGCCGATGCGAGGACGATGAACTGCGTCTTGATTCTCATGATGGACATTTCCTGGCGTGGACATGCCTCTTCTGCCGCGCCGAACTCATTTCTGACGTCATGAAGTCATGCCGCACATGAGTGCAATATCCGACCGCATCGCCGGAATACTATGAACAGGTACTTTAAATTGGTTATGGAATCGCTAATCCCGCCATCATCGGCGATTTTTACTGCACGCTCCAACCATGATTCCGGAAAATCTCAATATTCCTGCTAATTTTCAACCGTAAGTACTTTGCCATCAAGAAATTATGCAAAGACGAGCATAAGTTTCGTAAATATACCCACGGTTTACTACCATCGCGAAAATGCTCTTTTTTGTTGCTTGTCCGTTGGTCTTTTCTGTAGCCGGAGCCACACCAACAGTGACAACGCTTACCTGAACGTCACATCCGAAGGTGATCAACCGCTGCTCTTACCCGTGCGACGTCGTCGGGCTGCAAGGGCAGGACGGGTCGTGGCGGGTCGACCCGGCAGAGGTCGAGGAGTTCCGCGATGGCATACATCACGCGGAAACTGCCGAATTCCTTGAACAGGCTCCAGAGCGGCTGGAACGCCCGGTCGAGCCGCTCGGCTTCCGCCCCGTCGCCGGCCATAGCCGCCTGCGTGAGCGCCAGCGCTTCGGCCGGCAGGAGGCCGGCGACAACACTGTACCAGGCATCGCCACCCGAAAGCAGCGAGCCCGCCGCACCCCAATCGCCGCTGTAGCCAATGGCGAAATCCGCCGGCAGCCGCGCGCGCAGCCGGACGAGCTCGCCACGAAAATCGCCATCGGCCGACAACGGCATCTTGATGGCGGCGATGTTCGGCACCTCGGCAAGCCGCACGATCAGATCGTCGCTGAAGACGAAACGCGTGGTGCCGGGATTGTTGTAGATGCAGAGCGGCAGGCCGCCCGCCGTCGCGACGGCGGACATGTGCTGGAAAACTTCTTCTTCCGTAAGCGGCGTATAGGACATGGGCGCCAGCAGTAGCCCGTCCGCGCCGGCCTTGCTGGCGTCGTGCGCCAGAATCTCGGCTTCGTCCGTGCGCAACGCGCCGACGCCGACGATGAGCGGAACCCGGCCGCCGACGCTCTCCACCGCGGCGGCCACCGCGCGACGTCGCTCCTCCCGCGAGAGAAAGGCATACCCGCCCGTACTGCCTAGAAGGCCGATAGAATGGACGCCAGCCACAACGATGCGTTCGAGCAGGCGGGCAAGCGTTGCCGTATCGACGCGTCCTGCGGTGTCCGTCGGAGTGATGGAAAAGGCCGAAAGGCCGCTGAAAAGAGTCATTGTGTGGGTCTCCTGCCGCAAATCATATAGCCCGCCGGCGATCTTGAAGGCGATCGACCACATTGTCACCGCGACAAGTCCTCAAACACACACCAACCCGCGGGATGGGCAAAGACGAACCGCAACGTCGTCGTCCGAACCTTGTGTTTCACCGGGCGATCGGACTACCATTGCCGCAAATCACAACGCGGACAGACGCGATCGCAGCGACGAATGGCCGGACCCGATTCAGACGTGCAGGACGATACGACACCACCCGACACGCCGTCTCCGCGCATGCTTTCGTGGGCGCGCAATTCGGCGATCTACCGCCTCGGACGCAGCATGCATACGGAAAAGCAGCTGTTCGACGCCATTTCGCGCAAGGCGCGCGAGAAGTTCGAAGACATTACCGATGCCCAGGTCAAGGTGCTCGCCGACTCGGCGGTGAAATTCGGTTACGACATCAGCGCCCTCGATGACCGCACCTATGCCGAGACCAGCAGCCGTTCCGGAATGCGCAGCGGCAAATCCCGGCGCGCGGTGTCGCAGAAGCTGTCACAAAAGGGCGTTGCGAAGGATACGGCAGCCGCGGCCGTCGCCGAGATCGACGATTTTTATGCAGCGATCGTCCTTGCGCGCAAGCGCGCTTTCGGACCTTTTCGCAAAGTGCCCCTGGATGACAAACGGAAAGCCAAGGAGCTTTCCGCCTTCGCCAGGGCGGGGTTCGGTTTCGACATCGGAAAAACCATCCTGTCGATGCCGATCGAGGAGGCCGAAGAAGCCCTGGACGCGGGCCGTCACTTCTGACGGTAAGGAAGGCTCAGGTCGCAGCGGTAAAAGCGTCCATCAGGATATAGGTCCCCTTCTCCCGCTGGTGGGCGTCAATCTGAGGGACAAGGCGGCGGAAGTGCTCCGTCGCGCAGTGAATATCCAGCGCTGCACGGTCAGGCCAGGTTTCGATGAAGATGAAGTGGCCCGGGTCCTTCTGGTCCGTAAAAAGCTCATAGCCAATGCACAGCGGCTCCCGACGGGTGAGCTCCACAAGCTCGCGATAGAGAGGTGCCACAATGCCGATAGCCTCGGCTCGAATGAAATCCTGTGCGATGACCTTGAGCATTGCGCTGCCTTCCAATTCTCGAAATTCCCGACGAAAATGCGGCTTTCACCCGATTTTCGCGCCGCCGCAAAATAGGAGATTGTGCGAGAGCCGCAATGACCACCCGACAGCCGGCACGAACTGCGATGCCAGCGCCACTGCGGCATTGGCGCTCCTGAGCCTGACGACCCGCGTCACCTCCTCGCCGTCCCGGCAGACAACCGTACCGGCCCCGCAGGGCGTCGATTTAAGCCTGGCTGCCAATCTGATAGACGCCACTGGAAAACGCACCGGGAGCCCATTGCGCGAAAGGATATCTCGAACGATCTGAAGCACGCGGCCCTTGGGAACAGGCTGCCCAGTGCGAAACGTTGTCCCCCGGCAGATTGCCTGGACCGACGTAGTTTATCCCAAACGCTCCGCCGAGAAATTGCCTCAGGACATCGCCAGAGACGTGTCCGTGACGTCGATCTTCACGCGTTCGTTGGGGGGGAGGTTAGTGGAACGACGACGCCGAGCATGCACAAACCCTACCCGATCTCCGCTCTGTCACCCTCGGGGCTGACGCGGAGCGACCCGGCAAACCCGGCATGGTCGCGGTCACGGCCGTCTTGTCGAACGCCCTCATTGATTGCGGCCCTACCCGAATCGAGCTCACCGTTCTGCAAGCGTGCTGCTCATTGGTGCTGAAGGGCTGCATCTCGACGGACGGCAAATGCGGCAGCGAAACAACGTATTCGTCGAGCCGCTGTGGCGGTCAATCAATAGAAGGAGGTCTATACCTCTACTTCGACAAAACCGCGTCCGAGGATCGGGCGGGCAGCGACCGCTATCTAACCCTTTACAGGACCCGAATAACCGAAGCCCTCACTCATTTCTTGACCGGCAAGCGTCAGCTCGGGCCTACTTTAACGCAACACCACCAATCCTGCCGGCAGCGGAAACGAGGCGGAATTTCACCTCCGAACGTCCGAAACTGCTCAAACATGCCGAGCCACCTTTCATTTCCTGTCGAAACTGCATCGCACGGCGTACGTTATACATAAAAGCAACACAATATAGCCAGGCAAGCACCTGTATACTCACTCACCGACCCGTCGCTCTGAAGCACGAAATCGGTGATGTTCCGGCAACCTTGAAAATCAAGACGCTACCCAAATCCGATGGCAAGAGTGTACGGGTCTCGGCGAACCCTCAAACGCAGATGACGTTACAATGCGTAACGGGTTTCCGGACTTCGGGGCGTATCGATTTCGATCTGCGATTCACTTGCCGACGGTTGTCCTTCGTTCACGGCAAGGAATCACATCTCGGGAATTTGGAGCCCCTGCATCAGGAAAGCTACAACACGCTTTAGATGCAGTCGCGATGGCCTGCACCATCTTCAGTCCATCAGACCGCGCAAGCACATTTCATGGTCCGCAATGATTTTACAATCCTAAACCGGCGACTGGCAATCCAAGGCGCGTTGCGAAAAGCAACGAGCGTATGACGCGGGATTTGCACAGTTACCCTATTTAATCTTTGAGACGGACGCCCTCAATAATTTGCCAATATACATAACATCTTCCTGCACCGTGGCTGTCTTGAGCGCCAAATTCCCGTCTTTGTTGGGTGCGCCAATCGTCAAGGTGACGTGCGCACCCAAAGTATGCGGCTTCACGAAAAGTATCTTCTCAGAATCGAGCAATATTGGACGGTTGTCCTCTGTCGTCAATTGAAGCCATGCCATCTAGTGCGTCTCCCGTTTTCTCTTTCTCGACAGATCATGGTTCATGCCAGATAGAGGTTCAGTGTCGGATCGATTGGTGTCTTATAGCGTTAGAAAAATTGGCTGTAAAAGAACCTCCTACCAAGAGCGAAACACATGTGAGAATAGAAACGCATAAGCAGCTTCCAGCCGGAGCATATGGCGTAAAGAATTAACAGCTATACCCACCAGAGTCTTGGTGAGATCGAGGATTGACGCGGAGCGGAGGATCATGATTCAAGTTATGGGTTGATCATCTTGTATCGGCAAGCGCCAAAGGGTGAACATGAATCCGCTTTGTCTGGGGAAACCAACGGCCCCTCGACGCAACGGGAGTGACAATCGTCAGTTCATTGGGGCGCTTTTGTGGCCTGCCCGAGCCGGTCCGCTCCCTCTGGCGCAATGGCGTCAGAGGTTCGCCGAGGCTGATCATGCCAACTCTTCCGACTGCACTTCGACGGGGATCCTCTTGCCGTTTCGTGTGTCGAACTCGAAGAAGGTTAGGGTCGCGGCGCGGAAGGCGCCAATCGCCATAATAGCCGCCACCGGCACGCCCTCCTTCATCGCGAAATTCGAAATGTCATTGAAGGCCTCTTCGCCCGTGTCGAGAGCAAGGATGACGCAGCGTCCGCCGGTGTCTCCTGCCAGAAGTTTATGCCTCATCACCTGCCCCGCTCTATTTGAAGGGAACGGGTCAATGGCCGTTTCTATTCGGAACGCTCAGGAGTGCAGGTATAGAAGCCCCATCCTCGTACCGCACGAATCCATGCTGCGAAGAGCTACGGCGGGGCTTTACATGCAAGTCACTCGCCTATCATCCACCAAGCTCCGTCGCCACCAGTTGGGCGATGCCGCCGAGGGTAAAATTCGCCAGCCTGTCTGCCAGTGTCTCGTTGCTGACATTTGCGCGGTCGAGGGGGCTCAACACCTCCGTCAGGCGTTTCTCGGCAATCAGCAGCATGAAGCAGGGCGCCATGATCGACAGGGCGGCCTGGGCGACGAGCGGGTGATCCGGTGCCACGCCCATGGTCTGGGAAAGGACGCCGAAAATCAGGGCCTTCTTCGGCTCCAGTTCCTCACGGCGAAGCTTTTCGAAATGGGGCGTCGGCGCGATCAGTTCACGCACGATCACCTTGGCCGGCCATGACGCGCTGCTTTCAGAGCGAACCACGCTGACGAGAAGGCCGATCAGCCGGCGCAGCCTGTCCTTCGGGTCCTGGTCGGCGGAAACCACCCGGGCGAGAACCTGATAGTTGACGAGCCGGCGATGCGCCTCGGCCAGCACCTCCTCATAGAGCGGTTCGATCCCGCCGAAATGGTAGTTGACGGCGGCGGCATTCGCGCCCGCGCGATGAGCAATCTCCTTCGCCGTCGCGCGGTCAAAGCCCGATTCTGCAAAGACCGCCCCTGCCGCCTCGAGCAGGCTTACCCGAGTCGCGGCGCCGTCAGGCCGCCCGCCAACCGTCGACGACCGCCTTGAACCTTTCGCCATTCCTGCTCCTCGTTGACCGAATTCAAATTTAGATTTAAAATTACGATTTGACAACCCGCTTGGTCGCTCCTGACCGGCTTCTACGGGCGCATTTCAGGGATCAACAGAATGAAACGCCTCTTCATTATTGCCCTCCTTCTGGCGATCCTCGCCGCTGGCGCCTGGTGGTATCGGCAGCGCACACAAGCACCGGCCGAACTTGCCCTTTACGGAAACATCGACTTCCGGCAGGTAACCCTTGCCTTCAACGGCAACGGACCGGTGACCGAGGTGCTTGTCGAAGAGGGCGCGCAGGTGAAAAAAGGCCAGGTCATCGCCCGGCTGGACACCAGCCGCATCGTACCGCAGATCGACCAGGCGGTGGCCCAGGTGGATGCCCAGCAAGCGAGCCTGACACGCTTGAAGAACGGCACCCGGCCGGAGGAAATCGCCCAGGCGCGCGCCAATCTCGTGGCTGCGGAGGCGGAGGCCGCCAATGCACGCCTGCAATTCGAGCGACAAAGTGCGCTCGTCCCCCGCGCCGCCGCCAGCCAGCAAACGCTCGACAATGCCCGGTCGGCGGCGGCGGTGGCTGACGCCAAGGTCGTTGCTACGCGCAAGGCGCTGGATCTTCTCGTCGCCGGAACGCGGATCGAGGAAATCCAGCAGGCTGATGCTCAATTGCGCGCCGCCGAGGCGCAAGCGGCCTTTCTGCGGGCGCAGCTTGCCGATACCGACCTCCGGGCGCCGGTCGATGCCGTCGTCCGTTCCCGCCTGATCGAGCCTGGCGAGATGGCATCGCCGACGCGCGCCGCATTTTCGCTCGTAACCATCAGCCCGAAATGGGTGCGCGCCTATGTTTCGGAAACCCAACTCGGGCAAATCCGCCCCGGGATGAGGGCAGAGATTAGCGTCGATTCTATGCCCGGCCGCGCGATTGCGGGCTGGATCGGCTTCATCTCGTCGGTCGCGGAGTTCACGCCGAAGACGGTGCAGACCGAGGAATTGCGCACCAGCCTCGTCTTCGAAGTCCGCGTCTTCGTCGAAGACCCTGACAACGTGCTGCGCCTCGGCATGCCGGCCACCGTTCGGCCGCGTCTCGACGAGACGCCCCAGAAAAACGGTGGATGAGACCATGGACGAGCGGCCGCTCTGCCTTATCGCGAGGGATGTGCACAAGACCTTCCGCCGGAATAGCGGCGAACCGGTCGAAGCGCTTGCCGGCATTTCGCTGGCCGTGCGCAAGGGTGCCCTGACCGCCCTTGTCGGCCCGGACGGAGCCGGCAAGACGACCCTTCTCCGCCTGGCGAGCGGACTGGTCGCCCCGGATTCCGGCAGCCTGGAGGTCGTCGGGCTTGATGTAAGCACCGTGCCGCAGGCCGTTCAGGACCGTATCGGCTACATGCCGCAGCGTTTCGGCCTCTATGAAGACCTGAGCGTGCAGGAAAACCTCGACCTCTATGCCGACCTGCACGGTGTCACCGGCGCGCAACGCGCGGAAGTCTACCCGCGCCTGTTCGAAATGACGCAGCTAGGGCGGTTCAGGGAGCGGCCAGCCGGGAAACTTTCCGGCGGCATGAAGCAGAAGCTCGGCCTTGCCTGTACGCTGGTGCGCGCGCCCGAACTGCTGCTGCTCGATGAGCCGACGGTCGGCGTCGACCCGCTGTCGCGGCGCGAATTGTGGGACATCGTCTTCAAGCTGATCCGCGAGGACGGCCTGTCGGTTGTCGTCGCCACCTCCTATCTCGACGAAGCGGAACGCTGCGATCATGCAGTGCTGATGCATGCGGGCAAGATACTCGCCGAAGGGCCGCCGGCGGAGATCACCGCCAAGGCGGAAAGCTGCTGCTTCCTCGTCAACGGACCGCAAGGCCTACCCGCCCGCTCCCTGCAAGCCCGCCTGTTTGCGCTGCCCGGCGTCGTGGATGCCGTGCCGGAGGCCGGTCGGGTCCGGGTGGTGCGCCGGCCCGGCCAGCAGGACGCCGCCCTGCAGATCGAGGGGCTTTCGCTCGACATGGAGCCGGTCGAGCCCCGCTTCGAGGATGCCTTCATGATGCTCTTCGACAGCGTCGCGGGAGAACGGGACCGTGTCAGCCACACGGCGATTGCCGCAGGTGGCAGCGGCCCGGTTGACGAAGCGGTCGTCGAAGTGCGTGACCTCGTGCGAATGTTCGGCGATTTCACGGCCGTCGATCATGTCAGTTTCAGCGTCCGCCGCGGCGAGGTCTACGGGCTTCTCGGGCCCAATGGTGCTGGCAAGAGCACGACCTTTCGCATGCTCTGTGGCCTGCTGCCGGCGACCGGCGGCACGCTGAAGGTGGCGGGCGCCGACCTGCTGCGGGCGGGCGCGAAGGCCCGCGAGCGGCTCGGCTATGTCGCCCAAAAATTCTCGCTCTACGGCCAGCTGACGGTCGACGAGAATCTGGAATTCTTCGCCAGCGCCTATGGCCTGCGCGGCAGCGGCAAGAAAGACAGAATCCGCGCGCTGAAGAACGAATTCGCGCTGGAAAGCCTCTCCGATCTGCCGAGCGGCCAGCTTCCCGGCGGCTTCAAGCAGCGCCTCGCCCTAGCCGCCGCCCTCCTGCATGAACCGGATATCCTTTTCCTCGACGAGGCGACGAGCGGCGCCGACCCCATCGCCCGACGGCAGTTCTGGGGCCGGATCACCGCGCTTTCGGAACAGGGCGTCACCGTCATCGTGACGACCCATTTCATGGAAGAGGCGGAATATTGCGACCGGATCATCATCCTCGATGCCGGCCGGAACCTTGCGGAGGGAACACCTCTCGAAATCCGCGAGCGGGTGGCGACATCGGATGACGCCGCGCCGTCCATGGAGGAGGCCTTCATCACAATCGTCGAGCGGGAGCGGCTGAAGCGAACGGAGAAGGCCGCATGACCAGACGTTCCGATCAGTCCGGCGGTCTTGCCGCATCGCTGCGCCGAACACGCGCCCTGATCCGCAAGGAAACGCGGCAGCTCCTGCGCGACATCAGCAGCATCGCGATCGGCATCGTCATGCCCGTCACGCTGCTCGTCCTGTTCGGCTACGGCATCAACCTGGACGTCAAGAACGTGCCCGTCGCGATCCTGATGGAGGACAGTTCCGTCGAGGCGCGCGGCGTCGCCGCCGCCTTCGAACTCTCGCCGTATTTTTCCACGCGAACCGTCCACACCATGAACGAGGCCGAAAGGATGCTGATGGCCGCGGACGTGCGCGCCATTGTCCGCATCCCCTCAGATTTCGCCCGCGGCATCGACCTCGGCGCGGCAGAGGTTCAGTTGATCATCAACGGCGCCGATGCCAATACCGCGCGCATCTCCCTCGGTTATGCGCAAGGGGCCGTCGGCATCTGGGCGGCAAAGGAAGCCGCGCGCACTGGCGGCATCGTGAGCGGTGGCATCGTCATCGAGCCTCGCCTCTGGTTCAACGAAGCCAATGACAGCAGCTACTTTCTCGTGCCCGGTCTGATCGTTCTTGTGATGACCCTGATCGGCGCCCTGCTGACGGCGCTGGTGATGGCGCGCGAATGGGAACGCGGCACGTTCGAGGCGCTGTTCGTGACGCCGGTCCGCTCAATCGAAATTCTTCTCGGCAAGACCGTGCCCTATTTCCTACTCGGCCTGATCGGGCTCGTGCTCTGCGTCGTCGGCAGCAAGCTGCTGTTCGGCGTGCCGCTGCGCGGGTCGCTCGTCATCCTTACCGTTGTGTCGATGCTCTACCTGCTCGTCGCCCTCGGCCTTGGCCTCGTCATCTCTTCGGCGGCCAAGAGCCAGTTCGTCGCAAGCCAGGTGACGGTGCTGCTCACCTTCCTGCCGGCGATGATGCTGTCCGGGTTCATGTACGACCCGCGCAGCATGCCCTTTGCCGTCCAGGTGATCACCTATGTGTTTCCGGCACGCTACTTCGTGACGCTGCTGCAGTCGCTTTTCCTTTCGGGCAACAACTGGAGCGTCATCCTTCCCAATGCCGCCGTTCTTGCCGGAATGGCAATCGCGCTCCTGACACTTGCCGCACGTCTCACGCGCAAGAGGATCGCCTAGATGCTGGCCTCTTTTCTTCGTATCCTGACCCTCATCCGCAAGGAGCTTCTCGTCATCCTGAAGGATCCGAAAAGCCGCGCCAGCCTCGTCGTGCCGCCGATCCTGCAATGCCTGATCTTCGGCTACGCGGCCACCTACGACCTTAACAGCGTGCCCTATGTCCTGGTGGACCAGGATCGCAGCACCGCGTCGATCGCCCTTGTCGCCAAGCTCGAAGGCTCGGGCCTTTTCCAGCGACAGGGCACGTTCACACAGACGGCGCAGGCCGCACCGCTGCTCGATGCCGGGCGCGCCATGGTGATCGTGGTGATCGGACCCCGCTTCGAACGCGACCTCGAAGCGGGTGCGGCGGCCCCCGTTCAGGTGATTGCCGATGGCCGGAATTCAAACACCAGCGGCATCGCCCAGGGGTATGCAAGCACGATCATCGGCGATTTTGCGGCCGCGCGGCAGGCGGAAACGGGTGCCAAAAGTGCGGGCGTCAAGGCATCGACGCGCGCCTGGTTCAATCCGCAACTCGAAACCCGCTGGAGCATGGTCCCGTCACTCATCGGTACCATCACCATGATGATGACGATGATGCTGACTGCGATGTCCGTGGCGCGCGAACGGGAGGAAGGCACGTTCGATCAGCTTCTCGTCGCCCCCTTCACACCGACCGAGATCATGATCGGCAAGGCCGTGCCCTCGATGATCGTCGGCATCACCCAGGCCTCGGCGATCCTGCTGGTTGCGCTCTTCTGGTTCCAGATCCCCTTCGCGGGATCCCTCTTCACACTCTATGTCGGCCTGGCCCTCTTCCTCGCCGCCGCCATCGGCTTCGGTCTCTTCCTCTCGTCGCTTGCGGGAAACATGCAACAGGCGATGATCCTGTGCTTCGTCTTTCTCATGCCATTCATGCTGCTGTCGGGCCTCGTCTCGCCAACCGACAACATGCCCGCCGCCCTGCAATACCTGACGATGATCAATCCGCTGACCTACGCCATCCGCATCACCCGCACGGTCTACCTCGAAGGCGGCCAGTTCGCCGAACTCCTGCCCGACATGCTGGCGCTCATCGCCATCGCGGCCGTGACGATGCCGATCTCCGCATGGATGTTCAAGCACCGGCTGAACTAGCCGGCCCGGCTTGCGCGTCAAGTTGAATGCAAACGGGGACCGCCGGCGGCGGTCCCCGTCTGAAATGCAAAACGGCCAATTTCCGCGATCAGCCCTGCGACGGTTTCCAATCGCCCGAGGGGATGCTGTTGATCATCCAAGGCACGCCGAACTTGTCGACGAGGGAGCCGAAGCCGGGGGACCAGAACGTTTCCGCAAACGGCATGACCTGCTTGCCGCCTTCGGAAAGCTGGTCGAACCAGCGCCTGCCTTCGGCCTTGTCGGTCGTATGCAGGGTGACGTCGAAGCCGTTCTTGGGCTTGTCGACATTCGGCGCCCAGGCGACATCCATGTCGGCCCCCATCAGCGCCTGATCGCCGACATCCAGCCAGCAATGCATCAGCCAGTCCTTGTATTTCGCATCGCTGATCGGCATGTCCGGCGGGGCGTCGCCATAGGGCATGGCTGCGGTAATCTTGCCGCCCAGCACCTTGGCATAGAATTCGAATGCTTCGCGGCACTGGCCCTGGAAACTCAGGCTTGTCACGATCTTCATGGTTGGCTCCTCGTTGTTGTTCTCCCTCCGCGGGCCTACAGTCCGCGAATGAATTGATATCAACGTAAATTGCGGTCCAAGTCAACCTGCGGCGACCATCACTGATGGCCTGCCCACTTCCAGGCGCACGGGCAGAATGGAAATGCTTGCGGCGTCGGCCCCTTCTGCATTAGGGATCACCCCTCATTGCCAGCTATCTTGCTTTGCACCATATTGCCGCTGGCGCGAACCCGAGGACACCGCACCGAATGACATCGCTGGACGCCGACGGCAAAATCCATTCGCGCAAATTCCTTGTCCTGCTTCTCGGTTCTATCGGCGTTGTCTATGGCGACATCGGCACGAGCCCGCTCTACGCCTTCCGCGAAGCGTTGCGGCCGTTCGTCGCCGACGGCGTTGTCCGCGAGGACGTCGTCATCGGCCTCATTTCCCTGATGGTCTGGACGCTGACCATCATCGTGACCTTCAAATATGTGCTGTTCCTGCTGCGTGCCGACAATGACGGCGAAGGCGGAACGCTGTCGTTGCTCGCGCTGCTCATGAAAAAATCTGGCAGCTACCTGCCGGTGCTGTTCTTTGCTGGCGTCATCGGCGCCGCGCTCTTCATCGGCGATGCGATGATCACGCCGGCACTCTCCGTCATGTCGGCGCTGGAGGGGCTGAAGCTCGTGACGCCAGCCTTCGCCGACTACGTGCTGCCCATGTCGGCGGCGATCATGGTGGGCCTCTTCCTCGTGCAATCGAAGGGCACGGCCGCGGTTTCCAATTTCTTCGGGCCGGTCACCGTCGTCTGGTTCCTCGCC
This sequence comes from Sinorhizobium sp. RAC02, assembly GCF_001713395.1. Taxonomy (NCBI): domain Bacteria; kingdom Pseudomonadati; phylum Pseudomonadota; class Alphaproteobacteria; order Hyphomicrobiales; family Rhizobiaceae; genus Sinorhizobium; species Sinorhizobium sp. RAC02. The sequence goes on along the minus strand of NZ_CP016452.1, from coordinate 1,180,181 downwards.
ATGGCCTGGGGCGGCCTCATCCATATCGGTGACAACCTGACGATCCTTCAGGCGCTCAACCCATTGAATGCGCTGTGGTTCATCACCCATGCCGGCGCCGTCGGCCTAATCGTGCTCGGCGCTGTCTTCCTCACCGTCACCGGCGCCGAGGCACTCTATGCCGACCTCGGCCATTTCGGTCGGCGGCCCATCCAATGGGCCTGGTTCATCCTGGTCTTCCCGGCACTCACGCTCAACTATCTCGGACAGGGCGCCCTCGTCCTCACCAATCCCGAGGCCGTCGAGAACCCGTTCTACCTGCTCTATCCCGACTGGGCCCTGTTGCCGATCGTCATCCTCGCCACCATGGCGACCATAATCGCCAGCCAGGCGGTCATCACCGGTGCCTTCTCGCTGGCACGCCAGGCGGTGCATCTCGGCTTCCTGCCGCGCCTGATGATTAAGTTCACCTCGGAAACCAATACCGGCCAGATCTACGTGCCGGCGGTGAACGGCGTGCTGTTCGTCGGGGTGATCGTGCTCATCTTTTCCTTCGGGGATTCGGAATCGCTGGCAACCGCCTATGGTATCTCGGTGACGGGCGCGATGGTGGTGACGACCCTGATGGCGCACCAGTTCCTGCGCCAGATCTGGGGCTACTCCACCCTCACCGCCACCCTGCTCCTGCTGCCGCTTCTTCTGGTCGAGGCTGTGTTCCTGGCCGCGAACCTTCTGAAGGTCCATGATGGCGGCTGGGTACCGGTCGCCTTGGCGATCGCCATCATGCTGATCATGTGGACCTGGACGAAGGGCACCAAATATCTCAAGACCAAGACCGCGCAAAGCGATATTCCGCTGACGGATTTCATCGCGGCGCTGGAGAAGAAGTCCAAACACGCCCCGGCCATCGTGCCCGGCACGGCCGTGTTCCTGACCAGCGTGCCGGATCGCACGCCGGCGGTGCTTCTGCACAACATCAAGCACAACCACGTCCTGCACGAGCGAAACGTCATCCTGACGGTGTGGACGCAGGACAAGCCCTACGTGCCGGAAGAAGAACGCATCGAGATGCAGAAGCTCAGCGACCGCTTCCTGCGCATCGACCTGACCTTCGGCTTCATGGATGAACCGAACGTCACCAAGGCGCTCAGCATCTGCCGCAAGAAAGGCTTCAAGTTCGAGATCATGCAGACCTCGTTCTATCTCGGCCGGCGCGTCCTCGTGCGCTCGCCGACCGTTGGCCTGCCGGTCTGGCAGGAGCGCCTCTATATCGCGCTCGCCAATTTCGGCATCGATCCGTCCGATTACTTCAAGCTGCCCGCCAACCGGGTGGTTGAGCTCGGCGAGCAGGTCGCCATCTGATTTTTTCAGAGGCACCGCGGCTCACCGGGCGAGGCGGAACTCGACGGACGCGCCGCGGCGCTGGCAACGGACCGCCCGGCGGTCCCGGTTGCTCTCTTCCAGGGCATAATGCATGGCGGCGTCTTCATTGGCGAAGAGGCCGCCGACACGACCGAGACGGTCCTCGACGACCCACCAGCCGTGATGATCGCGCCCGACCGTGAAGCGGGGCGGTTCGGTTATCGCGGCAGGACGGTGCGGGCGACGGTGTCGGGCAGGACTACGCATGGATGTTTCTTTCGGAAGGAATAGCGCAGTCTGCGCTCAAAGTTGCGGGAGAAAATGCTGGACGGCGGCTGCGGCGGCCAGGATCAGGCCAACGCGCAGCAGAAGCGCCGGTATCGGCAACGGCGGCTGTGGCTGCCGCATGGTGGCGGTGACCGCCAGCGTCTTATGGGTTTTCTTCTTGCGTGCCATGTCACTTGCCCTCAGCTTGCCCTGGCAAGCTGCGCGGCGCTTTCCGGCAAGCCGGCAAGCGCACGGCGCACGGTCGCGCCGGCCCCGAGCGTGGTCGGCACCAGCGGGAGCCGCACCGCCTCGGACAGGCCGAGGACGGGCATGAGCCCGTGCTTAATGGCAGCCGGATCCGGCGTATCGCCGAGCGCCATGAAGAGGGGCGCAAGACGATCCTTGAGGTCGAGGGCGAGATCGACATTGCGCGTGCGCAACGCCTGGTGCATCGCGCTCGTCAGGCGCGGCGCGAGATTTGCCGCAGTGGAAAACGTTCCGCTACCGCCAAGCACGTTGAAGGCGAAGGCCGTCGTATCGTGTGCGGAGTACAACACCAGTCGCTCGCGCAGCCGCCGGTCGATCACGGCGAGGCGCGCCATGTCGCCCGATGCGTCGATGAAGCCGTGGATGCCGGGAACATCGCTGAGCGCCCAGAGGGTTTCGGCCGTGACATCCGAGCGGGTCGTTGCCGGGTCGGCCATGACGAGGATCGGCAGCGCGGTCGCTTCCGCCACGGCGCGCATATGGGCGATGATGCCCTTCTGCGTCGGCTTGCTGTAATAGGGCGTGGTGACGATCAACGCATCCGCCCCCTCCTCTTCCGCATCGAGGGCAAGCGCTATGGTCGCCTCGGTCGAATAGGTACCGACGGAAGCAAGAACCGGCACGGAGAGACGGGCGGCCTTAACCACGGCGGCGAGCGCGGCACGGCGCTCCTCCCGGCTCAGCGAAGACGCTTCACCAGGCCTGCCGCAGGCGGCAAGGCCGGACACGCCGCTGGCGATCTGCCAGTTGACGAGAGAGGCAAGCCCCTCGTGGTCCACCCCATCGCCGCGGAAGGGCGTGACGAGGTCTGTGATGAGGCCCTGAACGGGATTGCGGCGTCGAAAGTCTGGCATGATATCTTTTCCTTTCAATGTTTGACCGGACCGGCGCGATCCAGCGCCACCAGCGCGGCCATGACGGCAGCCACCCGGTCGATATGAACCGCAACGGCGCGGGGAATGGCGCCGTCCGAGCAGATGCGCGCGATCCAGGTGCCGTCGAGGCACACCAATTGGTCGAGGTGACAGGTCGGGCGCGCGGCATCGACCAGCAGCCGGCTTGCGGCCACGAGGTCATCGCGCTCCATCAATGTGCGGAAGCGATGCCGGAACTCGGCATCGTCGCGCGCCTCAGCCAGGGATGGCAGGGTGCGCAGGATTTCCCACAGGTGATGCTCGCGCAGGCGGTGGGCGGCGGCGATACGCTCGGCAAGCACCTCGGCAGCCGGCAGGTCCGCCTCTGCCCGATGACCGCGCATTACCGTTTCGGACGATGCGGCCCTAGGCATGGAGAACCCCGAGCAGAATCGCGGCAACAAGCAGCATCGTTGCGAGGATGGCTCCCGCGGCGAGCGGCATGGGTTCGTCCCGCTCCTTCCCATGGCTCGCCTGATCGTGCAGGCGCACGCGATGATGAAGGAAGATCATCCGCGTCGAAAGCGGTGGAAGATGATGGTCCGAAAAATCTCTCCGCATGATGGCACCTCTGCTGATGGATCGCCGTGACCCCACCCGGAAGGGCATCGGTCACGACCATCTGAAGCTAGGCGTCCGCGGATATTTTCTCGATTGGAAGGCGGGGACGGAAAAATAGGAATTGCATAAACGACGCCCTGCCGCCGTCACGGCTATGTGAGAAGCACGAAAATTTCATCGGCAGTGCGCGCGGCGCGAATGGCCGCGACGGTGTGATCATGGCGCAATTGCCGCGCGATACAGGAGAGAATGTTGAGGTTCTGCCCATACCCTGCGGCAGGCGAGAGAAGCAGCACGACAATGTCGACCGGAATATCGTCGACCGCCTCGAAATCGATCGGCCGGGCAAGCCGGGCGACGATGGCAAGGCTCCTCGGCAACCCTTCGATGAGCGCATGCGGGATGGCGATCCCCCGCCCTATACCGGTCGAACCGAGGTTTTCGCGGGCAAGCAAGGCCTTGGCGATGACGCCGGCCTCGATCCCGGTCTGCCGCGCGGACATGTCGGCCAGCTGCCGCAGAAGCTGATGCTTCGAAACGGGCGGCAGGTCGACGGCGATGTTTTCCAGCGCCAGGTGGTCGCTGAGCTGCATGATGAACTCCATGAATGCGATAATCAGCTCGCGTCGACGAGCCTGTAGCCGACACCGGTCTCGGTGAGGATGTATTGCGGCTGGTCTGGTGTGCGCTCGATCTTCTGCCGGAGCTGGCGGACATAGACGCGCAGATACTGTACGTCGGTCAGACCGTCCCAGACATGTTCGAGCAGGAAACGATGGGTTAGCACCTTGCCGGCATGCTGCACGAGAATGCGCAGAATATCATATTCCTTCGGCGAGAGTTTCACCTCCTCACCCGCAACCTTGACGATGCGCTTGACGAGGTCCACCGAGAGATCGCCCGTCTGGAAGATGGGTTTCTCCCCCTGCGTTTGCAGCCGGTGACGCAGCGCCACGCGGATGCGCGCGACCAGCTCGTTCATGCCGAAGGGCTTGGTGATGTAGTCATCCGCGCCAAGCTCCAGCGCTTTCACGATGCCGGCCTCGTCGGTGCGGCTCGACAGGATGACGACGGGTAGGTCGAGCCCCTCCGCGCGCCACCTGGCCAGCAGGTCATGCCCCGGCATGTCCGGCAGGCCGAGGTCGAGCACGATCAGATCCGGTTTTTCCGATTTGACCAGTTCGATCGCCACCTTGGCGTTCATCGCCTCGATGATGGCATAGTCCTGCGTGGAGAGCCCGACGCGCAGCAGCTTGCGGATCGGTGGCTCGTCATCGACGATCAGGATGCGGACGGCGGTATTGGTCATTCGTTTCCTCCCAGGACGGGCATTTCGGCCGACACCGGCATGCGGATGGTAAAGACGGCGCCGGCACGGTCAGTGCGGTTGGCAGCGGTGATCGTGCCGCCCATCGCCTCGACGAAACCGCGGCAGATCGAAAGCCCGAGCCCCGTGCCGGCGCGCACGTGATCACCTTTGCGCACGCGGTAGAAGCTGTCGAAGATGCGCTCGATATCGTCGGGCGGAATGCCGAGGCCTTCGTCGACGACAGACAGCAGAAGGGCATTGCCGTCCTGCCGGCCGCGGACTTCGATCAGCGTGTCTTCCGGCGCATATTTGGCGGCGTTGTCGATAAGATTGAAGAGCACCTGCTCGAAAAGCACGGGGTCGACCCGCAGCATCGGCAGGGTTTCCGGAATGTGCACCTCGACCTTGTGATGGGACACGATCTTGCCGGCGCGCGAAAGCGCCGTGCCGACGATGTCGCCGGCAAAATGCCAGGCGTAATTCGGTTCCATGGCGCCGGCACCGAGGCGGGTCATGTCGAGCAGGTTGGCGATGAAGCGGTTGAGACGCTCGGATTCGTCGATCACCGTCGATAGCAGCTCGCGCCGCGCGTCCTCGTCGAGTTGCGCACCAAGCCCCTTCAGCGTGTCGGCAGAGCCCATGATGGCGGCAAGCGGCGTCTTGAGGTCGTGCGAGATGGAAGTCAGCAAGGCTGAGCGCAGCCGATCCGTCTCGACCGCAAGCCTGGCCTTGTCGACGTCGGAAACGAGCTGCACGCGCTCGATCGCCAGTGCCGCCTGGTCCGACAGGGCATCGAACAGGCGCTGTTGTTCGGGCGTCAGGATCGGTCCCTGCTTGTCATTGTCGAGGCCGATGACGCCAACCGCATCGCGGCCGGTGCGCAGGGGAAGATAGAGCCGCTTGGCGCCCGGCAGCGTATCGGCGCCGCGGCCGGCCGGCCGATTGTGCTCCCAGGCCCATTTTGCCGCGGCGATATCGGCATCGACCAGCGTATCGTCCGGTGGGTAGCCGGCCTTGACCGCCACCGAACTGCCCTCCGGCAGCAAGATGACGACCCGCACCTTGAGCATCGAGGCAATCTGAAAGGCGGTCGCCCAGAGCACATCGTCGAGCGTGCCGGTGCCGGCAAGCTTTTTGGAGAAGAGATAGAGGTCTTCCGTCGTGCGGGCCCTCTGCCGGGCGGCCGCGGCCTGGCGCTGCACCGCGGCCGTCAGGTTCGAGGCGACAACCGCGACACCGAGATAGAAGAACAGCGCGACAATGCTTTCCGGGTCGCGGACCGTGAAATTGTAGCGCGGTTCGAGGAAGAAGAAGTTGAAGGAGAGCGCACCGAGCAGCGAGGCGAAGAGACCGGCCCCAAGCCCGCCCTGCACGGAGGCCGCGAGCACCGCCATGAGGAAGACGAGCGCGAGGTTCTGCACGTCGAGCGTCTGATCTAGCGCGATGCCGGCAAGAATGGCGAGCAGGATGAAAATGACGCTCAACAGATAGGGTTTGATGCGAAAGGGTTTTGGCGCCTGGGCGGCCTTCACGCCACGCGTCGGCTGCCCTTCCTTGTCATCTCCGGAAATGACGTGGACGCTGATATTGCCGGCATAGCGGATCAGATCATGGGTGACCGAGCCCTGCCAGAGCTGCCGCCAGCGCGATCCGCTCGGGCGGCCGACGACGATATGTGTGAAGTTGTTGGTATTGGCATAGGCGATGATGTCGCGTGACAGCGAAAGCGCCGGCAATGTCACGGTTTCGGCGCCAAGTTGTTCGGCAAGCCGCATATTGGCGGCGAGCCGGTCCTTGTCCTCCTCCGGCAGGCTGACCGCCTGCGGCGTGTCGAGATGCAGCACCGCCCAAGGCGCACGCAACCGGTCGGCCTGGCGTCGAGCGTAACGCACGAGGCTGGCGCCATTGCTGCCATGGCCGAGGCAGACCAGCAGGCGCTCGCCGGCCGCCCACGGCCCCGAAATGGCATGGGCCTGCATGTGGTTGAGCAGCTGCTCGTCGACGCGCTGGGCGGTACGGCGCAGCGCCAGTTCACGCAGCGCCGTCAGGTTGCCCGGTGAAAAATAGTTCTCGACCGCCCGCTTGGCCGTTTTCGGCACGTAGACCTTACCGTCCGCCAGCCGCTTGATTAGGTCTTCCGGCGTGATGTCGATGATCTCGATGTCGTCGGCCCGGTCGACGATGGAGTCCGGCACCGTTTCACGCACGCGTATGCGGGTGATCTGCGCCACCACGTCGTTGAGGCTTTCCACATGCTGGATGTTGAGCGTCGAATAGACGTCGATGCCGCGCGAAAGCAGCTCCTGCACGTCGAGATAACGCTTGGGATGACGGCTGCCGACGGCATTGGTATGGGCGAGTTCGTCGACGAGGACGAGCGCCGGCCGGCGTTCGAGGATCGCATCGAGATCCATTTCCTCAAGTGTCTGGCCGCGATAGTCGATCGTCCGGCGGGCGATGACCTCGAAGCCGTCGACGAGCGCTTCCGTCTCCTTGCGGCCGTGTGTCTCGACGACACCGATGACGACATCGACGCCGTCGGCCTGCCGCGCGCGGCCGGACATCAGCATCTCATAAGTCTTGCCGACGCCCGGCGCTGCACCGAGGAAGATTTTCAGGCGCCCGCGCGTCTCCCGCTGCGCGTGCTCCAGCAGAGCGTCCGGCGACGGCCTGTTCTCAATCTCGCGACGGTCATCCGGCATGAATATCCACCCAATTCCTCCGACCGGCCGAAAGGCCGGTCGGAGACGCCCATTTCAGTTTACGAACGGGCCTCGTCAAGCGCCATATTGAGGCGCAGCACATTCACCACAGGTTCGCCGAGGAAACCAAGCTCACGGCCCTCGATCTGCCGGTCGACGAGCGCACGCACTGCGGCCTCGTCCATCGCCCTCGCCTTGGCGACGCGCGGCACCTGGAAATAGGCTGCATCCGGCGAGATATGCGGGTCGAGACCACTGCCCGAGGCCGTGACGAGGTCGATCGGCACTTCAGCGCCCGGGTTCGTCGCCTTCGCCGCCTCGTAGTCCGTCTTTACCCGGTCGATCAGCTTCTGGCTGGTCGGGCCGAGGTTGGAACCGGAGGAGCCGGCGGCGTTGTAGCCGTCGCCCGCCGCCGAGGGACGGCCGTGGAAGTACTGCTCACCGGTGAAGGCCTGGCCGATGAGTGTCGAACCGACGACCTGGCCATTCTTCTCGATCAGACTGCCATTCGCCTGACCGGGGAAGACGGCCTGCGCGATGCCGGTCATCGCGGCGGGGTACAGAAGGCCGGTGATTGCCGTGGTGGCCACGATCATGACGATGGCCGGACGGAGTTGCTTGAACATGGTTTTGCTCCTTAGACGAGGCCGAGGGCCGTAATGGCCATGTCGATCGCCTTGATGCCGATGAAGGGCACGACGATACCGCCGAGGCCGTAGATCAAGAGGTTGCGGGAGAGCAGCGCACCGGCGCCGACGGCGCGGTACTTGACGCCCTTCAGCGACAGCGGGATCAGCGCGATGATGATCAGCGCGTTGAAGATGATCGCAGACAGGATCGCCGACTGCGGGTTCGTCAGGCCCATGATGTTCAGCACGCCGAGTTGCGGATAGAAGGCGAGGAACATGGCCGGAATGATCGCGAAATACTTCGCGATGTCGTTGGCGATGGAGAAGGTCGTGAGCGCGCCGCGGGTCATCAGGAGCTGCTTGCCGATCTCGACGATCTCGATGAGCTTGGTCGGGTCGCTGTCGAGATCGACCATGTTGCCGGCCTCGCGGGCGGCGACCGTGCCGGTGTTCATGGCGACGCCGACATCCGCCTGGGCAAGTGCCGGCGCATCGTTGGTACCGTCGCCGCACATGGCGACCAGCTTGCCCTTGGCCTGTTCCTCGCGGATGAGCTGAAGCTTGTTTTCCGGTGTCGCCTGGGCGAGGAAGTCGTCGACGCCTGCTTCCGCAGCGATTGCCGCCGCCGTCATCGGGTTGTCGCCGGTGATCATCACGGTGCGGATACCCATGCGGCGCAGTTCCGCAAAGCGTTCGCGAATGCCGCCCTTGACGATATCCTTCAGCTGGATGACGCCGAGCAGCTTGCCGTCGCGCGCAACTGCAAGCGGCGTACCGCCGGCCTTGGCGATCTCGTCGGCAGAAGCCTGGAGCTCTCGCAACACGTCCGACTGCGCAACGCTGGCAGCGGAGGCGAGCACCGCATCGACCGCGCCCTTGCGAATCTGCGAGCCTTCAAGATCGACGCCACTCATGCGGGTCTGCGCGGTGAAGGGCACGAAGGACGCCTTGAGGCTCGCCATGTCGCGGCCACGGATGTCGTACTTCTCCTTGGCGAGCACGACGATCGAGCGGCCTTCCGGCGTCTCGTCGGCAAGCGAGGCGAGCTGGGCAGCGTCGGCAAGTTCCTGCTCGGTGACACCACGCACCGGCTTGAAGGCCGTCGCCTGGCGGTTGCCGAGCGTGATCGTGCCTGTCTTGTCGAGCAGCAGCGTATCGACGTCGCCGGCCGCCTCCACCGCACGGCCAGACATGGCCAGCACGTTGAAGCGCACGAGGCGGTCCATGCCCGCAATGCCGATGGCCGAAAGCAGCGCACCGATGGTCGTCGGGATCAGCGTCACGAACAGTGCGACGAGAACGATGACCGGGATCGAGCCGCCGGCATAGGAGGCGAAGCTCGGAATGGTGGCGGTCGCAAGCACGAAGATCAGCGTCATGCCGGCAAGCAGAATGTTGAGAGCGATTTCGTTCGGCGTCTTCTGGCGTTCCGCACCTTCGACGAGCGAGATCATGCGGTCGAGGAAGGTAGAGCCGGCAGCAGCCGTGATGCGCACCCGGATCCAGTCGGACAGGACCTGCGTGCCACCGGTGACGGCCGAGCGGTCGCCGCCGGATTCACGGATGACGGGCGCGGATTCACCGGTGATCGCCGCTTCGTTGACCGAGGCTACGCCTTCGATAACCTCACCGTCGGACGGGATGATGTCGCCCGCCTCGACGAGCACGACGTCGCCGACCTTTAGGCTGGTGCCCGGCACCATCTTGTAGTCGGTGGTGCTGCCAGTGGCGAGCAGCTTGGCCTGGGTTTCGCTGCGCGCCTTGCGCAGTGAATCGGCCTGGGCCTTGCCACGGCCTTCGGCGACGCCTTCGGCGAAGTTGGCGAAGAGCACGGTGAACCAGAGCCAGAGGTTGATCTGGAAGGAGAAGCCGAGATCACCGCCACCGGTAACAACGTCGCGCAGGAAGAGGACGGTGGTGAGGACCGAGACGGTCGCCACGACGAACATGACCGGATTGCGGGCAAGCGTGCGCGGATTGAGCTTGGTGAACGCAGCGCCGATCGCCGGGATGAGAATGCGAGAATCCAGGACGCTCGCGGATTTTGCCTGGCTCATAAGAGACTCCAGCTTTGAAACAAAATGCGGAACCGGTGGCCGGTCAACCGCGAAGGAATTCGATGATGCAGGCGATGGCGAAGAGGGCGCCCAACATCGCCAGAATGGCATTGGACGCACACCATCGGCTGCTTTCTCCACCCCGGCGAACCGGGGTGGAGACGGAAGGTCTTGTCACGCGACGCATCATGGCCGCTCCTCAGAAGGTCTGCCCGGCCAGCATGGCCAGGTGTTCGACGACCGGGCCAAGCGCCAGCGCCGGGAAGAAGGTGAGACCGCCGACGATGAGGATCGTGCCGACGAGCAGGCCGACGAAGAGCGGGCCGTCCGTCGGGAAGGTGCCGGCCGAGGCAGGAACCGTCTTCTTGGCGATCAGCGAACCAGCAATCGCCAGTGCGGGAACGATGACCAGGAAGCGCCCCATCAGCATGCCGAGGCCGAGCGTGACATTGTACCAGGGCGTGTTGCCCGTCAGGCCGCCGAAGGCCGAGCCGTTGTTGGCCGCAGCCGACGTATAGGCGTAGAGGATCTCGGAGAAGCCGTGTGGGCCGGCCGTACCGATCGATGCGACCGCCGAGGGCATGACGCTCGAGATGGCCGTGAAGACCAGCATGGCGAGCGGCAGGCAGAGGATGGCGAGCACGGCCATCTTCATCTCCTTCGCCTCGATCTTCTTGCCGAGGTATTCCGGCGTGCGTCCGACCATCAGGCCTGCCACGAAGACAGCGACGATGATGAAGAGGACGATACCGTAGAAGCCTGCGCCGACGCCGCCGACAATGACCTCGCCGAGCTGCATGTTGATGAGCGGGATGAGGCCGCCGAGCGCCGTGAAGCTGCCATGCATGGCATTGACCGCGCCGCACGAGGCTGCCGTCGTGACCACTGCGAAGAGCGAGGACATGACGATGCCGAAGCGGGCTTCCTTGCCCTCCATGTTCCCGCCCTGCAGGCCGAAGGCATGCATCAGCGAGTTGCCGGAGGCTTCCGCCCAGTAGGTAACGGCGACACCGGCGACGAACAGCACGCCCATGGCGGCGAGGATCGCCCAGCCCTGGCGCTGGTTGCCAACCATGCGACCGAAGACATTGGTGAAGGCCGCGCCGATCGCGAAGATCGAGACCATCTGGATCATGTTCGAGATGGCGTCGGGGTTCTCGAAGGGATGGGCCGAGTTGGCGTTAAAGAAGCCGCCGCCATTCGTGCCGAGCATCTTGATGGCGAGCTGCGAGGCGACCGGGCCGACCGCGATGGTCTGCTGCGCACCTTCCAGTGTCGTCGCCGTCACATAGGGGCCGAAGGTCTGCGGCACGCCGAGCGCGACATAGGCGAGCGTCAGCACGATGCAGATCGGCAGCAAGATGTAGAGCGTGGCGCGGGTCATATCGACCCAGAAGTTGCCGAGCGCCTTACCCGAGGCGCGCGAGAACGCGCGGATCAGGGCGACGGCAATCGCCATGCCGGTGGCGGCAGAAACGAAGTTCTGCACCGTCAGCCCGGCCATCTGCGTCAGATAGGACATGGTGCTTTCACCGCCATAGTTCTGCCAGTTGGTATTGGCGACGAAGCTGATGGCGGTGTTGAACGACAGTTCCGGCCCGACCGCGGTCATACCGGCAGGATTGAGCGGCAGCATGCCCTGCATGCGCTGCAATCCATAAAGCAGCAGCAGGCCGGCAAGGTTGAATGCGAGCATGGCGAAGGCGTAGCTCGTCCAGCGCTGCTCTTCGCGATCGCTGGTGCCGGCCAGGGCGTATAGCCCCCGTTCGATCGGAACGAGGACGGGAGAAAGAAATGTACGTTCCCCGGCAAAAACGCGCGTCATATAGGCGCCGAGCGGTTTGACGAGGGCAAGGACGATCCCGCAGAAGAGCAGGATCTGTAGCCATCCGTTGAGGGTCATGGGAGGAAACTTTCAATACCCGGCAGCTTCATCAGAAGCGTTCTGGCCGAATGAGAGCGTAGGTCAGGTAAATGGTGAGAAAGACGGTGACGGCACCGCTAAAGACATAGTCGAACAACATCGTATGCTCTCCTCACAGCCTGTCGCAGGCTTGCGTGTAGGCAAAGCAGAGGGCGAAGAAGACGACCGCTGTGCCGATAAGAATGACGTCGATCATCATTCGGACTCCTTTGGTTTGGGCGGAGCGAGACAAGCCAAAAGGCGCCGTCCGGACGGGCGACACCGAGAAAGCTTTCTAGCGTGGAGAGCATCCTTCGATCTCTCACGCTCTGATATGTGGCCAAACCGGATAGGCATTCGAGAGCAACCGGGCGGCGAAAAAATAGGAATCCTATAGGAATTTTGGCGGACGCCGCTCGAAGACAGGGCGAAGGCTACGGCCGGCGGACCGTGTAAAACCAACTATCAAGACCTGTCCGCAACAGGCCAGATCTTATGAAAGCGGTTCTATCTCGCCATCGAGACTTCTGGACAAATCGTGCATATCGTCGAACGCAACGACGTTCAGGGCCAAGGAACGCCCGCGCACATCGATCGTACGCTGGCTTGCTGCCGACAGATCGAGGCCCGCGCGGCGGGCAGCCCGTTCGGATGCGACCAGATAGGCGTCGAGTTCCTTCGCTGCCCCCTCCAGTCTGCTTGCAATATTGACCGTATCGCCAATCGCCGTGATGCCGATTGCCGATCCGTAGCCGATGGCGCCCACGACGGCGGGGCCAACATGGATGCCGATTGCCAGCCGGAGGGGAGCCCTCAGTTCCTCGGCAAGCTCCTGATTGAGTTCACGGATGCCCTCGCCGATTGCAACGGCCGCGGCAAACGCCCCACGGCAGGGATCAAGCGCACTGGGTGTGACACCGAACAGCGCCATGACCCCGTCGCCGACGAATTTGTCCAGCTTGCCCCCTTCCGCCTCGACGGCGCGCCCAACCACGGCAAAATAGCGGTTGAGCAGGAAGACGACGTCAAAGGGCAGGCGCGCCTCGACGAGTTTGGTGAAGCCGCGGATATCGCAGAACAGGACCACGACCTCCTGCTCCCTGCCCGGCGCGACACTCAGGCGCGGCACCACCTCGGCAGCAGTGACCGCGGTCGACAACAGCGGAATGACCGTGAGATCGCTCATCGCGCGCAATTGGCAGGCCAGTCTGACATCCTTGCCGGCATTGATCCTCGCCAGCGTCTTCTGCTCGGTCTCCGTTGGCGGCGACAGGCGGTGCAAGCCCTCGATGACACGGACACGGCACGTCGAGCAGCGCCCCTTGCCGCCGCATGTGGAGTTATGGGGTATGCCGTGCCGGCGGCTCGCTTCGAGGACGCTGAAGCCACGCGGCACCCGGACGGTGTGTCCCGCGCCATAGCGGATTTCCACCATGTTCCGGCGCAGGCGCAGATAGCGAAGGAGACGAAAGGCGAAGAGGCCGCCGACCAGCGCCACCAAAACCGAATAGACGATCGTGCGCGCGGTGTCGGCAAACGCGGTGCTCGCACTCTCGGGCGGCATAGCCGTTACCGAGGGATCAAGGCCGCCTTTCGTAGCCAGTCTAGCGATCGTCTGGCCGGCATCGACAAATCCAAGCAATGCCAGGGACGGAAGCAGTACCGCGACGGCAAGGAAGACCGGCTGGTGCCGCGCGAACCAGGATCGCTGCCGCAGCCAGAAATACAGCCCGAGACAGCCGTGCGCCCAGGCGACGACGAGCACGAAGGACTGCTTCACGCCACCGACAGGAGACACGACCCATAGATTGTAGATGACGCGGGCATACTGGTCCCTGACGCCGGTGGTTTCATGAAGCACCCTGGTGCCGAAGACATGATCGACCAGCAGGAACGGCAGCAACAACCCGAAGGCAATCTGGGCAAACTCGCCAAGGGGCATGCGCCACGCCCGGCGCGAATAGATGGCCCGGAGAGCCAGCGCAAAATGAACGAGAAAAGCGCCATACAGCGCAACGGTGCCCGGTGTGCTTCGCCAGATCGTAAGAAAAACGCCTCGCCCGGTTTCCATGGCGTCGAGAGAGACGAGCCCAAGCGCGTGGTTTGCAAGATGGGTCGCAACGAAGGAAAAGAGCACAAGCCCCGACGCCAACCGAACCTGCCGCGTCGAAAAGGAAGGACTGGTGATGTTCGGCCTCCTGCAGTCGCGCTTCTCATCGCGCGGCCCCATCTTACAGGATCGGAATCGCGGTACGCCACCGGATAAACATGATTTGACCGGGCAGCGTCAATCCGTGGCCCCTTCCAGGGCAATCGACCCACGAAGTCGTGAACCGTTCGGGATTGGCGATCCCGAACGGTTCCGCTCAGGTTTACTTTGTGGTGTAGCCGCCGTTGACTAAAATGGTCTGGCCGGTCATCCACCAGCCCTCCGAAACGAGGAAGCGGATATAGGGCACAATGTCCTCGATATCGGTAAGGCCGGTCTTTGAGAAACCCGACAGCGCGGCCGCTGTCTTGTGATAGGCGACCGCATCGGCCCCTTCGGCGGGATAGAAGAAGGGCGTATCCATCGGGCCTGGGCCGATCGCCGTCACCGAGATGCCGCGCTCGCCGAACTCCTTGGATGCCGCGCGCGTAAAGTGTTCGACCGGCGCCTTGGTGCCGGCATAGCTGGAATAGAACGGCGTGTAGGCGCCGAGCAGCGATGTGACGAGCGTGCAGATCTTGCCGTTGTCGTTCAGCGCCTTGCCGGCCTCCTTGAGGAAGAAGAAGGCGGACTTCGCGTTGACGGCGCTCATCTCGTCATATTCGGCCTCGGAAATGTCGACGATCGGCTTCTTCAGCACCTTACCGACGGTGTTTATCGCGATGTCCGGACGACCGAGCGCGGTCACGACATCGGCAAACAGCCTTTCGACGGCACCGGCGGTCGTCAGATCGGCCTGGAAAGCGACCGCCTCGGCACCCGCCGCCTTGACCGCGGCAACCGTGACGTCTGCATCCGCCTTCGTGGCGGGGCTGTTGTAGTGGATGGCAACGGCCTTGGCGCCATGGGCGGCGAAGTCGCGGGCGATCAGGCCGCCGAGGTTTTTTGCACCACCGGCGATGATGACGGTCTTACCCTTGATGGAATGGTCGGTCATGGTGTGGTTCTCCTTGAGCAATGCTTTGGCCGGGCATGGTGCCCGCCTGACGCCGGAGCAAACTTATCGACTGGAATGTTGCAATAAAGCCGGACAGTCTGACATCATATGTCAGGATCAACGAACAATGGCGGGGCCGCTTGGATCGCATCGACCTCTTTCGCATCTTCACCCGCGTCGTCGAAAGCGCGAGCTTCACCCGGGCGGCGGATACGCTCGGCCTTCCGCGCTCATCGGTCTCGGCGGCGATAGCGACCCTGGAGGGCAGGCTTGGCGCCCGCCTGCTGCACCGCACGACGCGACGCGTTTCCCCCACCCAGGATGGTTTGGCCTTCTACCAGCGCTGCCTGCACCTCGTCGCCGCCGTCGAGGAAGCGGAAGGACTGTTCGGCGACAACAGCGCCGCACCCGCCGGTCGGCTGCGTATCGACGTGCCGGGGCGGATTGGACGGCTCATCATCGCGCCTGCGCTGCCGGATTTCCTCGACCGGTTCCCGGCAATTGACATCGATCTCGGCGTGACGGACCGGGCGATCAACCTGGTGGAGGATAGCGTTGATTGCGTGCTGCGCGTCGGCCCGTTGACCGATTCCGGGCTGATTGCCCGTTCGATCGGGCATCTGCCGCTGATCAATGTCGCCAGCACCGGCTACATTGCCCGGCACGGCGCACCGCAAACACCCGACGATCTCGGCACGCATTGGGCGGTCAACTACGCCTCGCCGTCCACCGGCCGGGTCGAGCCTTGGGAATGGCTGGAGGACGGCGTGCTGCGCACCCTGCCGATGCGTGGACGCGTCACCGCCAACAGCGCCGAAGCCTATATCGCCTGCTGCCTCGCCGGCCTCGGCCTGATCCAAATCCCCGCCTACGACGTTCGCCAGCATCTCGACGCGGGCGACCTCGTCGAGGTCATGCCGCAGCACCGCGCCGAACCGCTGCCGATGACGCTGCTCTACCCGCACCGCCAGCATCTTTCCCGCCGCCTGCTGGTCTTTGCCGATTGGCTGGAGCATGTGCTGAGACAAGCCGTACTGCCCCAACCATCAAGCGTCCCCTGACGACCGGCGCGCGTCACCGGCGAAACGAAATTGCCTTCGCTTCCCCCTGCTGTATCTCTATCGTCCCGAAAACCACCCATCGACTAAGGACTGATTCGAAAATGGACGTCGTCTTCTCTCCAGAGCTCTCGGTTTGCGGGATCGAGGAACTGCCGGGCCAGCAAGCCCGGAACGTGACCCACGTGCTGTCGATTATCGACCCGGAATACCCGGAGCTAGACGTGTTCCAGACCTATGGCCAGCACCATCGGACCACGTTGCGCTTTCACGACATCATTGCCGCGGCGCCGGAACGGACCATGCCGCATCCCGACCATGTCGAAGCGATCCTGCAATTCGGCGCGGACTTCCACGGGCGACAGAGGGCGAGCCATCTGCTCGTGCATTGCCATATGGGCATATCGCGCTCGACTGCCGCCATGCTGACGCTGATGGCACAAGCCAATCCGGACGAACCGGGCGAAGCGTTGTTCACCCGTCTTGTCGGCATTCGTCCGCAGGCCTGGCCGAACTCGCAGATGGTGAGCTTTGCCGACGAACAGCTCGGCCGCAAGGGTGATCTCACAGCAGCCCTCGGCCGCCATTACGGCCGCCAAATCCGGAATCGTCCCCAGTTCACCGAATGGATGACGACGTTGGGCCGCAAGGCCGAACTCGACATGGCAATCTTCGACAACGCCTAGAGCTTTGCTTTTACGCAATTCCGGACGCAAAATCGGTACCCACTTTTGCTGGAATTGCTCTAGTTCTCGAACAGCACGAACGCGGCCCAGACCAGCGGATCCCTTGCCGTCGGGATCCGCCCTTCGATGGCATCGCGCCGCGTGCTGCGCAACGCGGCTGCATAGGTCTGGCCGGCCTTCAGGTGTTCGTAGAAGCGCACCATGAAATCAGCCGTCCCGTCGTCGGCAACGGGCCAGAGCGTCAGCAGAGAGCGCTTTGCACCGGCAAGGCCCGCCGCGGTCGGCAGACCTCGCACGCCGCCCACGAAGGCCTCGTCGCCACGGCCTGTCTCACAGGCGGACAGCACCAGCAGGTCGAGGCCGGAAAGGTCCCAACCCATCAGTTCGAAGGCATAGAGCCGCCCGTCCTTCTCGTCGCGACGCATGGCACGACTATCGCCGGATTGCGCCAGGATGACCTCGCTCTGCCAGAGCGTGTCGACATTGCTGGCGCCGCCGTTCTTCGGGCTGCCATAGGCCCCGTGCGTGGCCAGATGGGCAATGGCGGCTCCCGTCATGCGCTCGCGGAGCGCTGTTTCGCCGACATCCGTTCCCGTGAGGGTTTCGATCTTCAGGCCGGGGCGGGACAGGACCTTGCCGATGGCTTCCACCTCGCGCAGGGTGCCCGGCAAGGGCATGGCACCGCCCTCCTCTCCCCTGGCATAGTCGATGCCACCGGCCAACACGACCCGGCCCTCTGCTGGCAGCGCCCGATCGTCGACAGCGCGGTAGAGCGCTTCCGGCTCCGTCAGGAGCCGCAGCGTGAAGCGCTCTTCGAGCAATTTGCCGTCGGCATCCTCCAGCAGCGAAAAGGGCAAGGCGAACAATCGCCCGTCCGGCACGATGAAGAGCGTCTTCGCACTTGATATTTCCTTTTCGAGCGGCGCGACCAACCGGTCGTGCAGGCTTGAGAAGGCACGTTTGCTCGCGTCTATGCGCAATCCTCTGTTGTCATCTCCACTGCGCTCACGCGTCTGGAGGGCCGCGACAATCTCCTCGTCGTTCGACAACAGTTTTCGCGGATCACCGAGCGCTTTCAGCACCGGTGCCGCGCCTTTGCGCCAGACGATGGCGTAGAGCCTGGTATCCGCGATCGGATCTGCGCCCTCTCTGTCCGCCCGCCATTTGAGGGTCGTGAAATACTGGACGAGCGCCTGGTCTTGCCCAAGCAGATCCGCCGGTGTCGGCAGCGCCTGGTTCAGCACCGTTTCGCGATCGAGATGATAGCGCGCAACGATCCGGTCGTTGAGCTGCCGCTCCAGCGTCTTGGTCTCCGCCAGGTATTCGTAGGCGAGGTCCTGTTCGACATCCGCCGCGAACGTCTCGCGGGCGATGCGCGAAAGGCGCGAGATGCGGTCGAGCAGGCGGGCGGTTTCACCATCCGACGAGTCGATCGTGCGGGCGAGTTTCAGGATATTGTCGGCATCGGCGGTCGCCAGCGACGGCCAGCGCCGCGTCGCATCGGCAAAGGCCGGGACGGCCGCGGGGTTGTACTCGGCAAAGCGCGCATAGTCATAGAGCATGCCATCGGCCATGGCGCGCACCGCTTCGCCGACCTCTCGCCCGCCGGCGACCGAGACCTGGAGATGGACCCAGCCGAGCATGTCGCGGTCGATGCCGGCGAACTCCTGCGCGGCGGTCGCCTTGTCCGTCGCGGCTTTGGCATTCGCGATGGCAATGCGCCCGGCAAAGGCGAGCGGATGGGCCATGCCCATTTCACCGCCGGCAATGCTGTAGGCCTGCTGCAGATGTTTGATCTGGCGCTCCGTATCGCCTTTCAGTCCAAAATGACCGGCAAGCAGATCGGCCGCTTTCATGCTCAATATGGCCGGGTAGTTGGAATCGGTGATGAGCGCATCCATGCGGCTGATGGCCGCCGCATCCAGCGGCGCAGCACCCGACAGGAGATCGGTATAGGCAAGCCAGGCCTCCATACCGGCAATCGTCACGGGATCGCCGAGCGCCTTGGAGATGTCGAGGCAGAGAGCGAAATAGCGCCGTGCTTCGCCATAGTTGCCAAGATCGAGATAGTTCTGCGCGGTGTTGTTGGCGCTCACCAGCGTGTTGAAGTGATTCTGCCCGTAGTGGCGGGTTCGATTTTCCAGCACCTTGAGATCGTATTCCAATGCGCGCGACGGCGAACCGAGACCGCGCAGCATGTCGGCCAGGTTGTTGGCGATGCGCCATGTAACGGTGTCGTCGTCACCGAGCGACTTCTGGGCGATCTCGTAATTGCGCCGTTCGAGGTCGATCGCGGTGCCGTATTGCCCGACATCCGACAGGGCCGTCGCCAGCTTGTCCGTGGCGTGGATCAGTTCAGGGGATTCGTGGCCGTAGAAACGGGCGAAGAGATTGGTCGCCATCGAATAGAGCGGCACGAAATGCTGCTGGGGATCCGGCACCGCCGTGCGGAACTCCGCATAGGCGAGATAGAAATCGGCCAGTTCCTTCGCATCGGCCCGGATCGCCCGCGTCTGTTCGGCCTCGTGGAAGAAGGCGGCCGCCTCGTCGTTGAGGCCGCTTGCGTGGAGGCTGCGGGCGATCTGCGTGTAGTGCCGCAGCGTCACACCATGCAGTTCGGTCTTCTGCGATGCGGCGAGCGCTGCCCGGATCTTCTTCAGGCCATCCTCCAGACGGCCGTTTTCGAGCAGGCTGTAGGCTGTGCGCACCCGGCCGTCGATATCCTGCTCGCTGTTTTTGCCATGCGCCTTGCGGATCCGCTCTTCATAGAGCTCCCCGAGCGCGTCCTGCCGGTCCTTATCGCCAAGCTTGCCCTTGGCATTCATCAACAATTCGAGCAGCAGGTTGGCCCGCGTCTCCTCGACCGGATCGAGGGTCGCCAGCAACTCCTGCATTCGGGGGTAATATTCCGCGTCGACGCCCGCGGCATCCCCCGCGCGCATGGCATAATCGGCGGCTGAAACGGCGTAGCTGGCGGCAAGCCAGGCCTCGCCTTGCGCCTTGAACCGCACGCTCGCCTCCTGCGCCTTGCGGCGGGCGCCGTCCGTGTCGCCCTGTTCAGCGAGCGCCTTCATCTCCACCGCAATCGCGTCCGATTGCCGGATGGCCTCCTGCGTCGGCGCCTGGGCAAAACCCGGTGCGGTCAGGAAAACGAAAAGAATTAGGGAAACAGCGAGGCGATGAAAGCGAGGAAACAAAGACATAAAGGCACTTCTCGAGGCTTTGAAAGGATCTATCGACGCGCCCGATCGAGAAGCGCCACTGCTAGAGCTTCGACGGTTGAAATAAGACCCTTATTCAAAAATCAAGACCAGAGGTGCCGGCACGGCGACGCCGTGACGCGGAGCCGGTTAATCCGTTTCCCTTTCCATGGCCTGCTTCTCCAACCAGGACCAGACGCCCCGCACGTCGCCATCCTTGAGCCGCTCCGCGCTGGAAAGCGCGTACCAGGCGCGGCCCGAATCGACTGTCTCGACGAAGGGCTGGACCAGGATACCGGCAGCAAGAGCGTCTCCAGCCAGGAACAGGCTCGCCAGCGCGATACCCTGCCCCGACTCCGCAGCCGCGAGGGCAATGTCGCTGTCGCTGAAATTCGTTCCCTTCCAGACCTTGCCGGCTTCAATCCCGACATGGTCCAGCCAGTCAGCCCAACCGATCGGACCCTCCTCATGGATCAACGGCGCCTGCAGCAGGTCGGACGGCTGGGTCAGCCCCGCTGCAAGCCCCGGTTCGGCAACGGGCGACAGGCGGTCACGGGCGATCAGAAGGTTTTCGCAGCCGGGCGGCGGCTCGTGGGCGTGGATGAGGGCGATGTCCACTTCCATCGTCTCGAAATCGACAGTCGCGCCGCTGGTGTCCAGCCAGGGTTCGCAGGTCGGCGCTGCCGCTCTCAACGCCGGCAGACGCGGCAGGAGCCAGCGCCGGGCAAAATCCTGCGGTGCATAGATGACGACGCTGCCGGGCTTGCGATAGGGTTCGAGGCGCCGGTAGCCCTCCTCCATCATGTCAAGGCAGCGCCGCACCGTGCGGTGATAGTCGCGCCCGGCATCCGTGAGCCGCACCTCCCGGCCGATGCGCAGGAACAGCGGCTGTCCGATCTGGCCTTCGAGCAGTCGCATCTGGTGGCTGATGGCCGACTGGGTGAGGCCCACTTCTTCCGCCGCTCGGCTGAAACTTTCAAGGCGGGCAGCAGCCTCGAACCCCTTCAGGAACTGGGTCGGCGGAATGTGCCGAAACTTCACCATTCATGAATTCCATTCATTTCAAGCAGGAATGCTTCTCGTTTGTAGGCCGCATTCGTTCGGCGAATAATGAGCGCAGCAAATGAACAGGAGTCAAGAATGGATACGAAAGTATCGCCGCAACCACAGGTGAAGCTGCGCCGGCCGGGTGAATTCGAACCGCATGCCAAGACCTGGATGGCGTGGCCGCACCGCAAGGATCTCTATGGCGAGCGCCTGCCGGCCATGCAGCGGGCTTATGCCGACGTCGCCCATGCGATTGCTGGCTTCGAGCCCGTCAGCATGGTGGCGCATCCCGAGCACGCCGACGACGCCCGTGCCTATCTCGGTGACGGTATCGAGGTGGTCGCGATGCCGATCGACGATTGCTGGATTCGCGATTCCGGCCCGACCTTTATGAAGCGGGACGATGGCGGTCTTGCCGGCGTTTCCTGGCGCTTCAATGCCTGGGGCGGCAAACACAAGCCTTTCGACGCCGACGATGCTTTGGCCGGCCGCGTGCTGGCGCATGAAGGGGCGGAGATCGCGCAATCGTTCATTCATTGCGAAGGCGGTTCGCTGGCCTGCGATGGCGATGGCACGCTCATCGCCACGGAAACGAGCCTGCTTCATCCCAACCGCAATCCGGGCCTTTCGAAAGCGTGGGTGGAGCAGGAACTCCTGCGCATGCTCGGCCTTGAAAAGGTCGTCTGGCTGCCGGGCGATCCGCTGGACCTGGAGACGGACGGTCATGTCGACGGCATGTGCTGCTTCGTGCGCCCGGGCGTCGTGATGTTCGAATACAATCCCGATCCGACTGATCTGCACGGACGCATTCTCGCCGACAATCTCGCCGCCCTGCGCAGCCAGACGGATGCGCGCGGCCGCAGCTTCGAGGTCATTCCCATACCGGAAGCCTACGATGTTGAGGCGACCAGCGAGATTTTTGCACGCTCCTATATCAATTTTGCGCTGACCAATGGCGGCGTGGTGATGCCGACGTTCGGCTGCCCTTCCGGCGAGGAGGCCAAGGCAGCCGTTTCCGTCGCCTTCCCGGACCGCCGGATCGTCACCGTCGATGTCGGCGCCGTCGTGCCCGCCGGTGGCGCGATCCACTGCATCACGCAGGAACAGCCCCTGTGACCGGACAATACACTGCCCTGTCACGCCGTAGCTTTGTTCTGGCAACCGCAGGACTGGCATTGATGCCAGCTGCGCGCAGCCGTGCCGAAGAGGAGAATATCGGGATGATAGCCGTTCCCGCCGAAGCCGAACCACACGAGAAAACATGGATGGCCTGGCCGTCGACACCAAGCCTCTATGGCGGCCCCGGCGCCTACTTCGAAAGTGTTCAGGAAACGCTCGGCCGGCTTGCCGCGGCGATCGCGGAAAACGAGCCCGTTTCCATGGCCGCCCCGGCGGACCAGCATGGTTTGGCTGCCCGCCTCTGCGGACCGAAGGTCCAGCTGGTCGATATCCCGACTGACGACATGTGGGCGCGCGACAGCGGCCCTGTCTTCGTTCGCAAGGCAGATGGCGGCGTCGCCGCCGTCGATTTCGGCTTCAACGGCTGGGGCAACAAGCAGGCTCATGCGCGCGACGGCAAGCTTGCCGCACGGATTGCGGCGCTGGCGGGCGTCGACCGTCACGATGCGGACCTCTGTGGCGAAGGCGGCGGTATCGAATATGACGGCGACGGCACGCTTCTCCTCACCGAAAGCTGCTGGGTGAACGACAATCGCAATCCCGGCATGACGCGCGCCGACATCGAGCAGCGCCTGAAGGCCGCCCTCGGTGTCGAAACCGTCATCTGGGTTCCGGGCGTGCGCGGACTCGATATCACGGACGGGCATATAGACGGCTCGCTGCGCTTCGTGGCGCCGGGTCTCATCGTGGCCAGCAGCTATCCCGGCGACACGTCGGAATGGGCGCACGCCCATGACGAGGCGCTTGCCATCCTGGCGAAAGCGCATGACGCCCGCGGCCGTACCTTCGAGGTCGCTTCCATTCCCTCGGCGACCGAGGGGCGTTCGACGAGCGAGGACTTTTTGAGCAGCTACGCAAACTATTATGTCGGCAACGGCGCGCTCTACACGCCGCAATTCGGCGACAGGAAAGCGGATGCGCTGGCGAAGCATGTTCTCGGCCGGCTGCATCCCGGCCGCCGCATCGTCCAGATCGACGCCGACCGCATCTACGAAAACGGCGGCGGCATCCACTGTGTCACGCAGCAGCAACCCCGATGACCCGCCATCAGAAACGGAGAACGACGATGAAACGCTGGCTGGCACTTGCGACGGCATGCCTTTTCGCCACCTCGGTCGAGGCCGAAGAGAAGGTTCTCTACCTCTATTCCTGGGAGTCTTATTTCAGCGCCCAATCGATTGCTGAATTCGAGAAGGAGACGGGCATCAAGGTTTCCTACGACCTGTTCGATTCCAACGACATGGTCGAGACCAAGATGCTGACGGGCAAATCCGGTTACGACCTCGTGACCGTCAACCTTTCCCCCCACCTGCTGCGCCAGCTTCCGGTCGGGGTCTGGGCGCCGCTGGATCGCACCCGTCTTTCCAACCTCGGCAATCTCGATCCCACCGTTCTGACCCGCGGCGAAAGCGTCGATGCCGGAAATGCCCACAATGTACCCTGGATGTGGGGCACGACCGGGGTCGGCTACAATGTCGAGAAGGTGACGGCAATCATGCCCGACGCGCCGGTCGATTCGCTACGGATGGTCTTCGATCCGCAAATCGTCGAAAAATTCGCCTCCTGCGGCGTTGGCATGCTTGATGATGCCGAGCAGGTGCTGGGCCTAGCGCTCATCTATCTCGGGCTCAACCCGGACACGACCGACAAGGCCGAACTCGAAAAGGCGGTGGAGGTCGTCACCAAGGTCCGGCCCTATGTGCGCAAGTTTCATAGCTCCAGTTATGTCAACGATCTCGCCGACGGCAGCCTTTGCCTCGCCATCGGCTTTTCCGGCGACATGCTGATCGCCAGCAGCCGCGCCAAGGAAGCCGGCAAGCCGTTCACCGTTACCTATCGCCTGTCGAAGGAGGGCAACCTGGTCTGGACCGACGTGCTCGCCATACCGGCCGACGCATCCCACCCGCAAGCCGCCCACGCCTTCATCGACTTCTTCATGCGTCCCGAGATCGCGGCCGCGGCCGCGACGGAGACCGGCTTCTCGACAGCGAACAAGGCGGCACTCGCCCTGCTCGACGAAAAGCTGCGGGAAAATCCCAACCTCTATCCTTCCGATGAGGCGCAGAAGCGCCTGCACCTGCCGAAAGCGCTGAGCCAGAAAGCCCTGAAAATGTGGTCGCAAGCCTGGGATCGCGCGAAAGGATTGCGATAGCCCTCAGGGGCGTCGCGTTCGCTTCACTTCACCTTCGAGCCAGCCGCATAAAAAGCCGCCTTCTGTCTGACAATGTCGGGAGGCGGCTGTCGCAGTTTGTCAAAACCATCCCTATCTGAAGGGTGCCCGGCCATGCGGGCACGATAGAACTGTGCAGAGATACAGCGCACCGCCTCGTGCCGGGTGACGCTGCGCTCTCAAATTGGATATGCTCCTTCAGAACAAGGATATTTTGCATGACTGAGAGATCCCCCGCCGATAACTTTCCCGCCGGGTATGAACCGCCGAAAGTCTGGACATGGGAAAAGGGCAATGGCGGCGCCTTCGCCAATATCAACCGCCCCATAGCCGGCCCGACCCATGACAAGGCCTTGCCGGTCGGGAAACATCCGCTGCAGCTCTATTCGCTTGCCACGCCGAACGGCGTGAAGGTGACGATCCTGTTGGAGGAGCTTCTGGCGGCGGGACACACGGGCGCCGAATACGACGCCTGGCCGGTCCGCATCGGGGACGGCGACCAGTTCGGTTCCGGCTTCGTCGATGTCAACCCGAACTCCAAGATTCCGGCGCTGTTCGATCACGCGCCGAAGGGTGGCGGGGCACCGGTCCGCATCTTCGAATCGGCCTCCATCCTGCTCTATCTCGCTGAAAAATTTGGCGCCTTCCTGCCGGACGACCTGCGCGCCCGGACCGAGACCTTCAACTGGCTGTTCTGGCAGATGGGCTCGGCACCCTTCCTCGGCGGCGGTTTCGGCCACTTCTACGCCTATGCGCCGATCCACATCCAATACGCCATAGATCGCTACGCGATGGAGGTGAAGCGCCAGCTCGACGTGCTCGACAGGCATCTGGCCGAAAACCAGTTCATGGCGGGTACTGCCTATACCATCGCCGACATGGCGATCTGGCCCTGGTATGGTGGCCTTGCGCAACACAAGCAATATGGCGACGCCGGCACCTTCCTCGATGTCGACAGCTACAAGAACGTCCAGCGCTGGACGGCCGAAATCGCCGCCCGCCCGGCCGTCAAGCGCGGCCGCATGGTCAACCGGCTGAACGGCGATCCATCCGAACAGCTGCACGAGCGGCACGATGCCTCCGACTTCGAGACGAAGACGCAGGACAAGATCGGCCAGGAAACGGCATAGGAGCATCCCATGGCAACCCTGCCCGACATGATCAAGCACCGCGGCTTTCCATCCGGCATGCCGGGCACGGGCGTGCAGTTCACCATCCGCCGCGCCAATCCACGCGGGGTGACGCCGATCAAGGCATTGCCTCGTCGTGGCCGTCCCGGCACCGCCGAACACCGCATCGACGCCGCCTTCCTGCATGCCCTCTGGCACCATTTCGGCCCGGAACCCTTCGAGCGCGGCAATCTCGACGCCGCCCGCCTCAGTTTGCTTTTCGGCCGCGAGGTCTTGTCGGTGGAGAAGGAGTTCGACCCGATGTCCTATGAGGCGATGCTGGTCATCGACGAACGGGTCGCCCGCAAGAGCTTCCCTGAATCGTTCGAGGACGTGTTCGAAGTATAGGCAGGCGCCCTGCGATCCCAGATTGTGAGATGGACGGTGCGCGGCCGATAGACGCGCACCGTCAAGCATCAAAGCAGGCCGGCGGCGGTCATCAGTTCCACGACCTTCTTGTTGTCGAGCGTTGAGGCTTCGACCTTTGGCGCATCGAGATCCTTGAGCGGAACGAGCTTGGGGTTGGCCTCACCCGCAATCGCATATTCGAAAGAATCGCCATCGCGCAGGATGGACTGGCCGGACTTGCCGGTGATCCATTTCAGGAAGGCCTGCGCCTCCTTCTGGTGTTTGCTGGTCTTCAGGATGCCGCCGCCGGAGATGCTGACGAAGGCGCCCGGGTCCTGGTTCTTGAAATAGTGCAGCGCCACGTTGCTGCTGTTTTCGCCGGTCTTCGCCTGATCACCGAACCAATAATAGTGATAGATCACCGCCCCTTCGATTTCACCGGCATTGACCGCCTTCATGGCAACGCTGTTGCCTCTGTAGGGCGTCGCGTTCTCCTTCATCGCCGTGAGCCAGGCGGACGTTGCCTCCTCGCCCTTGAGCTGCAGCAATGCCCCCACAATCGCCTGAAAATCCGCGCCTGCGGGTGACGCGCCCCAACGGCCCTTCCAGGCCGAAGCGGCAAGGTCGAGCATGGACTTGGGCAGCGTCTCTTCGGTGAGCTTCGTCTTGTCATAGGCAAAAACCGTTGATCGTGCGGCGATGCCGGTCCACATGCCATCTGCCGGGCGATACTCCGCCGGCACCTGATCGAGTGTTTCCTTGTCGACCGGTGCAAAGCGTCCTTCCGTATCGAGCAACGCCATGGCCGGCGAATTTTCCGTCAGGAACACGTCGGCAGGCGTCAGGTCGCCTTCCTGGAGGATCAGGTTGGCGAATTCCATGTCGCTGCCCTTGCGGACCACCACCTTGATGCCCGTCTCCTTCGTGAAGGCCTCGATCCAGGCCTTTCCGAGCCCTTCGTGCTGGGCATTGTAGATGACGAGTTCATCCGCTTCCTGCGCGCGGACGCCTGAAGCCAGTGACGCCGCAGCAAAGAGCGACAGCGCTGCCGCTGTCATTCGGATCGACATGTTCATGGTGTTCTCCTGCTCGAAATTCCGGATGCCGACACAAAACTGGTCCGCAAGACTCTACTTATAGCGGGATTGCGATCGATACCAGAAGCGATGTGCAGCGCGCCAGTTGCCGCGTGACAAACCATTGCCTTTTACTCAAGAAATCCTTACGGCAGGGTCGGATGGCCGCGGAATGCTGCGACGGCCTCCACTTGTTCGCGTGGCATGAAGGCATGGGCCGTGTTGCAGGATAGCACAGCGGAAGCATTCACCGACGCCTGGCCGGCGCGCAGGCGCGTGGGCACATCGCTCCCACATGTGCCGGTGATCGTGTTTGCCGCGCTGGTGGCCCTGTTCAGCCTCGTGCCACTCGGCTTCATCGGCTGGGTGACCTATGATGTCGGCTGGGAAACGGTAAAGACGCTGGTCTTCCGCCCACGCGTCGGCGAGCTGATCCTCAGTACTCTCTATCTCGAAGTCCTGACAATTCCGCTGTCGATCGCGGTCGCCGTGGGGCTTGCCTGGTTGACCGAACGCACCGACATTCCGGGCGCGCGCCTCTGGGCGTGGCTGGCGATAACGCCGCTCGCCGTGCCGGCCTTCGTGCACAGCTATGCGTGGGTCAGTCTCGTGCCGGGCATGCGGGGTCTCTCCGGTGGCGTGTTCGTCGCGGTGCTCGCCTATTTTCCGTTTCTCTACCTGCCGGTGGCCGCGGCTCTCCGACGGCTGGATCCCGCGGTGGAGGATGCCGCCGCCTCGCTTGGCCATGCGCCCGTCGCTGTGTTCTTCCGCGTGATCCTGCCGCAACTGCGCCTTGCCATCTGCGGCGGCTCGCTGCTGATCGGCCTGCATCTCCTGTCGGAATACGGCCTGTTCGCTATGATCCGCTTCGACACGCTGGCCACGGCCATCGTCGATCAGTTCCAGTCCTCCTATAACAGCCCGGCCGCCAGCATGATCGGCGGCGTGCTGGTCGCCTGCTGCCTTTTCCTGCTTGGCCTCGAAGTGCTGCTGCGCGGCAACGAGCGTTACGCCCGCGTCGGGGCGGGTGCTGCGCGACCGGCCACCCGGCAGCGGCTCGGGCGTCTCGCTCTGCCGATCCTGCTCCTGCCTGCAGCGCTCGCGGTCCTGACCCTCGGCGTGCCGCTGCTGACGCTCGGGCGATGGCTTTGGCTCGGCGGCACCGCCATCTGGAACAACGAGGTCACAAGCGCGGTGGGACAAACCATGGTGCTGGCCCTCGCCGGCGGCATCCTCGCGACAATTGCCGCAGCGCCCATGGCCTGGCTGTCCGTGCGTGCACCCGGCCGGCTGCAACGCTTTCTCGAGGCCTGCCATTATTATGTCGGCTCGCTGCCGGGTGTCGTCGTGGCGCTCGCGCTGGTGTCGGTCACGGTGCGGTTTCTGCTGCCGCTCTACCAGACCTTCGCCCTGCTGCTCGCCGGCTATGTGCTGCTCTTCCTGCCGCGTGCCATGGTGGGCCTGCGCGCCAGCATCGCGCAGGCGCCGGTAGAACTGGAGCGCGCGGCCATGGCGCTCGGCCGCACGCCCGGCCAGGCGGTGCGCCAGATCACGCTCAGGCTCGCCGCGCCCGGGGCTGCAGCCAGCGTCGCCCTTGTCTCGCTCGGCATCACCAATGAGCTGACCGCTACACTGATGCTGGCACCGACCGGCGTCGATACGCTCGCCACCCGGTTCTGGGCGCTCACCAGCGAGATCGACTATGTCGCCGCCGCACCCCATGCGGTGATGATGGTCGTGTTGTCGCTACCGCTCACCCTCCTCCTCCATGCCCAATCGAAACGGACCGCCGGCCAATGACCCTGCTGCATCTCGAGACCATCAGTAAGCGGTACGGGTCGGTGGCCGCGCTGGATGACGTCAGCCTTTCCGTCGAACCCGGCAGCCGGACCGCCGTGGTCGGCCCCTCCGGCTCGGGCAAGTCGACGCTGCTGCGCATCATCGCCGGTTTCGAATTTCCCGACAGCGGCACTGTACGTTTCGACGGAAAGCGGCTCGCCGAGGGACCGGCGGGCGTGCCGGCACACAAGCGCGGCATCGGCATCGTCTCACAGGATGGCGCGCTGTTTCCGCATCTGAGCGTCGCCGAAAATGTCGCCTTCGGCTTCGAGCGCGGCGCGCCGGATCGGACGCGCCGCATCGCCGAACTGCTGGACATGGTCGAGCTCGACGACGCCATGGCGACGCGTCGACCGCACCAGCTATCCGGCGGGCAGCAACAGCGCGTGGCGCTGGCCCGGGCGCTCGGCCGGCGGCCGCGCCTCATGCTGCTCGACGAGCCCTTCTCCGCCCTCGACACGGGCCTGCGCGAGACCATGCGCAAGGCAGTCGTGCGCGTTCTCCAGACGGCCGGCATCACCGCCATCCTCGTCACCCACGACCAGGCGGAAGCGCTCTCCTTCGCCGATCAGGTCGCCGTGCTGCGGGAGGGGCGCCTAGTCCAGGCCGGTTCGCCCCAGACGCTCTACCAGCATCCGCGCGACCGGGACACCGCGCGGTTTCTCGGCGACGCCGTGCTGCTGCCGGCAACGGTTACCAACGGTTTCGCGGACTGTGCCCTGGGGCGCGTGGCGGTCGAAGGCGGCCACGCGGGCAAGGCGGAAATCATGCTGCGACCGGAACAGATCAGTATCGTCGTTGACGGCACCGCGCCACAGGACGGCGGACGCGTGGTCGATGTCCAGTTCGGCGGCGCCGTCTGCACCGTCGCCGTCGCCCTTGCCGATGTCGCGTTGCCGCCAATCCTTATCAAGACGTCGAGCATAGCCCTGCCTACGCTCGGCGCCCTCGTGCGCCTCGGCGTGACGGGCAAGGCCCACGTTTTCTCATAGTCGGAATGGAGCGCTGGCTAAGCCGCAGGTCGAGCGATGAAACCGTTCAGCCCGACGCACACCGGACGGTAATCCGGGTCAGGCACTGCAGTGCGCCTTTAAACGTTGACCTAGGCAACACGGGTGCCGGCGACCGGCCCGCCGGCAAGCGCCACCATATTTCTACCCTTGCGCTTTGCTTCGTAGAGCGCGCTGTCGGCATCCCGCAGAAGCCCCTCGAGCGTCACCTCGGACGGCGCCGCGAAGGCTACCCCCAGACTGACGGTCACGCAGCCTTCTTCGAGCCCACGATGGCGCATGGCCAGGTTTTCGATCGCCACCCGGATGCGCTCCGCCGTTGCAAGCGCCGTCAGGGGTTCCCGGATGGGCGAAAGCACGAGCATCTCTTCGCCGCCGAAGCGGAACACGAAGGATGCCTCATCCGCCGTGTCGCGGATGCACTGCGAGATGGTGCGAAGGCAGGCATCGCCTTCGATATGGCCATGGACGTCGTTGAACCGCTTGAAATGGTCGATGTCGAGCAGGATGGCGGCGACCCCCGATTGGTGATTGCTGCTCCACAGCCGCTCGCAAATCCGCGCAAGCGAGCGCCGGTTCAGCAGTCCCGTCAGTTCATCGCGTTCGGAATTGTATTCGAGCTGCCCGTAGAGCAGGCTGGCCCGCAGTTGGTTGAGAAAATTCTGCCGGTCCGTCTGCTCCAGGAAATAGGCACTTACCGCCAGGAAGATCGAGAGCGTCACATAAAAGGTGACGATGCCGGAATAGGTAACGGCATCGAAGGCGCCGGTCAGCTGCGTGGTGGTGAAATGCGAGGCGCACATCAACACAAGCCCTGCCAGCACGGCGGGAAACCGTGGCCGCAATGCGATGACGAAGAACAGGAAGGCGGCGGAATTGCCGTTCTGGTAGACGAAAAGGTAGGGGCTTGAGCTCTGCGTGGCGACGGCCATGGGCAAGGTGACGCCCAACACGGCGATCGCAATGGAGAGAATGTCGTAAAGAAGCGCATCCGGCCAGCGGCGAACGGCAAGGATGCATCCGATCACGAAGGGCGTGAACACCAGGAAACGAACGATGACCAGCTCGCTGAAGACGTCCGCCATCATGGTGCGATCGCCGAAATAGACCAGGTCGTAGATCAGGGTGCCGATCACACCCCAGATCGCTGCCAACCGCACCCGTTCCGCCGCATAGTCCTTGCGAAACGCGGCCTCGATATCCGGGGCGAAGCGCAGAAGGCGAAAACCCCGCGCTATCTGGCGCTCCACCTGGTCCAGCGTCACGACGCCCATCCGAAATCCCCGCATGCAAGATTGCCTGACGTTAGGGCAGAAAGCTGAACAACGACCTAAAGCTGCGACGCGTTGGCCGGCACTCTGTGCCGTAGCGTGACATATTTCCGCATCGAAGCAAGCGCGGGCCGCGGAAGATTGTATGAAAACCCGGCACGAACTTCTTGGCAAAACCGACCAGAATTGCGCCGGGCCGCCAGCCAAACGACGCGCGGGGGGCGGCGTCGCCTAGCCGATGACTGCCCTCTCGTACCGGGACACACCGAGGCTATAGGGTAACGCGCGCTAGCTCAGCCCCATCGCGTCTTTCATTCGATAATATGGGAAGACATAGCGTGCTGCCCTTGTCTTTATCGACCAGAGCGGCACGTCGTGGCGCTGGTCGTAGATGTTGACCGGAATACTGTCGAGATCACGTTTTCCCGCCATGAACTCCCCCACGACCCGCCCGAGATTCTGGGCCAGATTGACCCCGCGCGTCGAAAAGCCGCCGACGGAAAAGACGTTGCGGCCAAGCCGCAGGATATGCGGCAGATAGCTCTCCGTCACCGCGCAATAGCCCTCCCAATAGCTTTCCAGTTCGATGTCCCGATCCGTCAGCCTGGGGAAGAGCAGCTTCATGCGCGCGCGGGCATGCTCCTGCCCATAAGCAATCTTGTTGCCGAAATCGAAGACGGCGCCACCCGAAATCAGGCGCCCCTCCGCATCGAGACGGCCGAAGCCGCCGGACTTGCGCAGGTCCGTGAAGCAAAGCTGGCTTTTCAGGATTTCGCCGCGCAACTCCTCGCGCAGCGGCTTCGTCGCGACATGATAGAGGTAAACGGGAATAACCGTCTTTTGAATCGCCGGCAGAAAATCGCCCGTATAGGCATTGGTGGCGAAAACGGCAGATTTGGCGGAAACGCGATTTGCCCCGCAGCGGACGACGACACCCTGCCCCGTCTCCTCAAAGCCATCGACCGGACTGTTCTCGAAGATACGCATGCCGCTCTGCTCCGCGGCACGCGCCAAACCCACGGCGAGGCTGTATGGATTGACGGTCCCGCCCTCGGCGTTGGACCAGCCGCCGAGATAGCCCCGTGCACCGAGAAGGTCGGCGACATCAGCGGCGGAATGCCATTCCACCTTGGCGCCGAGCGCTTTCCACTCATCATGGACCTTGCGCACCTTCAGCATCGAGGTATCGGAATGTGCCGGCTGCATCCAGCCGTTCTGCACTGCCGAGCACTTGATCTGGAACGCCTCTATCTGTCGGAAGACGGCATCCGCCCCCTGAAGCACCAGGTCGGCGAGCGCGCGGCCTTTGCGAGGACCGATGGCGGCTTCGACGACGGAGGGTGTCATCCCACCCGGGAAATGGGGCACGTTGTAGCCGCCATTGCGACCGGCGGCCCCGTTTCCAACGCGCCCGGCCTCGACCACAACAACGTTCAAACCATTTCGCGCCGCGTGGATCGCCGTATTGAGACCAGAATAGCCGCCACCAACAACGACGAGGTCGGCAGTCTCCTCGCCGGCGAGGCGGGGATAGTCGCGAACGGTTTCCTGCAGGGTTTTCGTCCAGACGACGCCTTGCATGGTTGGATCGATCGGGCTTGCCATAGACATGATCAGGGACTTTCGATGAGGTGTTGGGAAAGTGTTTGCGAAACGCGTCGACGCTCACGGCTCTGGGCTGGCGTGTAGTTCTCGGTCGCACATGGCCATGGACATGGGCTCATGGCAGTTGCGCCGGCAGGTCGCTGTCCGGAACCGTCTCCACCTTTCGCGCCTTGCGGTGGGAGATGAACAGGCCGGCAACGGCGATAATCGCCGATCCGACGATCATGTTGGGACCCGGAATGTCGCCGAAGAACAAAAATCCGAACAGCATTCCCCACAGCAGAAGAGTGTATTGGAACGGCGCCAGGATCGATACCGGCGCAAGCTTCAGCGAACGCGTGACGACGAGATGGGCAAATGCGCCGATCACGCCCAGAAGAAGCATGGATGCACCTTCGGCCATGGTGAAGGGTCGCCAGTCGAAAACAGAAGCAGCGCCGGCGAGAATGAAGGTCGCAAGACCCTGGTAGATGCCGAGGGTCGCATCTCCTGTCCGCGCAAGGGAGCGATTGAGCACCAGTGTGAGTGCGTAGGCAAGTCCGCCGATGAGCGCAAACCAGGCCGGCGTCGAGAACGCCGATGTCGAAGGATCGAGCGCGACCACGACGCCGATGAAGCCGAGCAGAACCGCGCTCCAGCGCCGCCAGCCGGCCCGCTCGCCGAGCAGGAAATGCGACGCCACGGTCATGTAGATAGGCCCGGCCATATAGAACGTCATGACGTCGGCGAGGGGCAGATAGACGACGGCGGCGTAAAACAACGCCGTATCCAGCGTGATGAGAAGGGCGCGCAATATCTGCACGAGCGGTCGATGCACGTTGCGGAAGGGATGTTCGCCCTGCTGGCGGGCCAGCGGCACGAGAACGGCAAAGGCACCGATTGCACGGATGGTCAGCACCTGCCCGACGCCGAAGCTTGCGACCAGGAACTTGGCCACCACGTCATTCAGCGCGAAGAGAAAATAGCCAATAATGACGAGGCCAATTCCCACGGTGAGGGCATGCCGGTTGTCGGGATGAATGAGATTTCGAAGCATGCCGGACGCTCGCAAGGAGGCCAAGAAAGGGAGCGACCGCCGGCAAGTCCGGCGGCCGCTATTTTATCAGGCGCCGCAGCCGATGACAGCCGTCGCGGAGATTTCGACCTTAACGTTCGGGACCGGGAACTGGACGACGAGCGCTGCATTCGTCGGCAGGATCTCGCCGAAGATTTCCTTCAGCGTCGGGCCGATGGCGGCAAAGACTTCGGCGGAGGTGACATAGGTCGTGATCTGCACGACGTCCTTCAGCGAGGCGCCGGCCTTTTCCAGCCAGGGCTCGATATTGCCGATGACCTGGCGAAGCTGTTCGACCGGGTCGGGGCTGCATTCACCCGTCTCGAAATTGATGCCGACGGTGCCCGACACATAGACGGTGTCGCCGACCTTCACGCACCGGGAATAGCCAAAGGCTTTCTCGAAGGAGGATCCGGAAGAGATGTTGATACGCTTCGTCATTGTCACAGCCTTTCGTGTCTGAACGGAAAAAGGGATGGTTTGAGAAACACGTCACCAGGTGAAGCCGTTGGCGATCCAGCCGCCATCCACCGGCAGCACGGCGCCGTGAACCATCGCGGCCCCCGGCGAGGACAGGAACACGGCGGCGGCGGCGATTTCCTCCGGTTCGGCGATACGGCCAAGCGGCGTGCGGTTGCGCACGCCCGTCATGTTGTAGAGGCCGTTGTCGATGAGGTTCTGCACCATCGGCGTGCGTACGCCTGTGGGGGCCAGAGCATTGACGCGAATGCCGAGCGGTCCCCACTCTGTCGCGAGCGACTGCATCATGTTGTGAACCGCGCCCTTCGAGGCGCAATAGGCGGTGCGCTTCGGCGCGCCGACGGAGCCGTAGACGGAGCCGATGAAGACGATGCTGCCGCCGCCATTCTCGCTCATGTGGCGCGCCGCGCTCTGGGCCGGCAGGAAGCTGCCAAGCACATTCACGTTCATCATACGCATGAATGCCTCGGGCGCCACATCGAGCGCAGGCTCGACCGTCACGATGCCGGCTGCGGTAACGAGGGTGTCGAGCCCGCCAAAAGTCTCGATCGTCAGGGCGACCGCGGCGTCAACCTCCGCCTGGTTGGTGACATCGCCTTCGATGGCCAGAACATCCGGGCCGAGCTTTTCCTTGGCTTCGGCCACGCCGGCACGGTCGAAGATGCAGACCTTGTCGCCCCTGGCAATGAAGTGTTCCGCCGTTGCAAAGCCAATGCCCTGCGCGCCGCCCGTAATGAGGCTGATCATGTCTATGTCCTTCCAGATTTATGTCAGTTCGGTTTGCCGAGTTCGATGCTGCGGTCGCGGGCGGCGCGCGTGGCCTCGGCCACGAGCCGCGCGGTGCGATCATCGTTCATGAAGACGTCCAATGCGGCGGCGGTCGTGCCGCCGGGGCTTGTGACCTGCCGGCGCAAGGTCGCAGGATCGACATCCGCCTCTATGGCAAGCCGGCCGGCACCGCGGACGGTCTGTTTTGCGAGCAGGGAAGCGATTGCTGCGGGAAGGCCGAGCGCCACGCCGGCCTCCGTCAAGGCTTCGATGAAGTGGAAGACATAGGCTGGACCGGAGCCGGAAATGGCCGTGACGGCGTCCATCTGCGCTTCGTCATCGATCCAGGCCACCACGCCCGACGTGGCAAGCAGCGTGGAAACGAGGTGCTTCGCATCGTCCGAAACACCATCACGCGCGTAGAGAACCAGCATGCCGTCGCCAATCGCGGCCGGCGTGTTGGGCATGCAGCGTATGATTGCCGCCCCGGCGGGAAGGACGTCGGCCATAGAAGCAGTCGTGACGCCTGCCGCAACCGAAACAAAGGTCGCGCCGCGTTCGGCGAAGCCGCTGCACCCTTGCAAAACCGGCTGGACAAGGTTCGGCTTGACGGCAACGAATACGAGAACGGGCGCAAGGCCTTCCGGCAGATCGGCAATATCGGAAACAGTATTGGCACCGGCCTTGGCTGCACGTTTGCGAAGCTCGTCCGTAGGCTCCACAACATGAACGATGAGTGAGGGATCCTCCCTCAACCATCCGCGCAGCATGGCAAAGCCCATGTTCCCGCAACCGATAAGAAGAAGCGTGTGCGACATGACGTTTCCTCTCAGACGCTCTTGATCAGCGCAGTGACGATGTCGAGGGTAAGATCCGGCGCTTCCAGTTGCGGAACGTGCCCGACATCGGCGAGCAGGTGCAGCCCGACATGGCCGGGCGCCCGCAAGGCGTCTTTCCAATCGAGTACCCTGTCCTTGCGGCCCCAGACGATCCGCGCCGGGCATTCCAGTCGTTGCAGGGCGGCGGAAAGGTCGAAACCCTGCGTGCCGTCGGCAAACAGCGTTTCGCCCATATGGCTCTGCGCGGCGCGCAGACCGGCGTCCTTGCGCGCCGCAAAGGCAGCGTTGACGAAGGCCGGGTCAATGAGGCGTGGATCGTAAACCATCACCTTCAGCCAACTCTCGAGGCTTTCGGGCCGGGAAGCCCGGGCGATCCCGCCGATGAAGTCGCCGTTGATCTTTGGCCCCAACCCACCGGGTGCAAGGAGTGCCAGCGAGGCGATTTTTCGGGGGCGTGTATCCGCCAGCGCAAGCGCCAGCGCACCGCCGAGCGAGTGCCCGATCACATGCACGCTATCGAGATCGAGAGCGTCGAAAGCCTCGCGCACTTCACGCACGAGATTGGCAAATGTGCCGACCTGACGTTTCGGCGAAGCACCGTGATTGGGCAGGTCGAGGCGATAGACGGGGTGGCTCTTGGCAAGATGCCGGTCGAGCGGATACCAGGACAGGGAATCGCTGGCAAAACCATGAATAAGGAAAACCGGCGCGCCACTCGTGGTACCACTGCGGTGAACTTTGAGTGGGCCACTCTCGTCGGCGGGCAGGGTGGCCGGCGAGATTGCCGTAACAACCGGCAAAGCGCGGGATGCCGCAGTAATATCGCGCAGCTTGATGCGGCCCGACGCGCTGCTTGATCTGACGGTCCGCAGGTCGACGCCCGCTTCCCGGGCAGCCAGGCGCGCAGCAGGGCTTGCCACGATCCGTGACCCGGCGGATACGATCTGCGTCATCTCTGCGACAGACGCGACCTGGACAGCCGGCAATGCCGGCGGATTGCCGGCATCGGCAGCCTGTGTTTCATCACCGTCATAGCTCACATCCGACAGGTCCTTGCCGATCAGGCATAGAACCGCTGCCGCCGGCACTTCGCTCTCCGCTTCGGCGAAGATGGCGCTGATGACACCATCGCAGGGCGCCTCGACGTCAACCGCGGCTTTTGCCGTCTCGATGGTGAGCAGAACGTCGCCCTCGGCAACGGTGTCACCCTTTGCCACGCGCCATTCGACGATCACCAACGTTTCCATATATTCGCCGGCGATGGCGCCTGCTGTTATCGGCGTTGCCATATTTCTCTCCCGGCCCTAAGCGAGCGCCTTTTTTGCCGCGGCGGCGATCTTCGCTGCATTTGGCAAAACGGCCATTTCCAACGGCTCGGAATAGGGGATCGCCATGTCAGGCATCGCCACACGCACGACCGGCGCATCCAGATCGTCGAAGCAATACTCCATGATCGTCGCGGATAGCTCGGACGCGTAACCACAGAACGTCCAGCCCTCATTGACGACGACGGCGTGGTTGGTCTTGGCGATGGACTGGCGGATGGCGTCGAGATCGAGCGGGCGAAGCGTGCGAAGATCGATCACCTCAGCCTCGATGCCTTCTTTTGCCAACAACTTTGCGGCATTCTCCGCTTCGATGACCATTTTCGACGAGGCGAAAATCGAGACGTGTTTACCCTCGACGACGGTCCGCGCCTTGCCGATCGGCACCAGCACGTCATCACCGTCCGGAACCTCGCCGCGCGTGTTGTAGAGTAACTTGTGCTCCAGAAAGACCACGGGCTGGCGATCG
Organism: Sinorhizobium sp. RAC02; assembly: GCF_001713395.1. Lineage (NCBI taxonomy): Bacteria > Pseudomonadati > Pseudomonadota > Alphaproteobacteria > Hyphomicrobiales > Rhizobiaceae > Sinorhizobium > Sinorhizobium sp. RAC02. The sequence goes on along the minus strand of NZ_CP016452.1, from coordinate 1,142,492 downwards.
CGGATTGCCGACTTCAGGAGACCTTTCGCGTCCGCGGGTGTTGCCGGCGCCACGACCTTGATGCCGGGAATATGGCAGACCATGGCGTCCAGGCTCTTGGCATGCTGGGCGCCCGTGCCAACGCCGCCGCCGCCCTGTGTGCGAAGCACGAAGGGAATATCCACCTGGCCTTCCCAGAGATAGGTGAAGACCGAGGCCTGGTTGACCAGCGCATCAAGCGACAGCGGCAGGAAGTCGGCATACATGATTTCGAGAACGGGGCGCGTGCCGGACATTGCCGCGGTGACAGCCATGGCCGTCATCGCCTGTTCCGAGATCGGCGTGTCACGCACCCGGGCATCGCCGAATTCATCACGCAAGCCCTTGGAAACCTTGAAGACGCCGCCATAGCGGCCGATGTCCTCGCCGAACAGGAACACGCTCGGATCGCGCTGCATTTCCTCCCTGAGGGCGGCGTTCAACGCTTCTGCATAACGCATCAAGGTCATTACTTGGACTCCGAGTAGGCGGCCGAGGGGGCATGAATTTCGAAGGTGGGAAACGGGTCGGCAAGCGCAACCTCGAAGGCGCTTGCGACCTCCGCACGGGCCGCAGCCTCGATCGCCGACACTGTTTCGGCACCCACCAGGGCTGCGAGTTTTTCAGCCGAAAGCTTGATCGGGTCGCGCTCAAGCCAGGGCGCCATTTCCTCTTCGGACTGATAGCCGCCCATATCGGACGTGGAGAAGCCCTTGACCCGATAGGTTTTCGCCTCAATCAGGCTCGGCCCCTCGCCACGGCGTGCGCGCTCGGCGGCGGCGGCCACGGAACGGTAGACCGCCTCGGCATCGTTGCCATCGACGATTTCACCAGGCATCGCATAACCGGCAGCGCGAATGCTGAGATCGGCCACCGGCGACTGCACGTCCTGGCGCACCGTGAGACCGTATTGATTGTTCTCGAGAACAAAGATCACCGGCAGCTTCCAGAGCCCCGCCATGTTCATGGCCTCGTGGCAGATACCCGTCTGGGCAGCGCCATCGCCGAAGACCACCATCGCAACGCGATCCTGCTTGAGAATCTGGATGGAGAGCGCCATGCCTGTCGCAGCCGGAATGCCGGCGCCGACGATGGCGTTGCCGCCCAGCATGCCGGTCGTTACGTCGCCGAGCAGCATGTGCCCGCCCCGGCCCTTGCAGTAGCCGGTCTCGCGGCCGAAGATTTCGGCAACGATGCCGCGCGCCGTCAGCCCCTTGCCGACATAGACATGGTGTCCGCGGTGAGTGGTGCAGACATAGTCGTCGGAACGCAGCGCAACGCAGGCTGCAACACCGACCGCTTCCTGGCCATCGCAACGATGGATAGGCCCGCGCGTCTTGCCTTCCTTCGCGTAGGCACCAAGCACCTCCTCCAATTCGCGCGTCACCACCATCTTGTGGTGGATTTCCTTCAGCTCGTCCGTGGATGGCGCGTTTCTCATCGTAATCCTCGTCTTCAGATTTGTTATAACAAGTATCATATTCGAAACCGGGCGCAATTCGTTTTTTGCCACCTGTGGAGAAAATCCGCGGCAAAGGCCCGAGAAATCCAGTTAAATTCCGTAAAAACAACGCATTGTGAAATAACTTGCGCCAGGCGCCGATCCATCTGGACAAAAGCGAAAGGCGTCATATTATATAACAAATAACTTTTGATGCCCGGATCGCCCGGTCATCGCCAATCAGCACAAAAAGGGGAATTCATGTCTATCAAGCTGACACTTGCGGCCGCGCTCGCGGGTACCGTTCTTCTTTCCATCACCCCGGCCCACGCCGAGTACGGTGAAACACTCAAGAAGGTGAAGGAGCGCGGCGCGCTTTCCTGCACCGGGCACAACGGCTCCTACATGGGCCTCGCGGAAGTCGACGACAAAGGCAACTGGAAAGGGTTCGACATCGACCTCTGCCGCGCCGTAGCAACCGCCGTCTTCGGCGCCTGGGAAAATCACCTCGACGTCAAGCCCACAAGCTGGGCGCAACGCTGGCCGTCGCTCCAGTCCGGCGAACTGGATCTCGTCATCAAGTCCTCCGGCTGGACGTTCAGCCGCGACACCGAAATCCGCGCGCAGTTCGCGCAGCCCTACATGATGGCCGCGATCCACTACATGGTTCGCAAGGAACTGAACATCACCTCTGCCAAGGATCTGGATGGCGGTACGCTTTGCCTGCCAACCGGCACGACGATGGAGCGCTATGCTGTCGAGCATGAGGCCGAAAACGGCTACAAGCTCGAAGTCGTGCCCTTCGAAAAGACGGAAGAAGCCAATGCTGCCTTCCTCTCGGGCCGTTGCGACGCCATGATGGAATGGGACCTACAGCTCGGCGTCCTGCGCGCCACCGAGGCAAAGAATGCGGACGACTTCGTGATCCTTCCCGACGTCCTGTCTGCCGAGCCGGTGGGCATCGTGATGCGCCAGGGTGATGACAACTGGATCGATATCGCCAACTGGGTGCAGACGGCATTGCTTCTGGCCGAACAGTCCGGGGTGACCAGCGCGAATGTGGACGAGATGAAGGCCAATCCCCCGACGCCTGCGGTCGGCAAGCTTCTGGGTGCGACGCCCGGCATGGGTACGCCGCTCGGCCTGACGGACGACTGGGCCTACAACGTCATCAAGACCGTCGGCAACTATTCGGAAATCTGGGACCGCAACATCGGTAAGGATTCGCCCTACAAGGTCGAACGTGGCGTCAATGCGCTCCTCAAGAATGGCGGAATTCTCTACCCGCTCGTTCTCGACTGATCCTCCTCCCGAGACGACCGCCGGTGCTTGACGCGCCGGCGGTCACGATCAGAGCGGAGAGGTGTTCCGATGCAGATATTGAGAAACAGAAAAACGCGCAACGTCATCTATCAGGTCGCCTTTCTCGTCATTCTCGTCCTTGCCATCACGGGCGCCGTGCATGAGGCGACGGCCAAGATGGCCGCGCAAGGCATGACGGGCGGTTTCGACTTCCTGTACAAGTCGACCGGCTTCAGAATCGGCTTTTCGCTGATCCCGTTCGATCCGTTCAGCTCCTATGCGCGCATGATCTGGGTTGGCATCGTCAACACAATCTTCCTTGGCCTGCTCAGCATCGTGCTTGCCAACATCGTCGGCCTGGTCATCGCGATTTTCCGGATTTCATCGAACGGCGTCCTCAACGACATCGGAACGCTATACATTGAAGCCTTCCGCAACGTGCCGCTCATCCTCCAGGCCCTGTTCTGGTATGCCGCGCTCACGCATTTTCCGCCGCCCAAGCAGGCGTATGCGCTGTTCGATTCCGTGTTTCTCTCTGCCCGTGGCGTGTTCATCCCGAGCCTGAACGTGGAAGGGAAATGGTTTGCGGCCGTGGCACTGGTGCTGGTTGCCGGCCTTACCTGCCTCGCCTGGTTTTCGATGACCCGCCGCTTCCGACGCATTCGAAGCCGGGGAAAGGTTCAAAGCATCATTGCCGCAACCACGCTGGCAGCCATGACGGCCATCCTCGTCTATGCGCGCGAACCGGGCTCTGCACTCATCTCCATCCCCTCGCTGCAAGGCCTCAATTTCCGCGGCGGCATCACCGTCCCACCGGAAATGGCGGCGCTTGCCATCGCCACCGCCATCTATGGCGGCACCTATATCGCCGAGGTCATCCGCGCCGGTTTCATCTCGGTCGGCAAGGGGCAGGTCGAGGCGGCGCGTGCCCTCGGCCTTTCGCCGTGGCATGTCTTTTCGCGCGTGCATCTTCCGCTCGCCATCCGCGCCGTTCTCCCCACGCTGATCAACCAATATGTCTGGCTGTTCAAGGCGACGACGCTCGGCATCGTCGTCGGTTTTGCGGACTTCTTCTCGGTCATTTCCGTTTCCATCAACCAGAGCGGCCAGACACTCGAGCTGATCGCAATCCTGATGGCCGGCTTCCTCATCATGAACAACACGCTCTCCTTCGTGCTCAATCGCGTCAACAAGGCGATTGCCCTCAAGGGCACGCAGCTGAGAACCTGAAGAGAGCCCCATGGCAACCGTTTCCGCGACAACCACCGTTTCTCCACTGAACGCCTCCGGCTTTCGCCCCACAGGCGTGCTGGAAAAAATCCGCCGGCGTTATTTTCGGACCCCTTTCAATGCCGTCATTTCGGTGTCGGGGATCATCTTCCTCGCCTATTTCGCCTTCCTGGCCGCCGATTGGGCCATTCTGAATGCCGTTTGGATCTCGCCTGACGGTACCTCGGCAGTCTGTCGCGGCATTGAAGGCGCCTGCTGGGCGGTGATCCATCAGCGCTGGCGCATCATCACCTTCGGCCTGTTCCCCTATGACGAACAGTGGCGCTCGATGCTCGCCTGCATTGCAATGGTGGTCACGATCGTCTTGTCCTGCGTGCCATGGTTCTGGAAGCCGTTGCGGCTGGCAAGCCTCTGGTGCACCGGCTTTCTGGTCTTCTATATCCTCATGCGTGGTGGCGTTTTCGGAATGCCTGTTGTCATGCCGGCTGACTGGGGCGGCCTGACGCTGACGGTCTTCCTTTATGCCGCGGGCGTGCTGATCGGCATGCCGATGGCGATCGCGCTGGCGCTCTTGCGGCGTTCGGAACTGCCCGTCGTTTCGAGGACCACGGGCGCATTCATCGACGGCGTGCGCTCCCTGCCCCTCATCACCATCCTCTTTACCGCGGCACTGATCCTCCCCTTCGTGTTGCCCGGCTGGCTGCAGGGTGACAAGATCTGGCGCGTCATCATCGGCTTTGCGCTTTTCTTCGCCGCGTATCAGGCCGAGATCATCCGCAGCGGCATTCAATCCGTTCCCGTCGGGCAGGAAGAGGCTGCGAAAGCGCTCGGGCTTGGCTATTGGCAGCGCACCGGCCGCATCATCCTGCCGCAGGCCTTCCGCAATGCCCTGCCGCCGACGATCAACCAGCTCGTGATCACCTTCAAGGAGACCTCGCTGATCGTGATCATCGGCTTCTTCGATATTCTTGCCTCCGGCCATGCGGCCTACGGCACGGGCGAATGGTCCTTCGCCTACTTCGAGGTCTATATTTTCGTCGGTCTCGTCTACTTCCTGTTCGTTTTCAGCCTCTCCCGCTATGGCGCCTATCTCGAACGGCGCATGCGTATCGGCCAGCATTGAAAGAGATTCGTGATGAGCGAAGCCGCGGTCCACATTTCCGGCATGAACAAGTTTTACGGCCGCTTCCAGGTCCTGCGGGATATCAACCTGGAGGTCCCCACGGGCGAGCGGATCGTCATCTGCGGCCCGTCGGGCTCTGGCAAGTCTACCCTGATCCGCTGCATCAACCGGTTGGAAGAACATCAGGATGGCCTGATCAACGTTCTCGGCACCGAACTGAATGACGATATCGCCAAGATCGATCATATCCGCCGGGAAGTCGGCATGGTGTTCCAGCATTTCAATCTGTTTCCGCACCTGACCGTGCTGGAGAACTGCACGCTCGCCCCTACCCTCGCCCGCAAGGTACCGATAGAGGAAGCCGAGGCGACTGCCATGACGTATCTGGAGCGCGTTCGCATTCCCGAGCAGGCTGAGAAATTCCCCGGCCAGCTCTCCGGCGGCCAGCAGCAGCGCGTCGCCATTGCACGCGCGCTGTGCATGAAGCCGAAGATCCTCCTCTTTGACGAACCCACCTCCGCCCTCGATCCGGAAATGATCAAGGAGGTGCTGGACGTCATGGTGGAGTTGGCGAACGACGGCATGACGATGGTATGCGTGACCCATGAAATGGGGTTTGCCCGCCAGGTCGCTGACCGTGTCATCTTCATGGACAAGGGCGAGATCGTTGAGGAAGGCCCTCCGGCGGACCTGTTCGACAATCCGAAGAGTGAGCGAACCCGCACATTCCTGAGCCAGGTCCTCAGTCACTGAGACGGGGAGAGAGTTGTGCGGCTTGTCTCGCTCTTGTATGCAATGACAAGTAACAGAAATACGATGAGCGGGACTGCCGCGTGGTCGGCAGGTTCACACAGTTTGGCGGCAGAATGAGCAAGAAGAAGCCTTTGGACGTTTCGCTGGCCGGCGTGGATCTGGCGCCGATCGGTCGTAGCGAGACCCTCGGCCAGCAGGTCCGCACCCAGCTTGGAAGCGCCATCATGGCTGGCCGTTTCAAGCCCGGCCAGAAATTGACGATCCGTGCGGTCGCAACCGCGCTCGACGTAAGCCTGACGCCCGCCCGGGAAGCACTTTACAACCTTGCCGCCGAGGGCATTCTCGAAATGCGGCCGAACGGCTCCGTCTATGTGCCGACGCTCACGACGGAGCGGATCGTCGAACTGACAAAAATCCGCACGGCACTCGAGGCCTTGGCCGCGCGCGAGGCGGCCATGCGCATCACCGACGAGGGCATCGCCAACATCACGCGCATCAACGAGATGATGGTGGAGGCGAACGAGCGGAAAGACTACGCCCAGGTCATGGAATTGAACTGGGAATTCCACTTCGCGATCTACCGTGCCAGCGGCATGAGCGAGCTGGTGCGAATGATCGAGAAGCGCTGGATGATGAACAGTTCCTACCTGAACGTCATCTATCCCAGCTTCGGCCAGATGGACCAGGGCATAAACAATCACCACACGATGGTCCGCGCCCTTCATTCGCGCGACCCCGAACGTCTCGCGAGTGCCGTCGTCATCGACATCAATTTCGCAGCCGATACGCTGCTGGATATGATCACGGCGCAGCAGGGAGCAGAGCGCCGCCAAAAGGCTGGCCGGTAAGACCGAAGCACAGGATGCCCAAGCCCCGGGGCAGCGCGGTACGTCCTGCACGCGCCGTATTGTGGGCGTTGTTTCGCTTTTTTGCCATCTTCAGTCGCGAACCCGCGACACACCTTTTCATCATAAGTCGGCGATTTCCTGCATCTTTTCCTTGACGCGCAAGAGCGCGTCACGCAAAATGTTACAACAAATAACATGGCGCCCTCTGGTGGAGAAAACGGATGGCTGGAACAGCAATCGTGACGGGGGCAACAGGCGGCATCGGCCAGGCCGTGACGCGACAGCTAACGGAAAAGGGCTTTCAGGTTCTTGCCCTTGGGACGCGCCGGGATGCCCTTGAACAACTCTCCGACGCATGTGGCTGCACGGGTATTGCGGTCGATATCTCCGATGCCGAGGCGGTCGACGCCGCACTGGTGGGCGTGACGGCGGACGTTCTGATCCACGGCGCCGGCCTTCTCGGACCAAACCTGCCGATCCATCGGACACCGGCAGAGACGATCGCGCAACTGATCGCCGTCAATGTCACCGGCATGTTCAACATCTTGCGCGCCGTCGTTCCCGGGATGGTCGAGCGCCAGCGCGGCTCGATCGTGCTGCTGGGCTCGATTTGCGGCAATGTAGCGGGCGCGGGCCCCGGCGCCTACAGCGCCACCAAGGCCGCCATGCAGTCGGTTGCGGCAAATCTGCGCTTCGATCTTCAGGACACGCCTATCCGGGTCGGCGAAATCCGCCTTGGCCGTGTGCGAACCGGCATTCACGGCCAGCTCGAGATGGATACTGATTTTTACGATGGCTACGAATGCATCCTCCCGGACGATGTCGCCCAGACGATCCTCCACATGCTCGCCACCCCGCCGGCGACCGATATTTCCACCGTCGAGATGATGCCGACCCGACAGGTTGTCGGCGGAACGCGTTTCTCGAAGGGCTGATCCCCACCCCGAAATCCAACAAAAGGCATTCCCATGTGCAACGGCACTGTCCACCACGGCTCGATCAACTACAAAACCATTGCGCTTGAAGAGTGCTTGCCGCTTGCCAACCGTCTTCAAAGCGAGGGGAAGGCATGGCATTCGCACGTTCTGTCTCCCGGCTGCCGTTTCAACCCTTTCGAGGGCCGCTATGCAGCCGTCGTGGAAGACGATTCAACGCAGACTGCCTACATCGCCCCCTCGGACGGCTTTCCGGAAGTGGACAAGCAACTTGTGAAGATGCTGCATGGCGACGACATCCTGGATGCAGGCCACCCGGCAAGTGCCGAAGGCGCATTGCTAGACGGGTCGCCGCTGCTGCGCCGTCTCGTCGAGATCGATGATGCCGGCAAATCCTGGCACCATCACATGAATTTCCCGGATTGCGCGCTCAACCCGCATCGTGGCCGCTGGGCAATCACGATTGAAAGTGGCGATGACCAGTTTTCCGAAAGCTACGACGAAGAACCGCGCGATATCCTGCGCGCGATCGAGGTTCGCTACTTCCGCAATCTCGACGGTAAGCGGTAACGCCCCGGCGACGCTTCAAGGTCAGGCACGCCTGTCCTTGAAGCGGTTCCACGGATGAATGCGATTGGCCACCTGCACGGCGAGGGAATGGAAGGCGATCGGCTTCATCGCGGTCACGGGCAGCGGCATGTCCGCATCGGTCCGGCGGCCGGCAGCCCAACGGCCGATCTCCTGCCCCAGAGCCATAGAAAGCGCCACGCCCCGGCCGGAATACAGGCCGCCGAAGACCAGGCCCGGTGCCAGCCGATAGAGGTGCGGCTTCAGATCCGGAACCACCGCGAAGGTACCATGCCAATATTCGGTAATGCGCGGTTCGCCGCCAAATGCCTTGAAGGTGCTGGCGAGCATTTTCGCAACCTTGGCCCGCCCGCGGGCCGCCTCGTCATGCCAGAATGTATGCGTCGCACCACTGACAAGACGTCCGTCGCGGTCATAGTGGAAGTAGCGAAGGTCGTTGCGCATATCGGAGACCGCCGGATTGCCGACGAGAATCTGTGCCCTCAGGTCCTCGGCGAGCGGCTCAGTTGCCGCTTGAAAGACCTTCATCGGAATGAGCGTGCGCTTCAAGCTGGGCCATAGGTCATCCGTCAATGCATTTGTGGCCAGCACAACCTCGCGCGCGGTCACGCTGCCGCTGCTTGCGTAGACTTTCCAACCCGCCGCCACCCGCTCCAGACGGAGCGCCCGGGTGTTTTCGAAGAGCCTCACGCCGTCGCGCTCGACCGCGCCGGCAAGCCCGACCGTCATCGCGAAGGGATTGATATGCCCGGAATTGCGCACCATCCAGCCACCAAGATACGGGCTTCCCACCCTCTCCGTCACCTCGTCCCGGTCGAGCCAGGAGACGTGCGCGCCGAAGGCTCGCCATTCGTCATGGAACCGACGCGCACGAGCGAGCGTCGCCTTCGTGTGCGCCGGCTGGATCCAGCCCTCCTGGACTTGATGGGCATCAATGCCGAAGCGCTGCATCAGCCCGAAGGCGACATCGGCTGCGCCTGCGACAAGAGCGTTGAACCGCGCGCCATGCACCTTCCCAAAACTCGCTTCGAGTTCGGAGGGCGAGGCCTTGGAATGATGCGAAATGACGAGACCGTTGTTGCGGCCGGACGCAGCCGAGCCAATCTCGTTGCCCTCGAGAAGAACGACGCTCGCCCCGCTATCGCGCGCACCCAGCGCCGCGGCGAGACCGGTAAAACCGCCGCCGACCACAAGCACGTCAGTCTCGATATCATCGGCGAGTGCGGGAGAAGCATTTCGGGTTGCTGTCGTCTTCCGCCATAGATGCGGGTTCTTCCAGTCGACGTCAAACACGGACGGTGTCCTCGTTGGCCCCGCCGAGATAGAGTTCGCCCAGCGCCGAGTGCTCCGCCATTTCCTGCGCAGGTCCATGGAGCTTCACCTGCCCCATGTTGAACAGATAGCCATAGTCGCCGCATTCCAGCGCAAGCTGGACATTCTGCTCCACGAGCAGGATCGACATGCCGGTTTTCGACAGGTCGAGGATGATGCGGAAGATCTGGTGGACGATCTTCGGAGCAAGGCCGAGAGAGGGTTCGTCCAGCATGAGAAGCGTCGGTTCCGCCATCAGCGCACGACCGATCGCCAGCATCTGCTGCTGGCCGCCGGACATGCGGCTCGCCATGCCGTTGCGGCGCTCCTTGAGAACGGGAAAGAGGTCAAACACCTCTGTCCGCAACGCCTCGAAACTCTTGCCGGCACGGCCGATATGGGCGGCGACGAGGTTTTCCTCGACCGTCAGGCGCTGGAAGATCTGCCGCCCCTCCGGGCAGTGAGTAAGCCCCATGCGCACCACCTGCTCCGGTCGCGCGCCGGTGATATCGCGGCCCTCGAAGTGAATGGTGCCGGCCGTGGGACGAGCCACACCCGAGATCGAGTTGAGCAGCGTCGTCTTGCCCGCACCATTGGGTCCGAGGATAACGACGATCTCACGCGGGTCGACCTCGAGATCGACGCTTTCAAGAACGCCGACGCGCCCGTATCCCGAGCTGAGCCCGGCGATCTTGAGCAGCGGCTCTGATGTCATCGATGTCATTATCAGTCCCCAGATAGGCAAGTTGAACGTCGCTGCTCGCCTGAACTTCGGCGGGCGTTCCCTGGAAGAGGAGTTTGCCGTGATGCATCACGACAATCCTGTCGCAAAGCGTCATCACCAGATCCATGTCATGCTCGACGACGAGCATGATCCGATCAGGCGAGCGCAATTCGGCGAGCTTGGCCGTCAGATCGGCCGTTTCATGGTGGTTGAGACCCGCGGCAGGCTCGTCGAGCAGAAGAACGCGCGGGTTCATGGCGAGGGCGCGGGCGATTTCCAACATGCGTTGGCGGCCATAGGGAAGGCTGCCGGCTTCCATGTCGGCATACCCCTGGAGATCGAAGAAGCGCAGGATTTCCATACAGGATTCGCGACGTGATCCCGCGCGAGCGCGCCCATAGGGCGGCCAGAGAACCTCTTTCCACGTGTCGCGCACCTGCGCCGGATAGGAACAGACTTCCAGATTCTCCAGCACGGTCATCTGATCGAACAGGCGGATGTTCTGGTAGGTGCGCGCGATGCCGGAATTGGCGATCTGGTATTTCTTCATCCCGTCCAGGCGCCGCCCGTCGAGGGAGATGGAGCCCGCAGAGACGGTGTAGGAGCCGGCTGTCATATTGATAAGCGTCGATTTGCCGGCACCGTTCGGGCCGATGACGCCGTGAATGAGGCCAGGCGCGAATTCGGTCGAGACGTCGTTGATGGCGACATTGGCGCCGTACTGCTTTCGCAGGTTGCTGAAGACGAGTGTCATTTTCCGAAAAGCCCCCGAATGAGTTTTTCCGGGCCGAAGCTGCGCGGCACGATGCCGGCCGGGCGCACGATGATGAGAACGACCATCAGGATACCCAGGAAGAGGATGCGCCATTCGGCAAATTCCCTGAGCATTTCCGGCAACAGGATGAGAATGGCCGCACCCGCGACGATGCCCAGAATGTTGCCGATCCCTCCGATGACGATCATAAGGACGATCAGCACGGATTCCTGCAGCGTAAAGCTTTCCGGGCTGACGAAACGCTGCGACGCGGCAAAGATCGTCCCGGCAACGGCGCCGATGGTGGCGGAGGTCGCGAAGGCCGCGAGCTTGGCATTGGTCGTGTTGATGCCGATGCCGCGCGCAGCATCCTGGTCTTCGCGGATCGCAGCCCAGGCTTTGCCGAGGATGGAGCGTTCGAGCCGCCAGACGAGGATCCCCGTCAGGACGACAGTGACCAACAGCAGCCAGTAAATTTCCACCGGCCGCGCGACCTCCACGCCAAGAATGGAGGCCTTGTCGAGGCGTGCAATGCCCTTCGGGCCGCCGGTCAGCCAATCGACATTGTTGATCACGATGCGGATGATCTCGCCGAAACCGAGGGTCACGATGGCGAGATAATCGCCTCTCAGCTTCAGGACCGGGATGCCGAGCAGGATGCCGGTGATCATGCCCATGAGGGCCGCGATGCCGACGATCAGGAGGAAGGGCAGGTGCAGATCGAGCTGCGGGCTGGCCAACAGTGCGTAGGTGTAAGCTCCCACCGCATAGAACGCCACGAAACCCAGATCGAGAAGGCCGGTATAGCCGATGACGATGTTGAGGCCGATCCCGAGCAGGATGTAGATCAGCAGGCTGTTGACGACGCGGATGTGGTAGTTCGACAGAAACGGCGTCGCGACGATCAGGGCTGCAATGGCGGCAAGCACGAGAAGTGCGACGAGACGGCTTGCCTTTGGTTTGGCGGGGGAAGAGGCGTCGATCGCAGACATCAGAACTCCCTCTTGTAGACCATGCTTTCCTCGGACACCGGCTCGCCAAGAATACCGGCGGGTCTCACGAGCAGCACGAGGATGAGGATGATGAAGGACAGCACGTCACGATACTCCGTGCCGAGCATGCCGTTGGTGAGGATCGGCAGCAGCGCCGTGCCTCCCACTTCGACGAAAGCCAGAATGTAGGCGCCCAGCATGGCGCCTGGAATGGAGCCTATCCCGCCGAGGATCGCTGCGGTGAAGGCCTTGAGGCCGATGACGGCGCCCATCGTCGGCGACATGATGCCGTAGTAGCTGGCATAGAGAATGCCACCGGCAGCGCCAAGCAGCGGGCCGGAGAAGAAGACCGCCGAAATCGCCAGATTGACGTTGATGCCGAGAAGCTGCGCCGTGGGGCGGCTTTCCGAGACGGCGCGCACGATGATGCCCATGCGGCTGCGATTGACCAGCATGTAGAGCGCGAACATCAGAACGAAGGCCGCAACGAGAATGCCGATCTGCACGGACGTCACGGTGCCACCGAAAAAATCGTAGCGCGTGGCCGGGAAGAAACTGGGGAAGGCGACGGGTTGCGGTCCCGCCAGAATCTGGAGGCCGGTGACAAGGGTCAGCGATACGCCGAGCGAGGACAGCATTGGCGCCAGGCGGGTGGAATTGCGCAGCGGCTTATAGGCCAGCCGCTCGATGCCGACGCCAAAGAAGCCAACGGCGACGACGGCGCCGAAAAAAGCAAGGGTGAAGGCGAATGCACCGGCCGCGCCGATCTCACCGACAAACAGGCTGAGTGCCAGAAATGCGGCGTAAGCGCCGAGCATGAACATCTCACCATGGGCGAAATTGATCATGCGCAGGACGCCGTAGACCATCGTATAGCCCAACGCGATCAGAGCGTAGATCGACCCGATCGTCAGGGCGTTGACAGTCTGTTGAATAAGGGTTCCCAGCATAGAGGTCCGCCCGGAAAGTCCGCGGCCGAAGGACGGCGGATATCAAGAAGAAATGCGCGGCGGCGGAAAAGGCCACCGCGCGGCGGACGGACGGGCCGGCCGAGGCCGGCCCTGCCCGCTTACCTGGATCCGATCAGCACGAAGTTCTTGCCTTCCACCTTGTAAAGGTAGGACGGCGCGACCTTCAACTCACCAACATCGTCGAACTCCAGGGCGCCAACGGCGGTCTCGACCTTTACGGCGTGCAGTGCCTCGTTCATCTCCTCGCGGGAGAGCCCCTTGGTCGTCTTCAGCACGGCCTCGAGGATCTGCCCCTGGACATAACCGTAGATCGAATAGGGTCCGGCTTCTTCGCCGAACTTCTCCTTGTAAAGCTTGGCGAATTCGGCAATCGCCGGTGACGCATCCATCGGGGGAACCTGGATTGCGACCAGCGTGCCCTGCACGTTGCCCTCACCCGCCTGGCCGATGAAGTCCGGCGTGTAGCCGCCGTCCGGAACCATGAGGGTCGCCGTCACGCCCTGCTCATGCATCTGCTTGGCAAAGAGGGCGAGCTGCGGCATGACCGCGCCGACATAGATGACATCCGGCGCCTTGCCCTTGATCTGGGCGAGAACCGAAGAGAAGTCCACATCCGTCGGCGCAATGGCAAGCGTGTCGAGCAACTGCCCGCCGCCAGCCGTAAAGTTCTTGCCGAAGATTTCGGAAATGCCTTGGCCGAACACCTGTTTGTCGTTGACGACGATCGCCGTCTTCGCACCGAGTTTCTGGAGCGCATATTCAGCCGGCAGCAGAGCGCCAGCGAGGTCGTTGGCGACGGGGCGCACCATGTATTTGTAGTCTTGCTGGGTCAGGTCCGGGTTCGAGCCGAAGGTCATGGTCGGCAAGGTGCAATCTTCGAAGATCGGCAGCGTCGATTGCGCCACACCGGAATTGAAGTTTACGAGACCGATCACGACACTGTCGTCGTCGCAGAACTTCTGGGCTACCAGCGTGCCCTCGCGTGGGTCGGCCTTGTCGTCCTGCTGGTTGTAGGCGACGGTCACGCCGTTGACGCCGCCAGCCGCATTCAGCTTGTCCCAATAGAGCTTGAAGCCATTGTGCCAGGTGTTGCCGAAGTAGGCCTGCGGCCCGGAGAGCGGCCCGGCAATGCCGATCGAAATTTCTTCGGCGAGGCTCGGCGTCGCGAGAAGCGAAACGCCGAGGCAAAGTGAAGCGACAAATTTCATAACAGTTCCCCTGTCTTTGACACGATCCGGTTGTTGGCAGGCCGTTCCGGTCTCTTGCCACTGCCTGCATGGAAGCAGACATTCACAGTCGCGTCAAGAAAGTGTCGACACTATTGCGTTCAATTATCGCATTTAGGCCTCTTTGTTGGAGCGGCGCCGCGGCCGGGCTGCCGATTCGGCCGATGTGTAGACCTTGAGCAGCGCATTCTTCAGCGCCTCCTGCGTTGCCGAAACGGTCATTTCGATGTGATCGCGCAGCAGCGCCGTCCCACGCTCCGCATCACGCCGGATGGCGGCGGCGACGATATCCGAGTGGGAAACGATCTGTTTCCTGTCATGCGTGTGCTCGATCTGGATGCGCCGGATGAAGCGGATGCGTGCATTGATCGCGGCAAGCTGGTTGGCGAGTTCAGGATTGCCTGAAAGTTCCGCAATCAGCAGGTGAAACGTCTCGTCCTTGACAAGGATCTCGTCCGGCGGATTTTGTTCGTAACCATCGACGACGCTGGCCCAATAGGCCGTCAGTCGCGCAATCTGCGTATCTTCGGCCCGCTCACACATCAGCCGGAAGGCGGCACATTCGATGATAGAGCGCAACTCGTACAGGTCGAGCAAGCCCTCCGTCGAAAGGCTGCGCACGAAAAAGCCGCGGTTGGGCGTGAGCGACACGAACCCCTCGGAAGCAAGCCGGTTCAATGCCTCGCGAATGGGCGTGCGCGATACGCCGAGACTGCGCGACAACTGAACTTCATTCAGGCGCTCATCCGGCTTAAGTTTGAATTCTATCAGCAGTTTCCGGATCGTGTTGTAGGCCCGTTCGCTGCTGTCCGCCGAGCGGCGCCCCTCCTGCTCAGCCTCAACGGGCACGTTTTCCAGCGCATCCGCCTCTATTCTTTCGGTCATGGCGCCTCCGGCGTCTTGCTGCATAGAACCAAAGTGTCTACAGTTTTGTGCAATATCTTGTTCCTAATTTTGCGTCGATGGCAAGCCGCCGTCATTAATTTGGAGGCGAATGATGATTGTCGGCATTATCGGCGTGGGCCACCTTGCAGCCGCAGTCCTGTCCGGCCTCCTGCGCGCGGGCGTTGATCCGGCATCCATACTGTTGTCTCCCCGCGGTCAAGCCCGGCAGCTGGCGCAGCGCTGGAACATTCCCCTTGCGCGTGACAACGAAGATCTCGTTACACGCGCGGACATTGTGCTGCTTTCCGTGCGCCCTGTCGATGCGCCCGATGCCGTTGCCGGTTTGCCGTGGCGTGCGGGCCAGACAATGCTTTCCTTCTGCGCCGGCGTACCGCTTTCCAGCCTCAATGTCGGCCTTGCCCAAGCCGTGCGCGCGATGCCGCTGACTGCGGCGGCGATCAATGCCAGCCCCACGGCCTGCTTCCCCGCCAGTCTCGCGGCCTTCGGTGTTCTTGAGAAGCTCGGTCCGGTCATCACCCTTCGCGACGAACGCGAGTTCGAAGTGGCATCCGTGAATGCGGCAATCTATGGCTGGGCACAGGATCTGATCCGGCAATCTGCCGGATGGGCGGCCCACCAAGGCGGCGATGCCGACGCCATGCGCAAGCTCGCGGCCCTGACCTTCGTCGCTGCGGGGCGCTTGATCGCGGAAACCGACCGGCCGATGGATGCGCTGATCGGGGAACTGGTGACGCCAGGCGGCATCACCGAACTTGGCCTCGATGTTCTCGCCAGGGAGAGGCAGCCGCAGGCATGGCAAGCTGCCTGCGACGCCGTTCTTCATAGGCTATCGGAGCAAGCACCCACTTAGGACGCGAGCGAACCGGGCTCAGTCCAGCGCGGCCCGAAATGCCTCATTGAGATCGTTCCACGGAATGAGAAGGTCCAGCCACGCGCCGATGCGGCCCGCGACAAGAATGGCCTCGTCAACGAGCACTGCGACGGGCACGCCTTCTTCCGTCGCGTCACGCAGGCTGAAAAGGAGCGCCGGCGTTTCGTCCATGTGACAGAAATCGCGTAGCCGTGTCGCCGTTTTATCAAGTGCAATGGCCATGGTCTGCCGCAGGACAGCGTCGTCATACTGACCTTGGCCGGCGCGGATCCACCAGAGTAGCTCATGCAGCACCCGCGCCTCCGCTTCGGCCGCGAAAATCGGACCGGCCGGATGCATGATCGCACGCGAGGCTGTCAGACGGGCAATGTCTGCAGGCATCTCCTGCCAAAGCACCTTCCGACGCGAGATCAAATCCGCAGGCAGGACAGACGACGTGTCGCCAGCCGCTGCCAGTTCCGTACCCTCTGTGAGCGCTAGAGTTCCCTCGATAACACGATGACCCTGCTCGCGTTTGAGGGTCGCGGCCAGCTCGGCAATGCCCTCCACCGCAGCGTCCAGATGGCCAAGGACGGTGATCTGGGCGTTCTCTGCCTGCAACGGCGCAAAGGTAATCTCGAGGAACTGTCGAACCGGCCAATAGATGAAGGCGCCCGCTTGCGCGTCGAGGACATGGGTTGCCCCTTCCACGTCTTCGACAAAGGGCGCATGCCAATATATATGGCTCCCGGCAATCTTTGGCGTATGCAGCTGGAGACGCAAAGGCAAGCTGGCCAGCAACGCACTGCGTGTGCGCAGGGCATCGCCCGTAAGGCGGATTGGCCAGCTACGGCCTTCGGCAGTGAAAACAAGTTGCATCCCTAATCCTTCATTTTCGAAGCGCGAGGCGCGGTACCGCCTCACCGAACAATAATCCAATACATTTCTGTCGACACTTCATTTAGTGACCCAACCGCCACCGACACTTCCTGTCTAGTTTTCAGGCGAACGGGCTTTGAGCGCGACCAGCATCCCATCCAGATCCGTGCAGGGGATGCAGCCGATCTCTGCGATGTCGTTCGAAACATCGACAGGAAGGCCCGAGTTGGAATCCTTCGGCACCTCGTTCAACCGCCCACCGATCAGAACCGGAAGGTCGAGGCCGCGCTGCTGCATGGCAGCCTTCACCGCGCGCGAATAGGAAAGTGCGACTCCGTTATATGTGCTGACGGCGATCACATCCGCGCCGGTTTCCGCCGCTTTTGCAACGAGAGTTTCCGGGTCGACGGCGACGCCAGCATCGATGGTTTCTATGCCCAACCCTTCGAAAGCCTTCTCCACGAGATATTTGCCGTGTTCGTGCACGTCAGTCGTGCCGATACAGACGGAAAGCGGCTTTGACGGAGCGAACGAACGGTGTGACGCAACCCAGTCTTCTGCCTTGTGATTGAGTTCGCGTGCCCATTCCGCATGGATCAACGGCGTTCGTCCCCGTCCCTCCAGCACGCCTGGGCCAAACAGTGCCTCCATGCGTTTCGGTCCCATGCGGCGGATTGCCAGCAGCAATGCAGCCGGGTCATTCACGTCCACGCCGCGCTCGCCCAAACCGTCCAGGACCGCGGTAGCGAAGCGTCCCCCGCCCTCAACCAGGACGTCGGCCATGGCCTCCACCTGCACCCAGTCGAAAACCGGATCGTAGAATGGTGCCTGCAACGTGAGACGATGGGCAAAGGTCTGCGCATCGATTATCTCGTCGATGTCGGGGATGCGCTGGTTCTCCGTCACCGGAACCGGATTGATCGCGTGGCCCGCCGGCCAGCGTCCAAGCGCCAGGATATCGGCAAGAAGATAGCTTGCGAGACTGGCATAATTGCCAGCCGGCGTTGACTGGTAAGCGACCGTATTGCCGAAGATCATCGTGCCGGGCGTATCGTTGACCCGCACCAGCGCGGCATGAAAGGCGGTGCGCGACAGCGGATCGCTGAAGTGATGCCCGTAACAATGGGCGAGCCGCGCGCCGATCAACCCCTCGACAATGTGTTTTTCGATGATCACCATGCCGAGCGCACAGGCCATGTCCACGAACAGGCCGGCGAAGCCGTCGTCGAGATTGGAATGAACCAGGATTTCCGCATCTTGCGCTGCGATAAGGCCAAGCGCGGTGACGGTCGCTTCCGTGGTCGCCACGTCATCGTCCCAATAGGGCAGCCGGAAGGTGAAATATTGCCCGAGATTGCCGATGGCCGTGGCGCCGGCCACGATCGCGGCTCTGGTGTTTTCGAGCGCACCGGGAAGCCCCAGCATGAAATCGCCAAAGTGCGCGGCTGCGGGGGCCGCCTCGATGATCCGCGCAAAATCCTCTGGCCCCGACAGGACAATGCCGGTTCCGCGGGATGCTTGGGCACGCCACGCCTCGGGATAGCCCATCGACCAATCGAGCGTTATGCCGAAACGATCGACCGTGATGCCCGCATCGGCGCATGCGCCATGGACCGCACGAATACCCTCGATCGTGCGGTTGACATCGCGAAAGCCGATATGGGCATGCTGCATGATACGTTTGTCAGTGGCGGCCTGTCGCTTCCATTCCGCCTCGGACGCCACGCCCGTCTCACGCATGAAGCGGCTTGTCCCAAGCCGCCAGTCCTGGGCCATCGACCGCCCTTGGCTGAGCAGGTCGGCGCCCGCCGTGAGGCGCGGATCATGAAGACCGGATATGTCATCTCTTGTCATAGGCTGCCCGACATTCGAGAAAGATGTTTGGTGCGCAGATATGGGGCCGGACGCACCACACCATAGCCGGTCGGTGAGCCGGTTATGGCGATGCGGCTTGACCTGCCGTGCTTTGGAAGGATCCTCCAACCTGATTGCAGGTCAGACTATCGCGCGAAAAGTGTCGACACAATAGTAGACAGATAAAGATTATTCTTCTTATAGTGCGGTTTCGGCATCGGAGAAGGCAATGAACGAGTTCGACGTGGTGGTGATTGGATCGGGCTCGGCCGCGTGCGCCGCAGCTTTGCGGTCTGCAAAGGGCGGGCTGAAAGTCCTCGTCCTCGAAAAATCGGATCGGCTCGGCGGGACGTCCGCCATGTCCGGCGCGGGCATCTGGATTCCAGCGAACCATGTGGCCGCGGCCGCGGGTGTCGCAGACAGCCGGCAGGACGCGCTCGCCTATATCCATGCCGTGCAGCCGCCTGAGCTCAAGCAGCGCGATAGCAGACGGTGGGCCGCCTTCGTGGAATCGGCGCCCGACATGCTGCAATTTCTCGCGGAGAACACGCCCCTGGAGTTCCAGCTTGTCGCCGAGCCGGATCCCTTCACGGAAGCGCCAGGTGGCAAGGTCTTTGGCCGAATGGTCACGCCTCGGGAATTGAGCCGCCGTATTCTCGGCCGTTTTGCCAATCGGCTCCGCCGCTCAACGCTTCCCCACAGCTTCACCTACAAGGAGGCAGTCGACCTCGACATCTATCATCATCCGATAAAGGCGGGCTTCAAGGTCTGGTATAAACTCCTCCGCAGATGGCTGACCAATTCGGGCGGGCAGGGAACCGCACTGATGGTCGGGCTCATTAAGGGCTGCCTGGATGCGGGCGTCGAGTTTCGCCTGGAGGCGCGGGCGGTTGACCTTGTCCGCGATGCAGACGGCCGGATCAATGGTGTGGATGTCGAACAAGCCGGCCAGAAGCAGCGCATCGAAGCCGCACGCGGCGTCGTCATAGCCAGCGGTGGATTCGAGTGGAATCCGGAGATGGTCGCGCGCCATTTTCCAGGCCCGATCGATCGCATCGGCAGCCCGAGCAGCAACGTGGGGGATGGGCAGCTGTTGGCCGCGCTCGCCGGGGCCGCGTTGTCGTGCATGGACCAGGCAAACATCTATCCTTGCCTTCCCACCCGCTACGAACGACGCCCCAGCGGCCTTCCAATGACATTCCAGGCCGAGCCGCATTCCATCGTGGTGAACCGCCACGGCGAGCGCTTCGTCAGCGAAAGCGACTTCAACATCGGCGAGGCGCTCGACGCGAGGGACGAGAACGGAACCCCTCTCAACCTGCCGTGTTTCCTCATCGGCGATCACCGCTTTCTGGGCGCTGCCCTCCCCTTTCGCTGGTACGCCTCGTACGACCCGGGCTGGGTCAAAAAGGCGGAAACGATGCCGGAACTCGCACGGAAACTGGGACTGCCGGCGGAAGCCCTTGAGCAAACGATCGCGCGCTGGAATGCCCATTGCAAGACGGGCCGCGATACGGATTTCCAGCGTGGCGAGAACAGTTGGGAAGCGTACAAGGCGCACGGCGAGGCAAGCCGTCTCAAGCCGATCGACAAGCCGCCCTATGTCGGCATGACCCTCAACCGCTCAATCCTTGGCACCAAAGGCGGCGCGATGACCAATGAGCGGGGCCAGGTGCTCCGGGAGGACGGCTCTATCATCGCCGGCCTCTATGCCGCCGGCCTCGCAATGGCCAACCCGTTCGGCACACGCGCCATCGGTGCCGGCACGACACTCGGTCCGAACATGACCTGGGGTTACATCGCTGCCGAGACAATACTTCAACAAAACCGGTGAGCGCGCTGCACTGCTCGGAAAATCCGCCGCCGGCAAGTGGATGTGCATGACAACCGCCTCGCCCGCTTCAACGGTGATAGGCCGTCATAGCGGGCGTCGCCGTTAAAACGTTCGGTGCGCCGGCGATCGCACCTTCGCGAGCCGAAAGACAGCCATTGTCTGCCCGGCAGAGATGTCGCCGACGGAATGTCACGTTGACGTGCGCTTGCCGGCTGCCAGCGACCCTTCCCAAGCCGCTTCCGAGAAAATTTGGAACACGATCGATTTATAACCGCTTCGTTCGCTGGAGTAGATATTCGGATTTTCGACAAACTGCCCATGGTCGGCCAGACCGGTTGATGATCGGATTCTCGCCTGCATCCTTCGGTGGCAAACCGCAAGGTACCGATCCCGCATGACCCGGCACTCTACTGAAGCACCACAAAGCCTCCATGTTCGGCAGACTCAAAGACTGAGCGATGGACCTAAACTTGAGACAGCCAACACCATCATACCTTCATCCCAAAGATATACATAACTACAGTAGCCATATTTCGGACCTTTCTTCATGAAAGCTCGACTTAAAACAATACAAATCAGCTCTTCAGAGATTTTAACCGTTGATTAATATTACAATCTCGATCATTTTAAGAATTAACGCTGGGGATACGCAGGATGGCGGCTCCTCTCCGATGAATTCCGAATGAATGGCAACCTCCGGGGGATCTTATGACCACATTGTTGAAGACTCGCGCGCTCTATGACGGACTTGATCAAAAGGCTTATGAAGCCGTCGCGGATGGCGACTTCAATCCGCTCCTGCCGTTTGAAAGCGATGTACGCCAGGAGCCCGCTACGGCGTTGCAGCAGTTCGACGGCGCGACCACATCGGTTGCTGCGTCGGGCATCAATTATGTCGACGGCCTTCTCTCCGGGGTACGATGGAACCTGACGTCGATCACCTTTAGTTTTCCAGATGAAGCAACCGATTATGAGGCAGGGTATGAAGACGGCGCGCCTTTGGAGAATTTCGGACAAATTTCATCGAGCCAGCAAGCAATTCTGCGCGCAGCGCTGGATGGCAATACCTGGCGTTCGATCGACGGATTTACCGCCCTCGATACAATAGACAACGGCAACAGCGCGGATTCCACATTGCGTGCCGCCTATTCTTCGGATCCCGGCGGTTCGGCGTATGCCTATTACCCATCGAGCAGCTATTACGGCGGCGATATGTGGTTCGGCACCTTCAGCGGATACAATTACGCCACGGCGACGCTCGGGTCGTCCGGCTACCGCTCGACGCTGCATGAACTGGGGCATGCGCTCGGCCTTAAGCACGGCCATGAAACCGGTGGTCCTGCCAACATTTCCGTGCCGGTGGAGTATAATCATCATGAATATACCGTCATGCCGTATATCAGTTACCAGGGTGGGCCGACTAGTTATACGAATGAAGCCGGCGGCTTTCCGCAGAGCTTCATGATGGTCGATATTGCAGCCTTGCAATACATGTATGGCGCCAATTTCGGCGGCAGCAATTCTACGTATTCGTGGTCTCCGACGACGGGTGAAATGTTCGTCAACGGCGTCGGCCAGGGCGCACCCAACAACGGAGCAGGCGGGATCTACAACCGCATCTTCCTGACAATCTGGGATAATGGCGGCACGAACGACACCTATGATACGTCCAACTATAGCAATGATGTCAAAATCGACCTCAGACCCGGGTACTCCTCCGTCCTGTCCCCGGAACAGGTCGCCTATCTTGGCGGCGGCCCGAACAATGGTTATGCCCGGGGCAACGTCTATAACGCGTTTCTCTACAACGGCGACCTGCGTTCACTGATCGAGAATGCGATCGGTGGGTCGGGGAACGACCAGTTGCTAGGCAATCAGGGCAATAACAATCTTGATGGTGGAGCGGGTGATGACCGGCTGGATGGCGGAACCGGCGCAGACACTTTGGTGGGCCGGACCGGGAACGACCACTATATCGTCGATCGGGTCGGCGATGTGATTGTCGAGGTTGCCGGCGAAGGAACCGCCGACAGGGTCTCTGCTCGGGTGAGCTATGCATTGGCGGCGGATGACGATATCGAGCTGTTGACCACGGTTTCGTCGGCAGCCACCACGGCGATCAATCTGACGGGCAACGCGCTTCACCAGGAAATCGTCGGCAATGCCGGGGCGAATACTCTGAGGGATGGTGGCGGCGCAGGAGATACATTGAAAGGACTTGGCGGCAACGATACTTATCAAATCTATAGTAAAACAACGACAATCGTCGAGGCGTCAACCGGCGGCACCGCAGACCGGGTCATGGCTGCAGTCGATTATCAGCTCGGCACCGGAGTCCGTGTGGAACTTATGACCACCAATGGTTCGGCAGGGACATCCGGGATCGACCTCACCGGCAACGAATTCGTCCAGTCGATCACCGGAAACGCCGGCAACAACATTCTAAATGGCCTGGGTGGCAATGATACCCTGACAGGGCTCGGCGGCAAGGACACCTTTGTGTTTTCCAATGCGCTCGGCGCAACGAATGTCGACAAGATCACCGACTTCAACGTCGCCGATGACACGATCAGGCTGGAGAACGCAATCTTTACCGGCCTGACCTCCACCGGCGTGCTCTCGGCGTCCCTCTTCAAGGACAATGGCCTGTCGCCGCGGGATGCAAATGACAAGATCTTGTACAATTCAAACTCCGGCTCGCTCTTCTATGACGCGGACGGATTGGGCACCAGTTTCGCGGCCGTTAAGTTCGGGTCGTTGGCGCCGGGGCTGGTACTGACCGCTGCGGATTTTTTTGTAATCTGACCACCGTGTCGAATGATATTCTGACCCAAACAACCCCAACCACGATCGCCAACGGCGGTCATGGTTGGGGTTGAATCCTTCAACGTATCCCGACCCCGCCCCGCTCAAGGCATCGCATGCCACCACCTAGGCAGCCAATCTCCTCGGCAGAGGTGGCTCGGGAGAGCTTGACTACGGGGATACGTGGAATTTCTGCCTCCCCTTGGCTTGGATGCCGGAAAAAGGAGGTTGCATGACGAGACGCCCGCGCCGGAAACCGTCCCTGCATTCAAGGCGACGATGGCGCTTGCTGCGATCCGTTTACGAGTAGACGCTGGTGGGCGGTTCGACCAGCACGCCGATCAGATCAAGCAGTAGTAAGACCAATCCCATGAGGGGCCGCGGTCGTTTTTGGCGATGAGCCAAGACAGAACGGACAGACCTCCACAATCGATGCCGAAACTTGGCACGCCAAGATCGGCGAGAACGATTTTCTATCCGGCACTTCGGCAAGGCGGGCTCGCGGGGCGGAAAAAATGATCGGCGGGAACCAAACGGCCGCTCATGCGCCAAACGAAGCTTCTCGGCTTTCGTCATGGCAGCGTCTATCATGCTGCGTATGGAGATATTCGACGTCTGGTGGAAATCCCCGGATCAGCGCGCTCCACTATGATGCGAAACCACGCCAGCGTGCAACCCATCTGCTACGAAAGCGTTCGGAACGGCAGGGGATTGGCGTACGGACGTACCGTCCGGCATAACAGACAGGAAAGTCAAGCTAGAGGAGAAATCAGATGTCGAAGCGACTTTCTGCCTTTCTGCTTTCATTCACCGCCATCACTCTAGTCAGCCCGTCCTGGGCGCAGGAGCATGACGACCTCAACGCGGCCAACAATCCGCTGACGCCGAAGATCACTTTCAATTTTCAAAACTACTACACCCCCGAACTGAAAGGCATCGATGACCGGCATGCCAACCAGTTCCTCCTGCGAGGGCTTGTTCCTTCCGATTTGTTTGGCGTGCCACAGCTATTTCGCTTTACCTTGCCGATCGCAACGGCCCCGGAATTCCCGCGCGACTACGTGACCGGGCTCGGCGATCTGACACTGATGGACATCTTCGTTTTTCCCGGCAAGGAGGTCTCGCTCGGCGTCGGTCCACTCGTCGTTCTGCCGACGGCAACCGACGATGCACTCGGCGCAGGTAAATGGCAAGCCGGCGCTGTCTGCATGGCGGTAGCGCCGCAGAAATGGGGCCTTCTTGCCGGTCTCGTGACTTACCAGGCGTCGTTTGCGGGCGATGATAATCGCGACGACGTTTCACTTGCGACGGTGCAGCCGATCGTCAATATCAACCTTAGTGATGGCTTCTACCTGCGTTCGACGGCGATCTTGGATTTCGACCTTGAGACCGGTGAATACACCATCCCTGTCGGTTTCGGCATCGGTAAGGTCATCCAGGTCAACGACAAGCTGACACTCAACGCCTTCATCGAACCGCAATACACAGTTTGCAGCAGGGACACGGGCGGCCCGAAATGGCAGATCTTCGCGGGAATCAATTTCCAGTTCGCGCTTGACCGCTAGGCGCAATGAGCTGACCAAACAGGAGCGTTCTGGCATGATTTCGGCAATAGCCTCCCTTTTGAAGAATTCGCTCAAGAGCCGTTCGCAGGAAGAACGCGACGACCGCAACAAGGTCCTGGATACAGTTCTTTCAGGCGGTTCCGGGAGCACCCGGCTGACGGCGGGGCGAGAGCAGCAGACGCTGCACCAAAAATATCTTTTCCCTGAGACGTCGAGGGAGGATCGGGGGAGCAAGCCGGCCCGCGACGAAAAAGAAAATAGCTGGGTCCAGTTCAATTGGCCCGACGAGCACCATCACGAGAGCTGCACATGGCACAATGTGAGCTGGCGTTTCTACCGCACCGGATTTGTGACGGTTTCAATGGGCTTGAGCGTTACCGACCGTCGCCTGGACCTTCATGATCTTCTCGGGCACCGCATCGAACTGCGTGACAAGTCCGGTTTCCTTCTCGGTGTCTGGTCGGCCGCCTTTCAGGTGTGGAAGGGTGTCGGGCGCATGGGCTATCAAAGCTCTGCCTCCGAAGATTTCCTGCCGCTGAAGCAGCATTTCGACGACATCGCACTTGTTCAGGAGGGACAACGGTTCAGCATCTGAACCCACCGTCTTCATGGCACGCGCACGCTGGCGAGGGGCCGGACCAGTCGCGGGCGACAAGAAAAATGGCAGTACGCTACCGCAATTTGACAATTCTAATCCCTGAATTCTGCATCAGTGTTCTCGGTCGGCTGACGACGCCCCGACAAACACATCAACGCCCCGTAAATCCGGCCGCTTTTACCGTAACGTACTTATCCGCTTCCATGGCGTGGATAGTATGCGCCGGTCGGACTCGACCGAGGCTAGACGGGCTGATGGGCAAGGGAAACACAAGCGAAGGACTACCGCACGGTTCCGCTGAGCGTGGCCTTTGGAGGCTCATGCTGAAGCTGCCCGCGCTGCGCGGGCGTCTTCAGATCCTTGCTGCCAGACGTGATTCCATCATCAATCTCTTCGAGGCGTACGAAGACGCAAGCGTGACCCTTCAGCGCCTGAGGATAGCGCCGGGAGAACAAGACCACCTGCTCGCGCTTGAGTACGAAACCATCTGTTCCGAAATCGAGACCGAAGTCATCGAGTACTGTCTGAAGCACCGCCCAACCGTGCCGGAATAGGCCACTTGCCCCGCGGGGGCTTTACGCTCGCTTAGTTTTGTCGCGCTTCATGGCACAACTTCGGTTGCAACTCATCATCACCTGCGCGATAAAACCTCTGGTTTAGTTTCAGGTAAAGCGTAGCGGGGGAGCGACGATGAACACTGAACACAGCCTTGGCGTGGTCGTCGCCGTTTCAGACGTCCACGCACGTGCCGAACTCTGCAGGCTTCTCGACGATAGCAGGTTCCACGGCACCGATCGCACGCGCAGTATCTTGAAATATCTGGCGGAACGGCGTTTCGAGGGGCAGGCTGACAGCGTCAAGGCCTACTCGATCGCGCTCGATGTCCTCGGCCGCAGGTGCGACTTCGATCCAACGACCGACCCCATCGTGCGCATCGAGATGAGCAGGCTACGCTCGGCTCTGTCGCAATACTATGAAGCGTTCGGTTCTGAGAGCGCTGTCGTCATCACGCTCCCCAAAGGTCACTACGTCGCCGACTTTACCTACGCGAACGCCGCACGGGCAGAAGGTGCCGACGATCAGGCAACGGATGCGCGACCGACAGCGCACGCAGCCATCGACGCACGCCCGTCCCCTGCCCCGGCAGAGGCACAATCTCGAAACATCAGAAGACACTGGCGGCCGGCAGCCTGTCTTGCATTGGCCGTTTCCGTCATGATCGCTGCGGGAACATGGTACGGCATGCAGCCCGACATCACGGAAAAGCCGATAGTGGCCGTGACGATGACGGCAGCCGATGAGGCCCTTTCGGGAGAGGCCAGCCTCACGCGCGACATGCTGCTGGCAGCGCTCACACAGTTCAGCACCTTGACGGTCGCGAGCGTCGGGCGTGCGACCGGATCGTTCTCCACCTCGCTGCGTCCGCGCCGCTCGAACGCCTATACGATCGACCTCAAATACTACGGAGATGACGACAACCGCAGCGTATGGTGGCAGATCGTCGACGCGCGGACGGGCGACCTGCTGAAATCCGGCCTCGAGCGCGTCAACACCGACGGCAAGGCTGCATTCGCGGTGCGGGACGAGCTGGTGAGCGTGCTCTCAAGGCGCTTTGCCCACACACGCGGTGTCATCAACAACATCGAGCGGCATGATGCTGCGGAAAGCGTTGTTGGAAACGCCTGTGTCCTGCGTGCCGAATATGATCTTGATGACGGCGGTGCCAGCGACCTAACCGAAGCGGCCGACTGCCTCGAACGTACCGTGGCGAAACACACATGGGACAGCGACGCGGCGGCAGCTTTGTCGCGCGTGATCATCGCGCGGGCCGGAGGACATCCTGCCAAAGAGGCGATGGAACGGTCTCTCGATCTTGCCAACCTGGCGGTCTCCCTGGCACCACTTTCCGACCGAGCACAGATCGCGCAGATGATGGCGCAGTTCTACAGCGGCCGCACGCCGTCGGCGATCGAGACGGGCAAGAAGGCGATGGCCCTCAACCCCAACAATCCCGACGTCGCCGCCAAGCTTGGCATGGTACTGTTTTCGTCCGGATACTGGGATGCGGGCGTGTCGCTCGCCGAGGATGCAAGCCGGTCGTCGATGTCGTCCCACGTGACGCAATCATGATTCTCGCCCTCGATGCCTATCGCCGGGCCGACTGGTCGTCTGCGTCGCTGCTGTCCGAACAACTCAACGGCAGCGATGCCGTCGTGCGGCTGCTGCGGGCGGCTGCGCTGGGCGAAATCGGCTCCGAGCAGGCGACACAGCGACTGGCCGATGTCCGGTTCCATGATCCTGATTTCGAGCAGACCTATTCCGAGCTGATGTCCGCCCGGCGCTTCGTGCCGGCCTTGGCGACATCCATCAAGGCAGGCCTGATGAAGGCAGGGGCGAACATGGAGACGCGGCGCTCCGCGCGGGCGTTCTGAGTGTAGTGCACGCATGTAAAACGCGACATTTACCGTAACGTACTTGTTGCAAGGCCTGTCTCTGCCACTCTCGTGCCTGATGCAAACGACACGTGGAAGGAGGCCGCGATGAGACGGCTCGCAGCACTTCTGATAACGGTATCCCTCGTGGCGACGGCGGCCTCGGCTGCGCCTGCGATCACGACCACCAAGGTCAACCTGCGCACCGGACCGGGCACCGGCTATCCCACTGCCGGCACCGTCGGCGAAGGTGTGACGGTCGATGTCAGCGAGTGCGACGCGAGCGGTGCGTGGTGCGCCGTAAAGCTGGATGGCCGCGAAGGCTTCATCAACGGCAAATATATCGAGCAGGCCGATCCGCATAAACCCAACTGGCCGCGCAGCTTCACCACCGACAAAGGCGCGACACTCACGCTCTTCCAGCCGCAGATCACCGATTGGCCGGGGTTCACGCAGCTCGACGCGCTGGTCGCCACCGAATTCAAGGCGACGGCCGATGCCAAGCCCATCTACGGCGTCATCGGCATCAGCGGCAAGACCGTCGCAGACGACACGACCGATGAGGTGGTGATCACCGACGTTACCGCCACGCAGGTGGATTTCTCGACGCTTGATCGCAAGGAACTCACCGATCTGGCAATCGAGGTCGGAAAGATCATGCCGACCGGCTCCATCACCGTGTCGCAGGAACGGCTGACAGCAAGCCTTGCGGACTACAAGCGTCTTGAAGACGTGAATGGCATCAAGTCCGACCCGCCGAAGATCGTCGTCAGCACCGAACCCGCCATCCTCGTGCAGACGGACGGCAAGGAAGTGCTCTCGCCGGTAAAGGGCGTCGAGGGCCTTCAGTTCGTCGTCAACACGAACTGGGATCTCTTCAAGACGGCCGATCCCGACGGCGCCTATTTCCTGCGCGACGAGAAGAGCTGGCTGACATCGAAGACCCTCGGCGGCGCGTGGACCGCGGTTACACAGCTTCCGGATGTTCTGACGAAGCTGCCCGCGGACGACAACTGGAAGGACACGAAGACAGCCGTACCGGCCTCAGCTTTCGAGGATGGCAAGGTGCCGAAGGTGTTCTATTCGGATGTGCCGGCCGAAATGCTTCTGTTCGACGGCCAGCCAACGCTTGAAGCCGTCCCTGGAACCGGACTGGAATGGGCGTCGAACACCACAAGCGACGTCTTCTTCCACAAGGACCAGAAGACCTGGTACGTGCTTGTGTCGGGGCGCTGGTTCTCCGCGGCGAGCCTTGATGGTCCGTGGACGTTCGCGACGCCGAATCTCCCCGCCGACTTCCAGAACATTCCGGACGACTCTGCCTATTATCAGGTGCGCGCATCCGTGCCCGGCACGTCTGAAAGCGCTGAAGCCCGTCTGAAAGCCAGCATCCCGCAGATGGCCCGCGTCGCCACGGATGGCTCGGTCAATGTCGAGGTGTCCTATAGCGGCGATCCGAAATTCGAACCGATCGACGGCACGAGCCTTGCCTATGCGGTGAATTCCAACGAGCAGGTGATCAAGGTCGGCGATGCCTATTTCGTCCTGAAGGATGGCGTCTGGTTCACCGGACCC
This sequence comes from Sinorhizobium sp. RAC02, assembly GCF_001713395.1. NCBI lineage: Bacteria > Pseudomonadati > Pseudomonadota > Alphaproteobacteria > Hyphomicrobiales > Rhizobiaceae > Sinorhizobium > Sinorhizobium sp. RAC02. The sequence continues at coordinate 1,112,978 of NZ_CP016452.1, read as the reverse complement.
GCGCCGACCGGACCGTGGAAGGTCGCCACGGCCGTGCCGGATGAGATCTACAAGATCCCGCCATCGTCGCCGATCTACAATGTCACCTATGTGCGCGTCTACAACACGGAGCCGGATGCGGTCTGGTTCGGCTACACGATGGGCTATCTCGGTGCCTATCTGGCATGGGACACCTTCGTCTACGGAACGGGCTGGGCGTATCCGGCCTATTGGGACTTCGGCTGGGCTGGCGGCGGCTACTGGCCCTATTATCCGCGACCGCTGACCTACGGCGTCGGCGCCTTCTACAATCCGGCCTATGGGACGTTCGGCCGTTATGGCTATGCCTACGGACCCTATCGCGGCATAGCCGGGGGTACGGCCTATAATCCTCGCACCGGGACCTATGTCCGCGGTGGCGCGATTGCGGGACCAAACGGTGCGCGCGGTTTCGTGTCGGCCTACAATCCCCGCACGGGCAATGCCGCCTTCGCCCGCGGCGGCCACAATGTCTACGGAGCCTGGGGCACGGCAGGCGTGAAGCATGGCTCCGATTTCGCCCGCATATCAGGCGGCGCGACAGACAATGCGGCGGGCATGCATTGGCGAACGTCTGGTGGCAACCATGGCTTCGTCGCCGGCGGCAAGGGCACCGATGTCTATGCGGGCCGCAACGGCAATGTCTACCGCAAGGACGACGGGGGCTGGCAGAAGCACACGTCAGATGGCTGGCAGGACGTCAATCGTCCGAACACTGAAAACCTGAAAAACCACGCCCAGAACTTCCAGGCAAAACATCCTGATGCCGCCGAGCGGATCCGCACCGAAAAGCCCGTCCGTCATACAGGCAAGGTTCGCGAAAGGGCGCCCGAGCATCTTGCCATCGACAGGGCGGGGCGTCAGGTCGGCAACCAGCGGGAACTTCGCCACGACTTCGGACGGCAGGACATCGGGCAGTTCCGCGGTGGCGGCATCAGCGAACGGCAGTTCCGCGGCGGGGGAAGCAGCTTCCGGGCCCATGAGTTTAGTGGCCACCGGATGGGGGGCTTTCATGGCGGAGGTGGTGCACGCTTCAGGCGTCGGTAGCAGGAAGAGTTAGCCTTATCGGAATAGTCAGGAGAGCATGATGGGACGGCATATGAAGACGACCGCGAGACTGGTTCTGGCGGGAACGACCTTGTGTCTTGCGGCTCCCGTACATGCCGCCGAAGGCGGTGCAGGCTTCTATCTGCTCGGTTCGAAGGGACCTGCCGCCGCCATCCTGCCGCCGCCGGGCGTGTTCTTCCAGAACGACATCTACATCTACTCCGGCGACCTCGGCGGCGGCACGGAGCTTCCGACGGGTGGCAAAATAGCTGTCGGTGTCGACGGCAGCGCGATCGTTGAAGTTCCAACCGTCATCTGGGTTCTGCCGGAAGAGGTGATCGGCGGCCATCTGGGCCTCTCGGCCAGCCTGCCGTTCGGCTGGAAGAAGACCTCTGCGGAGGCGACACGAACCGGGCCACTCGGCGGTATTGCGACCGGGTCGGTGACCGATACGGTGTTCACGATCGGAGATCCGATCCTGAGCGCTTTCGTCGGCTGGGAAGCCGGCAACTTTCACTACCAGGTTGGCACGATGGTGAACGTCCCGATCGGCGACTATCAGGAAGGCGAAATCTCCAACATCGCCTTCCATCACTGGGGCGCCGACGTGTTCGCGGCCGCGACGTGGCTCGACCCGAACATCGGCCTCGACCTGTCGGGCGTCGTCGGCATGACGTTCAATGCGGAAAACCCGGCGACCGACTACAGGACCGGCAACGAGTTCCATTTTGAATGGGCGGCCGTCCAGCACTTCAACGAGCAATTCGATGCGGGCCTGGTTGGCTACTACTACAACCAGACGACCGGAGACAGCGGCGATGGCGCCGCGCGGCCGTTCAAGGGGGAGGTCGCGGCGATCGGCGCGACGATCGGTTGGAACTTCAAGTTTGGCGAAGTGCCGATTTCCGCCCGCATCAAGTACTTTCATGAATTCGATGCCACGAACCGGGCCGAGGGCGATTCGGTATTCCTGACGATTGCGATGCCTTTGGCGATCACACAGCCGACGAATGTGGCGGCCCAGTAAGGCCATTCCGTCCTCCAGCAACATGCCTGTAAATCGTGCAATGCAGGCGTCGTTATAGGACACCCGCATTGCACGGAATGCTGAGGACTGTTGGCTACCGGCTATTCGAAGGTATAAATCTTCTTCCAGTCCGCCTTCATGTCCACGAGGAGCCACTTGCGAGCTTCGGCCTCGTCCAATGCCTTGTCCAGCTTCCCGAAAGCGGATTCCCGGTCATAGGCGAACTCGCGCACCGCATCCGTGTGATGGACGATCATGCCGAACCCCTTCTGCGGGCCGCTAGTGACCCAGCGAAGCATCTCGTAATCCCCGTCGGAATTTCCGGCGACGAAGATCGGCCGGCGGCCGATGAACTTGTTGATGCCGGCCGGTTTGCCCGCGCCGTCGTCGATGAAGTCGATCTTCGGCAGCCTGTTCAACACGGGCACGTCGTCGACCAGCGCATATTGCGTCACGATCGTGCTGCCGATGACCTGCTCGGGCGGAATGCCATAGGCCTTCTCGGTGATTGGCCGCATGAATTCCACGCCGCCGCCCGAGACGATATAGGTCTTGAATTCGTTGGCCCGCAGGTAATCGAGCAGTTCACGCATCGGGAGGAACGTGACCTCGTCATACGGCTTGTGGAACTTCGGATGGCGGGCGGTCGCGTACCAGTCCGTCACGATTTTCGTGAACGCTTCGGTGGTCATCCCGGCATGCGTCGCCATGCCCAGCTCCACGATGCCCTTCTCGCCGCTTTTCGCGATACCTTTCAGGTCACCCGCAAGGATGGACTTGAACGGTTCCTTTTCGGACCATTCCGGATGCTGTGGTGCCAGCGCTTTCACCCGATCGAGCATGAAGCCGAGCTGGAAATAGAACGGCTGCTCGGACCACAGCGTGCCGTCATTGTCGAACACGGCGATGCGGTCTTCGGGTGCGACGAAGCCTTCGCCTCCCTGCGTCGTCACCGTCGTGACGAAATCGACGATCGCCTGCCTGGATTTGCCCTCGTTCCAGGATGGCAGGTCTTCCGCCATGGCGGCCAAGGGTGCCAGGAGCAGGATGAGCAAGACGCGAAGTATGATCTTCATCAAAATTCTCCCATCAGAGGCTGGTCCGCCTGATGCAACGGAAGCCGACATGGCTCGTGGATGTGTCTTCCGGCTCCGCATGGCGGGCCGCAGGGCGATAGCGGCGGCAATAGTTCGGAGCGCAAAGATGCGAGCCGCCCTTGAGAACACGGCGCGGAATCCGGATTTCGGGCTGGCGAGGATCGAAGCTGCCGTCGATGGCGGCGCCCCGCGGGTTCTGCGGAATGCAGCAGGACTTGGCTGCGGGCTCCGGATGCCGGGTCGACCAATAGTCCGTCGTCCACTCCCAGACGTTACCGATCATGTCATATAGGCCGTAGCCGTTTGCAGGAAAGGAGCGGACGGGCGTCGTGCGGTCCTTGCCCGCAGCCTTCGTGCTGAGCGTCGGAAATGTGCCCGCCCAGGTGTTGGCCATTATTGTGCCACCGGGCGTCAGCTCGTCACCCCAGGCGTATTCGACGCCGTCGAGACCTCCGCGCGCGGCGAGCTCCCATTCGGCCTCGGTCGGCAGGTCGAGGCCTGCCCATTCTGCATAGGCAAGGGCATCGCAATGGGCAACATGGACGACGGGGTGGTCGAGCTTGCCCCGAAGATCGCTGAGACCGCCATAGGGCCGCCGCCAGTTCGCGCCGAACTTGAAATTCCACCACTGGCTGATATCCGGTCCGCTCACCGCCTTTGGCGGCGTGAAAACGAGCGAACCCGCCTTCAGCATCTTCGGAAGCGCGCCCGGATAATCCTTGGGATCGGGGGCCTTCTCGGCCAAAGTGACATATCCGGTCGCCTTGACGAAGTCTGCAAACTTCCTGTTCGTCACCGGGGTCTGTTCGATCCAGAAACCATCGACCTTTACCGGGTGTGCCGGGGCTTCCTCCGGATAGTGGCTGTCGGAGCCCATCACGAAGGTGCGGCCGGGGATCCAGACGAGATCTTCGGTTACGGCCGGCCGCGCACCTGTCGTCGGGAAAGCCAATGTCATTGCCGTCTCCGTCTTTCGATACCGGAACATTGCGGAGACGGGCGCGCGACGGAAGTACGTTACGGTAAAAAGCAACCGGACGATGTAACAACGCCGTAAATCGGGCTCACCCGATGGCCGCGCTATCCGGGTTCAGCTTCGGCAGCGCGGACGGCCGGACAATACCCTCTCGATTTTCACCGCGCTTTCGGGCAGCGCGGACGGACTTTGACAATGCCGCCCTGTTGAAGCCAGGACGGTCGCGATCCGGGCCAAAAAGCTCTCGCTGGAGCTTCTCCGCCTCCCTGACGACATCGCCGTTCCCGGACGCGCTCACCCAATCGCCGATCGATCCATATCCTGCACTGCGCGTCCAATCCTCAAGACGTCGATAGACCGTCATCGGATCGCTCCCGCGAATTGCCACCATCAGGCGTTTGAAACTCCGCCGCTCGGAAACCCACTCACCATCTGCGAACGCACGTAGTCTTCGTTTCATCCACGGGAGCGTTTTCACAAAGAGCCAACATCCCGTCGCAAGAACAACGAATAGCGCGGCAGCGGCCGCCAATGTCGCCTTCGACGGCCATCTCCGTTCGCTCCCGGCGTCTGTCTGCTCAAGCTGCGGCGCAAGGCCTGTCGTCGCCGGGGCGGCCTTGCTCACCTTGACCGGCGTGCCCGGAAGGGCCGCTACCGCGTTGGCTTGCGCATCGATGTCGAACCATGGATAGGACACCGCGGGAATCTCGACTGCGCCCGCAACCTCGGCGACGAAGGTGGTCGTCTCCGTCCGCGTGCTACCTGTCGTCCGGTCCTCGGCCTGCACCCCGTCCGCTATGCTGGGGGATTTTGGATACTGCTTCATGCCTGCCACGGCCGTCACCGGGGCCGCTGGTATCAGCATCGCCTGCGTATCTTCGGCGAACACCGTGATCGTCCTGACCAGGGCGTCGCCCACCTCCAGGGTGGAGGGATCTCGATCGAAGGACTGGGTTATCGTCAGACCGCGCGCCGCAAAGGTCGGGGCGGCTGCGGCGCCGCCCGATGGCTCGGCCACGGTGAAACGCGTTTCCGGCAGCGTCGTCTGACCCGGGACCGGTTTTCCATTCTGCGAATAGCCGAGCGTGATAACCGCCGGCGGCAAAGTGAAAGTGCCCGCCTCCATCGGAACCACGGCGTAGGTCCGCCGGATGCCGGCATATTGCACCCCATCGATCGTTTCGACCATGTTCAGCGCGCGACCATCCGGCAGGGTGACGAGCGCGTTCGGCAGATCGAAGAGCGGAAACTGCGGCGGCGACGTGAAGAAGTCGGGCACGAACACCTCGACATCGACCCGAACCTGCTGGCCGGGGACGATCCTGCCCGTGTCTTCGATCTTCACCCGGGCGAACGGTTCCGCTGCAAAGCCTGCCGACCCCAACACCAACCAGAGTGCGACGGCGAAGCGCAGCAGCGTCATGGTTTTGCCCTCTGCGCTTCGATCGCGAACTTGCGCGCCATCAGATCCGTCGGGCTGACCACGATGCTCTTCATCCACAGCTCCGACGCCTGCTCGGCGATGGTCATCTGACCGGCCTTGCCCTGCTTGCCCTTGTCGTCGAACTGCACGCTGTCGGGTGGCAGATTGGGTTGGTCCTGCTGCTCTTCTTCAGCGTCCTTTTTCTGCTGGATGAGTGTCTTGGCAATGGCGAGGTTTGCGATGGCGTCCGGCCAACCCTTTCTCTTGTCGAGCGCCTTCCCATAGGCGGCGACCGCCTCGTCGAGCTTGCCGATATGCAGCAGGGCGTTGCCCTGATCGTACCAGCTTTCCGCACTATCGACCGTGGCGAAGGCGTCGACCGCCTCGGCGAACTTTCCCGCCCTGTAAAGTGCCGTTCCTCGCCACATCGGATCGGCGAAATGGGCTGCCGCCGCGTCGAAGTCGCCTTTCTCATAGGCCAGCCGCCCTTGCTGGTCCGGGGTCAACCACATGCCCACCCAGTCTGCGGCCTGGGCTTCGGCCGGAAGCAGCAGGCGCGCAGCGAGGAAGACCGCGCCGACCCGCACGACCCAGCCCTTGCGGAACGACAGCAAGAAAAAAAACACCAACGGAAGCAGCATCCACCAGCCCATGTCACGCCAGCGATCCTCTTCGGCTGCCTGCTTCTGCGCGAAGTTGGTGCGGATCTTCTGCAACACCCAGCGGACATCGGTGTCGTCATCCGTTATTGTGGCGACATCCGCGCCTGTCGCCGCATGCAGCGTCTTCAGTGCCTCGACATCGAGCTTCGCAAAGACGCGTCCGCCAGTCGCATCGGTCAGGAATCCGCCGTCCGGCGTCTTCACCGGCCCGCCTTCGGAGGTGCCGATACCGAGCACGACGATCCCGTTCCTCGCGCTGCTTTTGAACGCGTCGAACGCCTTCTGTTCGACCCCGTCGGTCAGGAAGACAACGGTGCCGGATGCCTCCTGCGCGGCGAGCATGGCCGTGGCCAGCTCAAGAGCCCCGGCCGTGTCCTTGCCATCAACCGGCATGATCCGTGTTGCCAGCGCATCGGTATAGGTCTCGATCAGCGACAGGTCTTCGGTGAGCGGCAGGACCTGATGAGCCGACCCCGCATAGGCGATCACGGCTGTCCGCGCGCCCGCGCGCCCGGCAATGATGTCCCGGATCTTCAGCTTGGCGCGCTCCAGCCGCGATGGGGTCACGTCAATCGCATCCATGGTGGGTGAAAGGTCCATCGCGATGACGAGCGGAGCGGTGTCCTCGACGAAGGGTGGCAGCTCCCGCTGCCAGGTCGGGCCGGCGGCGGCCAGGATTGCCAGCGTCAACACTAGGGCCAGCAGCCACGAGGGGCGCATGCGCGAACCGGTTGAACCATTGACGATCAGACTGTCGAGAAGGTGCGGCTCGATCATGCCCTTCCACTGGCCGCGCATATCGGTCGCACGCGTGGACAGCCAGGCGATGGCGAGCGGAAGGATAAGCGCCAGCAGCCACCACGGCCTCAGGAAATGGAAGGCCTCGATCATGCCGGTGCCCTCCTCTTGAAAACACCCGCCAGCCCGCTCAGAAGGTAGAACAGGGCAAGGACGGCGATCGAGGCGCCTAACGGCCAGTGGAACAGCTCGATGCGCGGCCGCCAGGACAGGTTTTTCTGATCCTGCGGCGTGATTTTGTCGAGGGTGTCGTAGATGGCTGCAAGCTGTGCCTGATCCCCGCCGAAGAAGTACCTCCCACCCGTGTCGGCCGCCATCCTCTGCAATGTCGCGATGTCGAGCTTGTCCTCGCCTGCGGCCTTCGGATCGCCGATGCCGACCGTGTGGATGACGACGCCTTTCTGCTTGGCGATCTCCGCCGCCTTGACCGGCGGCATCCGGCTCGCCGTGTCGTTGCCGTCGGTCAGCACGATCAGGACCTTTTCCGGCACGGTGGTCTTGTCGAACATCTTGATGGCAAGGCCGATCGCATCGCCGATCGATGTTCGCGGCCCCGCCATGCCGGGCAGCGTTTCGGCGATCACCGCCTGGACGGTCTTGTGGTCCATGGTGAAAGGCACCAGCGGATAAGGCGCATCGCCAAAGGCAATCAACCCGATACGATCGCCGGGGCGCTTGGCGACGAAATCCGCGACCACCGTACGCACCGCATCCACGCGGGCCTCGGTGCTGCCGTCGGGTGAACGAAAATCCTTGGTATCCATCGACTGCGACAGGTCCAACGCCAGCAACAGGTCGCGCTGCGGCTCGACTTTCTCGATCGGCGGCTCGACGAATTGCGGCCGGGCCAGCGCCAGGATCATCAGGCACCATGCCAGCGTCTCGCAGGCAAGCTGGACCCAGCCGCGACGGGCAATGACCGACCCCAGGGTTGGATTGATGCCGGCAGCTTTGGCGATCTGCGTGAAGAAGGGAAGCCGCACCGATGCCGAGGTCTCCCGGTGCGCGGGCAGCAACCACCAGACCAGGAGCGGCAAGGGAAGGACAACCAGCAGCCAAGGAAGATCAAGCTGATACATGATGCCGCCTGATCCAATTGCGGGCCGGTGACAAGATGCCATCCGACGTCGGCGCCGCCGCACCGCTGCCGTTCCGGTATTCGCCATCATCAAGCAGCGCGGCGAGCGCATGCCCGTTTTGTCGATCACCCTGCTCTTCGAGAAACGCCACCCATGCTGCACCTGACAGCGCGGCGACATCGGCCCGGCCCCACCCGGCAAGGGCCGTCCGTTTAAGCACTTCGGCGAGATCACGCAGGGCCTGATCGCGCTCTGCAGCATTCTGGAGCTTTCCCTCCATCCCGTCGAGAAGACCGAGCGCCTCACGGCGATAGGCGTTGGCGCGATAGACCCGCACCCGGTGAAGGAGGATTGCAATGACGGCCAACGCGAAAAGGACCGCAACCAGCGACCAGCCCCAGGTCTGCGGCATCCATGACACGGGCTGCGGAACCGCAATGTCCTTCAGCGATTCAAGCGCGACCTTGGTCAATGGATCAAGCGGTGTCGCCTTGTCGGGTTCCATCACCGCCTCCGCTGCCGCCACGCGGCCTGTTCGAGGAGGCGCCGGAGTTGCGGCGCTGTTTCTTCCGCCGCCGAGACAGGGAGCATCGGCAGCCCCAGTTCCCGCTGCCAGTCGCGAAGTTCGCGGCCGCGTGCGCGCGCAAACGTGTCGATGGCCTGCCGGATATCGGCACGGCGCAGCGATAATTCCGCCTGCAGGGTGCCGCCGCTCACCACGATGTCGCCGGTGGTCGGAAGTTCAAGCAGGAAAGGATCGTAGACGAGGATGCAGATGACATCGTTGCGGCCCGATAGCCGCAGCAGCGTATCCCGCGTCGTGGCACTGTGCCCATCGAAGTCGCTGATCACCACGACGAGATGGTCATGATGGGCGATGCCGGCCACACGTTGCAGCACGGTGTCAAGCGATGCGGGCGACGGCGCCCCGGAAAATCCGGCCTCGAGCCTGCCGTTCTGTGTTGCGACCTTGCCTGCGAGCGTGATCACCGCCTCGCGGCTGCGGTGCGGCCGCACCTCCTCGATGTCTCCATCGTTGAAGACGAAGCCGCCGACGCGGTCGCCCGAACCGAGGATGCGCCAGGCGCAAAGCATCGCCACCTCGGCCGCCGCCACCGATTTCATCGCGCGCCGACTGCCGAAGAACATGTTGATCCGCTGGTCGACGACAATGAGGGCCGGGCGCTCCTTCTCCTCGCTGTAGACGCGCACGACAGGCTTGTTCGTGCGCGCCGTCACGCGCCAGTCGATGGAGCGGATGTCGTCACCAGGCAGGTAGTCCCGCAGTTCCTCGAAGGTCAGGCCCCGGCCGCGCATCGAGGACTGCATTCGCCCTGCAAGCTGCTGGTGGCTGCGATATTTCTGGACGAAGCTCAGGTCGCGGGCGCGCGCCTCCAGCGCCACGAGCTGGTCGGTGGAGATATGGACGCCTGCCGTGCTTTCGGTCGTGGGCATCCCCTCTCCTCACGAAACCGCCACGAGTTCGACAATGCGATCGATGACCTTATCCGGCGTGGTGTTCACGGCATGCGCCTCGTAGGACAGGATGAGCCTGTGGCGAAAAACATCGTGGACGACCGCCTTGACGTCATCCGGCGTGACATAGTCACGGCCCTTCAGCCAGGCATAGGCGCGCGAGACCTTGTCGAGACCGATGACGCCGCGCGGGCTGGCACCGACCTGCAGCAGCTTGGCGAGATCCCTGTCGTAACGATCCGGATAACGCGTGGCGAAGACAAGGGCGACAATGTATTTCTCGACGGGATCGGACACGGTCACGGCGCCGATTTCCTTGCGAGCAGCGAAGATTGCCGCTGGATCGAGACGCTCGACCGCGGCCGACTTTGCATGCTCGGCGGCATTCTCCTCGCCGCGCACCAGCCGCATGATCGCGGCCTCAGACGCCTCATCCGGATAGCCGACCTCGATATGCATCAGGAAACGGTCGAGCTGGGCTTCCGGCAACGGATAGGTGCCTTCCTGCTCGATGGGGTTCTGCGTCGCCATGACCATGAACAGGTCAGGCAGAGGATAGCTTTTGCCACCGACGGTTACCTGCCGTTCCTCCATCGCCTCGAGCAGCGCCGACTGCACCTTGGCAGGCGCGCGGTTGATCTCGTCGGCCAGGATCAGATTGGCGAAGATCGGTCCCTGCTGGAACTTGAATTCGCCCTTGCCGCCCTCGCTGAAATAGATTTCCGAGCCGGTAATATCGGCGGGCAGAAGGTCCGGCGTAAACTGGACGCGGGAGAGTTCGGAATTGAGGTTCTTCGCCAGGCTCTTGATGGCGCGTGTCTTTGCAAGTCCCGGAAGGCCTTCGACCAGCAGATGGCCGTTGGCGAGCAGCCCGAGCAGCAACCGCTCGACCATCGCTTCCTGCCCGATGATGGACTGGCCAATCCGTTGGCCGAGAGCCAGGATGTCGTCGCGTGCGGTCATGGGAAACCCTGTCAAAACCGGAGCAGCGAAACGCGCCGATTGAACGGCGCGTCTCCAGGTCGATGGGTTACTTCTCGATGCCGCGCGCCTTGAAGGACTCGTCGATCGCCTTGTCGACCTGCTCGCGCACGCCTTCGATGTTGAAGCTGGCGACACGCTGGCTCGGCGGGTACTTGACGAAGGTCTCGAGGAAGGCGGCCCCCTTCAACTGTCCCTTGACGAGCAGGAAGTCGTTTTTCACCAGCCAGTCATTGTACTGGTCGGAAACGAGATCGGCCCGCTCATAGGGATCCATGCGGAGGTTGAAGAGCTTGGGAAGACGAAGGGTGACCAGGGGATCCTGCCAGACGCCAAATCCACCCGGCGTGCGCTGTTCATGGAAGACCACCTTCCAGTCGTCGTAGCGAATGGAGACAAGATTGCCGTCGTCATCGAAGTAGTAGAACTCGTTGCGCGCGCTCTTGTCGGCCTTTCCGGTGATGTAGTCGAGCTGGTTGTATCCGTCGAGATGGTTCTTGAACGACGTATCGCTGCCTTCCGGCTTCCAGCCGCTGAGGAGACGGCTCTTCACATCGGGATCGCCAGCCGCGGCAAGCAGGGTCGGGAACCAATCAAGGCCGGAGATCATGCCGTTGGAGACCTGTCCGGGCTGAACATGTCCCGGCCAGCGGACCATTGCCGGAACGCGGAATGCGCCTTCCCAATTGGTATCCTTCTCGCTGCGGAACGGTGTCGTTGCCGCATCGGGCCACGAGAACTGGTTAGGGCCGTTGTCGGTCGCATAGACGACGATGGTGTTGTCGGCAATGCCGAGCTCGTCGAGCTTGGTCAGGAGCTTGCCGACGTCCTGGTCGTGCTCCCACATCCCGTCGCCATACTCATTGCCTGTCATCCCGCTCTTGCCCCTGTATTCCGGGCGGACATGCGTGAACAAATGCATGCGGGTCGTGTTCATCCAGGTGAAGAAGGGCTTCTTCGCTTTCGCCTGGCGGTCGATGAAGTCGATGGCGGCCGCCGTCGTCTCGTCGTCGATGGTCTCCATGCGCTTGACGGTCAGCGGACCGGTGTCCTCGACCTTGCCATCGGCCGATGCCTTGATCACGCCGCGCGGAGAGTAGGCTTTTAGGAATTCCTCGTCATTTCCCGGCCAATTGGCAGCCTCGGGCTCCTCCTCGGCATTGAGATGATAGAGATTGCCGAAGAACTCGTCGAAACCATGCTTGGTCGGCAGGTATTCGTCGCGGTCCCCGAGATGGTTCTTGCCGAATTGGCCCGTCGCATAACCGAGCGGCTTCAAAGCCTGGGCAATGGTGATGTCACCCGCCTGCAAGCCGACCGCAACACCCGGTGCACCGACCTTGCACAGTCCCGTACGCAGGCAGGTCTGCCCGGTGATGAATGTCGAGCGGCCCGCGGTGCAACTGTTCTCGGCATAGTAGTCCGTGAACATCATGCCTTCCTTGGCGATACGGTCGATATTCGGCGTCTTGTAGCCGACGACGCCCATCGAATAGGCGGAGATGTTGGTCTGGCCGACATCATCGCCGAAGATGACGAGGATGTTGGGTTTGGCGGCGGCCGCATCCTGCGCCCCTGCGGTGCTGGCGCCCAGGGGTACCGCCGTCAAGGACATGGCGACTGCGGCAGTGGCACTCAGTAATCGACGTGAAAATGTATTCGTCATGATGGTCGCTCCAGCTTGTTTGGTCGGACATCCTTCGACATTTCGCCCTCCTTCTGACGGGACAGGCCACAGCCGCCCTCGCAGGTCGCTTCTTGCCGGTGCCACTGTCATCCGCAAACGGATCGAAGGAAGTACGTTACGGTAACAATTCGCGTAAATGCGGGTGTCCTGCATCAGGTCGCCGAGGGCTTTATCGCGAGCGAGATACTCGCGTGGTCTGGCATAGCGCCACGACGTTTCGTCGCAACTTGATCCGGATACGGGTGCGAAGCGCGTTCGACGGTGGCGCTTACGGCGCCAGTAGTTCGCGGATACAGGACAAGCTCTACCCCTTGAGATAGTGGATAACCGCGTCTGCGATCAGGCCCTTGTGCCGGGTCATCGTTTGCGGTTCGGACAGGTCGCGCCGGAAAATCGTTCCGAAGGTGTAGCGGTTCGAGACGCGGAAGAAGCAGAAGGCGCTGATCAGCATGTGGACGTCGATCGGATCGGCCTGGCGCTTGAAAGCGCCCTCGGCGACACCGCGTTCCAGGATGCCGGCGATCGTTTCGATGACCGAGACGTTGAGATCGCGGATCGCCTCCGAACGCAGCATATGGGCGGCATGGTGGATGTTTTCGATGCTGACCAGCCGCACGAAATCCGGATTGGCCTCATCATGGTCGAAGGTGCTGGAGATGAGCGTGCGGAGTGCTTCTTCCGGCGCGAGGCTGGCGAGCTTGAGATCCTCCTCCAGCGTGCGGATCTTGCGATAGGCGCGCTCCAGCACGGAGAGATAGAGCCCCTCCTTGCCGCCGAAATAGTAGTAGATCATGCGCTTCGACGTGCGCGTGCGCTCTGCGATGGCATCGACACGCGCGCCGGCGAGACCATGGGTCGAAAATTCCTCCGTGGCGACGACGAGGATATCTTCCTTCGTCCGCTCCGGATCGTTCTTTCGACTCGCCTCAGCCCGCTCTACCATTTTTCCCATTCTCCCCGCGATCAACTTGATTTTCATCAAGAAAACGCCACCCAACGGGACGGCCAAACAGCCGTCCCATCTTGCCTCCCAGGAAAGTCATATTGAGCTTATGGGGGTATTTCAAGAGACGCCACTTGACATACGTACTAGTTCGTACATTTTGTAAATGCGCTGACGGCCAGGAGGAGGACGTCGCTGCACCATAGCGCTAACGCGCCAGGCCGGACCTAGGCTAGGAACGGATACAGGCCGCACCAGCGGCAATTCGCTTTGGGAGGAGCGTTATGGTTCGCATCATCGATTTCAGCTTCTGGCTGCTGAAGGCAGCGATTGCCGCCCTGCTTGCCGGCATGGTCGTCCTCGTCTTCGGCAACGTCGTCCTGCGCTACGCCTTCAACACGGGCATCACCTATTCGGAAGAACTGTCGCGCATGTTCTTCGTCTGGCTGACCTTTCTCGGCGCGGTCGTCGCCATGCGCGAACACGGCCATCTCGGTGTCGATTCCCTGCTGCGTCGTCTGCCGCCCACGGGCGCCAAGGTTGCCGTTGTTGCCGGGCAGGCGCTGATGCTCTGGGCGACGTGGCTGATGATCAGCGGAAGCTGGACACAGACCGTGATCAACCTTCACGTTTCGGCACCCGCGACGGGGATTTCCATGGGCGTCTTCTACGGCGCCGGCCTTGCCTTCGGTGTGCCCGCCTTGCTCCTCATCCTCGCCGATATGATCGGCGTTCTCACCGGCCGTATCGACGTCACCACCGCCGAATTCGTCAAGGACAGCGAGGACGAGGTGGCGCTGGAACACCAACCGGAGCCGTCCCTCGTCACGTCTTCCGGCAAACATTGAGGTTGCACCGATGACCGTCACGATCTTCTTCGGCGCCCTTCTCGTTCCCATGGCCCTTGGCGTGCCTATCGCCTTCGCCCTGATCCTCAGCGGTGTCGCACTGATGATGTATCTCGGCCTCTTCGACGCGCAGATCGTCGCCCAGAACGTGCTCAACGGCGCCGACAGTTTTCCCCTGATGGCCGTGCCCTTCTTCCTGCTTGCCGGGGAAGTGATGAACACGGGCGGACTGTCGCGCCGCATCGTCAACCTCGCCATGGCGCTGGTCGGCCATATTCGCGGCGGGCTCGGTTTCGTTGCCATCTTCGCCGCCTGCATCCTGTCCAGCCTCTCCGGCTCGGCCGTTGCCGATGCGGCAGCACTCGGCGCCCTGCTCTACCCGATGATGGTGAAATCCGGCCATGACCCGGCGCGCACCGGCGGACTGCTTGCGTCCGCCTCGGTCATTGGCCCGATCATTCCGCCGTCGATCGGTTTCATCCTTTACGGCGTCATCGGCGGCGTCTCGATCACCAAGCTGTTTCTCGCCGGCATCTTTCCCGGCCTGATGATCGCAGCCGCGCTCTGCATCACCTGGCTGCTGGTCGCGCGCAAGGAGCAGTTCGCGCTGCCGCCGCGCCAGAGCGGCGCAGTGCGCCTGAAAGCCTTCGTCGACAGCCTCTGGGCCTTGATGCTGCCGGTCATCATCATCATCGGACTGAAATTCGGCGTATTCACGCCAACGGAGGCGGGCGTCGTTGCCGCGGTCTACTCGCTCTTCGTGGCCATGGTCGTCTACCGCGAGTTGCCGCCGGCAAAACTCTTCGGCGTCTTCGTCGCCGCGGCCAAGATCACGTCCGTCGTCATGTTCCTCGTCGCCTGCGCGGCCGTCTCGGCCTGGCTCGTCACCGTCGCGAACGTGCCCGGCGAACTCGTGTCCCTGCTCGAACCGCTGATGGACAACCAGACGCTGCTGCTGCTCGCCATCATGGCCCTCGTCGTCGTGGTGGGTACCGCCATGGACATGACGCCGACCATCCTGATCATGACGCCGGTGCTGATGCCGATCATCAAGCAGGCTGGCATCGACCCGGTCTATTTCGGCGTGCTGTTCATCATCAACAATTCCATCGGCCTGATCACGCCGCCGGTCGGCACCGTGCTCAACGTCATCTGCGGCGTCTCCAAGCTCAACATGGAGCAACTAATGAAGGGTGTGATGCCCTTCCTCATCGCCGAAATCATCGTGCTTCTGCTGCTCGTCCTGTTCCCGCAACTCGTCACGTTTCCCGTGGCGCTGATGGGGCATTGAGCAGTTGATTTAACCGGCCGAACGCAAAAGCGCGGCCAAACCTGGGAGGAAAACATGCGCAATATCCTGAAGAGGCTAGTGTTCGGGGCGATCGTTCCGCTCGCCGTGCTGGCTGCCGGTCCGGCCGCGGCAGAAATCCGCGAGCACCAGCTCAAATTCGCCTCGGCCAACAACAAGGGTCACCCGCAGGTGACCGGCATGGAGAAATTCGCCGAACTGATCAAGGAGAAGAGCGGCGGCAAGATCGACGTGAAGCTGTTCCCCGGCGGTGTGCTTGGCGGCGACGTGCAGACCGTTTCGGCGCTGCAGGGCGGCGTCATCGAAATGACCGTGCTGAATGCCGGCATCCTCGCCAGCAACGTCAAGCAGTTCGGTGCCGTCGACCTGCCGTTCCTGTTCAACAGCGGCGAGGAAGCCGACAAAGTGATGGACGGCGCCTTCGGCACGAGCCTGATGGATCTCCTGCCCGATACCGGCCTTGTGGGCCTTGGTTATTGGGAGCTCGGGTTCCGCAACCTCACCAACAACCGCCATCCGGTCACCAAGCTGGAAGACATCAGCGGACTGAAGATCCGCACGATCCAGTCGCCAATCCCGATCGAGCTGTTCAACAGCCTCGGCGCCAATGCCGTGCCGCTGCCCTATACCGAACTCTACACGGCACTCGAAACCGGCACTGTCGATGGCCAGGAAAACCCTGCCGCCAACATCCTGAACGCCAAGTTCTACGAAGTGCAGAAATATATGACGGTGACCCGCCACCAGTACAATCCGCAGATCGTGCTGATCAGCAAGAAGGTCTGGGACGGGCTCAACGACGAGGAGAAGGCTGTCTTCCAGTCCGCTGCCACGGAGGCACGCGACTATCAGCGCAAGGTCTCGCGCGAGGTGGACGCCAAGGCCATCGAAGACATCAAGGCGACCGGCATGGAGGTCGGCGAGCTCTCGCCGGAGGAAACCCGGAAGCTGCGTGACGCCGTCAAGCCGCTGATTGAGAAGTTCGCTGCGGAGATCGGCCCCGAGACGGTTGCCGCCCTCTTCAAGGACCTCGAGACGATCCGCGGCAACTAAGGCCAGCAAACCGGCCCGCCGGGACTGGCGGGCCGGATTTCACCTCACTGGACTGCGAGAGATGAGCGAAATTCTGCTGAAACCGTTGAAGGCCGGGCTGATCGGCGCCGGCATTCAGGCATCGCTGACCCCGGCCATGCACATGCGCGAAGGCGAGGCGCAAGGCTTCTCCTATGACTATGAGCTGATCGACCTCAGCCAGATCGACGCGACAGCAGCGGATCTTCCCCGCCTGCTCGACAAGGCGGAGGCCCGAGGGCTCGCCGGCCTCAACATTACCTATCCCTGCAAGCAGAGCGTCATTCCCCATCTCGATGAGCTTTCGCCGCAGGCCCGCGATCTTGGGGCCGTCAACACGGTGGTGTTTCGCAACGGCAGACGCTCCGGCCACAACACCGACTGGTGGGGTTTTGCCGAAAGTTTTCGAAGAGGCCTGCCGCAGGCGGACTTATCGTCGGCCCTACAGCTTGGCGCCGGCGGTGCCGGAGCAGCCACCGCCTACGCCCTTCTGTCGCTTGGGCTGGAAAAGCTTCTTGTGTTCGACCGGGAAAAGGAGCGCGCCGCGGCGCTCGCACAGACCATGGCTGCCCTCTTCCCGAATGCCACCGTCGATGTGGCTGGTGACCTGGCGCACGCCATGCAGACAGGGGCCGGTCTCGTGCATGCGACGCCGACCGGGATGGCCAAGTATCCCGGCATGCCTTTGCCGGCCGATCTGCTCGACCGCCAGCACTGGGTTGCCGAGATCGTCTATTTTCCGCTCGAAACCGAGCTTTTGCGCGCGGCGAAGCGCGCTGGCTGCCGGACGCTTGATGGCGGTGGCATGGCCGTGTTCCAGGCGGTCGATGCATTCCGGCTGTTTACCGGCCGCGAGCCGGACGTTGACCGCATGCTCGCGCATTTCAACACGCTCGCACGCTGAAGGAAGATGCCATGAAGACCTCGATCGCGACCGTCTCGCTCAGCGGCGACCTGCGTGAAAAACTCGGAGCCATCGCCAAGGCAGGCTTCGATGGCGTCGAGATCTTCGAAAACGATTTCCTCGTCTTCGACGAGAGCCCGAAGCAGCTCGGCCGCATGGTGCGGGACTTTGGCCTGGAGATTACCCTCTTCCAGCCCTTCCGCGATTTCGAGGGGATGCCGGAACCGCTGCGTAGCCGCACCTTCGATCGGGCCGAGCGCAAGTTCGACCTCATGCAGGACATGGGCACGGACCTCGTGCTCGTCTGCTCGAACGTTTCCAGTGCCGCCCTCGGTGGCCTGGACCGCGCCGCGGCCGATTTCCGCGAACTTGGCGAGCGTGCGGCGAAACGCGGTCTCCGGGTCGGGTATGAAGCGTTGGCCTGGGGCAAACACATCAATGATCACCGGGATGCGTGGGAAATCGTGCGTCGGGCCGACCATGCCAATATCGGGCTGATCCTCGACAGCTTTCACACGCTTGCGCGCAAGATCGACGTCAATTCGATCCGCTCGATCCCGAAAGAGAAGATCTTCATCATCCAGCTCGCCGATGCACCGAAGATCGACATGGACCTTCTCTACTGGAGCCGGCATTTCCGCAACATGCCGGGAGAAGGCGAGCTGCCGGTAGAGGCGTTCATGGCCGCCGTCGCGGAGACCGGCTACGATGGTTATCTGTCCCTCGAGATCTTCAACGACCAGTTCCGCGGCGGTTCGCCCGCCGCCATCGCGGCCGACGGGCATCGCTCCCTCGTCTATTTCGGCGACCGGGTTCGTCGCGCCAATCCCGGCCTCGCGGTGAACGTGCCCAAAATGCCAGATCGCAGCCGCGTCGAAGGCGTCGCCTTCATCGAGTTCGCGGTGGACGAAACGGAAGCGCCGGCACTGGAGGCCATGATCACCACCCTCGGCTTTCGTCGGGATGCGCGTCACAAGACCAAGAACGTCGCCGTGTTCCGGCAGGGCGATATCCGGTTGGTCGTCAACGCGGATGGCCGCGGCTTTGCCAGTTCTTCCTATCTCGTGCACGGCACATCGGCCTATGCGATGGGTCTTCTCGTCGACGACGCCTGGGCGGCAAGGGCGCGCGCTATCACGCTCGGCGCCGAAGCTTTCGAACAGCCGCTCGACCGCGACGAGATCGAAATGCCGGCCGTGCGCGGTGTCGGCGGTGGCATCGTCTACCTTCTGGACCGGAGCACTGATCTCGCCCGCATCTGGGACATCGAGTTCGATCCCATCGCGGATGGGGCAGACACGCACAGTGCCGGTCTCGCAACCATCGATCACGTCGCGCAGACGATGCCCTATGACGAACTCCTGACCTGGTTGTTGTTTTACACCTCGATCTTCGAAGCCGGGAAAACACCCATGGTCGATATCGTCGATCCGTCCGGCCTCGTGCGCAGCCAGGCGATCGAGAACAGTGAAGGATCGTTGCGCATCACCATGAACGGCGCGGAGAACCGCAATACGGTCGCCGGGCGCTTCATCACGGAGACCTTTGGTTCCGGCATCCAGCACCTCGCCTTCACCACCGACGACATCTTCGCCACAGCCGCTGCACTCACCGCCAATGGCTTCGCCGCACTGGAAATCTCGCCAAACTATTACGATGACCTGGAAGCGCGCTTCGGCCTCGACCCCGCCCTCACGGAACAGCTCCAGTCGCACAACATCCTTTACGACCGCGACGAGCACGGCGAGTATTTCCAGCTCTACAGTCCCACCTACCGGGAAGGCTTCTTCTTCGAAATTGTCCAGCGCAAGGGCTATCGCGGTTATGGAGCGGCGAATGCGATATTCCGCATCGCCGCGCTACGCCGGCATCTCCGGCCGGTGGGCATGCCGCGCGCGTGATAGTTTCGATCGCAAGCGCGGCCGGACTAGCGCAGCCCCGGCGCCACGATGAATTCAACCGCGCCGCGCCGCCTCGATTGCCGCGACATCGATCTTCCTCATCGTCATCATGGCATCGAAAGCGCGCTTTGCCTCATCGCCGCCAACCGCCAGCGCCTCCATCAGGACACGCGGCGTGATCTGCCAAGACAACCCCCATTTATCCTTGCACCAGCCACAGTCGTTCTCCCGGCCGCCATTGCTGACGATCGCGTTCCAGTAACGGTCGGTTTCCTCCTGGTCTTCGGTCGAGATCTGGAAGGAAAAGGCTTCGTTATGCCTGATCGCCGGGCCGCCGTTCAGGCCGATGCAGGCAACACCGGCAACCGTGAACTCGACAACCAGGACGTCTCCCTGTTTCCCCTCCGGATAGTTCCCAGGAGCACAGATGAGGGCGCCTACCGCGCTATCGGGAAAGGTCTCGGCGTAGAAACGAGCGGCGTCCTCGGCGTCCTTGTCGTACCAAAGACAGATGGTGTTCTTCGCCATTGTGCGATCCTTTCGCGCTTTGTTTCCGATGTCCTTCCCGAAATAGAGGCCAGACTGCCATTCTCCAGTCCCGCATGCCGTTTTAACGACCATCGAAAAACGATGAGCCTGCGCACGGCACGTCGAACCACGCACCGACATGGACGGCGTTGATCTATGCGGTGCTGGCTGCCTTGAGCGTTCAACCCACCCAGACGCCCTCGCACGCAACGATGCGGCCGCGCTTAACCACGAGGCTGCGCTTCGGCCGATCCACCAGGATCTGTGCGCGATTTTCCCCATCGATCAGCACGAGGCTGCCCTCGCTGCCGACATCGAGGCCATAGCCTTCGAGATCGAGCAGGGCTGCACCTCGCTTCGTGCCCATGTCGAGAGAAGAGACGAGTTCTTCGTCCGTGCGGCAATAGGAGCGATAAGACAGCAGCCAGCAGCGCTCCAGCATGTCGCCGTTGCCGTGCGGGTTCCAGGTGTCGCGCAGGGAATCCGACGCGACGGCGCATTTGACGCCACGTCGCGCCAATTCGAACATCGGCGGGAAGTTGATCTCGCCCGGCACGGCCGAAATGATGCCGATGCCGGCCTCTGCCAGTATGTCGATCATCGCATCCACCGTATCAGCCGGCCCATCGCCGAGACAGAAGGCGTGGCTCACCACCACCCGCCCCTGCATGCCGTTCGCCTTAGTGCGCTCGGTGATCATCTTCAACGCGGCAAGGCCGAGTTCACCCGCCTCGTGCAGGTGGATGTCGATCTTGGCGGCCTTGCGGTTGGCAATGTCGAAGATCGTGTCGAGATGCCCCTTCGGGTCGCCGTCGATGTTGGTCGGGTCAATACCGCCGATCACCGAGGCCCCCTCGTCCAGCGCGGCCTCCATCAGGTCGGCCGTACCGGGGTCGATCAACATGCCGAGCTGCGGAAAGGCGACCAGTTCGAGCCCGACGGCATGCCGCGTCTTCTCCCAGGCGCGCAACACTGCATGCAGGTTGTCGAGCTTGTAGCCGGTCGAGATGTCGACATGGCTGCGGATATGGGTGGAGCCCATGGCAACACACTGGCGCATCAGGTTGCCGGCGCGCTCCTCCGTGTCCCAGGGTAGGCTCTTGCGGATTTCCACCTCGTTGTCGATCATCGCGCGCAGCGACGGCGGCACGTTGATGCTGTGCCAGGGCAGACCCCAAAGGATCTTGTCGAGATGCACATGCGGCTCGACGAAGGGGGCGATGGCAACGGCATTGCGCCCGTCATGCACCGGCACGCCGGCCTCGCGCGGCAGGTTCGCACCGACGGCGGCGATACGGCCGCCCTTGATCAGGATGTCGGCGGTCTCCCCGCCATCTGGCCGGACATTGGTTACGAGCAGATCGGTCATCTTGAAAATCCTGAAATCAGTGCGGGTTGAGAACAGCCAAGTCGCCGCCAATCCAAACAGAATACACTTTAGCTTCCATATTGTGTCAAATCTAAAAGGAGTTTTGCATACCACAACGCGCATAGCCCCTCCGATGGATAGGGCTGCGAGCCGTTTCGACCACTCTCACGATGGGAACCTGTTGACGGTTACAAGGTCAATCATCGAGCGCGCGGATACTTCCCCGAACTCCATCAGCGCACGATAAGAAACAATCCGCTGACGATTGCAAAGCTGAGGACGCCGATCCGCAGACCGCGACCGCCGATGCGATGGTGCGCGAGCCTGGAGACAGCACTCCCCAGCAGAACCGCGGGCGTCAGATAGAGGGCGGCCAGAAGCTGCTCGGAGCCCACGCGTCCGGAAATAGCCAGCACGACGAGCGACATGACCTCCCCAACGAGGAAGCAGAGCGCAACCGTTGCCCGCAGGACCGGAGCCTTGGCGTGCTGGTAGAGCAAGGCGAGCGGGGGGCCGCCTATGCCGGTCGCGGTTTCGGTAATACCCGTGAACAGGCCGACACCAAGCGCGCTCGTCCGGTTCGGCGTGAAAGGCGGGGCAACAAGGGCGGCGCCGGCGGCAACCACCGTGAAAATGCCGACTGCCAAATCCAGTTGGCCCAGCGATAGAGCGGCAAGCAGCCAGAGGCCGGCAAACGTTCCCGCGAACCGCCCCATCGTAATCCAGCGGGCACCCGACCAGTCGATATGGTCGCGCTCCCGTACCGCAACGTGCAGATTAAGTGGCAGCATCAGCAGAAGCAGAGTGACGGGCAGCAGATCGGGTTTCAACATCCCGACGATGGGTGCGACGATCAGGGCAAAGCCGATACCGAGTGCGCCCTGAATGAATGCCGCGACGAAGGTCACCGCCGCCAGGATGAAGAAAAGTTCAAGGCTCATTTGTAGTATCCGAGATGACGGTGCGCTTCGGAAAGCGGATGAATGCGCTGGATCGGCGCCTTCGCGATGGCCACGGCGGCATCGCCGCGCACTTCCGCCAAGAGCGCCCGTGCATCCCAATCGACAGGCCAGCCTTGCCAAAGCCGAAGCTGCCCGTTGGTGAAGACGGCGTCGATCTGGTCGCGATTGCCATAACGGACAAGCTCCCACATCAGATCGTATGAGGGGGTGAATTCGGGCCGGTCGAGATCGACGAGTAGGAAGTCGGCCGCCAGGCCTTCGGCAATCGAACCGGTAACGCCGGCCAGGCCTGCGACATTGGCAGCGCCGGATGTCGCCCGGTCGAGCCAGAGCCAGCCGCCGCCGCAGGATGAATCGCCCGTCGCAAGGCCGAAGCCGGCGCGCTGCAAACCTTCGGCCGCGTCCATCAACCGGAACCCGTCCGCACGGGTTCCGTCCGTCCCCAGCCCGAATCGGATGCCGAGTGCCGCCATCTGCAGCGCTGGCGCCACCGCATTTCCCTTCCAGAGGCTGGCCACGGGATTGTAGGCAACGGCGCTGCCGGTCTCGCGCAGCAGATTGAGTTCATGCGGCGTGATGAGCGTGGAATGCGCAAGCAGGACCTGAGGGCCGAGCGCCCCCAGATGTGCAAGATGTTCGATCGGGCGGCGCCCCCTCGCCACGAGGGAGCGTTCGACGGCTACGAGATGTTCGTTAACATGGGTCTGGAACACCACTCCGGCCGCGCCGGCCATGTCACTGACCGCCTTCAGCATCCCATCGCTCGCCACTTCCGGAATGGATATCGCGAGTGAGGGATGGACCAGCGGGTCACGCCTGTAGGTGGACAGATGCGCCTCGGCCTGGCGCAGGATGACATCCGCATCCGGGATGTGCGCCGTGCCGCCGAGATCGTTGCAGATAAAGCCGACGACACTGCGCAGCCCGACATCCCGCGCAGCCCGCACCAGTGCGCCGATATGGCCCTCCGAGCGGGTGCCGGCATCGACGGCGGTCGTGAAGCCGCCGCGCAGGCATTCCAATGCGGCAAGCTTGGCGGAAAGATAGACCATGCGCTCGTCCAGGCTGCCTTCCAGCGGCACCCAGATCCGCCGGAAAATTTCCGACGGCTCGCCGAAGACCAGCGCCTTGCCGAGCGACTGGGTTAGGTGCGTATGGGCATCGACAAAGCCGGGCATCAGGAGATGATCCGGCAGGTCGAGCGGCAAGAGGTCCGGATAGTCCCTTTCCACGGCTTCCGCCGTATCGACGCGGCAAAACACCCCGGCGCGCACGACGACCGCCATGCCGGCACGCGGGCCTTCCGGCAAAAGCACATGGCCCGGGCGCAGAAGCAGGTCGCCCGTTCCGGACAGTTTTTCGCGGATCACGCTCACTCGTTGGCTCCTTGGGTCGTGGATTGCAGGGAGGGCGCCGGGACCGCCGGGTGTTTTTCAGCGCCGTGATGGGAAAAGAGGGCATTGACCAGCACGGCGGTGACGGTGCCGGCGGCAAGCCCGTTGCCGAGGATCATCTGGGTCCATTGTGGGAACTGGCTGTAGACGCCGGGCACCAGGATCGGCAGCAGCCCGATCGACAGGGCCGAGGCCAGGGTGAACATCGCCCCGTGTTCGCGCAGGTCGACACGACGCAGCAGGTCAATCCCGATGACGCCGATGATGGAGAAGACGATGACCGCCGTGCCGCCGATGACCGCGCCCGGCAGTGCCGTCGCCAGTCGCCCGATTGGCGCAAACAGCGCAATCACGACGAGAATGGCGCCAGCCATGGCTGTCACGTAGCGCGATTTGACGTTCGTCGCCCGCACGATGCCGACATTCTCGCCACTGGTGATGATCAGCGACGTGCCGAACAGGCCACCGACCAGGGACATCAAGGCATCGCCCCGGATGGTCGCGGGAACGATGGCATGGGCGTCGCCCCGCCGCCCGACGATTTCGGCGGTCGCGATGGTCTGGCCGGTCGCCTCTGCCATCGAAATGATCGAAAACACGATGAGCGGTATGGCGGCGATGAGATCGAACTTCGGCATGCCGAAGGGGAAAAGCTGCGGCACGGCGATGACCGGCCCGGACAGTACGCCGGAGAAATCCATATGGCCGAGGGCGAGCGCGACGAGCGACCCGCCTACGAGGCCCAACATGACGGCAAGCCGCTGAAGCGTGCCGCTAAAGACGCGTGCGGCGACGATAGTGAGAACGATGGTGATTAGCGCCAGCCCGACCTCGATGGGTGCCGCAAATCCTTCCGTCCCAGGCTTGCCGGTGATCGTCACGCCATAGATCCGCACAAGATTGACGGAGACCAGCAGCAGCATCGTTCCGACGACGATCGGCGGAAAGTAACGCAGGAGCCTGCGAAAGACCGGCAGCGCCAGAAAATAGAACAGGGCCGTCATGATGACGGCGCCCACCGCCGTCTGCACATCCGTCTGCTGCGCAATCGCAAGGAAGATGGCGATGGGTGCGCCACCCGGCACCATGACGAACGGCAAGCGGGCGCCGAACCCTTTTGGCCCAAAACTCTGAAGCATCGACCCGAGGCCGCAGACAAAGAAGGTGGCGCTGATCAGCGAGACCGTCACCGCATCGGAAAAGCCGAGCGCCTTGCTCACCAGAAAGACAGCGGTGATCGGCGAGGCCGCCATCACCAGCACGTGCTGCAGGCCGAACAGG
The DNA here is from genome assembly GCF_001713395.1 of Sinorhizobium sp. RAC02. Lineage (NCBI taxonomy): Bacteria > Pseudomonadati > Pseudomonadota > Alphaproteobacteria > Hyphomicrobiales > Rhizobiaceae > Sinorhizobium > Sinorhizobium sp. RAC02. The sequence continues at coordinate 1,088,197 of NZ_CP016452.1, read as the reverse complement.
AAAAGACTGCGCAGCGGCAGCCTCTCGTCGGCCGGATCGACCACAGAATTCAGTTCATATCCCATTTTTCCTCCTCCCGGCCTCCTCAAGCCGCCATGCAAATCGTTTTGCACAGCAACGTCTCTAACATAAATTTTGCACACTGCAAATCGTTTTGCATGGGGCACCCGCCGTGTTAAGACGTCTCAACAGGAGGGACCATGGGCAAACCGACTATTGCCGATCTTGCAAAGGCGGCGGGCGTATCCGCCACGACGGTGTCGCACGCCTTCAGTGGCCGTCGTTACGTGGATCCCGAAACGCGCAAACGCATCGAAGCGCTCGCCGAAGCAATGGGGTATAGGCCGAACCATCGCGCACGGCGCCTGCGAACAGGCGGAGCCGGGGCGATTGCGCTTGTCTCATCCATGCCGTTCGCGGTTGCGGCTGGCCCGTCGAGACTGGGCTTCCTCATGGAAATCGCGGCAGCCGCCGCTGTGGCGGCTTTTTCGCGCGGCATCTCGCTTTGCCTCGTCCCGCCACTTGGGCCGCGTGACAGCCTGGACGCCCTTGAGGTGGATGGCGTCATCGTCGTCGAGCCGGAGCTCGATGATCCGGTGCTGGATTTTTTCTTCGACCGGGGCGTGGAGGTCGTCTCCATCGGACGCGCGCCCGGGCGGGACGGCCTGCCCTTCGTGGATCTTCAAAGCGGCGCGACGGCACACCTGCTGCTGGACCACCTACTTGAAGGCGGTGGGCACGTCGGCCTGATAACCGGCCTGCAAAGGCGCAATTCCTACATCGAGATGGAGGCCGTCTATGCGGAGCGCGCAGCGCGAGCCGGCTTCTCGCCCATCGCCATTCGTGTCGATGAACGCGGCGGCGAGCAGGCTGCCGCCGCGGCAGCCGAAACCCTCCTGCGGGCAGATCCGAGCATCGCGGCCCTCTGTGTGCCGGTCGACGCCTTCGCAACCGGAGTTCTGGACGCGGCAGGCATTGTCGGCCGCAAGGTCCCACACGACCTTCGGCTCGCGACGCGTTATGACGGCATGCGCGCCAAGCTGGCCACGCCTCCCCTCACCGCAATCGATCTTCACCTCGATCAGGTCGCGGCTACCGCCGTCGATCTGCTTCTGGCGCGCCTGGGGCAGTTGGACCCCACACCATGCATCATCTCGCCGCCATCCCTGGTGCTGCGAGCGTCGTCCGTGTCGCCATCGAGATCCGCCTGACAATCCTGCCATGCGCCGCATGACAGGATTGGTCATTGAAGCGGCCGCGCCAGCGCACGCAACGTGGTCGCGCTCGGAACGAGCGCAGGCGCAATACCTTGAAAACGTATGAACTGTGAAAGTCCTTTGACGACATGCGGGTCCTGCCCGCCTGTCGTCGGAATGACGAAATCCGGGGAGGCTCTCGGAAATGCGCGCACACCAGTGATGGGGTCCTGCCCTCGCGGGTTGGTATAAACGTCGCTGAAGTCGGTTTTTCCCATCCAGCGGGTCAGCGAATAGAACTGCTGGTTCAAATTCGCGCAGAGGAACATACCGACCACGCCACGATCCTGACCGTCGTCTTCATCACCTTGCAAGTCCGATCCGTAAGGCGTGCCCCGGCGAAGGACCCTTGGAAACCCGCCTGGGAACATTGCCTTGTTCGCGGCATTCAGCGGCTGGTCGCGCCCGTTGACGATGCGAACATGCGCCGCAAACGGACAGCGAGCGCCATCGGCATCCTCGGCATAAGTGAAATCATTGGCAAGCGCGAGGCCCGCATCATCCGCCTCGGGTGCCAGGACCAGCGGTGCGCCACTGCGCCAACGCCCCATCAGCTTGGCGGCAAGCCACTCCTCCGCTTCCGGCGCAGCGAGGTCGGGACGTAACGCCGGACCGGTTTCCTTCAGGAACGTGCGAAAGGCCGCGACGTCCTGATAGACCCAGGCAAAAGCCATGTAGCTTCCGTTCCTCACAAACTGCCGGAACGGCGGGTGGCGCGGAAACGATTGGTGCTCTTCAAGCCATTCATCGATCAGGAACATTCCGCGCGGCAGCAGGTCTGGACGATCCGGCAGGTCATCCCAGTTCACGGGAGGGTGCGAAATTCCGTCCTGGTATCCGAAATGCAGTTGACGACCCGCAAAAGCGCGGCCCGAGATTGCCGCATTGTCCCGCGTGGGAAGCAGTTCCTTGAGTCCGTGAGCCGAGGCAGATGCCTGAACGCCTTCGCTCAGATCCTCCATAGAAGCGTCGGTATGCGCGTAACAATGGACTATGATGTGAATTTCGGCACTGGCGAATTGTTTGTTCCACCAGTTTGCCGGGTCGCTATCCCCCGCGACGCGGAGGGAATGGGCATCCGGCAAATCCTTGAAGTGCCACGGAAAAGCCGCCTCGGCCGCCGATGCCCCTCCGGTTTCGTCGAACGCCCGCAGCTTCAGCAGGCCTTGCCATGTCAACGAGATGTTGAGCAACGGCTCGGAATGCGCCTCCGTCTCCTGCTCCGCGAAGGTTACTTTGGGTAGGACGGCTTCTATGAATTTTCGGCCGGCGGCGGAGTCACCCACTGAAAACAGATGATGACGGGAAAGCGGACACTTATAGGGAGTGACAATCAAAGCCTGCACGTCGGATCGATCAAGATCGGGCATGATCCTTCTCCGTTCCCAGGTAATCGAGCGTCTTGACGCTGCCCTTGCAGGTGCGCGCCGTTCAACTCAATCTTTTAACAAAGGAAGCAAGTCTCTGACCTCGCGGTCGTCGTAAGCGCAAAAGAGGTAGCCCGCGGCTTCGCCGGTTACGCCGGTATCCCCCGTTGTGGAGCGCCCGAGCGACGTGATTTGGTGCTTCTTGGCGAACTCGAAGAAGGCGTGCTCATCCATCGTATTCCAGTCCGGGGCACCTTCCACCAAAGAAAATATAGTTTTGAATACATCCGGAAGCTGCCGCCGGAAGAACTCCGTGTATTCTTTATGCCCCCCGTCGTATTCGGTAATAACTTGAATATACTTGTCGTCTATGACCAAAACACGCCCAAAATGCACGATCTCTGATTTTCTGAGCGCCGCGTCGATTAGCGGCTGTATATTATCGGCAAATATTGATTTTATATGTGCCAGCGTCTTTTGCGTTTCCACATCCTGCTTCAGGGGCATGGTAAGATTCAATGCGTGCGCCATCGACATTCCTCCAGCAATAATTGGAAATTCAACCTTAACTAAAACATATATCCAACTTTGATTCAATAAACAACCAAAGGTTATGACGCATAAAACTGTAAATAATCTTATAAAATCTCAAATGTGATGATAATTCAGCTCGTTAAGGCCCTAGATCCCGATGCCGCCAAAGGCCGCAAGTCGCTATCCGCACCAGCGGCAAAATCACGTCCCAAACCGTCCTGAACGGGCATATGGGGCTCGATTGACAGGGTATTCTCCAATCCTGCAGGTAAAGTGCAGCAGTTTGGCTCGGTTCAGGCTTCCGCCCCACCGATGAGCCGCGGAACCGCAAGGCATAGAAATTGTCGGTTGGCAGGTATATCGAAGCGGTTATCTGCTCATGGGATGGACCAGCAATGAATCTGCGCTTCGTCGAAACGTTCGTGTGGGTCGCGCGGCTCGGAAGCTTCCGCGCCGCAGCCGAGCGGCTGAATGCGACGCAAGCGGCCGTTTCCAACCGCATCGCCAGCCTTGAGGCTGAGATGGGCTGCGAGCTTTTCGAACGGATGCCGGGCGGCGTGCGGCTCTCGACCATCGGCCAGCGCGCCATGCAGCCGGCCGAGGAGCTGCTGAAAGCCGCGACCAGCTTCAAGGTGGCGATCGGCAGCCCGCAGCATCTGCGCACCACGGTGTCTATCGGCACCATCGATTCCATCGTGCATGCCTGGCTGCCCAATTTCATCGAGCGCGTGAAGGAACGCTTTCCTTCGCTTGGCCTCGACCTCAATGTCGATACATCGCTGGCGATCGGCCGCGAGGTCAGCGAGCGACGGCTGGATCTCGCGCTGCTGATGGGCCCGGTTCTCACCCCGGGCCTCAAGAACATCGATCTCGGCACGATGGAATGCGCCTGGGTCGCCGCTCCCTCGTTCGGGCTCGGCGGCCGGGAACTCCGTCTGCAGGACCTTTCCAACTATCCGGTGCTCACCTTCTCGCGCAACAGCGTGCCGCATGTCTGGCTGCTTCGGCAGTTCGAGGAACTGGGCGTGCAGCCGCCGGTCATTTCAAACTCCAACTCGCTTTCCGCCATGCTGCGGCTTGCCCGCGACGGCATCGGCGTCGCGCTGCTACCGGTGCCCATGGTGGTGCCGATGATTGCTGAGGGCGTCGTCGAGCTATTATCGATCACGCCGCATTTCCCCGCCCTGAAACTGCATGCCGTCTACGCGGATGACCCGGAAAACCTAATCCCTTCAATGCTTTCGGTGATTGCGCGCGAAGCGTCTCTCGATACGAAAGGCATTACGGCGTAAAACAGTCTGCACAAGTTTTTTCTATCGCTCCCGACAATTCTTTATCGTTTGTCATTCCAATCGCGAGGCATGACGATACCCCGACTGAGACTTGGAGGACTTCGATGAAGATCAGTGTTGTGCAAATGAATTCCGGTTCCGACAAAGCGAAAAACCTCGACGACGCCGAGCGTATGGTGCGTGAGGTCGTGGCCGCCGAGACGCCGGATCTGGTGGTATTGCCGGAATATTTCGCCTTTCTCGGCGAGGGTCGCGATGCAGTCCATGGCAGCGGCGAAAGCTTTCCGGACGGCCCGACCTATCAGCGCTTCGCAGCGCTTACCAAGGAACTCGGCGTGACGCTGCATTGCGGCTCGATGGTCGAAAAATCCGGCAACAACCACTACAACGCCACTGTGGTCTTCGGCCCCAAAGGCACGGAAATTGCCAAGTACCGCAAGATCCACCTGTTCGACGTCGACACGCCCGGCGGCGTCTCCTACCGCGAGTCCGACACGATCGGCCGCGGCGAGGACGTCGTGACCTACAAGGTCGGCGACACCACCGTCGGCTGCGCCATCTGCTACGACATCCGCTTCCCCGAACTCTTCCGGGCGCTGCGCGACAAGGGTGCGGACGTCATCGTACTGCCCGCCGCCTTCACGCTGATGACCGGCAAGGACCATTGGGAAGTGCTCGCCCGGGCCCGCGCCATCGAGACCCAGACCTATTTCGCCGCGGTCGGCCAGGCCGGCGCCCATGCGGACGGCAAGAAGTGGTGCTGGGGCCATTCCATGGTCATCGACCCCTGGGGCCACATGGTCGCCCAGTGCTCGGACGGCGTCAGCACCGCCTCGGCCCGCCTCGACCTTGATCGCATCGGCACGGTGCGCCGCGACGTGCCCGTCGCCCAGCATCACGTTCTGTAAGGAAAGCCTCATCATGTTCATCGTCAATGCCATGCCGCAGCAGATTGCTCCGGCACTCATCAAGAAGATGGAACAGGTCGAGACCGCGACGGTCGGCCATTTCCTGCATTCCGGCTTCCTGAACCGGGAACTGCGCGCCGTCCTGCCGGAAAAGCGTATCGCCGGCACGGCCGTCACCGTGCGCCTGCCGCATGCCGACTCGACCATCCTGCACTATCTCACCAAGCTGGTGCGGCCGGGTGATTTCATCGTCGTCGACCGCTGCGGCGACGACAAGCATGCCTGCTGGGGCGGCGTGGTCACCCATTCGATGAAGCTCGGCGGCATCGTCGGCGCGGTCATCGACGGCCCGGCGACCGACTTCTCCGAAATTCGCCGCGTCGACCTGCCGATGTGGTGCCGTGGTCCCTCGCCGATCACCACCAAGATCCTCGGCCTCGAAGGCGCGATCAACGTGCCGGTCTCGGTCGGCGGCCAGACGGTCAACCCAGGCGACGCCATCATCGCCGACGAGAGCGGTGTGCTGGTGCTTGATCCGTCGAAGGCGGAATGGGCCGTCGACAAGGCGCTCGGCATGCAGGAAAGCGAACTCGTCTTGCTCGAGCGGCTGCGCAACGGCGAAAAGCTGCCCGACATTTCCGGCGCCACGAAAATCGTGGAAGCCTCGGCCGCCTGAGGCGGCCCAATACGATAAACATAATGGGAACAATCGGTTCAAGAGTGGAGGAAAACTCATGACCACCATCAGACACGCAACCCGCGTTGGCCTTGCCGCGCTCGCAATGTCCCTCGCCACCTCTGTGGCGATGGCTGATACCGTCGTGCTGACGGCCTATTCCGGCATCTTCCAGGAAAACTACGTGAAGGCCGTCGTCGAGCCCTTCATGAAGGCCAATCCGGACATCACCGTCGAATTCTACGGCATGCCCAACTCCGCCCAGATGCTGGGCACGCTGAGGGCGCAGGCCAGCGCCCCGCAGATCGACATCGCCATCATGGACGTCTCGGTGGCGAAGGCGGCGACGGACGAGGGTATTTTTGCCCCGATGGATGACACCGTCACGAAACACATCGCCGACCTCTATCCGCAGGCGAAAGTCGCGGGCATCAATGCCGTCGGCGTCACCTTCGACAATCTCATCCTGCTCTACAACACCGACAAGGTGAAACAGGCGCCGACCTCGTGGAATGCGCTCTGGGACGAGCAATATGCCAAGCAGGTCTCGATCCCAGCCGTGCCGGATATCCAGGGCACGACGTTCACCATCATCACCGACAAGATGGCGGGCGGCACGAACTACATTGAAAGCGTCGAGGCCGGCATCACGCGACTTGAGGCGCTCGCGCCCCTCGTCCAGACCTGGGAGCCGCGGCCGGACGTCTACCAGCCGATCTCCAGCGGCACGGCCGCCATCGGCATAGGCTGGAATGCCCGCGCGCAGGTCTATGCCGATCTCTCGGATGGCAAGCTCGGCGTCGCGCTGCCGGAAGAAGGCAGCGGCTTCCAGATCAACGTGATCGGCCTCATCAAAGGGGGACCTGCCAGCGACAGCGCCAAAAAATTCATCGACTACGCGCTGAGCCCGGAGGCACAGGCCGCCTTCACCGAGCAGATGTTCTACGCACCCACCAACTCCAAGGCGGCAGCGCTGATCTCGGAAAAGGCGATCGAGCGCACCGCCGCCGGTGCGATGGACAAGATGATCGACATCAACTGGCTCGAGGTCGCCAAGATCCGCGAAGCCATCACCGAGCAGTGGCGCCGCCGCGTCATTCCGCTTAGCCGCTGATCCCGGTCCAGGACGTTTTCGCTTTTCCCCGAATCGCGAAAACGCTCTATCTCTTTGTTTTTCCGCAATTCCACCCGTAGAACTGCTGCGCCTTTTGCTGGAATTGCCCCAGGAGTTGTCCCATGCCCATGACTTCCGCTCCGGAGGAGCATCTCAGACTGGAAGGGATCGGCGTCAGCTTCGGCGCTGTCAACGTGATCCCCTCGCTCGATCTTTCCGTCCGCAAGGGCGAGATGGTTGCCTTTCTCGGCCCGTCGGGATGTGGAAAGACCACGACGCTGCGTATCATCGCGGGCCTCAACAAACCCTCCCGGGGCCAGATCATGGTGGGTGGGCGCGACATCACGCGCCTGCCCATCCATGATCGTGACATGGGCATGGTGTTCCAGAGCTATGCGCTGTTTCCGCACATGAACGTGGCGCGCAACGTGGCGTTCGGCCTGCAGATGCGCAACGTTCCGGCACGCGAAGCTGAAACCCGCGCGACGCAGGCGCTGGAAATGGTCCAACTCGGCCATCTCGCCCACCGCAAGCCGAAGGAGCTGTCCGGCGGCCAACAGCAGCGCGTGGCGCTTGCCCGCGCGCTCGTCATCGAGCCGTCGATCCTGCTTCTCGACGAGCCGCTGTCGAACCTCGACGCGAAGCTGCGCGACGAGATGCGCGTACAGATCCGCGCCCTCCAGCAGCAGAGCGGCATCACCGCGGTCTTCGTCACGCATGACCAGGTCGAGGCGCTTTCGATGTGCGACCGCGTCGTGGTGATGCGGGGCGGTCAGGTTGAGCAATTCGGTACGCCGACCGAAGTTTACGAACGGCCGGCAACGGCCTTCGTCGCCAATTTCGTCGGCCGCACGAACCGTCTCAAGGGTACGGTCACATCGGAAGGCACGCTGATGGCCGCGGGCCAGCAGCTGCGTTCCGCCACGACGCTGGCACTAGGTGCCGTGGACATCCTCGTGCGCCCGCACCGCATCCGCCTGCAGGAGACGGGCGAGGCCGCGAACAAGGTTCAGGGCACCGTGTCGGGCATCACCTTCATTGGCGACCTCGTGCAATATGCAGTGCGCGTCGGCGGCGACGAGATCGTCGTGGAAGAAGCGACGCGGCGCGATCGCAGCCCGCTTGCCGTCGGTGACGGCGTCACGCTCGGCTGGTCGGCGGAAGACACCCTCGTTTATCCGGCGGACGAGAAATGAGCGCCGTCCCCGCCCTTCCCCGCCCCGCTCGCCAATGGCGCGACGGCGAACTCGCCGTCCTCCTGCTCTTGCCGATCGCACTCATCAACGCGGTCGGCTTCATCCTGCCGGTCCTGAACCTCGCACGTTACTCCTTCAACAAGTCGCGTATCGGCGGCGGCATGGAGGCGGTCTTCACCTGGAAGAACTGGGCGGGCCTGCTCAGCGATCCGTTCTATCTCGAACTGGTGTTCAACTCGGTCTGGATCAGCCTGGCGATCACGCTGACGACACTTGTCGTCTCCTATCCGATCGCGCTCTATTTGCACCGGGCGTCAGGCTCCTGGCGGACCTTCCTCACGGTGCTCGTCATCTCGCCGCTGCTCACCTCCGCGGTGGTGCGCACCTATGGCTGGATCGCCATTCTTACCGACGATGGGCCGGTGGTCAGCGCCATCAAGGCGGTCGGCCTGCCGGCGCCGAGCCTGATGTTCAACATCAAGGGCGTCTTCATTGGCCTCACCGAAATCCTGATGCCCTATATGATCCTCGCGCTGATGGCAGGGTTCGGCCGACTCGATCCGCGGGTGGAGGAGGCCGCGCGCACGCTCGGCGCCACGGCCACCCGCACCTTCACCAAGGTCATCCTGCCCTTGACGCTGCCCGGCATCGCGCTCGGCTGCCTGCTCTGCTTCGTGCTGGCCGTCTCGTCCTTCATCACGCCGAAGCTGATGGGTGGCGGGCGCGTCTTTCTGCTCGCGACCGAGATCTACGACCAGGCGATCGTCACGCTCAACTGGCCGCTCGCCTCGACGCTGTCGATCCTCGTGCTCATCGTTTTCGGTGCGGCGCTGTGGGCTTATTCCGTCGTGCTGCGGCGCCTGGACTAGGAGGAAAATCCAATGGAAATCCACAAGACCTCCTGGCCGATGCGCATCATCGTCTTCCTGCTCTTCGTCTACCTGCTGGCGCCGGTGATCCTCGTCTTCCCGCTGTCGTTTTCCGGCGACCAGGTGCTGCGCTTCCCGCCGTCCTCCTGGTCGACGCGCTGGTATTCGGCGCTGTTTGCCAACAGCCAGATGCTGAAGGCGTTCTGGACGAGCCTGTCGCTGGCGGCGGTCGTCACCGCACTGTCGATCCTTATCGGGGTGCCCGCCGCCTGGGTGATGACCCGGCTTCGCTTCGCTGGCCGCGACCTCCTGTTCAACATCTTTACGGCACCGCTGCTGCTGCCGACCATCGTGCTCGGCCTCGCCATCCTCATCGTCTTCGCTTCCTTCGGGCTGCTTGCGACGATGCAGGGCCTGGTCTTCGCTCATCTGGTGGTAACGCTGCCCTATGCGCTACGGGTGCTTGCCGTATCGCTGAGCACGCAGGACCGAGCCTGCGAGGAGGCCGCGCGCACACTCGGCGCCAAGCCGCTCACCGTGTTCTTCCGCGTTACCGTGCCCATGCTGACGCCGGGGATCGTCGCGGCGGCAGCCCTGTGTTTCCTCGTCTCCTTCGACGAGGTGGTGATCACGCTGTTCCTCACCGGCCCGCGCATCAGCACGCTGCCCGTCGAACTCTACAACTACGTCTATAACCAGGCCGATCCGCTGGTGGCTGCCGCCTCGGCGCTGCTGATCCTGCTGACATTGGCCGTGATCATGATCGTTGAGCGGGCGATGGGGCTCGGCAAAGCCTTCGTCAAATAGCCGGTTGCGCCAATCGCGGGGGCTAGCGCATGAAAGCTTCAGCCCCCTCGATCATCCAGCCCCGAAAGAATACGACGCCGGCCGACACGAATGACATTCCACATCGCCTGGCGCGCGCCCTCCTCGTCGCGGCGGCGGATCTCCTCGACGATCCGCATGTGATTGGCCGCGACGTCGCCGATCTTGCCCCGATCGGCGGCCGGCGAACTCAGCTTGAAGACCCCGGCAAGCGCCGCTTCGATAAGACTGCCCACGGTGCGCATGAACGGATTGTGCGAGGCCTCCATCACCGCGAGGTGAAAGCGCAGGTCGGCAAGGGCCAGTGTTTCCGGCGTATGATCCGGGTCCCCCATAGCGACGGCGAGGCGCATCATCTGGTTGATTTCCGCCTCGCTCGCATGGCGGGCCGCCAGCGCTGCGGCATGCGGCTCGAAACCGCCGCGGATATCGCTGAGATGCAGCAGAAAATCCTTGTCCACGCCGACAGCAAAATGCCAGGTGAGGATGTCGCCGTCGAAGAGGTTCCACTGATCCTTGGGCGTCACCCGCGTGCCGATGCGGGCGCGCGGCACGATGAGCCCCTTGGCGGCGAGCGTCTTCATCGCCTCACGCAGAACAGTGCGCGACACCCCGAAGCGGGCTGCCAGCTCGACGTCGCCGGGCAGCGTGGCTCCGACGGGAAACTCGCCGGAAACGATGGCCTTGCCGAGTTCGGTGACGACCTGCGAGTGGCTGGTATGCGCCACCGCTCCACTCACCATCGTTTCGAGCAGGCCCTTCTTGCGCATCGGCCCGCTAACCTCGGCGCCGTAGAGCAGCAAGCGAGGCCGGGTGGACGTCAGGCATACCGCCTCCTTCGACCCGTGACATGGATGAGCCCCTTCTGGAGAAGGATGAAAGCGAAGAGCAGCAGGCCGATGAGAATCTTCGTCCACCAGCTCGACAGTGAACCATCGAAGGTGATGTAGGTCTGGATGAGCCCCTGGATGAGGATGCCGACCAGCGTGCCGGCGATGAAGCCGGAGCCGCCCGTCAGAAGCGTGCCGCCGATGACCACCGCAGCAATGGCATCCAGCTCCACGCCGACCGTTGCCAGCGAATAGCCCGCCGAGGTGTAGAGCGAGAAGACGATCCCGGCGAGACCGGCAAGAAAGCCGGAAAGCGCGTAGATCAGGATCGTCGTGCGGCCGATCGGTACGCCCATCAGCCGCGCCGTCGCTGCACCGCCGCCGAGCGCATAGACGTTCGCGCCGAAACGGGTGCGGTGCGCAACCAGCATGCCCGCCAGGAAGACGAGAAGCATAAGGCCGCCGATCAGCGTGATGCGTCCTCCGCCGGGCAGCTTGTAGTAGAGGCTCTTCAGCATGGCGTAGAATGGGTGTTTGATCGGGATCGAGTCGATCGACAGCACGAAGGCCATGCCGCGCGCCAAAAACATGCCCGCCAGCGTGACGATGAAAGGCGGCATTTCGAGATGGTGGATGATGGCCCCCATCAGCGCGCCAAAAGCCGTACTGACGATGAGCGCTAGTATGAAGGCCGCCAGCGGGTGGATCGACGTCGATTCGAGCAGGACCGCCAGAAATACGCCCGTGAACGCGATGACCGCGCCGATCGACAGGTCGATGCCGCCCGAGAGGATGACGAAGGTCATGCCGACGGCGGCGATGCCGAGGAAGGCATTGTCGGTGAGCAGGTTGCCGATCACCCGCGTCGACAGCATGTTCGGGTACTGTGCAAAACAGATGGCATAGGCGATCAGGAAGATCGCGACCGTGGCGGCAAGAGGGAGATAACGCGGGTTCATTTCGCCTCCTGCTCCGTCTTCTTGTCCTGTGCCCGCGGGCGAGAGAGGAAGACGAAGGCCGATTGCGCGCGTGGCGACTGGATGACCAGGATCAGCACGATGATCGCGGCTTTGATGATGAGGTTGAATTCGGGTGGGAAGCCGGAGAGCAGGATGCCCGTATTGATCGACTGGATGATGAGGGCACCCAGCAGGGAGGCGGCGATCGAGAACCGCCCGCCGAGCAGCGACGTCCCCCCGACAACCACCGCGAGGATCGCATCGAGTTCCAGCCAGAGACCGGCATTGTTGGCATCCGCACCGCGGATATCGGCCGCGACGATGATGCCCGCGATGGCGGCGCAGAGGCCACAAAGCACGTAGGCAGCCATCAGCAGCACGCGGGTCGACACACCCGACAGCGTGGAGGCGCGGCGATTGACGCCGAGGGCCTCGATCAGCATGCCAAGTGCCGTGCGGCGCACAAGGAAAGCGACGATGAGGCCGAAGCCAAGCCAGATGATCACCGGCATGGGCAGGCCGAGAAGCGATCCGCTGCCGATGAAGATCAGGCCCGCATCATTGAAGGTCAGGATCGCGCCTTCGGTGATGAGCTGCGCGATACCGCGGCCTGCGACCATGAGCACCAGCGTCGCGATGATCGGCTGGATATCGAGCACGGCAACGAGAAATCCGTTCCACAGGCCGCAGAGGATGCCGGTGCCAAGAGTGATGAGCAGCGTCATCAACAGCCCGTGGCCGGACGTGATACAGGCGGCGGCGACCGCCCCGCAGATCGCCATGACCGCCCCGACGGACAGGTCTATGCCCTTGGTGGCGATGACGACCGTCATGCCGATTGCAAGCAGCGCCACCGGCGCACCGCGGTTGAGAATGTCGATCACGCTGCCGTAGAGCCGGCCGTTCTGTATTTCGAGCGTGAAGAAACCGGGAAAGGCAATCGACACCATGAGCAGGATGAGGGCGAGTGCGACGATCTGCGGAAGAAGGCGGATGGCATAGGCCTTGAGGGTCGAGCTCATGCGTCCGCCCTCCCGGTTGACGACGCTATGGCCTCGACGATTCCGGCCGTCGTGACCTGATCGCCCGCCAGTTCGGCGACATGCGCCCGGTCGCGCAGCACGATGACGCGGCTCGAATAGGCGACAAGTTCTTCAAGTTCGGAAGAAATCACGATCAGCGACATGCCCTTTTCACACAGAGATTCGATAAGGCGGATGATTTCCGCATGCGCGCCGACGTCGATGCCGCGCGTTGGTTCATCGAGAATCAGGAAGTCCGGATTGGTCGCCAGCCAGCGGGCGAGGATCGCCTTCTGCTGGTTGCCGCCGGAGAGCAGCTTGATCGGTTTTTCCCGGTCCGTCGTGCGGATGTCGAGCGCCTTGATGTACTGATCCGCCAGGCGGTCCTGCTCGCTGCGGCTGATCGGCCGCGTCCAGCCGCGCCGGGCCTGCAGGGCGAGCGCGATGTTCTCGCGCACGGAAAGATCGCCGACGATACCATCGATCTTGCGGTCTTCCGGGCAGAAGCCGAATTTTTCGCGGATTGCCGCGCGCGGCGAGGACAGGTCGAGCGCTCGGCCATCCGCCTCCGCCGTGCCGCTGTCCGCGCGCTCGGCGCCGAACAGGATTTCCGCCGTCTCCGTGCGGCCGGAGCCGAGCAGGCCGGCAATGCCGACCACTTCGCCGGTACGCACATCGAGATCGAAGGGCTGGATGTGGCCCTTGCGGCCGAAATTGCGGAAGCGAAAGCGCACAGCGCCGCCCTCGCCCTTCGGCCCGTGCTCGGCCGTGACCTCCTGCACCAGTTCGCGGCCGAGCATCATGGCGATGAGGTCGCGGCGTGACAGGTCGGCCGTCTCCCGCGTGCCGACAAGCAGCCCGTTGCGCAGCACGGTGATGCGGTCGGAGATTTCATAGACCTGTTCGAGGAAGTGGGTGATGAAGACGATGCCCAGGCGACGTTCCTTGAGGCGCCGCACGATGCGGAAAAGCATCGCGACCTCATGCGCGTCGAGGCTCGCCGTCGGCTCGTCGAGGATCAGCACCTTGCCGGAGAGATCAACGGCACGGGCGATCGCGACGACCTGCTGCACGGCCACGGAATAGGCCGCAAGCTCCGCGGTAACATCGATGTCGAGTTCGTATTCGGCAAGCAGCGCTCTGGCGCGCCGGTTCATCTCGCGGGCATTCACCAGGCCGAAGCGCTTCGGCTGACGGCCGAGAAAGAGGTTTTCGGCGACCGTCAGGTTGGCCAGAAGGTTCACCTCCTGGTAAACCGTGCCGATACCGAGGTTCTGCGCCTCCAGCGTATTGCGAGGATCGACCTCTGCGCCATCGACGAGGATATGACCGCCGTCGCGGCGATAGGCGCCCGTCAGGCATTTGACGAGCGTCGATTTGCCCGCCCCGTTTTCACCGAGCAGCGCGTGCACCTCGCCGCGCTTTAGCGAGAAGTCGACGCGGCTCAGCGCCTTGGCACCGGGGAAGATCTTGTCGACCGCCGTTGCCGAGAGAACATAGGAATTGACCGGCTGCATGATGCCACCCGTATGAACGTCGCCGACCGTCGCCTCCCGAAAGGGAAGCGACGGGCAAGGCAGATGCCCCGCGCCGCGTTAGGAGCTGGACGCGGGGCGCTGGGGAGAAATCAGTAGCCGAGGCCCTTCTTCTCCTCATAGACCTTCGCCGGATCGTCGGCCTGGGTGTAGAGCTTGGATTCCGTCTGGATCCACTTCGGCGGCGCCTTGCCATCCTTGAGGAAGGCATTGAGGGCGTCGAAGGCGGGGCCGGCCATGTTCGGGGTCAGCTCGACGGTGGCATTCGCCTCGCCGGCTGCCATCGCCTGGAAGATATCCGGAACGGCATCGATCGAGACGACGAGGATGTCGGTGCCCGGCTTCAGGCCGGCTTCCTTGATCGCCTGGATGGCGCCGACGGCCATGTCGTCATTGTGGGCGTAGAGTGCGCAGATGTTCTTGCCACCATCTTCCGCCTTCAGGAAGCTTTCCATGACTTCCTTGCCCTTGGTGCGGGTGAAGTCACCGGTCTGGCTGCGGACGATTTTCAGGTTTTCCTTGCCGGCAAGCGCCTCTTCAAAGCCCTTCTTGCGGTCGATTGCCGGCGAGGAGCCGGTCGTGCCCTGAAGCTCGACGACATTGCAGGGTTTTCCGGCGACCGTGTCGACCAGCCACTGGCCGGCGACCTTGCCTTCGTGCACCAGATCCGAAGTGACGGCGGTCATATACAGATCCTGCGACGCATCAACCGTGCGGTCGAGCAGGATGACCGGGATTTCCGCGTCCTTGGCTTCCTGCAGCACTTCGTCCCAGCCGGTGGCGACGACCGGTGCGACGAGGATGGCATCGACGTCCTGCGCGATAAAGGAGCGTAGCGCCTTGATCTGGTTTTCCTGCTTCTGCTGGGCATCGGCGAATTTGAGGTCGATGCCGCGCTGTTCGGCCTGCTGCTTGGTCAGGGTCGTTTCAGCGGCGCGCCAGCCCGACTCGGATCCGATCTGCGAAAAACCTACCGTCAGGTCGGCGGCGGACGCAGCGCCGAACATCGAGACAGCAAGGATCGTGGCACTCGCGAGTGCGATTTTGAATTTCATGATTTCCTCCCAAAGAAAGCTGCCGCTCGGCAGCACGC
The DNA here is from genome assembly GCF_001713395.1 of Sinorhizobium sp. RAC02. Taxonomy (NCBI): domain Bacteria; kingdom Pseudomonadati; phylum Pseudomonadota; class Alphaproteobacteria; order Hyphomicrobiales; family Rhizobiaceae; genus Sinorhizobium; species Sinorhizobium sp. RAC02. The sequence goes on along the minus strand of NZ_CP016452.1, from coordinate 1,072,721 downwards.
TTAAAACATCATATTGTATTACTATTGTAAACCATCAAAATTGGCTTGTGCCTTGAAAGGCTCAATGACTGGAGGGTGTCTGCAATGAAGTGGAGGCTTTTTCGCGCCACCGCGCGATGCGCCCCTCGCGGCGTCTAGCGACGTCGATGTCCGGAAACTTCCGCGCCGGCACCGGCGGGGAGTGCCAAAAAACGCAACGCGGAGACAAAGCCGATGACCGCGACACAGAGGAAGGCCGCACGAATGTCCATCAGCATGCCGCCGTCCGCGGCCGGCGGAGCAAAGTAGGACGATAGGCGCATGACGACCGCCGCCACGGCCACGCCAAGCAACTGGGCGAGCTGCTGCAACATCGCCGAAATCGTCGCTGCCGCACTCCGCTGCGCCGGCGTGACATCGGCGAAGGCAATCGTCGTCAGCGCAGTGAACTGCATGGAGCGCGACAGGCCGCAGGCAATGAGCAGCGCGAAAAGGAAAAGACGCGGCGTTTGCCCGTCGATAAAGGCAAAGGCACCGATCGTCAGGGCCGCGACCACGCCGTTAGCGACCAGCACGGTGCGGAAGCCGAAGAGGCGCAACGCAGGCGTCGTCACGCTCTTCATCAGCAGGTTGCCGAGGAAATAGACGAGGATGAGCGTGCCTGTCTCCACCGCGTCAAGGCCAAGGCCAACCTGGAAGAGCAGCGGCAGCAGAAACGGTGTGGCATTGACGGCCAGCCGCCCTGCGGTACCCGCCGAAAGCGTGGCAAAGGCGAACGTCGGGATCTTCAGCACTGCCAGATCGAGAAGCGGATGCATCGTGCGTTTAAGGTGAAGGATCGCGGCGAAGCCCATCAGCACGCCCAGGGCCAGAATGGCGAGTGAACCGGCTCCGCCAGTCGATGCGCTGGACAATTCGAGCCCCGCCAGCGTCAAGGCAAGGGCGCTGCCAGTCAGAAGAAAGCCGACGAGGTCAAAGGGCCGTCGCCCCTCTGCCGGTGCGTGCGGCACGAAGAAGGCAACCAACACCACGCCAAGAAGGCCAAGCGGCAGGTTGATGAAGAAATTCCACTGCCATCCGGCATGAGTGGTGATCCACGCGCCGATCAGCGGACCGATCACCGGCGCGCTCAACGCTGGCCAGGTGATGGTTGCGATCGCCCGGACGAGTTCGGCCTTCGGCGCACCGCGCAACACGAGCTGGCGCCCTACAGGCGTCATCAGAGCTGCCGATGCCCCCTGAAAAAGCCGCGCAGCCCCGAACTCCCAAAGCGAACCGGCGTAACCACACGCGATGGACGCCAGCGTGAACAACACGATGGCGGACAGAAACACTTCCCGCGCGCCAAACCGGTCGGCGAGCCAGCCGGCCGGCGGGATGAACACCGCCATGGCGAGCAGATAGGCGGTGAACCCGACATTCAGCGTCACAACGTCCGTCGAAAAGGCCTGCGCCATGGCCGGCAGCGACGTCGCGATGATCGTGCTGTCGAGCATCTGCATGAAGAAGGCCACGGCGACGGCGGCCGGGACAATGCGGGTGCGGTGAAGAGGGAGCGACGGAGCGGGAATGGAAGACATCACGACATCAAAAAATGGGCCGGCGCGTCTGCGCCGGCACCCAAGCCTATATGGTCAGTTGCTGGCGGCAACCCTTTTCAGGGCGGCGTCATAGAAGGAACGGTCGATCCAGGTGTCGTAATTGACCTTGCCCTTCAGAAGCTCGGCATCCGCCATGAAGGTTTCCTCGCCTTGAAGCGCGCGCACAGCCTCTTCGGTGATTTCGGGATCCTGGAAGAACTTGCCGTCCGGATAGGTCGCCCGCACTGCCTTGTCGCTGTTGCCGGTTTCCTTGACGAAGATCGCGATTGTCTCTTCCGGGTTCGCATCCGCCCAGCGCGCCGTCGCGATATCGACCGCCAGCAGGCGCGTCACGATCTCCGGATACTTGCGGGCGAAATCGCCATTGACGCTGATGAGGTGGGGAACGGCCCATTCCGGGCTGCCGGAAACGCCGGCATCGAAGATCACCCGCGCGCCGCCTTTTTCGACCAGCGCCTGAACCGGGCCGGTGCTTTCCACGATGGCATCGACATCACCGCGGGAAAGCGCCGGGCCGGAACTTTCGATCCCGAGGTTGAGGCTTTCCACGTCTTTGAGCGAGAGACCGGCGGCATTCAACGCCTTGGCGAAGGTAGAGTGACGCACCGTACCGGAAAGATAGGCGACCTTCTTGCCTTTCAGGTCCTCGATCTTCTGGATCGGCGAATCCGGCTTGACGACGATCTGCGTTTCGTTGGAGCGGTTCCAGCTCGATAGGCCGACGAGTTTCACATCCGCGCCGGCCGCGGCCAGGCGCAGCGACGGGTTGTTGCCGATGTAAGTGAAGTCGATCGCGCCGGAACCGAGCGCGACGGTGGCAGCCGATCCACCATCGAAGGTCGTCAGCTCGATCTTGATACCGTCCTTGGCGAATTCGTCCTCCAGCAGCTTCTTGTTGCGATAGAGGATGAACTTCAGGTGGCCGGGCGCCGTCGAGCCGATGCGGATGACATCAGGCTTGGCCTCATCTGCAAAGGCCGGGGCTGCCGCAGCGACAGGTACGAGCGAAAGTGCGAGCGCCAGCTTCAAAAGCGTCCGGCGGAGCGGAAGGGACGTCATGGATGGATCCTTTCGAGATCGATTGGTCAGAATGAAGGGAGGTTCAGTTGGGGCCGCTCTCGCCGCTGCCCCGCCAATGCGTGGCGCGCTTTTCACCGGCGACGAGCAGGTAGTTAAGCACGAGACCCACGATGGTCAGCGTCAGGATCCCCGCATACATGCGATCGGTTTCCAGCATCAGCGATGAATTCTGGATGAGGTAGCCGATGCCGGACTGGGCGGCGAGCATCTCGGCCGCGATCACCGAGAAGAGTGATGTCTTCACGCCGAGCCGGGCACCCGCGACGATCGAGGGGATGGCGGAGGGAAAGATGACCTTCTTGAAAAGGTCCCAGTCCGACGTGCCCATCGAGCGCGCCGCCTTGAGGAGCAGCGGGTCGACCGACTTCACACCGACGATCGTGTTGATCAACAGGAAGAAGACGGCGGCGTAGAAGGTGATGGCGATCTTCGAGGCCTCGCCGATGCCGAGCAGCAGGATGAAGACCGGCAGCAGCGCGAACTGCGACGTGTTGCGCAGGGTCTGGACGAGGAAATCGGAGGCCCGCTCAAAGAGCGGGTAGCGTCCCATCAGGAAGCCGAGCGGCACGGCGGTGACGACGGCAAGGGCAAAGCCGATCGCGGCGCGCTGTAAGCTGATGCCGATATGGTCGGCAAGCTGGCCGGAGACGATCATCTCCCACAGGACCGCGAGCACCTGGCTGAGCGGCGGAAAGAACAGCGAATTGATCCATCCGGCGCGCGGCGCAACCTCCCAGAGGAGTGCAAAGGCGGCAAGTGCCGGCAGGCCGATCGTGATGGTGGAGAAGAACTCGGAGAGCGCGGTCGGCGCCTTCTCCCGGGCGCGTTTGCGGCGCAGGGAAAAGGTGGTGCGTAGCGGCAGGCTGCGGTCGGCGATCAGGCTCATCGGGCCCTCCCTCAATTGGCGTAGCTGGAAGCGAGCGCCCAGTCGCGCTGGGCCTTCACCACCTCGTCGCGCAGGCTTTCCCAGACGCGGGCACGGTAGGCGTTGAAGGCCTCGCTGTTGCGGATATCGAGATCGCGCGGACGCGGCAGATCTATCGCGACGATCTCCTTGACGCTCGCCGGGCGGGCAGTCATCACGACGACGCGGTCGGCGAGATAGATCGCCTCGTCGATCGAATGGGTTACGAAGACGACTGTGGTCTTGATCTGCTCCCAGATGCGCAGAAGCTCGCTTTGCAGGATGTCGCGGGTCTGGGCGTCGAGGGCTGCGAACGGCTCGTCCATCAGCAGCACCTGCGGATCTGTGGAAAGCGCGCGGGCGATCGCCACACGCTGCTGCATGCCGCCGGAAAGTTGCGACGGATAGCGGTCTTCGAAGCCGTGGAGGCCGAAGAGGTGCAGGAAGTAGAGTGCCTTCTCGCGGCGCTCGGCGGCGGGCGTGCCGCGCACTTCCAGCGCATATTCGACGTTCTGCAAGGCGGTACGCCAGGGAAAGAGCGCGTATTGCTGGAAGACATAGGCCGTGCGGGCATGCGGTTTCGACACCTCGATGCCATCGATACGCGCACCTCCCGAGGTCGCCTCGGTCAGCCCCGCAATGACATCGAGCAGCACCGACTTGCCGCTGCCGGAGGGGCCGACGACGGTGACGAATTCGCCGCGATTGATGGTGAGGTCGACGCCATCCAGTACCGCGATCCGGTTGGACAGCACGCCATCGACGGCCACCGTCTGGCCGGGCTTCAGCGTAAAGGTTTTGCGCAACGCGCTGACGGCTATGCGTTCCATGATCAATCTCCCTTCAGACCTGCGCCACGCGGATGTGGCGGGTCGGGTCATTCTGCGCGCCCCCGGCGCGCCCGCGGTTCCAGCCGAGTGAGCGGGCGTATGTGCCGAAAAGGTCGCGTTCCAAGACATCAGCCTCGCTGATGCCGATCGGCCCGTGCGCGTTTTCGGCGACGTAGAGCGCATCCGTCGGGCAGTAGATTTCGCAGAGAAAACACGTCTGGCAGTCGTCCTGCCGGGCAATGACGGGCAGACCCGTCTCGTCCCGGTCGAAAACGAAGGCCGGACAGATGCGCTCGCAGATGTCGCAGCGGATGCAGCGGTCGGTCGAGATGACTTCGATCATCGCTCAGCCCTCCCGTGCCGTTTCAAGGGCAAGGATTTCGCGCGCGGCCGTCACCCGGTCGAGGCCGGAAACGGTGATGCGGCTCGCCTGGGCGTCGTCCTCACCTGAAAAATCGCGTCGACGGTGCACGCCGCGGCTTTCGGTGCGCAACAGGGCTGCAGCAACCGTCCAGCGCGCATTTGCAGTCACCGACGCCACTTCACGGGACCGAAGGCGACCAATGCCAGCGGAGGGGCCTGCCTGGTTCAGCCGAAGCCAGATGTCGTCCAGCGCCCGTTGGCTGGAATCCAACGTCTCGGCCGTCCGCCAGTAACTCTTGTCGAGCGGCACGATTTCGCCATGCACAGCGCGCGCAGTGGCGGCGAGATCGACATCCTCGCGCTCGGCGCTGCCCCGCAGACCCGTCGTACCGAGCGACTGCAAACGCGCAGTGTCCCTGGCCTGACGGCGGCGGGCGTGTTGGGCGGCGCCATGACCAGACCACCAGCCGCTGGCAATGGCCCAGGAGGCATTGATCGCACCCCCGCCGGAAATGCCGCCGGTGACATTCTCGCGGCTTGCCGCGTCTCCGGCAACATAGAGGCCGGCAACACCGGTGCTGCAATCGGAGGAAACAATGCGGATGCCGCCCGTGCCGCGCACCGTGCCCTCGTATTTGAGTTCCACGCGGAAACGCTCTTCGAAGGGATTGATGCCCATGCGGTCATAGGGCTGAAAACAGTTCGGCTGGCCACGCCGCAACCAGTCCTGCATGGCGGGCTCGGCAAGATCGAGCCGGGCGTAGACGGGGCCGGTCAGCAAGGCCTCGGCCACCTGCCGCTCCCCGCCTCCAATACCGTTCGTCACCGGATCGCCATGGGCATTGCGCAGCACCTCACCGTTCTCATGGTAGAAGGTCGCCCAGCGGAACGGCAGGCCCTTGTTCAGCGAGGAGCCATGCGGAGAGAGCGTGTATTTGCCGGTAAACTCCATGCCGGAGAGCGAAGCGCCGGCCTCCGCCGCGAAGAGACTGCCATCGCCCGTCAAGCCCGTGCCGCCGAGAATGCGCTCGAAGAAGGCGCAACCGCCTGTCGCCAGGACCACTGCGCCGGCCGACACGCGAAAGCTCGCGCCGTTGCGGCGTACGAGCCCCGCCGCACCGCCGATATGGTTGTCGTCGCCAAGCAGTTCCAGGATCGGATGGTGATCGAGAATGGTGACACCGGCCTTCTGCACGCGCTGGCGCATGAAGCGCATGTAGTCCGGGCCCCGCAGGTTGGCGATGTAGAGGCTGCCATCCTCCTCGCTCGGAAAGGGATAACCCCATTCGACCAGCTTCTGCAGGTTTTCATAGGCCCGGTCCGCCGCACGCAGCATCCAGCGGCGATCGGCAAGCCCGGCCGTGCGCTTGAACCGCTGCTCGACGGAGGTTGCACGCCCCTCGCCCGGCGGAATGCACCAGGTCCCCGTGTTGGAAGGGGCCGTCGCGCCGCTGGTGCCGTGGTAACCCTTGTCGACCAGAACGACGCGCGCGCCGGCCTCTGCCGCCGACAACGCGGCCCACGCCGCGGACGGCCCGCCGCCTACGACGAGGACGTCCGTTTCAATGAGGCGCCCGTCTTCTTCAGGCTGTTGCTTGCGACGCGATGCCATGGTGTTCCGGTCTGTGAAGGGGAAAACGCGGCCAGCCCACGAGAGCCGGCCGTCTTCGACCGCGATCAGGCGGCAGTGGAGAACCAGGACGGTTCGTTGCCGGCCGTCCATTTGATGTTGCAGCCGATCGAGGGAACCTGTTTTGCACCGGCAGTCTCGCCGCGAAGCACAGCATCGACGGCGGCGCGCAGGTCCGCGCCCGTCACATCCTTGCCGTTGCCCGGGCGGGCATCGTCGAACTGGCCGTGATAGGTCAGCTTACGATCGCGGTCATACAGGAAGAAGTCCGGCGTACAGGCTGCACCGTAAGCCGTGGCGACGCCCTGTGACGCGTCCTTGAGATAGGGGAAGCCGTAACCGTAGGTCTTCACCTCGGCGCCGACCCGCTCCAGTGTCTCTTCCGGATGAGCCTGCGCATCGTTGCTGTTGATGGCGACGACGGCGAGCCCCTGCCCGGCATAGTCACGTGCGAACTGCGCCAGCGCTTCGCGGATCAGCACGACAAAGGGGCAGCGGTTCGAGATGAAGGCGATCAGCAGCGCCGGGCTCTCCTTGAAATCCGCCAACGTATGGAGATGGCCGTCCGCGTCGGGCAGGATGAAGTCTGCCGCGCGGGTTCCGAGCGTGATGGGATTGGATTCGGTTTTGGGCATGGTATCCTCCTGGGCAGCCAACGAGAATATTAAGACATAAAATACATAGATTTTATAGATAAAAGAATCCCGCAAATCGCGCGACTTTAGATATTGTGGCGTGCGATGGGCCGGTTTCGAGGGTTTTTTTCGCGTAGCCGCACGGGGACTCGCGCGCCGGGGCCTTGAAGCGCCGAAACAAGACCCCGCATCGCTGCGCCGTCATCCCTTCCTGGACAGGCGCAGTTGTTGCCTGATCGCGCAGCGATCGCGTTGGTCAAATCTCCACAAAAAATAGGCCGTAGAGACAAGAATGGCGCTATGACATTGCCGCTTCGGCGTTTGCACAGGATTGCAAAAGGCGTATAGACCCGCCGTACATGTTATTCTGCTTTATCTTCCGCCTTGCACAGCGCGCCATTTTTCGCAGAAGCTGCTCACGGCCTTGCACATTCTGGCAAAAATGGTTCAAACCTGTGCAAAGCAGAACAGCGCGGGGAAGCAAGACTTGGTAATAACGAAGGCCAAACCAAAAAAATCCTCGGTCAGCGCCATCCGGGTGGCGGAGCTTGCCGGCGTTTCGCGTTCGGCGGTGTCGCGCACCTTCACCGATGGGGCGAGCGTCTCGCCGACAACACGGACCAAGGTGTTGGCGGCAGCGGAAAAGCTCGGCTACCACGTCAATCATCTAGCACGTGGGCTGATCCACCATCGCTCGGGCATCGTCTGCCTGATCGTCGCCGAGATGCAGGCGCCGTTCCAGGCCAACGTGGTCGAGACCACGACGCGCAAGCTCCAGGCGATCGGCAAGGTCGTGATGGTGCTGAACACGGCCGGCCAGCCTGAAAATGTCGAGGCGGCGCTGCGCCAGACGTTGAACTACCGCGCCGAGGCAACCGTCGTCGTTTCCGGTGCGCCGCCCGCCTCGCTGATCGAGACCTGCATCGAGAATGGCCAGCGCGTCATCCTCATCAACCGCGACGACGCCATCACCGGCCCGGAATTCGTGCTGGTCGAGAATGAAAACGCGGCGCGCGAGGCCTGCCTGTTGCTGCATCGGGCCGGCTGCCGGAACCTGGCCGTGGTCAGCTCCACCGCCGGCACGTCCAGCATCATAGCGCGCGAGCAGTCCTTCGTCGCCGCCGCTGCGGAACTGGGCCTGACGGCGCAGGTCAGCCGCGCCGGACCGACCGGTTATGCAACGGGCGCTGAAGGTGCGCGCCAACTGCTCGGCGCTTCGAACCGGCCGGACGGCGTGTTCTGCGTCACCGATCTCCTGGCGCTCGGCTTCATGGATGTGGCACGGCAGGAGTTCCGCCTCGCTATTCCGGAGGAACTCTGCGTCGTCGGCTTCGACGACATTCCGGAGGCGAGTTGGCTTGCCTACAACCTTACGACCTTCCGCCAGCCGATCGGCGCCATCGCCGATCATATCGCCAGCATCATCGAGAAGGACGAACCCGAACCGGCTCCCCTGAAACGCCTGCCGACTCAGGTCGCCTGGCGCAAGAGCGTGCGTCCCTAGAGCGGCGTGACTGCCAGATCCGTCCGGCTGAGCGAGAAGTCGCGGTTTGGGTGACGATGGAGATAGGCGCGCATCATGCGCAGGAGCGTGGCGAAGCGGGCCGCAAGGCTGTCGCCTTCAAGCGTCGGCGCTTGTGCCGAGAGGCGTCGGTAGAAGGCGAGCCGGTCGGGCGCGATATCCTCGTGGCTGAGTTCGCCGGCCTTGCGCAGCCTATACCAATCCTCGACCAGCGCCGCCAGCGGCAAGTCCGGGGCGTCACGGGCATCGAGGTCGAGATGCCGCATCAGGTCCGCCACCGAGGCGTCGGCCACGAAGTCCACCATGTCCTGCGGCCACTCGCGTGCGAGATATCGTCCATGCACGAGATTGACCAGGTGACGGCTGAGGAACTCACCGTGATCGGGCGCGAAACTTGCTGACGGATCGGGCGTGCCCGCCTTTCGCGCCTCGGCCTTGTAGGCGGCAAAGGCCGCATCGTGGCCGGACACTTGGCGCAAGGGTCGCGTACGGATCTCGATGCGATCGGCATGAAGGTCGACGATCTTGAGGCCCGGTCCATAGCCGACCGGTGAAGGGACAGCGATATTGGCAAAGCGCCCGCGCGCGGTTTCGTGGCAGGCGGTATCGTTGACGTGCAGGTGGCCGGAGAAATGGAGCGGTACACCCGTTGCCGCGAACGCATCGGCCACTGCGATGGTAGGCGCGCGACGGGCAAGGCCGGTCGCGCCGAACAGTGCGACCTCCTCGGTCGAGGCGCCGCCGAGTGGGTCGAGAGCCGGATAATGCGAGAAGGCAACGAGATGTTTGCCTCCTGCCTTCGCCCGCACCGCCACGTCCGTCATCCAGGCAAACAGATGGGCGCGGTGTTGCAGCACGGCCCGCCAGCCACCATCGGTCGGGTCGTGGAACTGCGCGGGATCGGCAAAATCACTTGCACCATCGCGCGGCACGCAGACATTGGCATCGATGGCGAGCACCCAGAGCCCTTCCACGGGCTCGACGAGATAGGAAGCGTCGATCATGCGGCAAGGCGTACCGCCATCCGGGCTCAGGGCGGTGTAGCTGCGCGCCGACCAGTCGGGATCGCTACCGAAGGGGCTTTCCCAGTGGAGATCGCCCTCCTCCGGCTCGAAGCCGAGACTGGACAGCATGGCGAGCGCTTCGCCCGTACCGAGCGTCGCGGCCTCGGGGCATTCCGCGCTCCTCACCATGACCGACGAACCGTCCGGCGCAAGGAAACTCTTGTCCTGCGGCCGGCCGGCCAGAGCGTAGAAATCGTGGTTACCGGGCGTCATCAGCACGCGGATGCCGTGACGCTCGCGGTATTCCTCGATGATCGACAGCGCCGCCAGGATGTTCGGTCGCTGGCCATCGTCGGTGAGGTCACCGACAAGCAGCACGACCGCCGCACAGGCCTCCACCGCGCAGTCGAGCGCGGCGCGGAAGGCCGGCACGCTCTCGTTGAAGATGCGGGTCGAGGCGGCGGTCTCGGCGAAGCTGCGCACGGCGCCTTCCAGGCCGAATCCTTCCGGCACCCAGGTGCAGTCGTGCACATGGGGATCGGCAATCACGGCAATACGGATCATGCGGAAACCTTCACCGGAGCGTCGGAGCGCGTGCGATCGGCTTCGACAATGCGCACCCAGCCCGCGGCACTCTCGGCGGCTGCAATCAGCATAGGCTTTGGCGTCTCATGCCATTCATCGCGGCGCAGTTCGCGCTTTTCCCGAACATGGTCGACGGCGGATGCAAGTGTCGGGAATTCCTTCGGGACCTGCAGGTGCAGCAGCAAGGCGGCGAGGATAACTGAACGGGAGCGCCCGGCACGGCAGTTCACCAGCACGTTGCCACGCTCGCGCATCGGGTAGCTCGGTTTCTCCGGCAGCACCTGCTGCAGCGCGCCGAGCAGCTGGTAGTAGCCAGCAAGGAACATAGTGTCGGGATTGCCCGGGCCATCGACGATGCCGAGCTTGTAGTAACGGATCGGCGCCGGGCCATAACCGACGCGGCTGTCGTGCGAGACTTCGTCGGGCGCGGCGACATAGTTGAAATCGAGGTTGACCGCGCAGTTCAGCACCGTGGAGATACCGTTTTCGCGCAGGAGCGGTACGTCCGACGCGCCCTCGCGACCGCCGACGAAGAGATCGACGCCGAAGCCCGGCAGGTTTTCATAGACGCGGCTGATCGGTGGGCGGTCATAGTGGCGGGAGGATTTTTCGGTCATGCGGTTCTCCGATGGTCTTCGTCTGCCGCGGCGAGCAGATCCGGCCCGGCAAGAAGGGGAATGCCTGTCGCATCCGACAGGGTTTTGGCGACGCCCGGCGCCGCGGCAAGCACCGGAGCACCCGCGACGAGGCCGCCCAGCGACAGGAACGGCCCCGTGACGCCACCGGCCTCATGCACGAGCAGCAGGCCAGCAAGGCAATCCCAGGAATTCATGTGCAGCTCCGCATAGCCGTCGCTGCGCCCGTCGGCAACATAGGCGAGGCCAAGCGCCCCGCAGGCGCCGCGCCGCACATTGCTGCCGGCTTCGAACAGGGCGTTGACGGCAGTGATGTAACGGGCGAGTGGACGGCGGTTCGACCAGCCCATCTCGAAGGAGGTGGCGGCGATGTCGGTGGTGGCGGAAACGCGGATCGGCTTGCCGTTGAGGCTCGCCCCCCGGCCGCGTCGCGCGAGATAGACCTCATTCAGCACCGGATTGACGATGGCACCGAGTTGCACCTCACCATTGGCGACGAAGGCGATGGCGACGCAGAAATGCGGGATGGCGCGGGCGAAGTTGGCGGTGCCGTCGATGGGATCGACCACCCAGGCCTGGACGCCCGGCTCGCCGCCGCCCTCCTCCCCAAGGAACCCGTCTTCGGGGAAGATATCAGCAATGCGGGCGCGAACATGGTTCTCCACCTGTCCGTCGGTCTCCGTCAGGTAGTCCTGCGGCCCCTTCATGCTAACCGCCTGTCCCGTCTGCCGCGCAAAACCGGCGCGGGCAAGCTTTGCCGCCTCCCGCACCAGGTCTGCGAGGAAGACCTCCCGGCGATCGATCGCCTCATCGCCAATGTTCATGCACGCAGTCCTTCCGTTTCCAAAATCCTGTTCATTCTCTGGCTCCGTTCAGCGGAAATTTCTTCGGCAATGGCAACCACCGTAGGGTGGTCCGCGCCGCGCCTAAGGGCGACATAGCCGGGCTGCATATGAGCCGGCGCATCCGCGGCACATTTGCCGAGCGTCAGCGGCAGGTAACGCCCGCCCGACCGTTGCAGGATGAGGCTCGCCGCCGTCACATCCCAGGGATTGACGCTGAAGCCGAGCGCCGCATCCGCCCAGCCCGCCGCCACATGGGCGATGGAGAGTGCCGCGCTGCCGGGCCGGCGCACCGTCGCCACGGTCTCGACCAGCCGGCCGAAGCGGCTGAGCGCGACATCCCGGCCGTCCAGCGCGAAATCCCGCGCCACGGGATAACCGGTGATCAGCGTCGCGTGCGGCTCGGCGGAGGCGTGCGCCGGCGCCAATGGCTGGTCGTTCAGCCAGGCGCCGGCGCCGGAGGCGGAGAAGATCGCCCCCGAAACCGGATCATGGATTGCCGCCGCGACGACTTTGTCATCGACGACCGCTCCAACCGAGGTGCACCAGAATGCGATGCCCGCGGCAAAATTCGATGTGCCGTCGATTGGATCGACGAACCATTTGACCTGCCCCGTGCCCGTCGTGCCGCCTTCTTCCCCCATGAAGGTGGAATCGGGCACCTCCCGAAAAATCAGGTCGCGGATCACGGCTTCTGCCCGCCGGTCGTGTACCGTCACGGGATCGTGACGGTCACGCTTATAGTCTACCGCCATGCCTTGCCGGAACGCCGCCAGAAGAGCGGGCGCGGGCAGAAGGGCGGCGGCGATGGCGGTACGAAGCAGTCGATCGGTCATCAGAAAACTCGCATCATGGGTGGACGGGCCGAGAGCCGGCCCGTCCGTCTTCGTTCAGCGCTTGTAGTGAATCCGCCAGAAATCCTGCCAGTCCTGGCGGCTGTCCCAGTCTTCCAGGCCCGTGGCGGGGTTGTAGGAGAGCATCGCGTCAAGGTGCTTGCCAATGCCGGACGGCTCGTCGGCCGGCAGGCCGACGGTACCATTGGAAGAAAGCTTGCCGTCGTCAGCCTGCGGTGCGATGCCCTCGGCGGTCATGGCATAACGCACGAAGAGCTTTGCCGTGTTCGGGCTGTCGCTGCCTTTCACGATGACGCCGACCGTCGCGTTGGAGAAGCCGATGATCGGATCTACCCCAGCACAAAGGCCGAGCGTAAAGCCCTTGCCGGCATTGTCGCGGAACTTGGCGGAGGAGACGAGGCCGACGAAGGGCTCGCTCTGACCGGGCGCGGCGATGGCTTCGGCTGCGGCGGAGTCGGAATCCGTCAGGAGCGGGCCGTTGGCGGCAAGAGCCGCGACAAAGGCTTCCGTCGCGCTGCCGAGATCGGTTTCCAGCTTCTTGCCGTACTGCTTCTCATAGGCGGCGGCGATCTTGTCGTCGATGCGGCTGCGCATCTGGTTGAACCAGTCGGTATAGGACGGCTTGCCGAGCGGGTCCTGCATCGAGACCTTGCCCTTCCACTCCGCCTCGGTGAGCTGCCAGATATTGGTGATCGGGCATTTGTCGTAGAGCTTGGTGTTGTAGGCGAGGATGTTGGGGCTCGAGACGATGAGCAACGGGTTCTGCGCTTCCGACGAAATGTCCTTGGCCAGATCCGGCGGCACCCAGTTTTCCACGAAACCGGCCGGCATCAGCTGGCCGATGACGGCCGACGGATCCGAGATGAAGGAGACGTCCGTCTGGATATTGCCCGACTGCGACTCGCGGATGATCGTTTCGAGCTGCGCCGTCGCCTTGGACTTCGCGCCCTCCGCCTTCAGGCCGTACTTGGCGTTGAAGGCCTCGACCATGTCGACGATCTTGCCGGTGCTGTCATAAACCGACAGCGGTGGCTCCTTCTTCGCCGCCTCGATGAGCGCGTCGAGGTTGAACTCCTCCGCCAACGCTCCGCTGCCCATCGCGGTCGCCAGCACGACACCTGCCAATAAACCGTATTTCCTCATGTTCTCCTCCTTCGAGATTGCGTCCCATCCGTCTCTTCCCATCGGATGCGACAAGGTTTCATTTGCCTTCTGTTCAGGCGGCACGCGCCAGCACATCGTCTGCCTCGGCAAGCCGGAGGCCTGCCGCGTCGAAGACATGCATGGCCGTCGGGCGCACATGCACCCACACCCGCTCCCCGCCGCGCAGCGCCGGGCTTTCCGTGGTGGTGGCAAACAGCGTGCGACCATCGACCTTGAGTTCGATGATCCAACTGCCACCGGTCGGCAGGATGCCCGTGACCTCGGCCGCATGGCGGAAGCTGCCGCCGAGAACAGCAGCCTCCGAGCGCGCGATCTGGAGGGCTTCCGGACGGAAACCCACCGAGCCGACCCCGGCGCTCTCGCCGAGACGACCGGCAAGCCAATGCGATGCGGCGCGGTCCAGCGCGTGGGCGGTCGCCGTTTCGAGAATGTTGATCGGCGGGCTGCCGACGAATTCGGCAACGAAGCGATTGGCCGGCCGGTCGTAGATGTCGTTTGGCGTGCCCAGTTGCTGGAGGCGGCCCTCGTTCATCACCGCAATCGAGGTGGCGAGCGTCATCGCCTCCCACTGGTCATGGGTAACGAAGACGATGGTGGTGCGGAACTCCGCGTGGATACGCTTCAACTCGGCCCGCATTTCGAGGCGCAGGCGCGCATCGAGGTTGGAAAGCGGCTCGTCGAGCAGCAGCACGCCCGGATTGACCGCCAGCATGCGGGCGAGCGCCACGCGCTGCTGCTGGCCACCGGACAGCTGCGAGGGATAACGATGGCGGTATTTCTCGATGTCGAGCGCCTTCATCACCTTCTCCACCCGCGCTTCGCGCTCGGCCTTCGGCACCTTGCGCAGGCGCAAGCCAAAGTCGGTGTTGCGCTCGATGGTGAGATGCGGCCAGAGCGCATAGGACTGGAAGACCAGGCCCATGCCGCGTTTTTCCGGACCGACAAAGGCGCCGCGTGCGGGGCTGTCGATCACCGTCTCGCCGACGCGGATTTCGCCGTCCGTCAGGTTTTCGAGGCCGGCGATCATGCGCAATGTCGTCGTCTTGCCGCAGCCGGAGGGGCCGAGCAGGCACATGAACTCGCCGTCGTGGATATGAAGATCAAGATCGCTGACGGCATTGGGCGAACCGCCGCCATAGGATTTCTGAACGTTGCTGAGAACGATATCGGGCATCAGGTTCCAAGTCCCTCGGCAAGGTTGGTGCGGGTCAGCCGCTGCGCAAGCACCGTGCCGCCATAGGCAAGGCCGGCGATGATCAGCACCACGGCGTTTGCGGCCTGGGTGTAGTTGTAGTCGACAAGGCGCAGCGAGAAGGTCGTCAGCACATCCGTGGCGGGCACGGCGAGGATGACGAAAAGACTGAGCCCCTTGATGCCCGAGATGAAGGGCAGGAGAATGCCGGTGACGAGCGAGCCCTTCTGGATCGGGATGACGATGGACGTCATGCGCCGGAACCAGCCCGCCCCGATGATCTGCGCTGCCTCTTCCGGCTCCTTGCCGAGCTGCATCATCGCAGAGATGCCGGCGCGGGATGCATAGGGCATCTGGTCCGCCATCAGCGCAAGGATGAGGATCAGCGTCGTGCCATAGAGGCCGGGAATAGGCCCACGCTGCACGGCGAAGAGCGAGAGATAGGCGGCGGCAAAGGCGATGCCCGGCACCAGATAGGGCATGAATGTCACCTGTCGCAGGAAGATCGCCAGCGGACGGATGGTGGTGCGCACCACGACATAGCCGGTGAGCACGCCAAGGATACCCGAGCAGATGGAGGCGATGCCGACGATCGAAATCGTGTTGAAGGCCGCCTGCCAGAGATCGGGGCTCAATAGGATACCGGTGCGCATGGCGACGGTCGGCAGGTCCTGGCCGATCCAGTAATCGAGCGTGAAGTTCGAGAGCGCAAAACTGCCCGGCTGATGCATGACGGTCGAGAGCGCAAGGGTCAGCAGCGGCAGGCCGACCGAGAGCATGAAGACGACGCCGGCGAATCCGGCGGCGGGCCAACGCAGGCCCTTCAGCCGCGACAGTCGGTTCATCGACCCCTTCGAGCCGACGGTGACGAAACGGCGCGCTTCGCGGGCTAGATAGGCATCGACCATGATGGCGAGCACGCCGATCAGCATGATCGCGCCGGCCAGCACGCCGGCCACGCCGGTCTGGCGCGAGCCGATGGAGCGGTAGAGCGAGGTTGCCAGCACGTCGAATTTCACCGGCAGGCCAAGCACATAAGGCACGCCGAACTCGCCGAGGCATTTCGCGAAGATGAGCAGTACGGCCGAAAGCAGTGCCGGACGCATCAGCGGCAATATGATCTGCACGGCGACGACCCAGCCGGGTGCGCCGAGAATGCGCGCGGAATCCTCCAGCTGGCTATCGAAGCGCCGCAGCGCCGAGCCGAAAAGCAGGATGACGAAGGGCGTGTAGTGAAGCGCGAGAATGATGGTGATCGGCACCTGGCCATAGGCGAGCCAGTCCGGCGGGGTCAGCCCGATCGCCTCGAACCAGCCCGGCTGGCCGCCGACGGTGCGGTTCTTGAAGAGCGTGCTCCAGGCAAGCGCGAAGGTCCAGGCCGGCAGCATATAGGGCACGATCAGTGCGGTCGCGAACCAGCGGCGGCCGAACATGTCGGTGCGGGCGATCAGCCAGGCAAGCACGCCGCCGACCGGAAGCGAGATGGCAATGGCACCAAAGGCCACTTTCAGCGTATTGAGAAGCGGTTCCCAGAAGAGATCGTGGGCGATCGGCGAGGCGAAGGCGCGGTAGAGATAGTAGGAGGTGAAGCCCCCCTCTCCGCCGCCCGTGCGCCGCTCGTCGCCGAACTGCACGGTCGCCGCATCCGCCAGAATAGACAGGATCGGCACGACGATGAGATAGGCAAAGAGCGCCGCCATCAGGACCGCGATCACCGTCGTCGGCTCGCGCAAAGCCAGCCGCAATCGATAGCGCCAGCGCGCGCCGCCAACGGGGGCCGGCGCCAAAAGCGCGTCAGACGAAGCCATGACGGCCGCCTCGTGCACTTTGAGTATACTTCGCAAAGCCGTGCAAGTGTTCCTCCCCTGCCGATTTTCATCGGCAACTGCACATTCCGCGCCGGAATTGCGAAAGTTTCCTCCCATTCGCAACATGGCAACATGTGCAGTCAATCATTCGCAGTCGGTGCTGTCAATACGATATTGCACAGCCGTGCAATGATTGTGGACATGAGGCGTGATCCGCTTCCGCGTCCGACATTTACGCACGATGAAGGCGACAGCGCGGAGATGGATTCCAGACGGATTATGCGCTGGCGAGCCTGTTACGACCCTTCGGCCACACACCGCGAACAGGCTGCATCTTTGTCTCCACCTTCCAAAGAAAGGGCGAGCCGTGGACGGAGATATCCACATGTAACGGAACATTCCCGGCCCGGACGGGTTTATGTTGCGTCGCAAAATAAATTCGACGGCAATGTTCGATCCCGAAACGCCCTCCTTCCTGCTGGCATTCCGCCTGCCCTCTCGTGAAGGTTTCCCGCAGCGTGATCGAAGTACCCGTCAGTCTGGTGTCGTAAATCATGAGTCGTCTTATCGTCGTTTCCAATCGCGTTCCCGTTCCTGACAAACGCGGAGCGGCCCCTGCCGGTGGCCTGGCGGTCGCCCTCCAATCCGCCCTCAAGACACGCGGAGGCTTATGGCTCGGCTGGTCCGGCCAATCCTGCGCCGAGGACGCGGTAGGCCCGCTCCGAACGATGAAGGATGGCAATATCGAATACGCGTTGACGGATCTGACCGAACGCGACGTCGAGGAGTACTACCAGGGCTTTGCCAACCGTGTGCTCTGGCCGATCTGCCACTACCGCTTGGATCTTGCCGAATATGGCAGGCGGGAAATGACCGGCTATTTCCGCGTGAACCGCTTCTTTGCAAGCCGTCTTCTGCCGTTGATCGAGGAAGACGACCTCATCTGGATCCACGACTATCATCTCATCCCGCTCGCAGCAGAACTGCGCCGACTGGGCGTGAAAAACCGCATCGGCTTCTTCCTGCACATCCCCTGGCCCTCCCCGGATGTGTTCCTCACCATGCCCGTGCACGACGAACTGCTGAACGGCCTCACGGCCTATGATGTGATCGGCTTCCAGACCGATCACGACCGGGAAAATTTCGCCGGTTGCCTCGCACGCCTCGGCATCGGGGACCGGCTGGACACGACCCGCTTCGTCGTGGGCGAGCGCACCTTCACCACGAAATCCTATCCGATCGGCATTGAGACAGCTGAATTTGCCAGCCTGGCAAAGCGGGCGTCGGAGACCACGCTGCACAAGCGCATGCTGCAGAGCCTCGACGGCAAGGAACTGATCATCGGCGTCGACCGGCTCGACTACTCCAAGGGCATCACCCAGCGCATCGATGCCTTCGAGACCTTCCTCACTCGGCACGAGGACAGCCAGCGCAAGGTGACGCTGCTGCAGATCACGCCGAAATCGCGCTCCGAGGTGCCGGAATACGAGGCCATGCAGCGCGCGGTGGCGGAGCAGGCCGGCCGGGTGAACGGCGCGCTTGGAACCGTGGACTGGGTGCCGATCCGCTACGTCAACCGATCCCTGCGCCGCCCCGCTTTGGCAGGTCTCTATCGCATGGCCAAGCTCGCGCTGGTGACGCCGCTGCGCGACGGCATGAACCTCGTCGCCAAGGAATACGTCGCGGCGCAGAGCGAGGACGACCCCGGCGTCCTCCTGCTCTCGCGTTTTGCCGGCGCCGCACAGGAGTTGAAGGATGCCGTGCTCGTCAATCCCTACGATGTCGAGGGCACGGCCGAGGCCATAGCGCGCAGTCTCGTCATGCCGTTACAGGAACGCCGCGAACGCTGGGAAAGCATGATGACCGTCCTGCGCGCCAACGACGTGTTTACCTGGTGCGACACGTTCCTCGAAGACCTTGCCGAAGGCGCAACGAAACAGAGCAGCTCTGTTCCGGCAGAGGCGCGCAGCAGGAACACCGCTTGACGGCGACAAACTGCACAATCCCTCGCGCCCCTTAGCTAAGCTTCCGACTCTCCCATGAGAGGATCGTCCTGGACAGCGGCGATCAGGAACTCCACCACCGTCCTTATGCGTAACGGCATGTTGCGGCGTGAGGAATAAACCACGTTGATCGGCAGCCGGGCCGGGCAGAGCCATGTTTCTTGGGCGTCTGCCAAGCCCTTGTCGGGCTTCGTAGTCGGCGGCCCCTTCACCTTTTGTTAGCCATCGCGTGGATACAACCGACACAACCATAGCCGGATGCATTTAACACTTTCGGATTGAGTGCTACGATCGGTGACGTAGCTGCCCAAGCAGCTCGCAATATTTAAAGACGATTACGCCATCCGTATTTGAATAGGAAAAATCATGGCCACTTTTACCGGCTCGAACGCCAGCGAAATATTATCTGACCTCATAATCGGCCCTATCCAAGGCATTGGCAACGATTTCGTTGATGCTTTGGGCGGTGACGACATCGCGATCGGCTGGTCCGGCGATGATGTCATCCGTGGCGGCTCCGGCGCAGACGTCATCATCGGTGGGTTGCTCAACGCTGCAGGCATAGTAACACCATCGGGCATTGACGCCGCCGACTACACGACCTCTGTTGACGGTGTGACCATCGATCTGTCGCTGACGGTCAGCCTTACTCTGCCGATGCTTGGTATCAACCTGCAGCTCGTCAGCGCATCACAGGGCTTCGGCGGCGACGCCCAGGGCGATTACCTGCAAGGTATAACCAATCTTATCGGCTCCAACACCGGCGGCGACAATCTCACCGGCACTGTGAGTGCCAATACGTTCAACGGCCAAGGTGGCAACGACGTGCTCAATGGCATGGGCGGCAATGACATATTGCTTGGCGGCGCTGGAGACGATTGGCTTATTGGCGGCGCAGGCGCCGATTCTCTGCAAGGAGGGGCGGGCCTCTTCGATACGGCGGACTATTCCACCTCCGTCGACGCGGTAACCATTAGCCTAATGTCCGGCACCGGTAGCGGCGGCGACGCCCAAGGCGACACGCTGACTGGCATAGAACGCCTGATCGGCTCAGCTGGCGACGACACGCTTGCCGGTTCGGCCGGCAACGACACCATCATCGGCGGTGCGGGAGCCGATGTTCTCGTCGGCAACGCCGGTATCGACACCGCCGACTATTCCGGTTCGTCGGCGGCGGTGAATGTCGACCTCGCCGCTGGCAGCGGGTCCGGCGGCGAGGCCCAGGGCGATACCCTGAGCAACATCGAGAACCTCATCGGCTCGGCCTTCAACGACACACTGACCGGCAGTTCCGCGGCGAACATTCTGTCCGGCGGCAACGGTGACGACGTGCTCCAGGGCGGGGCCGGGGCTGACACGCTTGATGGTGGCGCAGGTATCGACACGGTAAGCTATGCGGCGTCTTCGGCCGGTGTCACGATCGATCTTCGGCTGTTGGGGCCGCAAGTATCATCCGGTGACGCCAACGGCGACACGTTGACCGGCATAGAAATCATCAGGGGCTCCGTTTTCGCTGACATCATCACCGGTGACGCCAACGACAACATTTTCACCGATGGTGGGGTCGGCGCTGCCGACATTTTGACTGGAGGTGCCGGCAACGATACCTATTCGGTCTATAACGCCGGAACGGCAATCGTCGAAATTGGCGGTGAAGGCAATGACCGCGTCAGCGCCGGCGTGAACTATGTGCTCGCCAGCGGCGCCAGCGTCGAATATCTGAACACCACCTCCCTGCAGGGCACCCGTGCAACCAATCTGACCGGCAACGAACTGGCGCAGCTGGTGCGCGGCAATGACGGTGGCAACGTGATCGATGGCGGTGGCGGCAACGACACGCTGTGGGGAATGGGGGGGGCGGACACGTTCCTGTTCTCGAGCGCGCTGGGCTCCGGCGGTGTCGCCCGCATCGGCGATTTCAACGTCGCCGATGACCAGATCCAGCTCGACAGCGCGATCTTTTCAGCGCTCGATCTCGGGGGGTTGGATGCGTCGGCGTTCAAGGACAATGCCAGCGCGCCACGCGATGCAGACGATTTCATCATCTACAACTCGAACACCGGTTCGCTGTTCTATGACGCCGATGGCGGCGGTTCGGCGTTCAGGGCTGTCAAGTTTGCGTCGCTGTCGGCCGGCCTCAACCTCAGCGCTGCGGATTTCCTGGTGATCTGATCGGAGCAGAAGGGCCTTCAGGTCGTCTTCCGGCAGGACAAGGGGCCTGGATTTGTGGTGGCGTTCTCTGTTGGTTTCTTGGGCGTCACCGACCGGCAGAAGGCCGCACCGTCGATGACGATGTGGGAACTGAGCCGCTTTCGCGAGTTCTTGCTCAGAAGCCGCCGAAGACGTCTTTCAATTGCGCAACGTTTTCCGGAGAAAGCATCCGCACCGGCACACCGCGCAGGAGAACCAGCAGTTTTGCTGTTTCTTCGAGCTCCTCCGCGGCAAAGACCGCAGAGATAACATCTTTACCCGTGACGACCGGCCCGTGATTTGCGAGCAGCGCGGCAGCGTAGCATCCCCCAAGGTTACGGATCATATCGCCCATCCGTTCGTCGCCCGGTTTGACATAGGGCAGCAGCTTCACCACGCCGACACGCATGACGACGTAGGGCGTCAGCGGCGGAATGCAGTCGTCCGGGTCGATATCCGAAAGGCAGGAAAGAGCCGTCGCGAACGTCGAATGGAGATGGACCACGGCCCCCGTCTGCGGGCGTGTTTCATAGAAAGCCCGGTGCAGGAAGATTTCCTTGGATGGCCTGTCGCCAGAAACATGGTTACCGCTGCGATCGAGCTTCGAGATCCGCGCCGGATCCAGGAAACCGAGGCATGAATTCGTCGGGGTTATCAGGATCCCGTCTTCGACCGCGGCGCTGATATTGCCGGCGGACCCCACTGAAAAGCCACGATCGAAGAGCGACTTCGACAAGCGGGCGATATCGTCGCGTATCCTGTTTTCCAGACTCATCTGCCCGCGAGCCTTTTCACTGCGTTGATGAAGAAATCAGGCGCGCCAAAATTGCCGGACTTCAGGGCGAGCGCGATAGGACATTCCCCGCCCGACAGGAGCACGGGCACACCGGGATCGATTTCGGCCCCGATCGTGAGTGCACCAAGATCGAGCGCCGAAACGACGGCGCCCGACGTTTCGCCACCTGCGACGACGAGCCGGCGAATACCCGCTCGCACCAGTTGCTGGGCGATCTGCGCGAACAGGTCATCGAGCGCTTTGGCAACCTTCTCTCGCCCGAAGCGCACCTGGA
This sequence comes from Sinorhizobium sp. RAC02, assembly GCF_001713395.1. NCBI lineage: Bacteria > Pseudomonadati > Pseudomonadota > Alphaproteobacteria > Hyphomicrobiales > Rhizobiaceae > Sinorhizobium > Sinorhizobium sp. RAC02. Next base: position 1,050,830 of record NZ_CP016452.1, on the reverse strand, counting down.
TCGCCTGGACCGCGTCGGGTGTGCAGGAAGAATAGGCCAGCGGCGCCCGCCCCTGGTTCGCGAGCAGGAAGGATGTCACGTCCTTGGTCGTGATCGATCCGTCCATGACGGCGTCGACGTCGATGGCGAAAGTCGGATGGTTCCTGCGATGAACTTCGATCTGTTCGCGCGTTGCCCCGGAGCAGCTTCCTGCGAGAACAGCTTCCGGTCCCTCGACGCCGATCGCCGCCGCGCCTGTACCGACGGCAAGGCCGTGTTCAACGAAGTTCGCGGCAAGGCCGATCGCGATACCCGAGCCGCCCGTGACAAGACGGTGCGATACCACCGCGCGGCCGATCGCGACAAGGTCGTCATCCGTTATCGCATCGACGATGACGAGAGTGCGGTTCCGAGCAGCGTCTTCCTGCAAGGCTGCTTCGATTTCAGCCGGACCTTGTCGAACGACCCCGATATCGACATGGCCGACGTCGGCTGTCGTCTGGAGCCGAAGCCAGCGCCGGATGTCTGCATCCGTCATCGGGTTGAGCGGATGGTTTTGCAGGCCGGATTCGTTGAGCGACCGGTCCTTCACGAAGAGGTGGCCCTGATACACGGTGCGACCCGCGCCGGGGAAGGCAGGGCAGGCAACCACGCCCTTGACGTCCAGCGCCTCGGCCAGTGCCTCGGCGACGGGACCGATATTGCCGGCGGATGTGGAATCGAAGGTCGAGCAGTATTTGAAGACGATCTGCCGGCAACCCTGTTCGAGGAGCCAGCGGAGGGCGGCGAGCGACTGTTCGACGGCCGCCGCCGCTTCGATCGACCGGCTCTTCAGCGCGATAACACCGGCCTCGACGTCCGGAGCCGCCATTCCATCCGGAATGCCGAGATATTGCACGGTGCGAAGACCGCCCTGCCCCGGCCGGCCCTTTGCAAGGGTATTCGCAATATCACTCGCTCCGGTAAAACCGTCTGCAATGACGCCAAGCAGCATCGAATAGTACTCCCGAAATCAGACCGCACCGATAAGGCGCTTGAGTTTGTCGATAGCGGCGTCTGGGCTCGACAGGACTGGAATGTCCGTCGCCGCCCGTACGGCCGGCACGGCACGCGCCATGGAGAAATGCGCAAGCACGATGCTGTCGAAGCCAGTAAGGCGAGCCGCCGCTTCGGCGACCAGGCGATTGTGCGTCTCCGTATCTCCGGCCCGAACCGCCTCGATCGCGCCCTCTATGAAGACGCCTTCCATCGTGGCCGTAGGGTCGAGCCTTGCGGCCTCTTCTGCAAACTCGGCTTCCATACCCTCGCGCGCCGGCGGGAAAGTGTAGAGCATGGCCGTGCGTCCGCCCCTGCGGATCGCGGCCTCGAACATTGCCTCGTTCGGCTTCAGCACCGGAATATCGACGCTCGCCGCTGCCTGCTCGATGGCCCGCCCGAAGGCCGAGCAGGTGAACAATACGGCGTCACTGCCAATCTGCCATGCATAGTGTGTCAGCGCCGCGATGCGGGCCGCCAACGCCTCGGTAATGTCGCTGCTTCTTGCCCGGTCGGGTGACAGGCTGTCTTCGAGCAGGTTGACGACATCCGCATGCGGCCAAGCCGCTGCGAAGGCCAGCTTGATGGGCTCCATGGCGATCGGTGCCGCATGGATGAGGGTGATCCGTGGCGATTTCGACATGTGATTTCCTTTGATGGCAGCGGCCGCTGGAAGATGTAGCGGCCACCATAGACGGCTAGCTATTGCTGGCTGGCCGAAAACACCCAGACGCTTTCCGAGGGTATGCGGGCCCAGACCGTTCCAGACGAAAGCTGTTTGGCGCCGTGTGCCCTGGCGACGAAATCGCCGCGGCGAAGACGGTATTCCCAGCGGTCGCCGAGATAGATACTGTCGTCGAGATTCATCTCGATGCCGCCAGCCTCGGGCCGGTCGTTGACGCTGATCTGCTCAACGCGGATGACCGCCCGGACGTCCTGCCCGACACTCAACCCCGCCGCTTCGCGTACCGAGCCGTCGAGGCTCCAGCTTTCGCCGCCAATGACGGCCGCCTTGCCCTCGACGGTCTTCACCTTGGCCTTGACGATGTTGTTGGCGCCCAGAAAATCTGCCGAATAGAAACTGTTCGGATTGGAGTAGATTTCCTGCGGACCTCCCTGCTGGACAATGCGGCCGTCCTGCAGGAGGAGAATGTTGTCGGCAGCCGCGAGCGCTTCGCTCTGGTCGTGCGTGACCAAGATGGCGCAGATTTCGAGGTCGAGTATCAGTTTGCGGATCCAGTAGCGCGCTTCCTCGCGCAGCTTCGCATCGAGGTTGGACAGCGGTTCATCCAGCAGCAAAACACGCGGCTCATAGACCAGCGCCCGGCAGATTGCGACGCGCTGCTGCTGGCCGCCCGAAAGCTGCGAGGGGAAGCGATCGGCAAGATGGCCAAGCCCCATGCGATCAAGGATGGCCTGCACGCGTTTCTCGATGTCGGCTTGCGCGACGTTGCGCAGCTTCAAGCCGTAGCCGACATTCTCCTTGACGGTGCGGTGCGGCCAGAGCGCATAGGACTGGAAGACGAGACCGATATTACGCTGCTCGGGCGGCAGGGCGAGTTTCTTGTCGCCGTCGAGCACGGTCTTGCTACCGATGATTATCTGGCCGATTTCCGGCTGTTCTAGGCCGGCGATGCAGCGAAGAAGGGTTGTCTTGCCGCTGCCCGAGGCGCCGAGCAAGGCGACGATGGAGCCGCGTTGCGCGGTAAACGAAGCGCCCTTCAGGATCTGCAAGCCGCCCAGCCACTTCTGGACATTGCTGACAACGAGTTCAGTCATGGATTTTTGCTCCCAAACGGAGGGCGAGTGCGAGGCCTGCGCCCGTCAAGACGATGCTGATGAGGGAAAGGGCGGCGATCGTGTTCATGGCGCCGGTCTGCAGAAGCGAAACCATCAGCGAACCGATCACTTCCGTGCCCGCACTCATGAGGTAGACGCCTGTCGCATATTCGCGAAGGAAGATGATCATGATGAGCGCCCAGGCACCGGCAAGGCCGGGCCGAACGATCGGGATTACCACGTCCATCCAGGTCCGGCCGATCGTAGCGCCGGTTGTGCGCGCGGATTCCTCGAGTTCCGGTGCGACCTGGATGAGCGTGCCCTGAAGGAGGCGCAGGCCATAGGAGAGGCCGACGACGACATAGGCGATGAAAAGACTGACCAGCGTCGGGCGCAGCGGCGTCAACAGCGGCACGAAGAGGAAGACCCAGAAGAACGCAAGGCCGATGACAAGGCCCGGCAAAGCGCGTGGCAGGAGCACGAGATAGTCGAGCACGGTGTTCGACAGGCCCCAGTTGCGATGTCCCGCAAGACCGACCATCAGGTAGATGCCGACCGCGACGGCGCCGCCGACGACGGAGAGAAGCACCGTGTTGGTAATACCGCGCACAAGGCTCGGGACTTCCAGCATACGATCGAAATTGGAGAGCGTAAGATGATCCCACAGATTGACGCCCTCGCCCCAGGCATCCACGAAGGCACGCACCGTAATGCCGCCAATCGGCAGGACGACCGAGGCGAACAGCCAGAATCCGATGATCGATAGCGCGATGACCTGGCCGCTCGTGCCGAGCTTCAAAGTGGAGACACGCGCACCCTTGCCACCCATCGCGGCATATTTGCGGGTATTGCGCAACAGTCGGCGCTAGTGAGCTTGTAGATATAGGTGGTGAGCACCATGATGCCGTTCGGATCGCCAAGCACCAGCGGAATGCCGAAGGTCTCGAAACCGAGCAGGATGTTGAGCGCGGCGGCGAAGATCAGCGCTGGCAGCACCATGGGCAGTGTGACATCGCGCGAGACCTGCCAGATGGAAGCGCCGGTGGTGCGGGCCGCCTCCTCGAGATCCGACGGCAGGTTGCGCATGGCCGAGGAGACATAGAGATAGACGTGCGGCACATGGCTGAGGCCGGCAATCAGGATCATGCCCGGCAGGCTGTAGATGTTCCCGGGCACGATCCCGATCATATCGCGGATGAAGAGCGAAACGAAACCGGTTGGGCCCACAGAGACCGTATAGCCGAAGGCGAGCACGATGGATGAAATGAACATCGGCACGAGCACGAGGATTTCGAGCAGGCGCTTTGCCTTGATATCCGTGCGTGTGATCAGGAAGGCAAGCAGGCCGCCTAGCGGCACGGCAATCGACACCATACCGAAGGAGAAGACCGCAGTCGTACCGAGCGCCTTGTAAAAATTCTTGTCGGTGAAGACGTATCCGTATGCATCGAACCCGAACCGCGCACGCGGGCTGAAGAACGCCGCCGTCAGGAAACTCTGGTAGATGATCAGGCCGACGGGTGCCAGCACGGCGAGTGCGAGCAGACCAATGACGATGCGCCGGTAGGCAGTCGCATTGCCGTGCCGCGGCATCTTCGCCGGATACTTCTTTTCGGCCGCGGCTTTCGTCAACGGGACTGCAGCCGGCGCTTGGATGGGGGTGGACATTCTATGCCTCTCGCAAAACGTGGCGGGGTCGCGGCGCTGGCGCGCCGCGACCGGCTAAGCATCAGCGGCCGAGGGCGGCTTTCCAGTCGTCGAAAAACTGCACGCGCTTCGTCGGCTCCATGTATTCGAGCACGCCTTCGTCCACGGTGATCGGCTTCAGGCCGCCGCCGACACGCTCGTTTAGCGTCTTGATATTGAGACCGGCGGTCACGTCCTCGCGCACCGACGGCAGCCCGCCTTCCGCGAGAAGCGACTGGCCCTCGCTTGACAGCATGAAATCGACGAAGAGCCTGGCGGCGTTCGAATGCGGAGCATCCTTGGTGATCAGCGCGAGGCGCGAGAAGGCCGGCGTATAGTCGGCGGCGAAATGTACGCCGAGGTTCGGGCTTTCCTTCACCCAATCCAGCGCATAGGAGCCGATAATGTTGATGGCGATGACGTTTTCGCCCGAAACCACCGTTTCCTTCATGCCGCCGGAGCTTGAATAGATTTTTGCACCGTCCTCGCCCATGGCCTTGGCGAGGTCCCAGAAGTCGGGTCGGTTGCGGGCATCGTTGGAGTGATGCAGGAAGCCAGAGCCGCTCTTTTCAGGATCGAAGGTCGCCACCTTGCCCTGAAGCTCGGTCTTGTTGTCCTTGAGGAAGCTGATCAGCTCCGCATAGGTCTTCGGCAATTTGTCTTCCGACAGCGCCTTGGTGTTGTAGATCATGCCGATCGGCTCGACGGTCGTGCCGAACAGCATGTTCTTGTAGTTCGCCCAAGCCGGGAGACTGGCCGCTTCCGGGGTGGCATAATCGGCAGCATAGCCTTCCTGGACCAACGTCATCTGAAGGTCCATGGCCGAGCTCCAGACAATGTCCGCCGTCGTCTGGCCGGCAGCGGCTTCCGAGATCACCTGATTGTAGGAGCCGTTCGTACCCAGGTCATTGTAGGCGATCTTGATGCCGTACTTCTTGGTGAAGGCATCCTGCAGTTTCTGCGACTGGGCGGCGTCGGTCGAGGTATAGACCGAGACTGTTCCCTCCTCCTTCGCCGCGGCAATGATGCCAGCGTAGTCGGCCGGATAGCCGGCGGGTACTTCCTGTGCGAATGCGGATGCGCCGAAGGCCGTCATGAACGCCGTGCTGACGGCGAAGACGGCCGTGCGGGCGGATACATTGCTATTCATCATCTCTTCTCCCAAAAGATAGGCCCGCACTCCAAAGCGAGCGCAAGCAGCCACGCGAGGGCCACTCCCTGCCCTCGCTTTCCCCATGTTTTGCATTTTGGATTTTAAAAATTTAAAATACAAAATACCTTCTCAGGCGCTGGCGAATTTCCGCTCGCCGTCTCCCGATTGAACCGCGCCGGCGACAAGCGCGCCGAATGCGTCCGTACTGGTGTTGCCACCGAGATCGCGGGTCCTCGACGCCGGGTCCGCGAGAACCGCGTCGACTGCCCGCTCGATGTCCGCACCAGCCGCCTCAAACTGCGGCAGACCGCGCCATTCACCGAGCCAGCTCAGCATCATTGCCGCAGACAGGATGAGCGAGGTCGGGTTGGCGATGTTCTGGTTCTGGATATCCGGCGCCGAACCGTGCTGCGCCTGGGCGCAGACGAGGCCGGTCTCGGCATTGGCGTTGATCGAGCCGGCAAGGCCGAGACTGCCGGACAGTTCGCTCGCCAGATCTGACAGAATATCCGAATAGAAGTTCGTTGCGACGATAACGTCGAAGCGGAACGGGTCGCGCACCAGATGGGCGGCCATCGCATCGATGATGAGTTCGTTGAGCGTGACCTCCGGGAATTCGGCCGCGACCTTCCGCACCTGCTGCAGGAACAGGCCGTCCGTGAGAATGAAATTGTTGGCCTTGTGAACCGCGGTCACCTTCCTGTTGCGCTTCATGGCAAGCAGGAAGGCCTGGCGCGCAATGCGCTCGCAGGCCGACGCCGTGATCTTGCGCACGGAAAGCGCCACATCCGGTGTCGGCATGAATTCGCCCGTACCGGCATACATGTTGCGGTCGGGATAGAAGCCTTCCGTCGCCTCGCGCATGATAACGAGGTCCATCGTCTTGGCATCGTTCAGGAACGGGCGCGAGCGCGCCGGGCGTACGTTCGCATAGAGATCGAGCTTGACGCGGAAGCCGGCCGAGACGTTGACGCCGCCCTTGTCGCGCGCAGGGTAATCCATGTGGGATTGCGGTCCGAGGATGATGCCGTCGAAGGTGCGCGCCCGGTCCAGCGTCTCGTCTCGCAGAGTTGAACCGTACTTCTCCAGGCTCGCAAAGCCCGTTTCTTCAAAATGGAAGTCGAGACCAAGCGAAAACGCCGCATCCGCCGCCTTCAGGACGTCCATAGTTGCCGCGGTGATCTCCGGGCCAATCCCATCACACGGCGTCACGAATATTCTCATCAAACCAATCTCCCATGAGGCGGCAAGCAAGATCGCCGCGCAACGTCACGAGCAGGTTATTGGCTTTTTAAATTCAAAAATGCAATATCATTTTTCTGGATCGTCTTTTTCATGTGCCTGATGGGACCAGGACCAGGTAACGGGCGACTTTTTGGAGAGCGCGCCACCGAGGTGACGGCGCATCGCATAGGAGGCCTCCACGACCTCACCGCGTTCCAGAAGATCGAGGATTTCGAGATGCTCCCGGCACTGCCGCACCGTGCGACTGCGGTCGACGCGCGAGCGATACTCCAGAAGGCGCCGCATCCGGTTCACGCGAACCAGGGAGATGTGGAAAAAAGGATTGTTCGACATTTTGATCAGCTCTTCATGGAAGAGCGCGCCGTTGTGCAGCAGCCGTTCGGCAGGCAGGCGCTCTATATCAATCTCCAGCATGCGTAGCTGGACACGTCGCTGCTCCTCGATGATTTTCCGGTCAAGCCGAAATTCCGGCTCCAGCATGGCGGCGGGCTCGATCAGCATGCGGAAGCGATAGATCTGCTCGAAAGCCTCCGGTGTCTTGGCGACGGGCAGGAAGCGCCAGCCATAACCCTGCTTGCGCTCCGCCCAGCCCTCGCGGGTGGCACGCATGAGGACATCGTTGAGCTGCGACTTCGTCAGCGCGTAGCGCTCACGCAGCATCTGCTCAGTCACTTCGGCAGGAATACGGTCCGTCAGCCAGTCTTCCGCCAGCCGCTGGTAGTCGTTTGCAATCTCGAAGGGTTCGGGGTCGTCACGCACTTGCTCGACGACACCGTCGTTCGCCTCCTTGACGAAGAAGCCGCGATTCTCCTTCTGCTCCAGGAGCCCCTGGCTCGCCAGCATCTCCATCGCCTCGCGCACGGGAGACCGCGAAACCCCGAAGCGGTCGGCCAACTGCTGGGTCTTCAGGTGCTCGCCAACCAAAAGCTCGCCGGATGTGACGAGAAGAGTGATTTCGTTCGCGATGGTCTGGGCGAGCTGGCTGGAGCGCATGGTTCGTGTCCGATCCTCTGGGGGGCATTCGCGGCACGTTAATTCATGCCTGTCCCGAAATAAACAAGATGTCCGATTTTTGCATATGCGCCCGGTTAAAAGCCAATGAATTGGCGGAAAACCGTTGACATCTTCCATTAATTGCTTTTTTAAACTTAAAAAATCAATTTTGAGAGGGCGTATGGCTTTACGGATCGAAGCAGCGACCGGCCCCGTCAATGCCGTCGACCTCCGAAGCGCTTTCGGAGAGGTCCATCGCCTGCCGTTCGTGCTGCGTATCCTGCTTGAAAACGTGGCCCGAAGGGATCCGGGCCACCTCTTCGCTTTCACCGAAGCCTTGCGCATCTGGCTACGTGACGGGACCAGTGAAGCGGCGGTCGATTTTCATCCATCCCGCGTGCTCATGCACGATACGACCTGCGTGCCGGCGCTGGTGGATATCGCGGCCATGCGCGACGCCATCGCTGAAGCCGGCGGCGACCCTTCGACGCTGACGCCCGTTCTGCCCGTCGACGTTTCGGTTGACCACAGCGTCGCCGTCGACTGGTACGGCCGAAGCGGAGCGCGCGAACACAATATGCGTCGCGAGATGGAGCGAAACAGCGAACGCTACCGGCTGATGAAATGGGCGACCGCCGCCCTGCCCGGCGTGCGGGTCCACCCGCCCGGCACCGGCATCATGCATACGCTGAATCTCGAACAGCTTGCCACGATCATGGACATTGTCGACCGGGACGGCGAGCGATGGGCGGCACCGGACACGCTGATCGGAACGGACAGCCACACCCCGATGATCGCCGGCATCGGCGTTCTCGCCTGGGGCGTCGGGGGCCTCGAGGCGGAAAGCGTGTTCTTCGGAATGCCGGTGACGATCCGCCTGCCTGACGTCGTTGGCGTTAGGCTGCGGGGGCGGTTGGGGCCGGGTGTGTTTTCGACGGATCTTGCGCTGGATGTCACGCACCTGCTTAGAAAACACGGCCTATCCGGTGAATTCGTCGAATTTTTCGGCGAAGGCATTTCGACGCTGACCGGCGGCGACCGTGCCGTGGTCGCCAATATGGCACCTGAATACGGTGCGACGACCGGCTTCTTTCCGGTCGATGAACAGACGATCAGCTATCTTCGCCAGACCGGCCGCGCGGCCGAGCATTGTACCTTCGTTGAAAACGCTGCAAAAGCGCTCTGCCTGTGGTTCGACCCAGTAGTCGAGCCGCGCTACAGCCGGGTGATCGATCTCGATCTGTCCGCGATCGAGCCCCTCCTTGCCGGACCGCGTCGTCCGCAGGACAAATTGCCCGTCGCGGCGGCCGCCGAAGCGCTGGAGGCTGTGAGTGGTCGCCTCTTCCAAGAGGGGAAAACCATACCGGACGGTGCCATTGCCATTGCCGCCATTACTAGCTGCACCAACACGTCCGATCAACACCTGCTCGCTGCGGCCGGCCTCGTTGCGCGCAAAGCGCGGCGTCTCGGCCTTCGACCGCCGGTCTGGGTGAAGACTTCGCTGGCGCCGGGCTCGCCATCTGCCGAACGTTTCCTGGCCCGCAGCGGCCTGCTGGGTGATCTGGAGGCCCTAGGCTTCGGCATCGTCGGCCACGGATGCACGACCTGCATCGGCAATTCCGGCCCCCTGCAAGCTGACATGGCAACGGCGGTCGAGGAGGGAACTGTCGCAGCAGCCCTTCTCTCCGGAAACCGGAACTTTCCCGGGCGTGTCCATCCAAGCCTGCAATTCGGCTTTCTCGCAGCACCCCCGCTCGTCGTCGCGCTCTCCCTTATCGGCAAACTGGTACCGGACCCCATGAGCCGTAAAATCGCCCGCAGACGGAACGGCGAACCATTCGTTCTTGGCGACCTTCTTCCCTCCCGCGCGGAAATCGATGCCATCATGCACGCCTTTTCTGATCCTGCCGATTTCGGGCAAGCCTTCTCACAAGCCGCAGCCAATACCGCTTGGGAGGCGCTCGATGCTCCTGCGTCCCCGCGCTTCCCGTGGGACGAAGCGTCTACCTATATCCGCCGGCCGCCCTTCGCCGACACCCGCACGGCAAGTCGTCTCGGAACCTATTCAGCGCATCCATTGCTTGTCCTCGGCGATGACATGACCACGGACCATATCTCGCCGGCCGGCCAGATCAGTGCCGGCAGCCTTGCCGGCAAACACCTCGTTGCGCGGGGCGCACCATCAAACGATCTTAACGTTTATGCCGCCCGGCGCGGGAACTGGGAGGTCATGGTGCACGGCCTGTTCGACAATCGCAGCGCCTGCAACCTGCTGATCGATAACCGGCCGGCCTCGCGAACCGTCCACGCACCCACGATGGAGGAGGGGCCGCTCTCTGAGATAGCCGAGCGCTACCGGCAGGAGGGCCGCTCGGTCGTCATCGTTGCAGGCGAGCGGTACGGCACCGGCTCCTCGCGCGACTGGGCCGCGAAGGGCGTGGCGCTCCTCGGCGTGCGCGCGGTCATCGCGCGCAGCTTCGAACGCATTCACCGCACGAACCTCATCGGCATGGGTATCCTTCCCATCGAGCTTGCGCGCGATGTGCCATTTTCCATCGGCGTGCAGGACATGCTCCAGGTCTACGCAGCTGTCGTGGAGCCCAGATGCACGGTGGCCTTGACCGTCCGGCGTGCAAACGGCGATTGCCAGCATCTGGCAGGAAGGGCCGCGGTGGAAACAGAGCGGGAGGCCGATATCCTCACATCAGGTGGAATGATCCAGGCGATCCTGTCTCCTGCCCGACGTCCATGAGGTGATGCCATTTGGAGGGACACCTTCATGCCTTGACGTGGCGGCATGATCTTCGATCGACCCCGAGGGCATCGGTTGTCCCATCGCACTCTTTTCGACCAATAACGAAATATTTCCCGCCAGTCGCCATCATTCGCCTGCCGTTTTACCCATCATCGCCGGCATCCCACGTCGATGGTTCTGGATACCCTTTGTCGAGGACGCAAACATTGATCTACACGATGAGTTCGCCAATGCTGCTCCCCATCATCAACCAGGAGATCATAGATGACGAGGGCCGTCCTATAGCGGACTGGTCCCGCCAGATACGCTATGTTGACGGCGCATTCGATGGTGGAGCCGGCTTTCAAGGTCAGAAGAAAGGCGTCCTCGGATACGGCATACCGCTGATCCCGGCGACGCTGCCGAACAGAATCCGCTTTCTGGCCACGCAGCGGGTCAGGCCTCTGCCCGACGTTCTATACCAAGTCCCACAATACCTGGCCACGGCGCGGTTTCGCGATGTCGTTGAAGCCATGGAGCCGGGCATGCATCAACTTCACCCTCTGACGATGATGTGGAAGGACGACAGTGCTGCGCCGGACCGCTGGATCGTCCATCCCACACAACGGATCGACACCGCAGACCGTACGCAGACGACCTATGTCTTCACGACCAACACGGCGCGCGGATGGAGCTGGCGGGACGATCCCAGCCGCCAGGACAAGTCGATCCCGCAGGCACGCTTCGTCATCGATTCATCCAAGGTGGCGGGCAGGCATTTCTGGGTGGACAAGTACTTTCTTGTGCCGGTGCATTTCGTCTCGGCCGAGTTTCGCCAGGCGTGTGAAACTGCAAAAATCACCGGCCTGCAATTCACGCCAATCGGGGAGCTTGATTGGCTGGGCGTGTCCTAACGGACAGACAATACCAGAGCCCGGCGCACCATCGTCACAGATCCTTGGCAAGGCGCAGTGCATCGTAGATGGCCGCGTGCGTGTTGCGCGCTGCGACGGCATCGCCGATCCTGTAGAGCTGGTACGTGCCGTCCGGGTTGCGCTCGACAGTCTGCGGTGCGCCGGAAAGCAGCTCGTCATAGGAAACCTCCCCGAGGTTTCTCGATCCCGGCTTGAGCTCGAAATAGAGGTCGTCCAGCGGGATAGTGCCGTGGTTGACGACGATCTGGTCGACCACGCGCTGTTTGGCGATGCCGCCATAGTCGCTACCGACATGGGCAATGATCTGGTTGCCGCTCTTTTCCGCAGCGTCCAGCTTGTAGGTGACGGTGAAGGTCGTATCGAGCTTCTGCAACGAACGCATGTAGGGCACGAGGTTCATCGCCATGACTTCCGGCGCAAAGGCGCGGTCCGGCGTCATGATCTCAACCTTGCCGCCCGCTTTGGCGATGAACTCGGCCGCCTGCAGGCCGGCATGGTCGCCGGCATCGTCATAGATGAGCACGTTGCTGCCCGGCTTCACGTCGCCGGAGATGATATCCCAGGAAGAGACGACCAGCTCGTTGCCCTTGGTGAGCACATCCGTATGCGGCAGACCGCCCGTCGCGATGATGACGACATCGGGTTTTTCCGCCTTGATTGCATCGGCTTCTGCCCAGGTATTGAAGCGGAAGGTGACGCCGTGTTTTTCGCACTGGCGCATGCGCCAATCGATAATGCCGATCATTTCGCGGCGGCGCTCACTCTGTGCCGTCAGGCGAATCTGGCCACCCGGATTGTTCGCCGCTTCGAAAACCACGACCTCGTGCCCGCGCTCAGCGGAGACGCGCGCCGCCTCGAGGCCCGCCGGACCGGCGCCGACGATCACCACTTTCCGGCGCGTATCCGCCTTCGCAATCGTATGCGGCATCGTCTCCTCGCGGCCGGTCGCGGCGTTGTGGATACAGAAGGCGAGACCGCCCTGGTAGATGCGGTCGAGACAGTAGTTCGCGCCGACGCAGGGACGGATATCGTCCTCGCGCTTTTCGATGATCTTGCGCAGGATATGCGGGTCGGTCATGTGGGCCCGCGTCATGCCGATCATATCGACCTTGCCGGCGGCAATAGCGTGCCGCGCGGTCGCCACATCCTGGATCTTCGCTGCGTGGAAGGTCGGGAACTTGGTCGCGGCGCGGATATCGCCGGCAAAGTCCAGATGCGGTGCGCTCGCCATGCCCTGGATCGGGATGACGTCGGTCAGGCCCGGGTCCGTATCGATATGCCCGCGGATGACGTTCAGGTAATCTATCAGGCCGCTTTCCTTGAGACGGCGGGAGATTTCCAGGCCTTCGGCCTTTCCGGTCCCGCCGGGAAGACATTCGTCAGCCGTGTAGCGCACACCGAGGATGAAGTCGTCGCCGACCCGTTTGCGCATCGCCTTGAACACGTCGAAACAGAAACGCATGCGATTGTCGAGCGAGCCGCCATAGGGGCCGTCGAGCTCGTTGGTAAGCGGCGAGGTGAACTGGTCGATGAGATGGCCATAGGCCTCCAGCTCGACGCCATCCATGCCGCCGGCCTTCATGCGCTCGGCCGCATCGGCAAAATCCTTGATGATGCGCTCGATGTCCCAATCTTCCAGCTTCTTGGGAAACGCCCGGTGCGCCGCCTCGCGATGATGCGACGGCGCGACGACGGGCAGCCAGTCGCCCTTGTCCCAGCGCGTACGGCGGCCGAGATGGGTGAGCTGGATCATGATCGCCGCACCCTCTTCATGCACGGCGTCAGTCATCTCCCGGATCCACGGAACGATCTCGTCCTTGTAGGCGAGCAAGTTGTTGAAGACCGGCGGACTATCCTTCGAGACGGCGGCCGAACCCGCCGTCATGGTCAACGCCACCCCGCCCCTCGCCCGCTCCACGGTATAGGCACGGTAGCGGCCTTTCGGCATGCCATCTTCCGGATAGGCCGGCTCGTGCGACGTGACGATGATGCGGTTGCGGAGGGTCAGATGCTTCAGCTGGTAGGGTTGAAGCAGGGGATCGTTCGACATGCGACGGCTCCGGATTGAGGGACTTTGTCATGACGGTAAGCGGGAATGTACATATGTGTCAACATTTGAAAACAGTATCGTTTATAATATCGACAGCACTGTACATTCCCTTGTGGCGACGCCCGGGTTTTGTTAGGAAGCAAACATGGAACAAGCGACGATCGACAGCGGGTGGCGGGGCTCTCATGAGGCATGGCTGGACGCGGCCTACGACGCGCTGCTCGAATCCGGCGTGGATTCGGTCAAGATTCTGCCGCTCGCAAAGCGGCTCAATCTCTCCCGGACCAGTTTCTACTGGTTCTTTAAGGACCGGGAGGAACTGTTGAGTGCGCTGATTGCGCGCTGGCGGGAAAAGAACACCGGCAATCTTGTGAAGCTCGCCGGGGCCTATGCGGAATCGCTCGCCGAAGCGATGCTGAACGTCTTCGACTGCTGGCTGAACAAGGAGTTGTTCGACTCTCAGCTCGAATTCGCAGTCCGCAGCTGGGCGCTACAGTCGCCGGAAATCCAGGCAGAGGTCCATGCGGCCGACCAGACGAGAATGGACGCGATCGGCCGCATGTTCATGCGGTTCGGTTATGATGACGGGGCAGCGGACGTTCGCGCGCGAACGACCTACCTGGTGCAGATCGGATATATCTCCATGCAGTCTACGGAGGATCTCGCGCTCCGCATGAAGCGTATCCCGGAATATATCGCGATCTATACCGGCCAAGCTCCCCAGCAGCGAGAACTCGACCGCTTCTTTGCGCGGCACGGTTACAAACCGGAATGAGGATCGCCCGCGAGGTCGCCGAAGGCCTCAGCCGACGAAGAGCGGCCGAAGCGCCATTTCACATCCCAGCAGCAGCAGGCAGACGAGGAAACCACGCCGGAAGGCCGATGGACTGATCCGCTGGCGGATCGCCTGCCCGACCGCCATGCCGATCAGAGCCGGGACGACGGCGAGAAGCGAGGGAACCAGGTTTTCGGCGGGCAGCGCACCGTGAAATCCGAGCGCCAGGGCAAGGGCGATGGTGGAGACGGTAAAGGACAGCCCAAGCGCCTGGACCAGTTCGTCCTTTTCCAGGTCGAGTGCCTGAAGATAGGGCACGGCTGGAATGACGAAGACGCCGGTGGCGCCCGTCACCAGACCCGTCACAAGGCCAACCAGCGGCGTTGCAACGGGCTGCCAAAACGACGGCACACGCCTTGGAGCTGCGCAAAGCGTATAGGCGGCATAGGCGACGAGGGTGAGGCCAAGCGCGACCGTGGTGCGAGCGGAAGCACCGTCCGCAAGCAGCGTCGAACCGACCAGGGTGCCGGCAATCACCGCGCCCATCATGGGCCATAGCCGCCATAAGAGCGGCTTGAAGCGGGGGCCGGTCAGCAATTGCCAGACATTGGTGACGAAGGAAGGCACGAGCAGCAATGTCGCCGCCGTCAGCGGCGACAGCACCGCCCCCAGCACGCCCATCGCGACGGTCGGCAGGCCCATGCCGGTGACGCCCTTGACGATGCCGGCAAGAAGGAAAGTTGCGATAATGATGACGACGTCGTTCTGATCCATGCCGGGAGCTAACGGCCTGCCGGGGTCCGTCACAAGCGGGAAGATCCAACAACAGCCTTCGGTTTATCCGAAAGCTGATTTGTGTTACGCCCTGAAAATGCGCTTCGACCTTGCCGACCTGCGTCTCTTTCTGGCCATCGTGGAGGCCGGCAGCATCACGCATGGTGCCCAGGCGGCGAACCTGTCCGTGGCCGCGGCAAGTGAACGGCTGCGCGACATGGAGGCATCCGGTGGCGTGCAGCTTCTCGAACGCGGACGCCGCGGCGTGACGCCCACCCGTGCCGGTGACACGCTTGCGCATCATGCCCGCCTCGTCCTGCACCAGGTTGGCACCATGCATGTGGAAATGTCCGAACACGCTCGGGGCCTACGGTCGTCGATCCGCATCCTGGCCAATACGGCCGCCATCACCGAATTCCTGCCGGAGCGACTCGCACCGTGGCTTGCCGCCCACCGACAAGTCGATGTCGATCTTGCCGAGCGGCCGAGCCGCGAGACGATTGCCGCGGTCGCTCGCGGGGCGGCAGCGTTCGGCATCGTCTCCGACGCCGTTGATACGGCGCCACTTGCCACCCTGCCCTTTGCCGTGGACCGCCTCGTCGTCGTGCTGCGGCGGGACCATCCGCTGGCGCTGCAAAAACAGGTCGCCTTCTCTGACATGCTCGGCGAAGACTATGTCGGCTTCGCGGGTGCGTTGCAGGATCATATCGACCAGCAAGCTCTGCGTATTGGGCAAAAGCTTCACCCACGCGTGCGCCTGCGCACCTTCGAAGGGATCTGCCGGCAGGTGGCTGCGGGCGTCGGCTTCGGCATTGTTCCGGAGGTCGCCGCCCGGCGGTGCCGGCGCAGCCTGCCGATCGCTTGCGTGCGACTGAGCGATCCCTGGGCGACACGCCAACTTCTATTGTGTTTCCAGGAAACGCAACCGCTTGATCCGGCCGCCCAGCAACTCCTCACGCATCTGGCCGCAGGTGGATGATCCCGCACGGCGGAACGTGGAAATCCTCGGAGTGGATATCAAGCCCGGGATGCGCTCGATTGCCGTCTTCGTGCAAGCTCATAGGCGACGGCCGCGAGGACCGTCGCGGCGATGAGCACGAGCCCGAGAGCGTTGACCGCGGGTGTCAGCCCGGTGCGCACCTTCGTCGCGATGTAGACCGTCAAGGGCGTCTCGGTGCCGCGCACGAAAAGCGTGGTGTTGTAGTTCTCGAAGGATTGCAGGAAGGCGATGCAGGTCGCGGCCAGAAGCGACGGCTTGAGATAGGGCAACAATATGCGGCGAAAGACCACGATGCGGGACGCGCCGAGATCCACGGCGGCGTCCTCCAGCGTGCGGTCAAAGCGCTGCATGCGGGCGGCGACCATGAGCATCACATAGGCGGAAATGAAACTCGACTGCGCGAGGATGATCAGCGCCGTGCCACCGCCGACCCCGACCTGGCGCCAGAGCACCAGCGTCGCGATGCCGATGGCAACGCCAGGGGTCAGGAGCGGCGAGACCATCACGGCATAGAAGAGGCTTCGCGAGCGGTCCTGAAGGCTGTTGAGGAAAAGGGCCGCCGCGGTTCCGACGGGCAGGGAAATGGCAATCACACCCAGACTGATGAGAATGGACAGCCGGAGAGCCTGCCACATGGCGCTATCCGCCCACAGCGCCGAAAACCAGTCGAGCGTCGTTCCGAGCCAGGGCGTGACCGTCGGGAACTTGCTGGTGTTGAATGTCGCCGCCGCCATCACGAGCAGCGGCAGGAACAGATACGCGAAGAACAGCACCATGTAGATGGCGAAGATCACCTTTGGCAGGACGCTTGCGAGGGCCGCCAACCCGCTCGCCGAGGGTGCTGCACCCGCAGTGGCCTTATAGGAAACAGTCATTTTGCCACATCCGCGAGATTGACCCGGAAAATCCTGAGCGCGGCCATCACGACAGCCATGCACAGCGCGAGAAGAACCAGCGCATAGGCAGCACCACGGTTCCAATTGCCGCCTTCGAAGAACCAGTTGTAGATGATCTCCGTGAACCAGCGGCTGCCCGGCGCGCCGAGAAGCGCCGGCGCCACGTAGCTTCCGGCCGCCAGCATGAAGGTGAAGACGCAGCCTGTTGCGATGCCCGCCTTGGCATGCGGGATGACGATTCTGCGATGGATCTGGATTGTCGAGGCGCCAAGATTGCGGGCCGCCTCTATCTGCGCCGAATCCAGCGTGCTGATGGAATTGCAGACCGGGAAGAGCATGAACAGAATGTAGGCATAGACCATGCCCGCCAGCACCCCGACATCGCCGAACCAGCGCACCGGCGCGTCGATCACGCCGAGCGACGTGAGCACGACGTTGAGCGGCCCGTTAAAGGCGAGGAGGATGTAACAGGCCAGTGTTCGCAGCACCTCGTTGATCCAGAACGGGATAATCAGCGCGACCGTCACGAAGGCGACGGCCTTGCGCTGGGCGACCTTGGCCAGCCAGTAAGCCATGGGATAGGTGACGACGAAGGTCGCCGCCATGACGAGCGCGCTTGCCCAGATGGTCTTGAAGAAGATGCCCCTGTGGACTGGATCGGAGAAAAGCGCGGTAAAGTTGACCAGCGTGTAGCGATCGTCCGGGCCGCCGATCTGCGCCGGCATCAGGTTAGGCCGCAACGAGAAATCCAGCATCATCAGGTTGGGCGCCAGAACCATGCCCAGCAACCAGGTTGCGACACAGATCAGAATCACGCTGCCGAGGCCAACGCCAAATCGCTGAAACAGGCTATGCATGGGCCAGGACCAGCGCCTGCGAAGCGGCAAAGGACAGCCGCACATTCGTTCCGGCCGTCGGTGCCTCGGCAAGCCGATGGTGCGGCAATGCCGCCGCCAGCCGGTATCCGTCATCGGTCTTGGCGTGCAGCATGGCGGTTGCACCTTCGAATTCGAGCTGCTCGGCAACGGCGTGCAGGCCATTGGCATCGGCTCCCGCCGAAAGCGAGATCGCTTCGGGCCGAACGTAGACAACCGCCTGGTCGCCGACCTTGAGTCCAGCGCTGCTCCGCCCCGTGAATAGGCCATGGGCGGTCTCGATTGCGGCCATGCCATCGGCGAGGCGCTCAACGCGGCCGGGGAACTCATTGGTTTCCCCAACGAACCGCGCGACGAAGGACGTCGCCGGATTGGTGTAGAGTTCGAGCGGCGGCGCGACCTGCTGCAAGACGCCGGCGCTCATCACGGCGACACGATCCGACATGGCAAGCGCCTCGGACTGGTCGTGGGTAATATAGATGAAAGTGACGCCGGTGCGCTTCTGCAGGCTGCGCAACTCTGCGCGCATGTGCTGGCGCAGCTTCAGATCGAGCGCCGAGAGCGGCTCGTCGAGCAGCAGCACCTGGGGCTCGACAGCCAGCGCGCGGGCGATTGCGACGCGCTGCTTCTGCCCACCCGAGAGTTCATGCACCATGCGCTCGCCATAGCCGGGCAGGGCAATGAGTTCGAGCAGCTCCTCGGCACGCTTTTTCCGTTCGGCCTTGCGGACACCACGAACTTCCAGCCCGAAAGCGATGTTCTCCCACACCGGCATAAGGGGAAAGAGCGCCAGCGACTGGAAGATCATCGAGGTCGGCCGCTGGTCGGCGCCGATGCCGACCATGTCGCGCCCGCCGATCAGGATCCGGCCGCCCGTCGGCTGTATGAATCCGGCGATCAGTCGCAGGATGGTCGTCTTGCCGCAGCCGGAAGGGCCAAGGATCGAAAAGAACTCGCCGCCCTCTATGGCAACGGAGAGTTTCTCAACCGCGCGGGCCTTGCCGAAGGTCATTTCGACATCGATCAGTTCGACAGAACGGGACATGCAGGACTTCCTTGAAAAAGAGCGGCGGCGGGATCCTGTCCCGCCGCCCAATGTCCACAGACGGGCTTAAGCCGAGAGGAACTTGTCCTGGTACTCGTTGCGCAGGGCGACGAACCAGTTTTCCTGAACCGGCCACCACCACAGCTTTTCGAGCGCGTCGCCCGGATAGGCGGCGGCGAAGAACTTCTGCGACGCTTCGGAAAGGAACTTTTCCGCGCCGACCGCCGTCGTGTTGATCGAGGTGTGGTTAGCATAAAGCGCGCCGGCTTCCGGCGTCAGCACCCAGTTCAGGAAGGCATAGGCCTGTTCGACATTGGCGGCGCCAACGGGAATGGAAACACCCTCCATCCAGGTCAGCGCACCTTCCTTCGGGGCCACGAAGCCAACCGGCAGGCCTTCCTTGGCGAGGCCGGCAGCGGACGAATCCCAGGTCTGGCCGATCGTCACGCCGTTCGCGCGGAAAGCACCCTGCGCTTCGTTTTCATTCGACCAGAACTGCGCGATGTTGCCCTTGTTCTTGATGGCTTCGGCGAGGATGGCGTCGTAGTTCGTCCGCATCGTCGCTTCGTCCTTGAAGCTGTCGCGCATCGGCTTCGGCAGCTTGCCCTGTGTCTCCAGCCAGAGGCCGAGACCGACGAGGCCGGAATGGCCACGGACGGTTGCCTTGCCGGCCATTTCCGGCTTCCAGATATCGCCGTAGGAGGCGGTGCCGTATTCCAGCGGCGTGGTGTTCTTGTCGAAGGTGATTGCTTCCGTGCCCCAGTCGGTCGGCACCTGGTAGCGTTTTCCGTCGATCACAGCGCCCAGCGTTTCCGAACCTTTGAGGGCGCTTGCCAGCACGCGATCCCACAGCACCTTCTTTTCGTCGATCGGCTGGATGAGGCCGAATTCGACATAGTTCGGCACGCGGTCGACGGCCGGCCAGATGACGTCATAGCCCGAGCCGTTGCTCGCGCGCATCTGGTTGAGCAATTCGTCGTTGGTGCCATAGGGCGTGTAGACCGGCTTGATGCCCGTGTCCTTCTCGAACGCAGCCAGCATCTCGTCGGAAATGTAGCCGGCCCAGGCGAAGATGTTGACCGAGCCGGACGAACCGGCGGCAAATCCCGTGCGGGAGACAAACGGTGCTGCCAAGGCAAGTCCGGCAGCCGCCATGGTGCCCTTCATCAGGATGCGTCGACTAACGTGGGTCATCGAAAGGTTCTCCTTTTCGGCGCCACTATCGGCCGCCGTCAGGGCACCGCTCATAGGGCTGGTCTGTGACAGGTATGCGAAGGATTCCGCGCCTGAAGCAGCTTCCGCCCCACCTGGCACGGCGCGAAGGCAAACTTCATCGAACGGTCATCCGTCTGTCGGCTGACTGACACATTCGCTGACTAGCGGGAGGGGCATCCGGGCAGGTTCATGCCCAAGTCATCAATGAGGTTCGCTGTCATGTTTTCCAATGGCGTCAAAGGCATCGGTATTTCCGCGCACAAGAGGGCGCATGATCTTTCGGACTTCGGGGCGGAACTCGACATGATCGAAGCGCTTGGCGTGGACTCGATCGAGATTCCCACCTTCGACCTCGATGTCGTCGTCGGCGGGCGGGTCCGTCGCCCCCAACTCGCCCGGCTGCTCGACGCATGCCGCGGCCGCGGGGTGCTCTATTCGGTGCATGGCCCGCTCGCCATCAACTTCATGGACGAAGCCTGGCGTCTGCCCCGCCATTTCGAGGTGCTGGAAGCATCGCTGGAAGTCGCCGCGGAAATCGGCGCGGAGCACTACGTCATGCATTCCGGGCTGGCACCGCGCCAGCAGGCCGCGGGCACGGAAGCTGCCTACGACCGGCAGCGCGAAGCGCTTTCGCGGGCTGGGGATATGGCGCGGCAACACGGCCTGATCCTGTGCGTGGAAACGCTGTTTGCCGACTACAAGGGAGATGGCTACGCCTCGTCGCCGCGGCGCCTGGCGAAAGAACTTGCCGCCATTGCGCATCGGCACGTCATGGCAACCATCGATTTCAGCCACTCCTATCTCAAGCTCGACTTCGACGGTGACCGGGATCGTTTCGTGGATGAGATCGCCACCTTGGCGCCCTATGCCAAGCACCTGCATGTCCATGACAGCTTTGGCCGTCAGGACGACATATGGATGTATACCGAAGGCGAACGCCTGGCCTACGGCCATGGCGATCTCCACCTGCCGGTCGGGTGGGGCGACATTCCCTGGCAGGCGCTGATGGCCGAATGCAGGTTCCCCGAAGGCACCCTGTTCAACATCGAGCTCAATGAGCGCTACTGGTATGCGGCGACGGAATGTGTGGACGCAACGCGCGTTCTGGCGCATTCGGCGCAAACCGCGCAAGCCCCCATCGCGGCCTGACGTGGCCGGTCTTTGACCGGACCGACCACGCAAGGGTAAAGCCGGTTTCTAGCCGGCGCGGTTCTGTCCCATGCGGGCATAGGCAGCCGGGTTCGTGGCCTTGAGCCTGCTTGCCATCGCGAAACCGATAAGGCCGGCAACCGGGATCAGCGCCGGCAGGATGATGCCGAGCGTGCCGCCAGCCGTCTGGGTGAGGTCGCCGAAGTTGATGAAGATATAGACGAACAACGCCGCCATGATGAGGCCCGACACGGCCGGCAGGACGAGCGTCGTCAGGGGTGGATGTGCGCCGGGCGTCTTGCGGAAGAAGACGATGACGGAGAGCGACGTGATGGTCATCATGCCGAGCACGCCGAGCGTGCCGACCTGGCTGATCCAGGTGAACATGTTGAGCACCGGATCGAGGCCGAGGCCGGCGAAGACCGCGAGCACGGCAAGCGCCATCACCGTCTGCATGACGGACCCGACATGCGGGCTCTGGTGCGCATCGTGGGTGCGGCCGAAGGCGGATGGCAGCAAGCCTTCGCGGCCAGCCACGTAGCTGTAGCGGGCGATGTAGTTGTGGAAGGCGCTGATCGCGGCAAACAGGCTCGAGACGAGCAGCAGGCCGGCAATGGCCGGAACCGGCCCGCCAACATAGGTGCCGGCAAGATCGAAGAAGAACGATGTCGGGTCGGGTAGCGCGCCAATCGTCGACACGAGCTTGTCGGCGCCGACGCCGACGATCATCAGCCACGTCGTGAAGACGAAGAACAGGCCGATCATCAGCACGGACAGATAGGTTGCACGCGGAATGGTCCTTTCCGGATCGCGCGCCTCCTCGGCATAGATTGTCGTCGCCTCGAAGCCGATGAACGAGCCGAGGCAGAACAGCACGGCGGCGGTGAGCGAACCGGAGAACATGGCTGTCGTGTCGAAGAAATTGAAGGAGAGGCCACCTGCCCCACCCTTTGCCAGAATGGCGAAATCGACCAGCAGCACGATCAGATATTCGAGCACGACCAGCACGATCATGACCTTGGCGGAGAGATCGACCTGACGGTAGCCCAGGATACCGACGAGGGCGATGGCGATGAGGCTCCACAGGTACCATGGCAGGTCGATGCCGAAGCCGGAGAAGACGCCGCTTGCAATGCCGCCCAGCAGGCCGATCAGGCCGAACTGCATGGCGTTATAGGCCACCAGCGCGATGATGGCGACGGCGCCGGCCATGCGCCCGCCGAGGCCGCGTGCCGCATAGGCGTAGAAGGCGCCGGCATTGGTTACGTGGCGCGACATCGCCACGTAACCAGCCGAAAAAGCCAGCATGATCAGCGTCATCAACAGAAACGTTGCCGGAATGCCGGTGCCGTTTCCGAGCAGGAAGGAAATCGGCACGGCGCCGGCAACGCCCGTAAGCGGTGCTGCGGCCGAGATCACCATGAAGGTCACCGCGATCAGGCCCAGCGAATTTCTGCGGAGTTGGTTCGCCCCCGCGATTGTCACGTCAGTCATTGGTCTCTCCAGTTTTCGTTCCCCAATTCGCCGGCTCACCCCGCCGGCATCCACAGCCCTTTTCGTTTTTATTGTGCGCTACGACAGTTGAACGGCCCGGTGATAGGCGCGGTGGCCGTAGAGCAGAGAGGCCGGGTTTTCCGACAAGCGGACGTCCATGACACGCCCGATGATGATGTGATGCGTTTCCCAAAACACGGAGGTTGCGACCTGGCATTGGAAGCTAGCCGTCGCGCCTTCCAGTGCGGGTTGCCCGAGTTTTCCTGATGACCAGGGCGTGCGCTCGAAGCGCTCCGCATGTTCGCCCGCCGAAAGCCGGCCGGCGAAGAGATCGGACACCGGATGCTGGTCCTCATGCAGGAGATTGGCGCAGAAGGCGCGGTTTTTCAGGATCGCCGTGGCGACCGGGCTCATGTGGTGTAAGCACGCGAGCAGCGAGGGATGGTCGCCATCGGCGGAAACCGAGGTGAGCGAGCTGATCGTCACGCCGAAGCGCCCCGCTTCGCCATCCGTCGTCACCACCGCGACGAACGTCGCCGCACGGCTCATGCCTTCGAGGAATTGCATGCGAAGCTCTGGTTTCATGGCACTACCCCAGGTCAAAGAAGCGTTGCAGTTCTACATCGGGTACTTTCTTGCAGAATTCGTCATGCTGGCTCTGGCGGCTGGCGGCAAAGGCTTCGACGAAGCGCTCGCCAAGCCAGTCTTTGGCAAAAGCAGAGGTCCGAAGCCGGCCGATTGCCTCGGGCATCGAACGGGCGAAATCAGGTCCCTCACCCGCCTGCACATAGCCGTTGCCGATCACTTCGGGCTCGGGCTCGATGCCCTCCATGATGCCGGCAACACCGGCCGCGACGGTCGCGGCGACCGTCAGATAGGGATTGGTGTCGGCGCCGGGCAACCGATTTTCGACGCGCAGCGACCCCGCATCGTGCCCGACGACGCGGAAGCAGGTCGTGCGGTTCTCGAAACCCCAGGTCAGGCCGGGCGGCGCGAAGGTACCGGGCGCAAAGCGGCGGTAGGAATTCACCGTCGGCTGGAAGATCAGCGTCATGTCGCCGATGTAGCGTTGCAGACCGCCGATGAAGTGCCGGAAGGTTTGCGACATGCCGTTCTTGCCGGCGGGATCATGGAAGACCTTCCGGCCCTCCCCGTCGATGAGGCTGACATGAAGGTGGATCGACTGGCTGTCGGCAGTCTCCGTCCAGCGCGGCATGAAGGTGACGCATTTGCCCTGGCGCTGTGCGAGTGCGCGTACGAAGTTTTTCAGGAGGACGAGCTGGTCGGCAGGTTCCAGCCCCGTGCCCGCCGCGATGCAGGCTTCGAGGAAACCACCGCCGATTTCCTCGTGCATCTTGGCGAGGTCGATCTTCAGTGGTTCGCAGATCTCGGCCAGCGCCTCGTACCATTCCGTCTGCTGCACCTGGTAGAGCACGAGGTCATGGCTCTTGTGCAGCGTCGCCGTCTTGAGATTGCGATAGCCCTTTTCACGCGCGCTTTCCGGCGTCTCGTCGAACAGCGTGTATTCCAGCTCCATGCCGTAACGCGGCGCATAGCCCGCCTCCCCGGCGCGGGCCAGCACGCGCTTCAGCAGCGAGCGCGGGCAAAGTTCTGCAGTCGCACCGCCATAGTTGGACAGTACCAGCAGGTCGTGGCCGGGCTTGGACCAGGGCAGGCGGCGCACGGTGGAGGGGTCCAGCACCAGCGGATCGTCGTGGAAATCCGATGTGTCATCCGAGACGCCGGGAATATTGAGGACGACATCGGTCGGATCGAGCGCGAACGTGACGGGAGACATGCCCATGCCGCTGCGCGCTATACCGGCCAGCGAGCGGACCGACACCATCTGGCCGCGAAGCAGGCCGTTCGTATCGGTCATCGCAACGGTGGCGAAGCGGCTTTCCGGGTCGGCGATGTAGGCGTCGAGGGTCATGGTCACTCCGTTTCGGTGGCCGGCGGCGGCTTGAGGGATGAGAGGACGGCGAGGTCTTTTTCTGAAGCGGTGGAATAGGCGCGCAGGAACACGCCGAGCCCGTTGCGGATGTAGCGTTCGATGGTCGCCCGGTCGGGCACGGCATCGGGAATGTGCAGCGCCTTGTTGCGTGGTGCCGAGAGGATCAGGCCCCAGAGGTCTTCTGCCGCGAGCTCGGCATCGTCAAAGACGAGCCGGCCGGCCCCGCGCTGCCGTTCGAGATAGGTGATCATGCCGGCGAGCACCCGGTCAGGACCCGACGCCTGATAGGCACGGCCGACATCGGGCAAGCGCTGCGCTTCACCGATGATCAGCCGGGCGAGGTTCAGCATGTCCGGTCGCAGCACGACATCGGCATAATGCCACGAAAAGGCATAGAGCTCGGCCACCATGCCCGAGGCGGAGGGATACTCGAAGGATTCAAGCATGTGGTCCCGTTCCTGGGTCATCATGGCGGTGAAGAGCTCGTCTTTCGACGGAAAATACTGGTAGAGCGTCGGCTTGGTCAGCTCCGCCTCGGCCGCGATGTCGTCCATCGAGGCGCTGACGAAACCCTTCTCCGAGAAGATCTTGAGCGCGGCGTCGAGGATGCGGCGTTCGCGAAGAATGCGGTTCTGCTGGCGTTTCGGTAGAGCGGTCATCGCGCGATCTCCGACAGGAATTCGCCGAGCACCCTGTTATAGGCGCCGGGACGCTCGACATTGCAGACATGCCCGGCGTCCTCGATGACCTCGAAACGCACACAGGCGCGCGGCGCCACTTCCGCGATCCGGTTGGCAACGCCGCGGATCTCCTCGGGGGCAGCAAGCCGGTCGAACCGTCCCGTCATCATCAATACCGGCATGGTGAGCCGGGAGAAATCGAAACGCTCCGGCGGGTGGGTGAAACAATGGAGCGCATCGCGATAGGTCGCAGCGGGAATGGCTGCCATGGAGGTGAACAGCGCCTGCCGCACCGCCTCGCCCGCATTTGGACCCGCCAGGACATCCACGACCGCAGGTGCAAAATCGGCCGGCGTCTTGCCCGCATCGAGCGGAACTTCGCGCGCCGTTCGGAATGCCTCGCGCTCCGCCACCTCGGCCTCAGACATGCCGGTGCAGCCGCCGGACAGGACGAGGCCCGCCAGCATTTCCGGATGACGCATGGCGAAGGACGTAGCGATCCAGGATCCATAGGAGAGACCGCAGAGCACAAGGCGCGTCGCGCCAAGCGCCTCGGCGACACGCCGGATATCGTCGCAATAGTCCTCCACCGTGCTTTGTGACGGGCCGAGCCGGCTCTCGCCGTAGCCGCGCAGGTCAAGTGCCGCAGCCCGCAGGGTCGGCGCGACCGCGTGGAGCTGGGCCAGCCAGTTCGTCCGCGCACCGCCGATGCCGTGCAGGAAAAGTACCAGCGGACCCGGCCTTTGCGGCGTGACCGTCAGCGCCAATTTCGGCTCGCCAGCGATGAAGACGCTTTCGAGTGCGGCGTCTGGCTGCTCGACAGAGGGAATATCATCCGAGGCCGATGTCCCGGCGATGTCGTCCAGAGCCGCTATGTCCATCTCAAAGATCGCCTTCGTGCCGGCGGCGATGGCCGGAGCGCGATCGGCGGAAGCGGAGAGCCGTGCCGACCACTCGATGCGGCTGCCCCCCGTTTCGTCGGCAAAGACCTGTAGTCGGGCATCGTAGCGTTCCGCGCCCGCAATACCCTCCAGATGCGTATAAGCGAGCACCCGGTCGCTGTCGGAGCGGTAGGTGAGCTGCTCGCGATACAGCGTGTCCTCACCCTTCGCGGTGAAGGCGCGGATGAGCGCGCCGCGCGCATCACGCTCCAGGCGCATTTCCGCGATCGCCGGATGCCAGGCGCCGCAGAAATTGCCGACAACGGCCCAGACCTCGGCAGGTTCTGCCGCAACATGCCCGATGACGTGAACCTGCTCCGTCGCCATGTCTCAGCGAAGCCCCTTGAGCGTGCCGCCCGTACCCCGCCACAGCGAGGAGCGCGCACCGCCCTCGTCGCCGGGCGCCTTGTCGAGTTCGTCCGTGTCATAGAGCGTGAGGACGGAAAGGTAGTCCTCCATGATTTCGGACGTGTAGGGCAACATCAGCGCCCCGCAGCGACTATCGCGATACATGCGTTCCAGCGGCAGGGTTTTCAGCATGGATTGGCCGCCGCAGGTCCGGATGGCGAGCGCTGCGATCTCCTGCACGCCTTCCATGACAGTGTACTGGGCGGCGTACATGCGCAGCACCTGCGCCTTTGTCGGAAACCCCTGGGCCTCCATGAAAGCCTGCCACCACAGTGCCCGCATCGCGGCGAGCTGGGTGTACATCTTGCCGACGGTGATGCGCTTCGTGCCGAACATGCGCCGGTCAGCGGCCAGCTGGCCGGGCACCTCGCCGCGCAAATAGGCGACCGTGAAATCGAAGGCGCCCTGCGCCACACCCATATAGGTGGGCGATAGCGTTGCCATCATGTGCGGCCAGTGCGGCAGGGTCTTGATGAAGATGCCGCGCGGCATCATCAGGTCATCCTCGGTGACGAAGACATCCTTGAGCACGAGGTCGCGGCTGTTGGTGCCGCGCATGCCGAGCGGATCCCAGCTGCCGGTGACCGAGAGGCCCGGCGCGTCCTTGTGCACGACGAAGATCATCGTGTCCTCGTGGCGTGGCTCGATGCCCTCGAAATGCTCGGTGCAGACGATGGAATAGTAGTCGCAATAGCCGGCGAGCGAGGCGAACTTCTTGAAGCCATTGATGCGCCAGCCACCATCGACCTTGCGGCAGGCGGTCTGCGCCGGCTTGGAGGTCCAGTTCTGCCCGGCCTCGGAAATCGGCTGCGAATAGATGCCCTGTTCCTTGACGGCACGACGGAACTGGCGTTCGCGCAGCGGCGCGAAGGCGGCACGGTCCTCGTCCGTCAGATTGGGCAGCTCATACATGAACCGCGACCACATCATCGAGGAATTGTGCATGTTGAAGGTGAGTGCGGTGGCACCGCAATATTTGCCGATTTCCGCCCCGACCATTGCATATTCGCCGAGGCTGAAGCCGTGGCCGCCGAACTCCTTGGGAACCGTCAGGGTGAGAAAGCCCTCGGCGGCCAGGTCCCTGTAGTTCTCGACCGGAAAGGACGCTTCGTCGTCTATTCCCTTGGCGCGCGGCGCAAAGCGTTCGCGGCCGAGTTCGTTGATGCGTGTGAGAACCGCCAGCACGTCGGGCCGGATACGGGAAAGGTCGTAATAATCTGCAGGTTCGCTCATGATCAGTCCTTGTCAAATCCGGTCAGAGAACGAGGTCGCCCTGGAGACGGCCGTCCCTCACCACGGCAACGCCATCCAGCGTAATCGTGCACTTGCGCATCGGCAGGTCGAAATGCCCTTCGGTGAAGCGGCCGGCATATTGGTTGGCACCTGTCGACCAGAGGAAATTGCCGGCCCAGGCGCGAAACTCGACGGCCTGCATGTCGCGCTTGTCGTAGAGCGCGCCGGACACCCAGCGGGCAGCGGGGTTCATGCCCCAGCCGACATGCGAGAACCCGTAGGCCAACGGGTCCTCCCAGGCGTCCATGTAGTCGCGGAACAGTTCAGCATCCAATCCGTCGCCTTTGATTTCCTTGACGAAATCGTTCTCGACGGTGAAATCGATGCGGCTGGTCAGATAATTCTTGAAGGTCAGGTTCATGTCGCCGACGTCCATGACGATGCGTCCGTTGACGGTGCCCGGCCCCGGGAATGCGAGGCAAAGGCCGCCCGGCCAGTGCGCGACGGCTCCCGGCGTCGTGCCGAAGCCCGGCGTTCCGCCGCAGGGCGCATCCGTAAGGTCGATGAAGAGGTCCGTTCCGGCCGCCGAGGTGACGCGCATTTCCTTCGCCTCGCGCAGCATCTGGATGCCGAGCGCCACCTTGGGGCCGAGTTCGGCCTTGGGTTCGCAACGCTCGAGGATTTCCGGATGCTCGTTGCAGACCACGAGGATGCGTGCACCGGCCGCCTCGATCTCCGGCCATTCGGCGGCATGGATCATGCCTTCCACGGTGCAGTCGACGATCACCTCGCACTGCTTCATGGCCTCGATCGCCGCGCGGTTGCCTTGGATGGCGAGTGAGGTGCCTGTGGATTTGACCGGCACGGGCGCCGTCTGCCGCGGCGTCGGCATGGTGATCATGCAATAGTCCGCGCCGAGATCGTGGCAAGCGATATCCGCAAGCTGGACCAGCACGGGCCGCGACTGCGTCTCCGCGACGATCGCCACGCGCGTTGCGCGGCCAATTCCATTGAGCACGAATACGCGCCGGAAGCAGGCAAGCCACTTCCCCTCAATGCGCTCCTGCAGCATTGACCTCTCCCAGATTTGAATCGCCCCTCAGCGATTTCTTTACTCATGAGTAAAGAAACTGTTTGAAGTCTAAAATTTTGTCAAGAGATAATTCTGGAGCCGGGAAACGGGCAATCCGCCTCAGTGTTTGAGGATCTGGCTGAGGAAGAGCTTGGTGCGTTCGTGCTGCGGATTGCTGAAGAAGTCTTCCGGCTTGCCCTGTTCGACGATCTGTCCTGCATTCATGAAAATCACCCGATCGGCAACCGCGCGGGCGAAAGCCATTTCATGGGTGACGCAGACCATCGTCATGCCCTCCCGGGCAAGGCTCGTCATGGTCTCGAGCACCTCCGAGACCATTTCGGGATCGAGCGCCGATGTCGGCTCGTCGAAGAGCATGACGGCCGGTTGCATGCAAAGCGAGCGCGCGATTGCCACGCGCTGCTGCTGGCCGCCGGAAAGCTGCACCGGATATTTGTTCGCCTGCTCGGGAATGCGCACGCGCTCCAGGAATTGCAGCGCCGTCTTGCGGGCTTCCGCCTGGGAAACGCCCTTGATCCACATCGGCCCGACCATGCAGTTCATCAGCACCGTCATATGCGGGAAGAGGTTGAAGTGCTGGAACACCATGCCGACGTTCTTTCGCACCGCGCCGACCTCACGCATCTTGTCGTGCAGGGTGATGCCGTTGACGACGATGTCGCCCTGCTGGTGCGCCTCCAGCCGATTGAAGCAGCGAATGAGCGTCGATTTTCCCGAACCCGATGGGCCGCAAATGACGATGCGCTCGCCCTTTTGCACGGTGAGATTCACATCGGTCAGCACGCGGAAGGCGCCGTACCATTTGGAAACGTTGCGCACATCGATAATCGTGTCGCTCATCGCACTTTGCTCCTCGCGTAGTGGCGTTCGATGCGCGACTGGATGAGTTCGAGTCCAATCGACACGATCCAGTAGAGCATGGCGGCGGAAATCAGCATTTCCATGTGCTGGAAGCTTTTCTGGCCGAGCGTGCGTGCCAGGAACATCAGTTCCCAGACCCCGATGACCGAGACGAGTGAACTGTCCTTCAGCATGGAGATGAATTGGTTGCCGGTTGGCGGAATGATGACGGGCAGCGCCTGCGGCAGGATGATCTTGCGCATGGTGACGCCGAAGCCGAAGCCGATGGAGCGCGAGGCCTCCCACTGGCCGCGGTCGATGCTCTGGATGCCGGAACGGAAGATTTCCGTCATATAGGCACCGTAGCAGAGCGAGAGCGCCAGGATGCCGGCGGGCACGGCATCGATGACGAAGCCGATCTGCGGCAGGCCGAGATAGATGAGATAGACCTGCATCAGAAGTGGCAGGCCGCGGAAGAACGACGTGTAGAAACTCGCGATCGCATAGGCAAAGCCGTTGGTCGACAATTTTGCGACCGCGCCAAGGATGGCGATGGCTGACGCGATGACGATCGAGATCGCGGAGACATAGATCGTCGTGAAAAGCCCCTGCGTGATGAGGAAAGGCAGCTTTTCGGCCATGAACGGCAGGCTGAGATTGAAGGTCGTGAAAAAGGCGAGGAAGAGCAGCAGCAGCTCGGACCAGACGACCGCGACCTGCACCTTCAGCGGCGCAAAGCCGATCAGCACGATGTTGAGGCACAAGGTCACCGCGATGACGAAGGCGATGGCAAAGCGGCCGTACACGCCGCTTTCAGCGGGATCGCCGATCACCGGCCGCATCAGGTCGCCAAGCGACGTTCCCGTCAGGTCGAACGCGAGAAAGACGGCGAAAACCACCGCAAAAAGACCGGCGACGAACCAGGGCTTGTGGACAAGAACGTCGGATTCGACGGTATCCGGATACAGCATCTCCGCTCCTTCAGGATTGGGCGCGATCCGGCAAGCCGAACCGCGCGCCGGTGGATGTTACTGGGTGACCGTGTAGTCGACGCCGTACCACTTGACAGACAGCTTGCTCAGCGTGCCATCCGCCTGCATGGTCTTGACGGCCTCGGCGATCTTTGTGCTCAGCTCCGCGTCGCCGTGTTCGACGGCGACCGCCAGCGGCTCGAAGAACACCGGCTTGCCGAGCTGCTTGATCGGGTAACCAGCCTTTTCAGCATCGAGAATGCTCGGCAGCGACGAAACGACGGCGTCGAGACGCGTGCCATCGCCAAGGCGCAGGTCATCGAAGGCGGTCGTCGAGTTGGCGTAGGATTTCACCTGACCCGGCTTGAATGCGTAGTTAAAAGCCGGCGCGCCAGCGGCATCTAGCGTCAGGTCCTGGTTGGCATAGGCCTCGAAGGTAGAGGTCGCCGTCACGCCCACACTTTTGCCCTCGATATCCTCGAGCTTTCCGGCCTTACTGTCCTTGTGCACGGCGACAGCTGCTGGGGTGTAATAATAGACGGCTGGGAAATCGAAGAGTTCGGCACGCGCCTTGGTCGGCGTCATCGATCCGATATGCATGTCCCAGCGACCCTGCCACTTGCCGGCGGTGATGATGTCCCAGCCCGGCGTCACGAATTCGACGGAAACACCGAGATGCTTGCCGATCTCCTTGGCGACATCGACGTCGAAGCCGTCCATCTCGTTCTTGTCGTTGACGAAGGATTGTGGTGCCCAGTTGGCGTCCGTCGCGACCTTCAGCGTCTTGGCAGCGAGCACGCGGTCCAGCACTTCGCCGGCCTTGGCGGGCACGGCGGCAAGCGAAAGAGCAATAGAGGCGGCGAGCGCCGCAACTGTCGAAATTTTCATCATGTGTTGTTCCCTCTGTCTATTGTTGCTTCGTGGACGGCGCGGCTTCCTCTTCCCGCCGTTGTGAATAATCTTGCGGCCTGTGGCCGATCCGGTCTTCCGGCGTTCCCAAGCAGCGCCTGCCGCCAGTCTCCGCTGGAATGACGGAAATCAAGCCGGTCCTTCCCCGGCCATCTCGGCCCGCACCGCGCGCGCCACGCGAAAAGCCTCGACGCCGGCCGGCACGCCGCAATAGACCGCGATTTGCACCAGCGCCGCCTGGAGTTCCCTGTCCGTCAGGCCGTTGCGGATCGCGCCGCGAAAATGAAGGCCGAATTCGTGCATGCGGTTGCTTGCCGCCAGCATGCCGAGGTTGAGAAGACTGCGCTGCTTGAGATCGAGGCCGTCATCCGTCCAGGCCATGCCCCAGCAATACTCATTCAAGAGATCCTGCAGAGGCGCGGCGAAGGCATCGGCGCCTTTCGTGGCGCGGTCGACATAGTCGTCGCCAAGCACGCGTCGCCGCACGGCCTCGCCTTGTTTGCGCAGCGCCTCATCCATCGGCCGCCTCCTTCTTTGTCAGGAACGTGGCCATGGTGTCGGCCACGACGTCCGGGGCTTCGATCAGGATGGAATGGCGCAGGCCGGGGAAGATGGCGAGCGTCGAACCGGGAATGCGCTCGTGCATGTAGCGGGCCATGCGCGGATTAGAGCCTACATCGTCCTCGCCGGTTGCAATCAGCGTCGGGCAGCGGATCTGGTCGAGAAAACCGCCGAAATCCGTTTCTGCGAGCACCCGGTAGGCGGAAGTGTAACAATCCGGGTCGTTCTCCGCATCGCGCGCCCGAAGCCAGGCGATGGTGTCGGGGTGCGCGTCCTGGAAACCTTCCGTCAGCCAGCGGGACAGCGAGGCATTGTGGTGGTCGGATGGCGTACCGGCCTGCAAAGCCGCGAGCCGCGCCAGAACGCGTTCGCGCTCCTCCGGCGTCCGGCCAGCGACCGTGGAGAGCAGCACGAGCCGCCGCAGCCGCGGAAGATGCGTCAACGCGAGGCGCTGGGCGATCAGGCCGCCGAGCGAAAAACCGGCGAGATTGAAGGTCGAAAAACCGGCCTTGTCGGCAAGTGCCAGAGTCTCGGCGACAAAATCATCGATCTCGTAGCGACCCTTGATACGGCTCGACCGGCCGTGTCCCCTGAGATCGAAGGTGAGGATCGTGAAGCGGTCCTTCAACCGCTCCACCACGCCCGACCAGGCCTCCAGATAGGAACCGACCCCATGGATGCAGACGAGCGGTTCGCCGCCGTCGCCATCAATGCGATAGTTGAGCGTAACCTCGCCGACCCTGTGCTCCAGCGCCTTGCCCATCGTCAGCGCCCCGCAACTGCCCGTTTGCGCTCATTTTCGCGCGCGGCGAAGACGGGCATGACTTCCTTCACGAAAAGCTCGATCGTGCGCTTTTGCAGTTCGAAGAGCAGGTTGAAGGTGAGGCCGAGGCAATATTGGTCGACACCGGCCGCCTCGAAGACCATCAGCTTCTCGATCACCTCGTCCGGCGTGCCGAACATCAGGTTCTTGCGGATGTTTTCCGGATTGTAGTTTTCCTTGCCCCGCACCGCTTCATAAGGCACGGCCTCCGGAAAACCGTCCTGCACGGTACCGACATTCTGCATCAGGTTCTCGAAGGCGCGGCCATAGTCCATGCTGTGCTGCACGGCCCTCTCCCAGCCGTCCGGCCGATCGTAGACGCAGGTGCGCCGCTGCATCATGAAACGAGGACGCGGCACCTCCGGATGGTCCGCCACCGCGCGGTGAAACTTGTCGGAAAGAACCTGGATTTCCGCAGCCGGGGCGGAAAGCGGCGTCGAAAGGATGCTGGCGCCGTTGGCGATTGCCCAGTCGAAGGTACCGGGATCGCGCGCGGCGACCCAGATGCGCGGGTGCGGCTGCTGCAACGGTTTCGGCACGGCGGCGGTCACCGGGAACTTCCAGTAGTGTCCGTCATGGGCATAGTCGCCGGCCCACAGCTTCTTCACCGCCGGCACCAGCTCCTTCAGATAGGCGACGCCCTCCTGCTGCGGCATGCCGCCGGCCATCCGGTCGAATTCGTACTGGTAGGAACCGCGCGCGATGCCAAATTCCAGGCGGCCGTTCGTCAGGTGGTCGCAGAGCGCGGATTCGCCGGCGAGCCGGATCGGGTTCCAATACGGCGCGACCAGCGTCGAAGTGCCGAGCCGGATATTGTCCGTGTGCTGCGCCAGCCAGACGAGCGTCTGGAACGGGTTCGGCGAGATCGTGCATTCGAGCGTGTGGTGCTCCGCCGTCCAGAGCATCTCGAAACCGCCCTCGTCTGCCATGCGGGCCAGCGTCAGGAGGTTGTTCTTCACCGTGGCCATCGGCACATCCGGCGAGAAGCGTTCCATCGTGAGCGAGACTGCGAACTTCATGGTTCTGCCTTTCGATGCTGGTTATTTGAGGCGGATGACGAAGGGGTCCTGCATGGCGCCGGAATAGTCGATGATGACGTTCTTCAGACGCGAGAACTCGTGCATGACCTCGAAGCCACCGCGCCGGCCGTAACCGCTTTCCTTGAAGCCGCCATTGGCCGACATGAAGGAGGCTGAGCGGTAGGTGTTGATCCAGACGGTGCCCGCCTCGATGCGGTTGGCAAAGCGCAGCGCCCGGTCGATGTCCTTCGTCCAGATGCCGGAAGCGAGGCCGTAACGCGTGTCGTTGGCCAGTTCGATCATCTCCGCCTCGTCGCGGAAGGGCATGACGCCCACCACGGGTCCGAAGAGTTCGTCGCGCATGAACGCCATGTCGTTTTGGGCATCGACCATGACCGTCGGCTCGAAATACCAGCCGCCCGGCGCGAGATCGGCCTTCTGCGGTCGCCCGCCGCCGACGGCGACTTTCGCACCTTCCTTCACCCCCGAGGCGACATAGGCCGCGACCTTCGACAGTTGGTCGGCAAGCGCCAGCGGGCCGACATCGGTATCCTCGGCAGTTGGCAGACCCACCCGGATACGCTGCGTGCGGGCGACGAGTGCATCGATGAACCTGTCGTAGACGCTCGCCTCGACGAAGCAGCGCGAGCCGGCAACGCAGGTCTGGCCCGCCGCGGCAAAGACGCCGGAGACGACGCCATTGACCGCATGCTCGATATCGACGTCGCCGAAAACGACGTGAGGCGACTTGCCACCAAGCTCCATGGAGCAGGGAACGAGGTTCTGTGCTGCATTGCTGGCGATGCGCCGGCCGGTCGCCGTGCTGCCGGTGAAGACGTATTTCGCAACGCCTGGATGACGGGTCAGCGCTTCGCCTGCACTCTGGCCGGTGCCCGTCACCACATTGACCACGCCCGCCGGGAAACCCGCTTCGTGGATCAGTTCGGCAAGTGCCAGCGTGGACGCCGTGGCATGCTCGGACGGCTTGATGACGACGGTGTTGCCGATGGCAAGGCACGGCGCCAGCGTGCCGGTCAAAAGCATCAGCGGAGAATTCCACGGCGTGATCATGCCGACGACGCCGAACGGTTCGCGCAGGTTGATGTTCAGCGTGTCGAGCCGGTTGATCGGGATCGTGTCGCCCTGCAGCTTGTCGGCCATGCCTGCGAAATAGTGGTAGCTGTCGGGCATGGCGCGCATCTGGGCGCGCGTCTCTTTCAGAAGCTTGCCATTGTCGCGCGTCTCGATTTCGGCGAGCGCATCGGCATTGGCGCGGACGAGTTCGGCGAGGCGCCGCAGCAGAGCACCGCGGTCGGTCTGCGTCATGCGCCGCCAGTCAGGATTGCGGAACGCGGCGCTGGCGGCGGCGACAGCGACCGCCACATCGTCCGCATCGGCTTCGGCGAACTCGTACCAAGGCTCGCCCGTCGTCGGATCGTAGCTCCGGATATAATTGCCGCCCTTTGGTGCCACGAATTCACCGCCGATGAACAGCTGCTGGCGCGAATCTTCGATGGTGCTGACTGTCGTCTTCATGTCATTGTCCTTGGTCTTGGGAGGCCTGGAGCCAGGCGCGAGCCTGCCCGTCGATCATCGCGACGCGGCCGCCATCGTCAGAATCCATGTAGATGCCGAAACGACCGGCCTGGCGCTCCTGCACGTAGCGCCGCAGCATGGAGCGCAGTTCGTGGGTGGCGATCGCGTCGTAAGGCAGGTCCTCGACGGGAAAGAAACGCAAGGTGTCGGGCAGGCTGATCTGCGCACCCTCCCCGGCCAGTCGCGCCCGGTAGACGAGATATCCGGGATCGCTGTCGGCAACGTCGAAGACGGAATAGAGGAAGGTTTCCTCCGGCACGAGGCGCAGCGCATCGCCGCCGTCCAGCACCAGTTCGCGGTCGGCCTTGCGCCGCCGCGCAGAGGGCAGCACCCACCCCCCTTTGCCGTCCGAGCACAGCAACAACCCGTCGCCAGCCTCGATGAGATAGCCGATGATCATGCCGTGCGAAGCAAGCCATCCTGCCGGCAGCGGGTCCTTCACGCTGGCATAGCGCCCTCGGCAGAAGCCGAGCGGTGCTGTCGGGCTGGTGCCAAAGGCGCGCACCTGGCCGATCAGGATCGCATGATCGCCGGCATCGACGGAACTGGTGAGGCTGCAATCGAACCAGGTCAGGCTGTCCGTCAACACGGGCGCGCCCGTATGCACCCGGTCATGATTGACCGATTGGAATTTGTCCGGCGACTTTGAGGCGAAGGTCGCCGAGACATCGACCTGACCTTCATGCAGGATATTGACTGCGAAACAGTTCGCCGCGGTGAAGGTGGCATAGCTGGACGCCGATTTGGCGACACAGACGAGCAGGAGCGGCGGATCTAGCGAAACGGAGGTGAAGGAATTGGCCGTCATGCCACGCGGCGTGCCGTCGGCCTCGCAGGTGGTGAGGACCGTAACGCCGGTGACGAAGGTGCCGAAGGCGCGGCGAAGCGCGACGGGGTCGATCGGTGCGTCCTGTGCTGTCGCCTCATCCGCCATGCCCGCAATCTCTCTCCTCATTTCGTTGGGAGGACGCTACCCGGCGCGGGCGGCGGGTGCTTCCCGCTGAACGGAGGAGACGATGGTGTTGTTCTGCTGCGGTTCGGAGGAGAGGCAATAGGGGGCGGCAATGGCCTTTACGCGTTCAGCGCTCGCCGAAGGCATGATTGTCGATGACACTGTGGAGACGAAGCGCAAGTTCCACGGAAAAGCGTCGTTCCGGCGTTTCCACGTCGATGCCGAAGAGTTCCTGAATGCGCGCCAGCCGGTAGCGCAGCGTCGTGACGTGAAGGCCGAGCCGGTCCGCACAGGCTTGGCTGCGGCAACCTTCCTCCAGATAGGTGGAAAGTGTTTCCAGATAGGGCGTGCCGTTCTCCCGGTCGTGCTCGGCGATCGCCCCGACACTATCGCGCACGAAGCTGCGCACGTCGCCGACGTCGGCTGCGGAAACAAGCATGGGCAGCGGCCCGAAATCCTGCGTGGAGAGCGCGCCCGTCAACCCGAAGGAACGGCCGATGCGGATCATCCGGCTGCATCGTTCCCAGGCCGTGGCATAATCATCGAGACCGCTGCAACGGCTTCCGGCAACCACGATCGGCGGCTCGCCGAGATAACGGCCAAGCTCCTCGGCGATACGGCGCATGAGCTTCGTGGTGCGTTCCTGCCGGTGTCCAGCCTCATGTTTGATGAGGCAGACGACGCCGCCATCGATCGCCACGAGTCCGGCCTCGATCGAGGCCTGTTGCATGATGCGCGAAAGCGTGTGCTCCACATCGATGGAACCGCCGCCAAAAGCCTTTGCCCGCTCCGGGAAATCGACCACGATCATCTGCTGCGGCAACGACAGATCAAGCCCGAGCCGCGCGGCACGCTGGCCAATATCGGCCGCATCCCGCCAGCGCCGCTCGACGATCTCGAAGAAAAGCTCGCTTTGCGTGCGCGTCTCGAAGCGGAAACGCAGGAAGCTGCGCATCATCTGGACGCTGAGTGCGAATTTCGCACTGTCCAGCATTAACTGGTCCAGCTCGCCTTCAGCAGCCGCGAAGGGGAAGATCACCAGCGCCCCGACCAGCTGGCGGTCGACCATCAGCGGTTCGGCGCGGGCGGAGACGCGCAGCCGTCGCGCGCCGTCCTCAAGGAAGATCGGTGTGGTTTCGGTGCTGCCGCGTTCCACCGCCTCCCGCGCCGCGCGGATGAGCACACGGGCAAAGGTCGTGGGCGCCGCCGCCTGCCAGGCGGCATCGTCGAAATCCGTCGCCAGCGGCGAGCGCCCGGCGATCACCTGGTTGACGGTGAAGTCCACGACGACGAGCGGGTTGGGCAACAGTCTTCCCACCATCGCGGCGAGCGAAGAGACGGAACCGTCGCTGAGCACGTGCTCCAGCAGCGAGGTATGTGCCGCAAGCGCCCGGACGAGCCGCTCCGACCCGCGCTTTTCCGCCGCCAGGCGGTGCTGTTTTTCGACGGCGATCGCGCCGAGGTGGATGATCGTTCCGAGGAAGGCGAGGTCGTCCTCCGTGACCTCGGTCACCGTGCGGGCGATGACGCTCAGCACCATCGGTCGGCCTTCCGCATCCGCGCAGTCCATCGGCATGACGAGCACTGTCCGGTAATCGCGCTCGAACGCCTCCTTGCGGTAGCCTGGGAATTCTTCACTCTCGCGCGCATCGCGAATATAGACGGGTTCGTTGCGCTGGAGCGCGATGAGCGATGGGCTGGTCGCGAGTTCCCAGCGGTCCGGCAGGTCGCGCTGGAGGAGCGTCGGATCATGCCGCACGATAACATGGGCATAGCCGTGCGCCGCATCGATGCCCATGATGGAGCCGAGCGCCCAGTTGGCGTGCCGGCAGGCGGCCGCGATCAGGTGCTGCAGCACGGTCGACAGATCGCCGCCGCTGTTGATCTGGCTCGCGACATCGCGAAGCGACAGTATCCGTGATTTCTGGTCCAACGCGCTGCGCATCCTCGTTAAAGAGCGGTGATAATGCGGCGGGGCGGCGCTGAAATCTACTTGTTTTCGGAGGATGACATGCTGCTCCACTCCTCCGGATACTAGGAAGACCAGGCGCGATCACACGCTAGGTTGCGGCAAGTTCAACAGACGGTGGAAATGACATGGCCCTCGACATCCGAAAGATCTGCACCTTCCTCGAGGAGACCCATATCGAAGGCGGCAAAGCCGCGCCGCGACCGTTCAATGTCGTTGTCGTCGCCGCCATCATCCGCAACCCCTGGGCCGGCCGGGGCTTCGTTGAGGACCTCCGCCCGGAGATCATCCGCATTGCCGGGCCGCTCAGCACGGAAATGACCCGTCGCCTGCTGGCGCAGATGCCGGCGGAGACCATCGAAGCCTGCGGGAAAGCCGCCGCCGTCGGCGTCAATGGCGAAATCGAACATGCCTCGGCGATGATCCACACGCTTCGCTTCGGCAATCCGTTCCGCGATGCGATCGGCGGCACCAACTACCTGGAATTCGCCAACACGCGCAACGCGCCCGGCGCCCTGCTTTCCCTGCCCATGATGCACAAGAGCGAGAACGGCAAGCGTTCCCATTTCCTGACTGCGAACTACCAGATCGCCGACGCCCCGCATCCGGACGAAATCGTCGTCGCCATCGCAGCCGCAGACGGCGGGCGTCCTCACGCCCGCATTGCCGATCGCTTCCAGGACATTGCAGAGATGGAGGCGGAATTCTCACGTCCTTGAGGGTGCCTGAAGGCGTCATTGCTGCAAATGCCTACCCGGGTGGCTGCTCTTGATAATCCCGGACGAAGACGCTTGGCAGCAGGCGGATCGCATTCTTTCCTTGTCTCAGCATGCAAACATGATAGTTTTCATCATCTTTAAGCCAGCCGAGATTGACGAGGCGCACGGCATTCGATGAAGAAGAGCGGCTTCAAACGGTGAGTTATCTGCACGCGATGACCTGCTATACCGAGGGCATCAAGGTCCTCGCGCCGGTCAAATGGCGCAGCCTTGATGGTCTGGTGGGTGTATTCTGGGATGCCGAAGGCCAATCCGGCGCAAAGGGGTACTATCTGTCCCCCGATCCACGCATCGTGATTTTCTTCAGCGACGTGTCGCCCTTCATCCAGATGACCAACCGCGAAGGCGGAATGGCTGCGCACGCCCGTCCCATGACGCGGGCAGTCTACGTGCCTGCCGGCGTGCCGCTCTGGACCAGCTTCACGTCCTCGCACCGTTTTTCCCATCTGGACCTGCACCTGCACAAGGACCGGATGCTGCGCTTCCTGTCGCCTTCGGTCGGCATGTCCTGCGCGCTTGCGGCCCTTCGCCGCCCGGTCGAGATCCAGGATGTCGGAGCGATCGAAACACTGGCGGGCCTGCTGGTCGACGAGGTCTCCACCCCGACGAAACACGCGGTTTATGCGGAAAGCCTTGTTGGCAGCATCGTCAGCGGCCTGCTCGATGTTTCTGACCACGGAACGGAACTTCCCAATGGCAGGTTGACCCAGGCGCAGCTGAACAAGCTCATCATGCACGTCAACACGCGTAGCGATGGCCGGCTGAGCGTCGCCGAAATGGCCGAAACGGTTGGTCTTTCCGAAAGCTGGTTTGCCAATGTCTTCAAGCAGACGACCGGCAAAACACCGCTACAGTGGCAGCTCGCCAGGCGCATCGACCTTGCACAAAAGCTGCTTGTGGAAAGCGAACTGAGCATAACGGACATCGCCGCCCAGCTCGGCTTCTCCGATCAGGCGCATCTGACGAAAACCTTCCGGCAGATCGTCGGAGGAACACCCGCCGCGTGGCGGCGGATGCAGCAGTTCAACTAAAGACGTCACGCCCACCCGAAAAGCTTCGGGCGGCGCATTCCTCACCAGGTCTGGCGCAGCGTCGCGTAGACCGCACGGCCCGGATTGTAGAAATCGGCCCCAAAGCCGCCGTAATCGACATGCTTGCGGTCGAACAGGTTGCTGACATTGAGTTCCAACGCGGTGTTTTCAAAGACCTTGTAGGTAAAGGCCGCATCGACAACGAAGTTGCTGCCCGTCTTTACCGTGTTCGCGTCGTTGAAATAGTAGGCGCCGGTATAGCGTCCGCCGAGCCCGAACGTCATGTCGCCGCGCCGGCCATTTCCTTCAAGCGTGTAATTGACCCAAAGCGAGGCGATGTGCTCGGGAACGTGATAGGGGCGATTGCCTCTGTTCGGGTCCTTTGGATCGATGATCTCGGCGTCGAGATAGGAGTAGGCGGCCGTCAGGCTCCAGTTGTTCGTCAGCTCAGCTTTTGCCTCGAGGTCCAGGCCCTTCACGCGCATGCCATCAAGCTTCTCCCAGCTGTTCGTCGCTGCGTTGAAGCGCGATACATCCGTCTTGGTCAGGTCATAGACGGAGGCCGTGAACAGGGCCGGAAAAGCCCCAGGCTGATATTTAATGCCGAGCTCGATCTGTTCGCCACGCTCGGGATCTACGCCAAAGGCCGGGGGTGCAACCGATTCGGCATAGGTCACGTAAGGCGCGATCTCATCGGTCAGCCGATAGGTCAGGCCGATACGCTTCGTCAGTTCGCTGACATCCGCTTCCTTTGTCGTGGACGCCAGATTGTTCGTCTCGCTGAGATCCAGCCAGTCATTGCGCAGCCCGGCCGTAACGATGATCTTATCGGCAAAGGTCAGCTCCTGCTGCATATAGAGGGCCTTGCCCTTCTGGTCATTGCTCGTACTGGCAATCAGCGGAAGCGATGTCGGCCGACCGGTATAGATGGGGTTCGTCCAGTCGATACTCGGCGCCGGCCCCCAATAGGTGTCGTTGTCACCGGCAATGCTGTTGTACTCGGCACCGATCAGGGTGCGGCTTTCAACATTGTCGAAGCTTGCTTCATATTGCAGGTGCGCGTCGATGATGAACTGGCGGCTGGATGCCTCATTGCCGAAGAAGGCGCGAGACGCGGTATTCGAGCCATCCGTCGATGTGCCGGAAATGTACGCGTAGCCGAAATCGGTGTTCGTCTTGCTGTAGCGCGCATTCGTGTTGAAGGTGAAGCCCGAGCCGAAATCATGGTCTAGCATGACGCTGACTGTGTTCCTGTTGGTGCCACGGTAGTTGTAATCCGGCTCACCGAAGAAGCGGTCGCGATCGAAATCCGTCCCGACCGGGTGGCCACCGCTGCCCGGCACGCCATCCTTGTTGAGGTGATCGTAGACGATGGAGAGGCTGGTGGCGTCGGTCGGCCGCCAGGTCAGGCCACCCATGAAAAACTTTTCATCGTCGCGCGAATAGTCGTATTCGGCGTCGGCGTCCCTGAGCTTGCCGGTGAAACGGTAGGAAAGTGTGTCGTCGCTGGTCAGGTTGTCGCCGAAATCGAAACCCACTTCCTTGCGGTTGAACGACCCGCCCGTGATATAGGCTTCGCCGAATTTCTCGCTCTTCGGTCGCTTGGTTACGAAATTCACCGCGCCGCCCGGATCGGAAACACCGAAGACCGTGGAATTCGCGCCCTTCAGCACCTCGACGCGCTCGAAGGCATAGGCCTCTTCGCGCACCCCGCCGAAGGGGCGACCGAGGACCAGGCCGTCGCGATAGGTGTAGGCGTCGAAGCCCCTGATCTTGAAAAAGTCATAACGATCATCCGACCCGTAGAAATCCGTGGTGACGCCGGCGGTATATTGCAGCACCTCCTCGACGGTCTCCGCGCCACGCTGCTGGATTTCCTTGGCGGTGATCACGGAAACCGAGGCGGGCGTATTGAGAATCTCGGTCGCCATCTTGCTGCCGCTCGAGGTCTTCGTCGCCACGATCGATTTCGCATCATTGTCGTAGTTTACGGTGGTGCCGGTGCCCTCGATGACAATCGTTTCCAGAACCGTCGCGGAGCCCGCCTCCGCCTGCTGCGCGCGCAAAGAAGCTGGTATCAGGGCGACGAGGGCCGTGCAGCCGAGAAGCATCACGTTTCGGCACCGGGTAAGATGCAGCCGCTTGTCGTCGCTAGTTTGCTTGATGTTCATCATCGAATCCAGAATTGAGTTGCGCTCGCTGGCAGCCGGCAAACCGTTGGCATGTCGATACCAGCCGGAACACAAATGCCCTCACAGCCTCAAGCCCCTCTCAGACCGATGCAGCGGTGCGCGATGTTCCTTGGGAGCGTCAATAACTTGAGATATCTAGTCTAGTATTGTAGATTCCCCCGGTTTTGTAGGAAACTACGGAAACTTCGCGGCTCTCCGGGAAAGACATGGGCATTCGCCTTGACGCCGCCCGGTGAACCTGAAACGGAAACTCCACTTTAAGGACCATGGAGGGTTTCGCCAATGCCGCGGCTCTTGCGTTTTTGCGCAGCACTGCTCATCGCATGCCTCTGGGCATTCACCTCCGGCAACGCCCGGGCTTCGGACGACACCATCTATCCCATCGTCATCAAACACGCCTTCGGCACGACGACGATCACGAAAAAGCCTGAGCGGGTGGCGACGGTCGCCTGGGCAAACCACGAGGTCCCGCTCGCGCTCGGCATCGTGCCCGTTGGGTTTGCAGCAGCCAATTTCGGCGATGACAATGGCGACGGGCTGCTTCCCTGGGTTGCCGACAAACTGGCGGATTTGAAGGGTGCGGCGCCCGTGCTGTTCGACGAGGGCGACGGCATCGATTTTGAAGCAGTCGCTGCGACGAGGCCTGATGTCATCCTCGCGGCCTATTCCGGACTGAGTCAGTCGGACTACGATACGTTGAGCCAGATCGCCCCGGTCGTGGCCTATCCCGGCTCCGCCTGGTCGACGGACTGGCGCGAGATGATCCGTCTCAATAGCACGGGCCTCGGCCTGGCTGCCGAGGGCGAAGCGCTGATCGTCCGCATCGAGAAAGAGATTGCCGATACGGTCGCGGACTACCCCATCCTGAAGGGCAAGTCGGCCATCTTCGTTACCCATCTCGACGTGACGAACCTCAGCACGGTCAATTTCTATACGGCCAACGACACACGGGTGAAATTCTTCGCCGATCTCGGGTTGGTATCCCCGAAAAGCGTGCTGGAGGCGACGAAGCCGGGCCAGTTTGCAGCCAGTGTCAGTGCGGAACGGGTCGATGCCTTCGGCGATGTCGACATCGTGGTGAGCTATGGCAGCACGCCGCTGCTCGACG
Organism: Sinorhizobium sp. RAC02; assembly: GCF_001713395.1. Classification (NCBI taxonomy): domain Bacteria; kingdom Pseudomonadati; phylum Pseudomonadota; class Alphaproteobacteria; order Hyphomicrobiales; family Rhizobiaceae; genus Sinorhizobium; species Sinorhizobium sp. RAC02. The sequence goes on along the minus strand of NZ_CP016452.1, from coordinate 1,006,959 downwards.
CCGTGAAGGGCGACCTGCTTCTTTCGCACATGCCTGCGGTCCGCAAGGATGCCCTCGTCATGCTTGGCCAGAATCCGGTCGGAACCGCCGCCAACCCGACACCGCTTTCGATCTCCTGGGTGCTAAAGGACTATGTCGGGCTTCTTGCCGAAGCCGCCGGGAAGGCGCAATGACGGCGCAGGCTGCCAAGGCACAGGGCATGCCGCGGCTTGCCGGGCGCTCGCGTCGCCTGCACACCCTGTGGCTGTTCTCGCTTGCAGCTATGCTCATGCTGCTCTCGGCCCTGTCCGTCGCGGTCGGCACGCGCGACGTCGGCTTTGACGATATCTCCGCCGCGCTCGGTGGACAGGTCGAGACGATCGGTCAGGCAGCGGTGGCCATGCGGATTCCCCGCACGCTGCTCGGTCTTCTGGCGGGCGCCGCGCTCGGCCTCGCTGGCGCGATCATGCAGGGTGTCACGCGCAATCCGCTTGCCGATCCCGGCATTCTCGGCGTCAATATGGGCGCTTCGCTTGCGGTCGTGGTCGGCGTTGCCTGGTTCAGCATCGATACGATCCATGCCTACATCTTCACGGCAATCCTCGGCGCCGGTGCGGCGGCGGTCTTCGTCTATGTCATCGGCTCGCTCGGGCGCGGCGGCGCGACGCCGCTCAAGCTGGCACTTGCCGGAGCGGCAACCTCCGTCGCCTTCTCGTCGTTGGTCATCGCGGTCGTGTTGCCGCGCAACGATATCGCCGGCGGCATCCGGGCGTGGCAGATCGGCGGCGTCGGCGGCGCGACCTTCGAGCGCATCTACCCTGTTCTGCCCTTCCTGGCGGTGGGCTTTGTGATCAGCCTGCTTTGTGCGCGCAAGCTGAACGCTCTTGCCCTCGGCGACGACGTCGCTGCCGGCCTCGGCGAGCACGTCGCGCTCACCCGCGCGGTCGCCGCATTCGGCGCCATCCTGCTTTGCGGAGCGACAACGGCGATCTGCGGTCCAATCGCCTTCCTGGGCCTCATCGTGCCGCATCTCAACCGCCTGCTGGTCGGGAGCGACCATCGATGGTTGCTGCCGTTTTCCGCGCTCGGCGGCGCCGGCCTGCTGCTCGCCGCCGATATTGTCGGCCGCATCATAGCGCGGCCGGGCGAACTCGATGTCGGCATCGTCACCGCGTTCATCGGCGCACCATTCTTCATCTGGATCGTACGCCGCCAGCGGGTACGGGACCTGTGACCATGCTTCTTGCGCCCGTGACCGACATTATCGTTGACAACCGCCGCCGCCGCACCCGCCGGCACAGGCTGGTCGTCGCTGTTCTTCTCGCCCTTCTGGCCGCCGCCTTTGTCATCACCCTGTTGCTTGGGCAATCGTTCACGCCGCCTCGGGATATCCTGCGGGTCCTGATGGGCGAAGACGTGGCGGGCGTTGCGTTCACGGTCGGCCAGCTCCGGTTGCCGCGCGCGGTTCTGGCAATCCTCGCAGGCCTCAGTTTCGGGCTGGGAGGCGTCGCCTTCCAGATCATGCTGCGCAATCCGCTGGCCAGCCCCGACATTATCGGCATCAGCTGGGGCGCCAGCGCCGCGGCGGTCTTCGCCATTGTCGTCCTCGGCCTGAGGGGACCGATGGTATCGATCCTCGCGGTCGGCGCCGGGCTCGGCGTGGCACTCCTGGTCTACGGACTGTCGTTCCGCAACGGCGTTGCCGGCACGCGCCTCATTCTCGTCGGCATTGGTGTCTCCGCCATGCTGGAAAGCGTCATCGCCTACATCCTCTCCACGGCCCCGGCCTGGAGCCTGCAGGACGCCCTGCGTTGGCTGGCCGGCAGCGTCAACGGTGCGCAGCTTGGCCAGACGCTGCCCCTGATAGCATCCCTTGTCGTCTTCGGCGGCCTGCTGCTGAGCCGTACGCGCGACCTCGAGGCCCTAAGACTGGGGGATGACACCGCCGCAGCGCTGGGCGTCCGGGTCTCCCGAACGCGGGTGCTGATCATCATTTCCGCCGTCGGCATGATCGCCAGCGCCACAGCCATATCCGGGCCGATCGCCTTCGTCGCCTTCCTGTCGGGGCCGATCGCCGCCCGGATCGTCGGGAACAACGGATCGCTTCTCGTTCCTGCCGCTCTGGTGGGCGCCGTGCTCGTGCTGGTGGGCGACTATTGCGGCCAGTTCCTGCTGCCGAGCCGCTATCCCGTGGGCGTGGTCACCGGCGCATTGGGTGCCCCCTACCTGCTTTTCCTGATCGTGCGCGTCAACCGATCCGGAGGGTCGCTATGAAACCCCACGCCCTTGTCGCAAGCCGGCTCTCCGCCGGCTATGGCGACACCCGCATTCTGGAGGGGCTGGACCTCGCCATTCCCCCGGGCAGCATCACCGTAATCGTCGGCGCCAATGCCTGCGGCAAGTCCACGCTGCTGCGTACGATGTCACGCCTCTTGTCTCCGCAGCAGGGGCATGTGCTGCTCGATGGCAAATCGATCCATCGCATCCCCTCGCGCGAGTTGGCGCGCACCCTAGGCCTCCTGCCCCAATCGCCGATTGCGCCGGAAGGCATAGCCGTTGCCGATCTCGTCAGCCGCGGGCGACATCCCCACCAGGGCGTGTTCTCTCGCTGGACGCGCGAGGACGACGAAGCCGTTGCGGCGGCACTTGCGGCAACCCGCACCGTCGATCTTGCTGAAAGACCGGTCGACGAGCTTTCCGGCGGACAACGCCAGCGTGTCTGGATCGCCATGGCGCTGGCGCAGCAGACGGAACTCCTGCTGCTTGACGAGCCGACGACCTTTCTCGACATCAGCCACCAGATCGAAGTGCTGGACCTCCTGACCGATCTCAACCAGACGCGCGGCACCACGATCGTCATGGTGCTGCACGACCTCAACCTGGCGGCACGCTACGCGGACCACCTCGTCGCCATGTCGGATGGCCGGCTGCATGTCTCCGGCAGGCCGGAGGATGTGCTGACGGAAGAAAACGTGCGGCAGGTCTTCGGCCTGGAAAGCCGCATCATCACAGACCCGACATCCGGGCGGCCGACCATGTTGCCGATCGGACGACATCGGATGATCACAGGACAGGCCGGCGCTGCCGGCAAGAACGATACCGCCCCGATCCGGGCATTCGAGAGCGAGGACCCGTCATGACCGCAGTCGCGGAATTCAAACTTTCCGGCATAGCACTGCCGAAGGATGCCGAACGGATGCTCGACGAGGTCTGCGAGCACTTCATCGAACACGCAGAGGTTCAGCGCACCGCTGGTACCGCGCTGCTCACGAGCGAAACCGGCACTGCGCATATGCGCCTGGAGGATGGCAAGCTTCTGATCGAGCTGGTCTGCCCGACGCAGGATGCGCTCCAGATCAGCCGCACCGTCATCGCCGAGCATCTCTTCTACTTTGCCGGAGACGAGCCGTTCGAACTTGCCTGGTCCGAACCGGCGCCCCGCACGCGGCTCGCCAACCTTCACGAGGTGACGGTCGTGTCGGCAAAGGACGTGACACCGCATATGCGGCGCGTAATCGTTGCCTGTGCGGATGCCACGCCCTTTGTCAGCAGCGACATGCATGTGCGGCTGCTCATTCCGCCTCGGGGGCGGGAGCCGGTCTGGCCGGGTCCGCGCGACGATGGCCGCATTGCCTGGCCGGAAGGCGAGGATACGCTGCTGTCCCGTGTCTATACGATCCGCGCTGTCGATGTGGAACGGCGGGAGCTGTGGATCGACTTCCTGCAACATCCCACGCCCGGCATAGCAACCCCGGGCGCCGACTTTGCCCGGGATGCGCAACCGGGCGACCGATTGGCGCTGCTCGGGCCGGGCGGCGGCAATATGCCGGAGGCAGCCTCCATTTTCCTCGTTGGCGACGAAAGCGCCCTGCCCGCCATTGCCCGCATCGCCGCCGAAGCGCCGACGGGCACACATATGCAAGCCATCATCGAGGTGCAGGATGCCGCGGAAGAGCAATCGCTTCCCACCGCGGGCACGCTCGACGTGCGCTGGTTGCACCGCGGGACCTATCCCGCCGGCACGAAGAACATGCTCGCAGAAACGGCGAAGGCGGCCTTTGCCTCCGTCGATGGTGAGACCTTCGTCTGGGTGGCCTGCGAGAAAGACGACGTGCGGATAATCCGCGGCTTCCTGAAGAGGCGGCAACATGACAGGAAGCGGATGTATGTGGCCTGGTATTGGGAGCGCGAAGTGGTGGCGGCTTAGCCCGAGCGCCGGAGCGCGATGGCCAGAGATCGGTCGGAGACGCCTACTTTGAGCGAAATAGCTTTAGAGTTTGTTTACGATTAGGCGCCTACCCTCGATTGCAACGCGATCTGGGGCCAGCTCATGCTGAGAGTGATTTCGTGTATAGCCTACGAGCACGACTATGCCTTTGTCATCGCGGCGGCAATTGTCTGCATCGTGACGTCGATCATGACGGTGCGCTTGTTTGATAGAGCTGATCGCATCCCCACCGCCCGCCGGTTCTCCTGGATTGTCTTGTCCGGCATGGCCGGTGGTGCAGCCATCTGGACCACACATTTCGTCGCCATGCTGGGCTTTCAGCTTCCGGCTGAACACGCATTCGATGCATTCCTGACGGTCGGCTCGCTCCTCATTGCCATCAGCGTCACGGCCGGCGGTTTCTACATGACGGTGGAGCGGGCGTGGAACCTGCCTCCCGAGATCGGCGGCCTGGTTTTCGGCATAGGCATCGTCGCCATGCACTTTACCGGCATGGTGGGCCTGGAAAATGCCGGGCAACTCGAATGGGACCAGACCCTCGTCACCGCGGCCGTGCTGTTTGCGCTGGGTTTCGGCGCTCTGACGGCCCATCTGCTGGCACGATACCATTCGGGCCTCAGCCGGCTTCTGGCGATGCTCACGCTGGTGCTTGCGATCTGCACCATGCATTTCACAGCCATGGGGGCGGCAACATTGTTGCCGGACGCCACCGCCGCCGCCCCGACGCACACGATGTCCAACGAATTCCTGGCCGTGCTGGTGCTCGCAACGATGGCGGTCATCGCCGGGTGGATACTCTACATGATGGACACCCGTTCCCAGCGGGAGTTGATCGACAGCTTCCGGCACGCGGCACGCCACGATCCGCTGACGGGATTGCCAAACCGGGCCTATCTGTCGGAACATCTGCCCGCCATGCTGGCGCAGGCGCGGGATTGCAGCGCGCAGGCAGCGGTGGTCGTCATCGACCTCGACCGTTTCAAGGAGATCAACGACGTTCACGGGCACCATGCCGGTGACTGTCTGCTGCAGACGCTGGCAAAGCGGTTCGCATTGCAGATGACAGCAGGCGAGATCATAGCCCGCGTCGGCGGTGACGAGTTTGTCGCCATCAAGCATCCGGTTCATGAACAGGCCGATGTGGACGAATTCGCCCGGCGCCTCGGTGACTGCATTACCGAGCCGGTACAACGCGGCACCACGACGCTTACCGCAGGCGCGAGTATCGGCATCAGCCGTTTCCCGGGCGACGCAGACAATGCAGAGGAGTTGATCGGAAGGGCAGACCTCGCCATGTACCGCGCCAAGCGGGCGATTGGCGACGCGGTTTGTTATTATGAGCCGTCCATGGACGAGGGGCGCCGGGAGCGCAGCTCGCTTGCCATGGAACTGCGCCATGCGGTCGAGCGCGATGAGCTTGTACTCCACTACCAACCACAGCTGAACCTGCAATCAGGCGAGGTCATCGGATACGAGGCGCTGGTGCGCTGGAAGCACCGCACGCGCGGCCTCGTGCCGCCTTCCGACTTCATTCCGATCGCCGAGGAAACCGGTCTGATCCTTTCGATCGGCGATTGGGTGCTCAGGACGGCATGCGAGGAAGCCGCGCGTTGGGCCAAACCGTACAGGATCGCCGTCAACATCGCCTCTGCGCAACTCGCACAGGCCGACCTGCCGAAGTCCGTTCATGAGGTCCTTTTATCTACAGGCCTATCGGCATCGCGTCTGGAACTGGAGATCACCGAAGCAAGCCTCATAGAGGACAGGGAACGGACGCTGCGTGTCATTCGGCAGTTGAAGACGCTGGGCGTGACCATCGCCATGGATGATTTCGGCACGGGATACTCCTCGCTCTCCATGTTGCAGACCTTCCCCTTCGACAAGGTCAAGCTGGATCGCTCCTTCATCGAGGCGGTGACGACCAACGAGGTCTCAATGGCAATCGTCAAGGCGACGATCCTTCTCGCCACCAGCCTCAGAATGTCCGTCGTTGCTGAAGGCGTCGAGCGTCAGGAGCAGGCTGATTTCCTGCAGGCAGAAGGGTGCCGGGAAGCCCAGGGGTTCTTCTACGGTCGGCCGGAACCGCTATCGGAAATCGCCGACAAGGTGGGCCGGGTGACATCTATCGGCGTCGGACCGGTCGCGGCATGACAGGACGAGGCCGTCGTTTCAGGCCGCCATACACCCGTCGATAGAAAATTACGGACGAGGAAAAAATAAAATCGACGGCATATCGCTGATTCCGCGATGTTTTTTCAGTACTTTTTTTGAGAAATCTCGGGCGGCGGCGAGAATTTTGTTGCCCAAGCCGGCAAACATACTTATCTTCGTGGTATCGAACTTTGCTTGCGACCTTTGTCTTCCGCCTTCCGGCCCGGTCAGATCTCCTCTCATTGTCGATTTATCTGCGACCGATTTCGTCGCGTTTTCAACGATTGAAAGGATATCGTTATGAGTTCAGGCACCGTAAAGTGGTTTAACGGCACCAAGGGTTATGGCTTCATCGCACCGGATGACGGCGCAAGTGACATTTTCGTTCATATTTCCGCTGTCGAGCGCGCCGGTCTCCGCTCGCTCGCCGAGGGCCAGAAGGTCAACTACGAAGTGGTTCAGGACCGCAAGTCCGGCAAGCTTTCTGCCGACAACCTGACCGCAGAATAAGAGAATTGTTGCCCCTTTTCGCTGACCACGGATGTACTGGCAGCGAATGGAGAGCGACGGGAAGAGGTCGGGTCGATGCCCGGCCTTTTTATTTTTCGCATTCGGGAAGTCGGAACCTGAAAGGGGCACCTATGAGCCGGAATGTCTACGCAATCGGTGACGCGGTAAAGCTCAAGACGGATCAGCGCCGTCCTGCCGATGGCGGGAGAGCTTGCCGGATCGTCGCTGTGCTGCCTTCTGATCGTGGCGAAGTGCAATACCGCGTTCGTGTCGGCGATGAGCCCCATGAACGCCGTATTCTCGCAAGCGACATCGAGGCGCCGGACACGCCGGTGGTGACAAGGCCCAAAACGCCGACCGCCCATTCCGGAGGAAAAGAGCCCTGGTTCAAGGCCTCCAGCATCCGGACCAAAAAGTAAACAAGCAGCGGGTACTCCCGCCAAGGAAGGACATAATTTGCAAGTTCTCGTCAGGGACAACAACATCGAGCAGGCTATCCGCGTTCTGAAAAAGAAGATGCAGAGAGAAGGGCTTTTTCGGGAAATGAAGGCGCGTAGCGCCTACGAAAAGCCTTCCGAGCGGAGAGTACGAGAAAAAGCCGATGCCATCCGGCGTGCCCGCAAGCTCGCCCGCAAGAAAGCGCAGCGAGAAGGTTTGCTTCCGGCACCCAAGAAGAAACCCATTCGCGCGTGATCGCGTGGCGACCAGTTTCCGGCTCAGGTGAGGAGTGATCGATGACAGCGACTCGACAGCAATTTTTCAAGCCGACAAAGGCGACGGCTGCCACGAAGGCGGCTGAGACCAACTCTGTCGCGAAAGGCATCATCGAGCAGGAAGCCGCCGCCCGCGAAAAGAAGACCGAGAAACTGCGCGCGTTGCGACTGGCCCAGGATGCGGAGACGGTTCAACCGGTTCCTGCTCCCAAGCGAAAGCGCAAATAGCCAGCGATGGCTGTGAGGGGCGCAAACGCCCAAGCATCGAGACAGCTCGCCCGACATTCAAAGGCAAGCCCATTTCGACAAGACCATCTTTGACGTCTTCAAGGGTAAAGCGGCCAAGCCATCGAATTGGCCGCTTGCCTTATTTGGGATTCAGCAAACGCGGAATGCGGTCTGCTGAATCCCTCGATCGGCATAGATAGCGGACCGAAGCAACGGCCCTCCGTTTCCGGGCCGCTACGCCGTCGATACCAAACCCACCCTACTCGTACCTAGAAGTCCCAGTCGGCATCCTCGGTGGCGACCGCCTTGCCGATGACATAGGACGAGCCGGAGCCGGAGAAGAAGTCGTGGTTCTCGTCGGCATTCGGCGAGAGCGCAGAAAGAATTGCGGGGTTCACCTTGCAGGCCTCTGGCGGGAAAAGCGCCTCGTAGCCGAGGTTCATCAGCGCCTTGTTGGCGTTGTAGTGCAGGAACTTCTTCACGTCCTCGGTCAGGCCAACGCCGTCATAGAGCGCTTCGGTGTATTTCGCCTCATTGTCGTAGAGCTCGAGCAGCAGGTCGAAGGCGAAATCCTTGATCTCCTGGCGCCGTTCCTCCGACAGCCGTTCCAGCGAACGCTGGAACTTGTAGCCGATGTAGTAACCGTGCACGGCCTCGTCGCGGATGATGAGACGGATCATGTCGGCGGTATTGGTAAGCTTTGCGCGGCTCGACCAGTACATCGGCAGGTAGAAGCCGGAATAGAACAGGAAGCTTTCAAGGAAGACGCTGGCAACCTTCTTCTTCAACGGATCGGCGGAAGCGTACTGCTCCATGATCAGCGCCGACTTCCGCTGCAAAAACTCGTTTTCCTCCGACCAGCGATAGGCGTCGTCGACGTCCGGCGTCGAGCACAGCGTGGAGAAGATCGACGAATAGGAGCGCGCGTGCACGGCCTCCATGAAGGAGATGTTGGAGAGCACCGCCTCCTCGTGCTGGGTCGCGGAATCCTCCATCAACCGCACGGAGCCGACGCCGTTCTGGATTGTGTCAAGCAGGGTGAGGCCGGTGAAGACGCGGATGGTGAGCTGCTGTTCCTCCGGCTTCAAGGTAGCCCAGGACGGGATATCATTGGAGAGCGGCACCTTCTCCGGCAACCAAAAATTTCCGGTCAGGCGGTTCCAGACTTCCAGGTCCTTGTCGTCCTCCATGCGGTTCCAATTGATGGCGCGCACGGCGGCGGCCGCCTTCGGGGCTTTGGTCTTCACTTGGATGTTCATGGTCTTCCCCGATGTCACAATGCGCACGAGACGCAGCCCTGCACTTCCGTGCCGGACAGCGCCATTTGGCGAAGGCGGATGTAGTAGATGGTCTTGATGCCCTTCTTCCAGGCATGGATCTGCGCCCGGTTGATGTCGCGCGTCGTCGCGGTGTCGCGGAAGAACAAGGTCAGCGACAGGCCCTGGTCGACATGCTGCGTCGCCGCCGCATAGGTGTCGATGATCTTCTCCGGGCCGATCTCATAGGCGTCCTGGTAGTAGTCGAGATTGTCGTTCGTCATGAAGGCGGCCGGATAATAGACGCGGCCGATCTTGCCTTCCTTGCGAATCTCGATCTTCGAGACGATCGGGTGGATCGAGGACGTCGAGTGATTGATATAGGAGATCGAGCCCGTCGGCGGCACGGCCTGGAGGTTCTGGTTGTAGAGACCACCTGCCATGACTGCAGCCTTCAGAGACTGCCAGTCATCTTGCGTCGGGATATGGATACCCGCCTCGTCGAAAATCCCGTGCACCTTATCCGTCGCCGGCAGCCATTCCGCTTCCGTGTATTTGTCGAAATATTCGCCGGAAGCGTATTTCGAATTCTCGAAGCCTTTGAAGCTCACGCCCTTCTCGACCGCCAGCCGGTTGGAGGCGCGGATGGCGTGGTACGTCACCGTGTAGAAATAGATATTGGTGAAGTCGACGCCCTCTTCCGATCCATAGAAGATGCGCTCGCGGGCGAGGTAGCCGTGCAGGTTCATCTGGCCGAGGCCGATGGCGTGGCTGTCGTCATTGCCCTTCTCGACGGAGGGGACCGAGGAGATGTGGCTCATCTCGGAGACGGCCGTGAGTGCCCGGATCGACGTCTCGATCGTCTGGCCGAAATCGGGGCTATCCATAGCAGCCGCTATGTTGAGCGAGCCGAGATTGCAGGAAATGTCCTTGCCCATCGTCGCATAGGAGAGGTCGTCGTTGAACGTGCTCGGCTCGCTGACCTGCAGGATTTCCGAGCAGAGGTTACTCATGGAGATACGCCCGGCGATGGGGTTTGCCCGGTTCACCGTGTCCTCGAACATGATGTACGGATAGCCGCTTTCGAACTGGATCTCGGCGATGATCTGGAAGAAGTCGCGCGCCTTGATCTTCTTCTTCTTGATGCGGGCGTCCTCGACCATCTCGCGGTACTTTTCCGTCACCGAAATCTCGGAGAAGGCAACACCGTAGACGCGCTCCACGTCATGCGGCGAGAACAGGTACATGTCCTCGTTGTTCTTCGCGAGCTCGAAGGTGATGTCGGGGATGACGACGCCAAGCGACAGCGTCTTGATGCGGATCTTCTCGTCAGCATTCTCGCGCTTGGTATCGAGGAAGCGCATGATGTCGGGATGATGGGCGTTGAGATAGACCGCACCCGCGCCCTGCCGCGCACCGAGCTGGTTGGCGTAGGAGAAGGAATCTTCCAATAGCTTCATCACCGGAATGACGCCGGAGGACTGGTTCTCGATCTGCTTGATCGGCGCACCCATTTCGCGAAGGTTCGTCAGCGAAAGCGCCACGCCGCCGCCGCGCTTGGAGAGCTGCAAGGCCGAATTGATCGAGCGGCCGATGCTCTCCATGTTGTCTTCGATGCGCAGCAGAAAACACGAAACGAGTTCTCCTCGCTGCTTCTTGCCGGCATTGAGGAAGGTCGGCGTCGCCGGCTGGAAGCGGCCGGAAATGATCTCATCGACGAGGTCGCGGGCAAGCTGTTCGTTGCCGCGCGCCAGCGCCAGCGCCACCATGCAGACGCGGTCCTCATAGCGCTCCAGGTAGCGCTTCCCGTCGAAAGTCTTCAGCGTATAGGACGTGTAATATTTGAAGGCGCCGAGGAAGGTCGGGAAACGGAACTTCTTGTCATAGGCGTGGTCGAACAGGTCACGCACGAAATTGAAGGCATACTGGTCCAGAACCTCCTGCTCGTAGTAGCCCTCCGTCACCAGATAATCGAGTTTTTCCCTGAGGTTATGGAAGAACACGGTGTTCTGGTTGACGTGCTGGAGGAAATACTGCTTGGCGGCCAGCCGGTCCTTGTCGAGCTGGATTTTTCCACCCTCGTCGTAGAGGTTCAGCATGGCGTTCAGCGCGTGGTAGTCCAGCGCCGTAATCTCCGGGGCCTTGATCGGCTTGTCGAGCGTCATCGTGTCCAAAATCGTTCCAATCCATCTTTGACGTTGGCGACATCCTCATCCGTGCCCAGAAGCTCGAAGCGATAGAGGTACGGCACCCCGCATTTGGCGGAGATGACATCGCCGGCGATCCCGAAGGTCGCGCCGAAATTGCTGTTGCCCGCGGCAATCACGCCGCGAAGGTTTGCGCGGTTTTCCGCATCGTTGAGGAAGCGGATCACCTGCTTGGGAACGGCGCCTTTCCCGTCCTCACCGCAGTAGGTCGGCACGACGAGCACGAAGGCCGCCTTCGCCTTCAGCGTCTCGTCGGCGCGGAGAGGAATGCGGGAGGCTGGAAGGCCGAGCTTTTCCACGAACCGACGGGTGTTTTCCGACCGGGTGGAAAAATAGACGAGCCCGCCCATCGCCTGGCTCGCTTCAAGCCAGCGCGCTGATCATATCCGGACGAAAGCCGGCCCAATGCTGCTCGCCGGCGATGACGACAGGGACCTGCCGGTAGCCGAGCCCCTGCACGAGCGCGAAGGCATCGGCATCCTCGGAGACGTCGACGACGCTGTAATCGATGCCCTGGCGGTCGAGCGCGCGGGTGGTCGCGGTGCACTGGACGCAGGCAGGCTTGCTGTAGACGGTGATGGACATGGTCTTCCTCGTAATTGGACAATTGGGCGTGACAAATCGTTCAGCCATCCGCCGATGGCCGTTCGAAAAACTGGAGATAGGCAGATGGCCGCCTGAGACGGCCGGACACGAAACGCCGCTTACTCGCGTGGATGCACTGGAAACTGGATCGACATAACTTCACCCCGAAGTGATTATGCGGGACATACGGGGAGACGGGGCGCGACATCATTCCGCAACCCAACGCTCGCCTTCCGGACACCCCGCCCGTGGACATTCATGTACGAGGCAGGTCTCCTGGCTTGCGGGTCGCGGCATCCGTTCACCTTCCCAAGGCATTTGCGCCTCAGTGGCTTCATCGAACGAATGCTCGCCGCTTACAGTTGCGGGGGCAGCTCCGGTTTGACGCGGCCATCATGGCCGCCCCGGATTCCCGTCTTAGCCTTCGATTTTTTCGAATCGAAGGAACCTCGAACACAAGATATAGTAGACGAGGTAAAAAATGCGTCAACAGCTATGACGACTTATCAACCGTTTCGGTGCCCGCACTAGAACTGGCCGACGCCGCCATCGGGTCTTTCGATCAAGATTCGTCCACAATCGTGTTGCGAGTTCTTAGGTCTTTCGCAGACAACAACACCCCCGCTCCTATCAGAGGGAAAGAAGCCAGCCTCTCAGAATGTTGTCACGTGATCTGAAAATAATCGTGCCTACATGGTGGACTGTGCCGATACGGCCTTCCCTTGGCAGGAAAGCCGCAAACAGGTGAGCCGCTTCCGTCAGAGACTTGCGCCGACTTCCCGCAGTTTTTCAGAACCGGTGCCTTCGGCAGCGAGATCTCGTGATAGGCCGCGATAATTTCGGCGGTGTTCTGCAGGTCTACGTCGACGATCTTGATGCCGGCATCCTTGAAATTCTGCAGGAGGGGGGCTTCCTTTGCGACGGTAGCGTCGATCTGCTTGTCGAGCTCTTCACGGGTGAGGCGGGTGATGAGTTCACGATCCGCTTCAGGAACGCCCTTCTATACGCGACCGGACGCCAAGGCGACACAGGGCATGAAGATGGCGTTCATACGCAGCATTGTCTTGGCGACCTTGTCGTAGCGCTGATTCCAGGAGAGATCCAGATCGGCTTCAAGTCCATCCACCTGCCCGTTGGACATGGCGTCGAACACCTGCGGTGTCGGCATTGGTGTCGGCGCTGCGCCGAGCAGCTGGTAGAAATCACGGTACGCCAGCGTTGTGTTGATGCGCAGCTTCATACCCTTGATATCTTCGATGCCTGCGGTTTCCTTGCCCGTGAAGACGACGCGTAGGGTGGCGATGCCGTAACCAAGGCCGATCGTACCGCTCTGGGTAGGCAGTACGTCGAGCAGCTTGAGGGCCGCGGGATGGCGAACGAGCGTAGCGACTTTTTCCGTGCTTTTGACGAGCCACGGCGCATTGATGGCAGCGATCTGAGGAATACGCGAACCGAGTTCCGCGGTCATGATCCAGCCGAGATCCAGCGCGCGGGATTGCATCTGCTGCAGCATCGCGCCTTCGTTGCCCAGCTGATTCGACAGGAAGGCCTGAATCGAAAGGCGACCATTGGTTTCTTCCGAAAGGCGCTTGCCGACAGTTTCAGCTGCGACGTTCCACGGGTGGCCGGGCGGCGCTGTAATGCCGAGACGGTAGATCTTGGCGGTCTGCGCACGCAGGATCGACGGTGCGGAGACAGTCATTGCTGCTCCAGGCGAGACGCTTTTCATCAAAGCACGACGTGTAATGTCCATGGTGGGTTCCCTCTTTTATGAGTTAGCGAGTTAGGAGAAGTAGGTCGAGAGTGCCGGGAAGATCGAAAGCAGCACCAGGATGACGCAGCAGATCAGGAAGAACGGTAGCGTTACAATGAACATCTTTCCAGGTTTCGCGCCCGTCACGGCGGCAGCGATGAAGAAGTTCAGTCCGACCGGCGGGGACAAAAAGCCGAGGACCAAGTTGAGCACGGCGACGACGCCGAAATGCACCGGGCCGATGCCGTAGACTTCCGTCGCGATTGGAAGCAGGATTGGAATGGTCATGATCAAGCCAGGCGCGCCGTCAATCACCGTGCCGATGAGTCGACACGGCCTTTAGTGTAATGGGCACACGCTCGCGCATCGCAGGCTGGTGCCGCGCGGATAGTTGTAGACATAGCCCATGAGCGCGATCACCACGCAGAAGGCTATGGTTAGAATGACACCCGGAATGATGCCGGCGGCCAGCATGGTTCCAACGGGAACTTGCCAATGACGCTGTAGACAACGAACATGATGGACGGCGGAATGACCGGCCCAAGCATGCCGGCATAGGCAGTGAGGCCGGCAGCGAAGGTCTTATCTTAGCCCTTCTTCTCCATTTCCGGGACGATCATCTGCGACATCAGCGCAACCTGTGCTGCCGCGGAACCGAGAATGGAGGCCACGAACCTGTGGGCGAGCAGATTCACATAGACAAGACCGCCCTTGAGCGCGCCGACGAAAGCCATGGCCATGTCGATGATGCGCCGCGTGATGCCGCCGCCATTCATGATCTCGCCGATGAGAATGAACAGCGGGATGGCGATCAATCCATAACTGTCCAGCCCCATGAACATCTGGGTGGGAAAGGAGACGAACAGAACCGTGTTATCGCTCTGCGAGATATACGCCGCCGCCGTGAGACACAACAGGATGGAGATTGGCAGGCCAATCAACATGAGGGCAACGAATGCGCCGAAGGTAAACATCAAGCGGCTCCTTCGGCAGTCGTTAGCGGGGCCTGCTCGCGCTTGCGCGCGATCCCGAGGTCTTCAAGCAAGTTGGCAGCGTTGTGGACGGTGGGAGTGAGAGCGAAGATCGGCAGGATCAGGTTGACGATCCAGCTCGGCCATTCCAGCGTCTGGGTCCGCTCGGTATAGAGGAAGTTGAAGGTTTCCGAGGCAAAAGCCTGGGCATCAAAACCGTGGGAAGCGATGCCGAGCGGATCCAACCACAACCAGCACACCACCGCAAAACCGATCGCAAAGGTCAGCGATGTTCCGGTGGCGAGCGCGCGCAACCGCACGACCCATTTGGGCGACAACTGATCCGACAGGAGCGTGACGGCGAAATGGATCCGCAGCCGCGTCATGACCGATGCCCCGATGAAGCCGAACCAGATCAACGAGAAAATCGAAGCCTGATCGATCCAGTAGGTCGGCACCTTGGCGAAACGAGTGACGACGTTCACCGGGGATCAGCGCCAGCAGCACCGTTATGAAAATCCCGGCCAGAAATTTCTACCCACGCAGGAGCACCTGGGACACGCCTATGATTTTCTCCGTTCAGAACGGATAGTTTCGTCGCTCCGCTGTCAATGGCATCGTACACCTTCTCATCTTGCATACTTTATATATTCCTGAAGTATACAAGATGAGAAGGTGTCAACTATTTTCCGATACCCTTAGCAGGACGTGGCCGAATAGATCATCGCCCGCCCCCAACCCCTTGCCTCGCTTTCCAGGAAAACAATGACAGATGTGCGTGGATCAGGGCCACGCGCCACGCCACCAAATTCAACTCACGCCGCCTGGCGGCGCGCGCCACTGGAGCCGGCTGTGAACATGCATATAGGGCACAGAGTATGATCGAGTGTCCGCGTCGGCAAAATTTCAATCGTCTGGAATCGCGTGAAAGCCTGCCGGTAGGGCGAAGCCCGTGTCTGCCGGCGGATCGGGCGGCAGGGGTTCTTGCCTTCTCGGGATCATCGCATGGGCGGCGAGAACCGAGCGGATGGCGACCGGGCGATAGTGCCTGATGAGATCCGGCTTTTCTTCCCGCGTTTTCTTGTCGTCGTTGCCGGACACGGCGCCTCCAGGACTTCAGCTTGCCGGAAATCTTACCATGGATCCGCCGCCGGTCGCCTGGTCGGTCGGGAAAACCTCGACGCGGGCGACATCGACATAGACGGGCAGCGCAATCACGTCGTTGATGATCTGCGCGATGTTTTCCGGCTGGATCGGACGGTAGCCGTCATAGAGTACGGCGCTCGCCTGATTGTCCGGGATCGAGGTGCGGTACAGCGCCGTCTGCACGCGGCCGGGCACGATCTCGCTGACGCGGACCGAGGTTCCGAGCAGGTCGCAGCGCAGGTTATCGCAAAAGAGGCTGAGGCCGGCCTTCGAGGGGCCGTAAGCCCCCATGCCCGGAAATGCCGCCTGGCCGCCGCTGGAGCCTATATAGATGAGGTGGCCGCGCTTGCGCGAAACCATGCCCGGCAGGACGATGCGCGTCAGGTGCATCGGCGCCTTGAGATTGATATCGACCATCGCGTCGATTTCGGCGGGGTCGATGTCCTGAAAGGCTGCGCGGGTCGAGAGGATGCCGGCATTGTTGACGAGGATATCGACCTCGACGCCGGCCAGCGCGTCGGCTATGCGCGCGCTATCGCGTACATCCGCCTGAACGGGGATCGCGCCGCTTGTCTTCGCCAGTTCAGCTAGCTGCGCCTCGTTGCGCCCGATGGCATAGACGTCAAGCCCGCGCTTGCGCAGCATCGGCACGATGGCCTTGCCGATGCCGCTGGTCGCGCCCGTGACGACGGCGACGCGGTAGACGTCAGACATAGATGTATCCCCCGCTGATCACGACATTCTCGCCGGTCGCATAGGTATTCCGGCTCGATGCCATCATGACGATCCATTCGGCCATTTCAACCGGTTCGGCGGCGCGGCCGAGCGCGCTGGCTTTCGCCAGTTCCGGCAGAAAGCCGAGTTCCTTGGCGCGGTCGGTGGCAAAGCCGGCGGGCGCTACGGAGTTCACGAGAATCTGGTCCTTGGCGCATTCCTGCGCAAAGGATTTCGTCAGGCTGACGACCGCCGCCTTGGTCGCCGCATAATGCGCGTTCTGCGGATGGGCCTTGAACGCATCGACCGAGGTAATGTTCACGATACGGCCAGTGACGTCCGGCGCGTTCACGAACTGGCGCATATGGCGCACGGCTGCGACCATCATATGGTAGGTGCCTTTGACATTGATCGCATTTTCGAGATCCCAATCTTCATCGGTAATGTCGAGAATGGCCTTGCGCGGGTAGATTGCTGCGCTGTTGACGAGGGCATGGACGCGGCCGAGTTTGGCAGCAACGGCATCGAAGCCGGCATGCGCCGTTTCGGCACGGGAAATATCCGCCACCGCGGTCGCCACCTCGACGCCGAGCGCCGTCAGTTCCGCTGCAGAGGATGTCAGCAACGCCTCGTTGCGATCGATGAGGCCGATCTTCGTCGCGCCATGCGCGGCCATCAGCTTCGCCGTCGTGAGCCCGAGGCCCGAAGCGCCACCGACTATGACAACAGACTGGTTTTTCACGTTTCAAACCTCGCGTTTTCCGGGTTGCACCGCCATATTGGTATGTTATCACTTATATGCCAACTTCAACGAAGCGCAAGCCGTTTTTGGAATCCGCCATGATCCCCCGCCTCGATACCAACCGGGCCGTTTCGACATCCAATACCGGCTTTTTCAAGCATCTCGCCTCCACAGGGTTCGAGGGTGACGTGGGCACCGATGCTTCGGAGCGCACTGTCTATTCCACCGACAATTCCATCTACCAGGTGGCGCCTGCCGGCGTGCTGTTTCCTAAAAACATCGACGATCTCAAGCGCATTGCCAAGACCCTCGCGAGGTCGGAATTTTCCGGCGTCACGATTACCCCGCGCGGCGGCGGCACGGGTACGAATGGCCAGTCGCTGACAAACGGCATCGTTGTCGACTGCTCGCGCCATATGAACAGGATCATCGAGATCGATCCGGTCCGTCAAACCGCACGCGTGGACGCCGGCGTCGTCAAGGACCAGTTGAACAAGGCATTGGAACCTTACGGCCTGTTTTTCGCGCCGGAGCTGTCCACTTCCAACCGGGCGACGATCGGCGGTATGATCTCGACGGATGCGTGCGGCCAGGGATCCTGCCTTTACGGAAAGACCAGCAACCATGTCCGCGCCCTGCGCGTGGTTTTGACGGACGGCACCGATTTCCTCTCCCGCCCCGTGCGGGAAGAAGAATTGCGGGCGCTTCAGGCCCGGCGCGACCGCATCGGCGACATCCACAGGACGCTCGCTCGCATCGCGACCGACAACCGCGAGCAGATCGAGGCGATTTTCCCGAAGCTCAATCGCTTCATGACCGGCTATGACCTCGCCCATCTCCAGCGCGGGGATGGTCTTTTTGACCTGAACGCCTTGCTTTGCGGATCCGAAGGCACGCTTGCGATGATCGCCGAGGCGGAACTGGCGTTGTTGCCAATTCCCGCCTGCGCGGCGCTCATCAACATCCGCTACGACAATTTCAATGCCGCGCTCGAAGACGCCCGCACGCTCGTCGCTCTCAACGTCGCCTCGGTCGAGACGATCGACGAGACGGTCCTGCGGCTTGCGAAGGGCGACAGTGTCTGGCCGCGCATCGCAGGCTTTTTTCCAGACGATGCCGACGGGCCGGCGAACGGCATCAACATTGTCGAGGTTCTGGCCGACACCTCGGGGGATCTTGCCGAGAAACTCGCTCTCGTCAGCGCGGCACTCGAAGGAACCGCCTTCCCCGGCCGGAAAGGCTTTACCACGACGCATGGCAAGGCCGATATCGACGCCATCTGGACGATGCGCAAGCGGGCGGTCGGCCTGCTTGGCAATGTCGAAGGCCCGATCCGGCCGGTGCCCTTCGTCGAGGATACCGCCGTTCCGCCAGAACATCTCGCCGCCTATATCCGCGAATTCCGGACATTGCTCGATGGAGAAGGGTTGACCTATGGCATGTTCGGCCACGTGGATGCGGGCGTGCTGCATGTGCGTCCTGCGCTCGATCTGACCCGCGCAGACCATGCTGCGCTCGTACGGCGGATCAGTGACGCCGTCGTCGCGCTGACGCAAAAATACGGTGGTGTTCTCTGGGGCGAACACGGCAAGGGGGTGCGCTCGGAATATGTGCCGGCCTTCTTCGGCCCCCTCTATCCATGCTTGCAGGACATCAAGCAGGCCTTCGACCCGCTCAACCAGCTAAATCCCGGCAAGATCGTCGCGCCTGCCGGCAGCACCCTGCCGAAGATCGACGACATTCCCTTGCGTGGCAGCCTCGACCGCATCATCGGCAACGACATCCGCGCCGCCTTCGACAATGCAGCCTATTGCAATGGCAACGGCGCCTGTTTCGATTTCGATGCCGATGGGCTCATGTGCCCTTCCTACAAGGCGACGCGCGACCGACGGTTTTCACCGAAGGGCCGCGCCTCGCTGATGCGGGAGTGGCTTCGCCGGCTTGCCGAAAAAGGCGTCGATCCGCGCCAGGCGGCGGAACGCTTGCGCCGCTCGAGCGCCGCCCTAAGGCTGGCTTGTCGCGCCTGGAACTCGCTCAACCCCGCAAACCGCGACGACTTCTCCCATGAGGTGCGGGCGGCGATGGATACCTGCCTCGCCTGCAAGGCCTGCGCAGGCCAGTGTCCCGTCAAGGTGAGCGTACCCGCCTTCCGTTCCAAATTCCTCGAACTCTACTACGGACGCTACCTGCGCCCCCTGAAGGACCCGATCGTCGCTGCCATCGAAACCATATTGCCGGTGATGGCGCGAACGCGACCGCTCTACAATATCTTCGTCGGCTCCACGATCGGCCGGGCGGCGATGCGCTTTGCGGGCCTGACGGCACTTCCTGCCCTGCCCGCCCCTTCGCTTCGCCGCAGCGTCGCCATTGCAACACCGCAGGCACTCGCGAGCCTGAGCGGGAAGGAACGGGCCAGCACGGTTATCTTCGTGCCCGACGCCTTTACCGAACATTTCGACCCGCAGGTACTGTCCGCCGCCATCGATGTCGCAGTCCTCCTCGGGTTTCGGCCCCTCCTCGCGCCGCCGCTTGGCAACGGCAAGGCGCTGCACGTGCTCGGGTATCTCGGCGCTTTTGAGAGAGCAGCAGGGCGGACCGCCCGGCAGCTCGACCGTATGGCCGATACCGGAGTGGCGCTGGTCGGCATCGATCCCTCGATGACGCTCGCCTATCGCAGCGAATATGGCGCGACACGGCTGCGTGCGCGCGTCCTGCTACCGCAGGAATGGCTGGCGCAATTGATCGACCGGCTGCCCTCACCCGTTCCCGTGGGCGACCGACCGCTCTATCGGCTGATGGCGCATTGCACGGAACGCAGCAACCTGCCGGCGGCCGCCAGCCAATGGGGTGCGGTCTTCGCAAAACTGGGCATCGAGCTTTCCGTCATCGAGGCCGGCTGCTGCGGCATGGCGGGCATGTTTGGTCATGAGGTGCGCAACCGCGCGCTTTCGGAGAAACTCTATGCGATGAGCTGGCAGCCCGCCCTCGCAAGGCTGGGAACGGAAGATGTGCTCATGGCGACGGGCTATTCCTGCCGTTCGCAGGTAAAGCTGATGGCGGAGCGGCGCATTCCGCATCCCCTGGAAGTTATCTGCACCCTTCTTCAGGCGAATGCCGCTGCCATTGGAGAAGCCTGCCATGTATGATATGTGATAAATGCGAACTTTCGGGGCGAAGGGCAGACCGGCATGTCGATCATAACACAGCGCGGCAATCTCGCGGAAATCGTCGTCGCCAAACTTGCCGAGCGCATCGATAGCGGACTTTATGCGCCCGGCGAAAAGATCCCGTCAAGCGCCCAGCTCTGCGAGGAGTTCGGCGTTTCCCGCACGGTCATTCGCGAAGCGCTCACCTCGCTCAAGGTGGCAGGCCGGGTCATTTCGCGGCAGGGTGCCGGCGTCTATGTCACGGAGAAGGACGTCAAGACGCTGAACTTCGAGATCAGCCGCATCGATGACATCCGCTCCGCCATGCAGATCCTCGAACTGCGCCTCGGCGTCGAGATGCAGTCCGTGGCGCTTGCCGCGCAGCGTCGCACGCCGGAAGCGCTGGCCGAGATCGCTCGCGCCTTCGACTATATCGAAAACCTCGATACGAACGATCCCGAGATCGAGGCGCGCGCCGATTTCGATTTCCATCTTGCCATCGCCAAGGCCACGCGCAACTCGCATTTTCCGAGTTTTCTTGTCGCGGTGATGGGCGAGATTAACTTCGATCTGGTGCTCAAGCATCGCCAATCCGGCCGCACCTACAATGCCTATCTGAAGAAGATCAACAAGGAGCATGCCAGCATTCTCGCGGCGATCACACAGGGCGATGCCAAGGCTGCCAAACAGGCGCTGGTCGCGCATCTGGAGGAAAGCCTCACCCGCTACCGCGCCATGCTGGACGAGCCGGCGGGCAGCGAAGCGGACGACTGACCGCCGCGCCGCGGCCCGCCCGTCTCATTTGCCCGCTGCAAGTGCCTGTTCGCGGATCTGCGTCAGGCTCATCTTGGGCGTCAGCGCTTCCGGGTCGATGCGGATTTCGATCAGCGCCGGCTTGCCGGAGGCTTCCGAGCGCAGGAAGGCATCGGCGAATTCCTCCGTCCTCTCCACCGTCTCCGCGTGCAGGCCATACGAGCGGGCGAGATCGGCAAAATCCGGGTTGGTGAGCCTCGTGCCCGAAACGCGACCGGGATAGTTGCGCTCCTGATGCATGCGGATCGTGCCGTACATGCCGTTGTTGATGACAAGGAAGATGACGCGGGCGTCATACTGCATCGCGGTGGCCAGTTCCTGCCCGTTCATCAGGAAGCAGCCGTCGCCGGCGAAGGCGACCACAGTGCGCTCCGGCACTGTGATTTTTGCGGCGATTGCCGCCGGCACGCCATAGCCCATCGAGCCGTTGGTCGGCCCGAGCTGGGTGCGGAATGTGCGGTACTGGTAGAAGCGATGCGCCCAGGCGGAATAGTTGCCCGCGCCCGTCGTCAGGATGGCATCGGCCGGCAGATGGCCGCGCAACCATTCCATGACCTCGCCCATTTGGACGGCCCCCGGCACCTGCGGATGGTTGATGTTTTCGAGATAGTCGGCATGGGCCGCCGCCGTCCAATCACGCCAGGCTGGCGCTGCCACAGGCTTCAGCTTTTTGGCCTGCGCCAGAAAACCGGCTACACTGGCATTGATCGGGAGCGTGGCATGATAGACGCGGCCGAGTTCCTCCGCGCCGGGATGAACATGGACGAATGTTTGCTTCGGTACAGGAATGTCGATCAGCGTGTAGGCGCCGGTCGTCATCTCGCCAAGGCGAGCGCCGATGGAGATCAGCAAGTCGCAATCCTTCACGTGCTGGATCAGCTTCGGCCCGGCCGCAAGGCCAAGATCGCCCGCATAGTTCCCATGCGTATTGTCGAAGAGATCCTGGCAGCGGAACGAAGCAGCGACCGGAAGCGAAAACGCTTCCGAGAAGGCGCGCAGATCGGCAACCGCCTGCTGCGTCCAGCCGCCGCCGCCGGCGACGACCATGGGTCGCGTCGCCTTTGCCAGCAGTGCGATCAACTCGTCGAGCTGTGGCTCACCGGCATAGGTTTCCACCCGTTTGTAGGCCGGTGTATCGGCAATGGCCACCACATCCGTCAGCATGTCCTCCGGCAGCGCCACGACCACCGGTCCCGGACGACCGTTGACGGCGCGGTGGAAGGCCTGGCTGATGAGTTCGGGAATGCGTGCCGCATCCTCGATCTCCACCACCCATTTCGCCATCTGGCCGAACATGCGGCGATAGTCGATCTCCTGGAAGGCTTCGCGCTCCATCTGGTCGCGCGCCACCTGGCCGATGAAGAGGATCATCGGCGTCGAATCCTGGAACGCCGTATGCACGCCGACAGAGGCATTGGTGGCGCCCGGCCCGCGGGTGACGAAGCAGATGCCGGGCTTGCCCGTCAACTTGCCATAGGCCTCTGCCATATAGGCCGCCCCGCCCTCCTGACGGCAGATGACGAACTCGATCGCATCCTCGGCATCGTGAAAGGCATCCAGCGCCGCCAGATAGCTCTCACCCGGCACGCCGAACACCCGTTCGACGCCATGAACCCTCAGTGCGTCGACCAGGATCTGGCCGCCGCTGCGTGTCTCATATTCGGTTGTCATGTTCGTCTCCTGAGCCGTTAGATCACGGCGTCCTCAAGGAAGGGCCGGTCCGCGACGACGCGCTCGTAGCCGAAGGGCGAGAGGTCGAGCGAGCGGAAGCCGCCATAGGCGATCAGTTCGGACAGGCCGCGCCCCATTGCCGGCGACTGCTGCAGGCCGTGGCCGGAAAAGCCGTTGGCGAAGAGAAAATTCTTCACGTCGGTGTGTGGGCCGAGGATGACGTTGTGATCGAGCGTGCAATAGTCGTAGTGCCCCGCCCAACTGTTCACCACCTTGATCGCCTCGAAGGCCGGCACGCGTTCGGCGATCGTCGGCCAGATTTCGTCCTCGAACTCGTCGTGCATGACGGAAAAATCGTTCGGATCGACCTCCGGATCGTGCTTAGGATAGGTGCCCATCAGGTAGAATTTCCCTTCGGGGCGGAAGAAGACGCCGGACGGATCGATGGTGAGGCCGACCTTGCCTTCCAGTGGCGTGCGGCAATCCACCACGAAGAGTGAACGACGGCGCGGTTCGACCGGAATGTCGAGGCCGGCCATGCGCGCAACCTGCTTGCCATTGGTGCCGGACGTGTTGACCAAAGTGCCACAAGCGACCGTTTGCCCGCTCTTCGTCGTCACCGAAACAATGCGGTCACCCTCCCGGTTCACCGCGACGACTTCGTCCTCGATATAGTCGACACCGAGAGTGCGCGCCTTCTTGCGGAAACCCTGCAGCAGCCCGACGCTATCAAACCAGCCTTCGCCGCTTTCGCCTGTGCTGCCGAGCGTCAGGCCCTCCACGTTAAGCCACGGGAAGCGGCGACCCAGCCCTTCCGGATCGAGCAACGACACGTCGGCGCCGCAGGAGACCTGCGTTTCGTGGTTGCGACGAAGCACGTCAGCGCCACGCGCGTCGCCCGCAAGGAAGAGGTAGCCGTTTTCGTGGAAGCCGATTTCCGGCGTATCGTCATCGACTTCGACATTTTTCCGGAAGTTGCGAATGAACTCCGTGCCGAACTGCGAGACCTTGACGTTGATTGCGTTGGAGAACTGGTGGCGGATAGAACTGGACGAGAGCGCGGTCGCCGAGCGCTGATAGGTCCAGTCCTTTTCGATCACCAGCACCGAGCCGGTAAAATCGGGGTTCGTCGCCAGAAAATAGGCGGTCGCGCTGCCAACCACGGCACCGCCGACAATAATGACGTCATAGGATGTCTTCGAAGCCTGCATCGTCGCCCTCACTTGTCTTCGAAGTGGCCGGCCGCGCAGAAGCTGCCGCCCTGGTAGCGCACGGCCGGATCGTTCGGGTCCCCCTGTTCCGTGCTGGCAAAAACCTTGTCGGCATAATCGTCGGCGCTGTCTTGCGGTTTATAGCCGAGCACGGCGGCGGTGCGATTGTCCCAGAAGGCCTGCGCATTGTTCGACATGCCATAGGCGACCATGAAGCCGACGCGCGGGGCCGACAGGCTCTTTTCGACAAGCTGGCGGCAGTCGCGATAGGACAGCCATGTAATGAGGTGCCTGCGGTCTGTCGGCTCCGGGAAGCAGGATCCGATGCGGATACTGACCGTCTCGATCCCGAACTTGTCGAAATAGTAGCGACCGAGATTTTCCACGAAGGTTTTCGACACACCGTAGAGGCTGTCCGGCCGGGTCGGCACGGTGCCGTCGATCGTCTCGGTGCGCTCGTAATAACCGATCGCATGCACGGAACTGGCATAGACGATGCGCTTGACGCCGTGCTGGCGCGCGGCCTCGTAGATGTTATAGCCGCCGGAAATGTTGCTATCGAGGATCGTCTTCCATTCGGCTTCCAGCGGCTGGCCGCCGAGATGCACGATGGCGTCGCAACCCTTCACCGCCTCCGAAACCGCATCGAAATCGGCAAGCTCGAGCGGAAAATCCTCTTCGTGCGACCCGATGTTTTCGCAGGGCTTGCGGTCGGACAGCCGCACGACCCTGCCGAGCCGCGTGCCGGACTGGCGAAGCGCCGTGCCGACGCCGCCGGCAGCACCCGTCAGAAGAACTTTCTGGAAATGGGACATGGTCGGTTCCTCCTAGCGAAGCCGGGCGAGTGCATCGGCGATGCGGTCGATGGCGAGCGTGAGATTGTCGCGCGAGGTGGCGAAGGACAGGCGGATATAGGGCTCGACGCCGAAGGCGGCGCCCGGCACTGTCGCGACCTTGCCTTCCCTCAGCAGGTAGGCGGCGAGCGCCGTATCGTTGTCAATGACGGTGCCATCCGGAGCTGTCTTGCCGATATGAGCGGCGCATTTCGGGAAGAGGTAGAAAGCCCCCTCCGGCGCGCGCACCTCAAGGCCGGGAATCGCACTGAAACCCGTCGTCACGAGTTCGCCGCGCGCCTTGTATTCAGCGACGGCGGTTGCCACGAAATCTTGCGGGCTATTGAGCGCCGCCGCGGCCGCAACCTGCGTGATCGACGATGGGCACGTCGTGCTCTGCGACTGCATCTTGTTCAGGACCTTCGTCAGGCTCTTCGGACCCGCCGCATAACCAAGCCGCCAGCCGGTCATCGCATAGGCCTTGGAGACACCGTTGATGAGAAGCGTGCGGTCGCGCAGATCCGGGCAGGCATTTGCAAAGGACGTAAAGGGCACATCACCGCAGACGATGTGCTCATAGATCTCGTCCGACATGACAGCGACGCGGGGATGGCGCGCCAACACGTCACCCAGCGCCTTCAGTTCGTCGGCGGCGTAGATCGCCCCGGTCGGGTTGGACGGTGAATTGAACAGGAACCAGCGGGTCTTCGGCGTGATCGCCGCTTCCAGTCGCTCCGGCGTGATCTTGAAGTCGTCCTCCACGCCGCAAACAACGATCTTCGGCACGCCGCCGTGCAGGATGACGATGTCTGTATACGAGACCCAGTAGGGTGCCGGCACCACCACCTCGTCGCCGGGCTCCAGTGTGCCGAGAAAGGCGTTGAACAGGATCTGCTTGGCACCGTTGCCGATGGAAATCTCATCCAGGGCATAGTCGAGGCCGTTCTCGCGCTTGAATTTTCTGACGATCGCCTCGCGCAACTCGGGAAGGCCGTCCGGTGCAGTGTATCGCGTAATACCCCGCCTCATCGCGTCCACTGCGGCGTCCACGATATGGGCCGGCGTGTCGAAGTCCGGCTCGCCGAGCGACAGATCGATGACGGGTTCGCCCTTCGCCCGCATGGCCTTGGCCGCCATGGAAACGGCCATAGAGGGCGAGGATTTTATCGTGGATGCCCGCGCGCTTTCAAACACGATCATGTTCATGCCTTTTCTCCCACCTTGCCATAAAGCGCGGCCTGTTCCTCTGTGATGTAACCGTGCTTGACGTCATGGGCGACGGCATCTGCGGGGCGTACTGCCGGTTCACCATAGCCCCCGCCGCCGGGCAGCGAGAGAACCAGCCGCCGGCCTTCGGGTACGAATTGCAGGCCTTTGCCCTTCAATGCCGTGCCGTCATCGAGCGCTACACCGCCGGGCGCACCGTCGAGGCCGCCATCGCGGCCGCGGGCCGGATGGTGCAGGCGATCGAACATGGCGGAGAAGCGGAAGGAATAACCCTCGGCCGCCTCGATCTCGATCATCTGGCCGAGGCCGCCGCGTTGCGCACCCGCGCCGCCGGAGCCCTCGCGCAGTTCCTTGCGCCAGATGATGACCGGACCAACGTTTTCCGTCGCCTCGATCGGCATGGTGTGCACGCCGCTCGGGAAGGCCGTTGCGTTGAGGCCGTCTAGTGCTGCGCGCGCGCCGGAGCCGCCGGAGTTGAACATCAGGATTTCCGCGCCCTTGCCACCGATCTGGTCGGCGACGGGGCGCACGCTCATATGCAGGTTCCACAGCGCGCTCGCGCCTTCCGCCGGCACCTGGCCGGGCAATGCCTGGTGCAGCGCGCCGAGCACGAGATCCGGCACGAAATGGCCGAGCACATGGCGCACGGCGACGGGCGCTGGCCGCTTGGCGTTGAGAATGCAGCCTTCGGGCGCCGCGATGTCGAAGGGCGCAAGCGAGGCCGCATTGTTGGGAATTTCCGGCGCCACGACACATTTGATGCCGTAGCAGGCATAGGCCTTGGCATAGACGAGCGGCACGTTGATTCCGAACTTGCTCATGCCGGAAGTGCCATCGAAATCGACCAGCACGCCCTCCGGCCCGATGGTGAGTTTTGCCGCGAGGTGCACCGGCTCATCGTAACCATCGAGATCGAGGCTGTAGGACCAAGTGCCGTGCGGCAGGTTCCTCAAGCGCTCCAGCGTTGCCTCGCGGCTGTGCTTGAGGATGAAGCCGCCGATCATCGAAAGATCTTCGAGGTTGAATTCCGTCAGCATGTCGATGAGGCGGCGATGGCCGGTCTCGTTGCAGGCGGCAAGGGCATGGAAGTCGCCGACCACCTTGTCGTTCTCGCGCACATTGTTGCGCACGATATGGATGAGCGTGCGGTTCAGTTCGCCGCGCTCGAAGAACTTCATGATCGGGATGAACAAGCCTTCCTCATAGACTTCGCGCGCATCCGGACCGAAGCCGCGTCCGCCGACATCCACAACATGGGCGGTGGAGGCGAAGTAGCCGACCAGTTTGCCATGGTGGAAGGAGGGGGTGACGACGGTGATGTCGTGCAGGTGCCCGGTGCCCTTCCACGGGTCGTTGGTGATGTAGACATCGCCTTCAAAGATGTTTTCCGGGCCGATGTCGCGGATGAAATGCGCGACGGATTCCGCCATGGCATTGACGTGTCCTGGCGTGCCGGTGACGGCCTGCGCCAGCATGCGGCCTTCCAGATCGAAGACGCCGGCAGACAGGTCGCCCGCCTCGCGCACCGAGGTAGAGAAGGCAGTACGGATCAGCGTCTGGGCCTGCTCTTCCACAACGGAGATCAGGCGGTTCCACATGACCTGCATATGGATATCGATCATCGACTGGTTCATCGGTTCTATCCTTACAGCCGGGTGACGAGCAGGCAGCCGTCGTTCTGCACGATGGCCTTGAAGGCGGCGGTTAGCATGGTCGAGGTTTCGCGCTCCACCACAATGGCGGGGCCTTTCACGACATCGCCGGGTTTCAGGCCGTCACGCTCATGGATGCCGGCGTCTAGGAACGTGCCTTGCCCTGCTTCGAACAGGCGGCGGGTCTTGGCCGGCGTCACGACGCTGCCTTCACCAACGGCGGCGACGCGGGCGGCCGGGGGCAGTGGCGAACTTGCCTTGACCGACCAGCTCACGACCTCGATATCGAGGCCTTCGATGGCGCGGCCGAAGAAGCGCTCGTATTCCGTTTCGAACCGCACGGCGAGTGTCCCTGCACTGCCGGCACCGAACTTTTCCGCATCGAGCGGTACCGGAATGTCCCAGCCCTGCCCCGCGTAACGCATGAAGAGCGTGCGCTCGATCACCGGCGCGCCGCTATCGAGCCCACCTTCGACGAAGCCCAGTGCTTCCGCCTGCATGGAATCGACCAGCTTGTTCGCCTCGGCAAAGTCGAAGCTGGACAGATTGAAGACGGCGCTGCGGATGGATTCATAACCGAAGGGCGCGCGCAGGAACCCGATGGCCGACCCGACACCGGCGCCCGCCGGCACGAGGAAGGTGGAAATGCCCATCTTCTCGCAAAGTCTTGCGGCATGCAGCGGACCGGCGCCGCCGAAGGTGATCATGGTGAAATCGGCAATGTTCTTGCCATTCTCAACGGTGTGCACGCGGCCGGCATTGGCCATGTTCTCGTCCACCATCTCGCAAGTGCCGTAAGCGGCGCCGTCCGGATCGAGGCCGATCACCGTGCCGATATCGTCGGCCATTGCCTGCCGGCTGGCCGCGACGGAGAGTGGAATGGCGCCACCGGCGAAATTGTCGGGATCAAGCTTGCCGAGGATGAGGTCGGCGTCCGTCACCGTTGGGTTCTTGCCGCCGCGCTGGTAGCAGGCCGGGCCTGGCTCGGAGGCCGCCGAATGCGGTCCGACGCGGATCTGGCGCATACCATCCACGGAGGCGATGGAACCGCCGCCGGCGCCGATTTCCACCATCTCGACCACCGGTATGGAGATCGGCATGCCGGAGCCTTTGCGGAAGCGGTAGGTGCGCGCGACCTCGAAGGTTTTTGCGGTCTTCGGCACCTGGTTTTCGATCAGGCAGATCTTTGCCGTCGTGCCGCCCATGTCGAAGGACAGCACGGTGTCCAGCCCATGGCGCCGCGCGATGTCGGCGGCGAAGATCGCGCCGCCCGCGGGGCCGGATTCGACGAGGCGCACCGGGAATTCGGAGGCGCTTTCGACGGAGACGATGCCGCCGCCGGAATGGATCATGAAGACCGGGCAGCGGACGCCGATCTCCTTCAGCGAGACGACGAGCCGGTCGAGATAGGATTTGATCGCCGGCTTCACATAGGCATTGGCGCAGACCGTGTTGAAGCGCTCGAATTCGCGCATCTGCGGCGAGACTTCAGACGAAATCGACACGGAGACATGCGGCAGGCGCTTGAGGATCGCATCGCGCACGGCGGCCTCGTGTGCGCCATTCGCATAGGCGTGGATGAAGCCGATGGCGACGCTCTCATAACCGCCCGCCGCAATCGCCGAAACGACGGCCTCTACGGAGGCGTCATCGATCGCCAGCAGCACCTTGCCGGCGGCATTCGTGCGCTCGCGCACCACGAAACGATCAGCGCGGGCGATGAGCGCCGGCGGCAAGACGATGTTGAGATCATACTGCTCGAAGCGGTTTTCCGTGCGCATTTCCAGCGTGTCGCGAAACCCTTCCGTCGTGACGAAAGCGGTCCTGGCACCGCGCCGCTCGATCAGCGCGTTTGTGGCGAGCGTAGTACCGTGGATCAGAAGATCGATCTCCGAAAGCCCGATGCCCGCCATCTCGGCGACGGCGACGACCCCCTTCAGGATGGCCCGCTCGGGGCCGGTATAATCGGTCAGCACCTTTGTCGAATGGAGCACGCCATCCAGATCGAGGGCGATGTCCGTAAACGTGCCCCCGATGTCGACACCCACCCGGCAGTTCCGCGGCGCATTGCTCACCATGTCATTCCCCACATTCAGGCACCTTTCGGCATCGAATCCCATCCGGCGCGACCGCCGGCCGAACCTCTGGCACATCAGGTTTTCATGCCCGGCGCGCCGATGCAAGATTTCCGCTTGACGGATTTTGGATATATCACTTATCATACATGTGTCAACTGAAATTGAAGTCGGATCGCGACACAGAAACCGTCGCAATCAAGACATGACGCCGGCTGCCGCACGTCCTGAAAAGGCGAATGGCTCGGCTGCAACAAGAAGACCGAACGCGGAAAAACACGCGTCGAAACGAAGAACATCAACGGCTTAACCAGAGGGAAGCCTTTCATGACATCCATTTCGAAACTCTTCGCTGCCACCGCCATCGCATCCGCGCTCCTGCTTGCGCCGGCCTTTGCCGCCGACACGATCAAGATCGGCGTTGCCGGTCCCTATACCGGCGCCAACGCCACATTTGGCGAGCAGGTCTTCGATGGCGTCTCGGCCTATGTGAACGGCGTGAACGCGAGCGGCGGCATCAACGGCAAGCAGATCGAGCTGGTGAAGGGCGACGACGCCTGCGAGCCGAAGCAGGCAGTCGCGGTCGCCAACCGCTTCGTCGATCAGGACAAGGTGCAGGCCGTGATCGGCCACTTCTGCTCGTCGAGCACGATCCCGGCTTCCGAAATCTACAACGACGCCGGCATCCTCGAAATGACGCCGTCCTCGACCAACCCGGCCGTGACGGATCGCGGCTTCGACAACCTGTTCCGCGGCTGCGGGCGTGACGACCAGCAGGCCGTCGTTGCCGGCGGCTTCATCCTCGACACGCTGAAGCGGGACAAGATCGCGCTGATCCACGACAAGGACACCTACGGCCAGGGCCTGGTCGACGCCGTGAAGAAGACCATCGAGGCGCGTGGCATCACGCCGGTGCTCTATGAGGGCCTGACGCGCGGCGAACGCGACTTCAACGCGCTCGTCACCAAGATCAAGAGCACGGGCGCGAACGCCGTCTATTTCGGCGGCCTCATTCCGGAAGGCGGCCCGCTTATCCGCCAGCTCAAGGAACAGGGCGTCGACGTCGTCTTCGTCAGCGGCGATTCCTTCGCCCAGGCAGAACTCGTGGCTGCGGCCGGCGGCGGGGCCAACCTCAAGGATGTTTACTATTCGGCAACGCCCGATCCGCTGGCCGATCCGTCGACCAAGGACGTGCAGGACGCCCTGACTAAGGCCAACGTCACACCGGCAAATTACGTGCTCTACGGCTACGCCAATGCGCAGGCGGTCGTGGCGGCGCTGAAGGCAGGCGAAGACTTGAAGGCGCAGGCCGACTGGCTGCGTGCCAACACGGTCGATTCCGCCATCGGCAAGATCACCTGGGATGAAAAGGGCGACATCAAGGACTTCAAGTTCGTCTTCTACACCTTCGACGACAAGGGAACCCCGGCTCTCGTGAACTAAGGCAGGCCTGCCCGGACCAGCCGGACATGGGCGTCCGGCTGGTTTCGCCATGCCCGCAAGATTTGAAGAGAAGGGTTCACCATGGACGTCTACATCCTGGTCCAGCAATTGTTCAACGGCATCACGCTCGGCACGATCTACGGGCTGATCGCCGTCGGATACACCATGGTCTACGGTGTCATCCGCATGATCAACTTCGCCCATGGCGACGTCTACATGGTCTCGGCCTATATCGCCGCGATAACCCTTGCCGTGCTCACCTTCTTCGGCATCCAGTCCGTACCCTTCGCGCTGATTTCCGTGCTGGTGATCACCTGCGCCGTCACCGCCGTCTACGGTTGGGCGATCGAGCGCGTCGCCTACCGTCCTTTGCGAGGATCCACCAAGCTTGCCCCGCTGATTTCCGCCATCGGCATTTCGCTGATGCTGCAAAGCTACGTGCAGATCTCGCAGGGCGCACGCGACCAGGGCGTTCCGACGCTGATCAGCGGCGCCTTCCGCTTCGGCGACGGCGTGCATTTCGCGCAGATCACCTACATGCAGACGGTCATCCTCTTCGCCTCGCTGATCGCCATGGGCATCCTCACTTATGTAATCAACTACACCCGCATCGGCCGGGAATGCCGGGCAACGCAGCAGAACATCCGCATGTCCGCCGTGCTCGGCGTCAACACTGACCGAATCATCTCGACAGTCTTCGTTATCGGCGCCGCGACGGCTGCCGTCGGCGGCGTGCTCGTCACCTTCAACTACGGTTCGTTCAACTTCTTCATCGGCTTCGTCATGGGCATCAAGGCCTTTACCGCGGCCGTGCTCGGCGGCATTGGCTCGCTGCCCGGCGCCGTGCTCGGCGGCATCCTGCTTGGCCTGACGGAAGCGCTGTTCGCCGGTTATGTCAGCACCGACTACAAGGACGTCTTCGCCTTCGCGCTGCTCATCACCCTACTGTTCTTCCGCCCCTATGGCCTGCTCGGCCGGCCGGAAATCCAGAAAGTGTGAGGAGAACGACCATGCAAACCAACCGCCTCCGCACGCTCTTCAAGCAGGCACTTCTTACCTTTACCGTCTCGCTCATCCTGTTTGGCCCGATCTCTGGCCTCGTGCTCGAGGGTTTCTCGTTCCGCAATGAGCTGACGCGCGCCGTCCTGCTCGCCGCCATCGTCACCGCAGGGCGTATTGCCGTCTCGCTCGTCCAGATGACCGGCCTTGGCCAGGCGCTGACCCGCAAGCTGGCCGACAGCGGTGTCGGCGTTACGGTGATGACCGGCACGGAAAAGTCGCCCATGCTGATCCTCGCCTTGCTGTTCCTTGTCGGACTCAGCCTGCCCTTCTTCGCGGACAAGTATTTCCTCGGCATCGCGATCCTCGCGCTGATCTATTGTCTGCTCGGCCTGGGGCTGAACATCGTCGTCGGCCTCGCCGGTCTGCTCGATCTCGGCTTCGTCGCCTTCTATGCCGTCGGGGCCTATCTTTTGGCGCTCGGCTATCAGTATCTCGGGCTCGGCTTCTGGAGCGCGCTGGTCATCGCCCCCTTCCTCGCCGGCCTCTTCGGCATGGTTCTCGCCTTCCCTGTCCTCAAGATGCACGGCGACTACCTCGCGATCGTCACGCTCGGCTTCGGCGAGATCATCCGTCTCGTGCTGAACAACTGGCTGGAATTCACCGGCGGCCCGAATGGCGCGCCCGTGCCCGCGCCGACGCTTTTCGGCCTGGAATTCACTCGCTCGGCCAAGCAGGGCGGCGTGCCGATCCACGACTATCTCGGCATCCCCTACAGCGCCGACTACAAATTCTGGTTCATCTACCTCGTGCTGTTCCTCGTCGTCTGCCTCGTCATCTATGCCGTGGAGCGCCTGCGCGTCATGCCGCTCGGCCGCATGTGGGAGGCGCTGCGCGAGGACGAGATCGCCTGCCGCTCGCTCGGCGTGAACCACGTCTTCACGAAACTCACCGCCTTCATGCTCGGCGCCTCGACGGGCGGGCTTGCCGGCGTGTTCTTCGCCGTCCATCAGGGCTTCGTGAACCCGACATCCTTCACCTTCTTCGAATCCGCTCTCATCCTCGCCATCGTGGTTCTCGGCGGTCTCGGCTCGACGGTCGGCGTGATCGCCGCCGCCCTCGTCCTCACCATCCTGCCGGAACTCTTGCGTGACTTTGCCGAATACCGCGTGCTGATCTTCGGCGTGCTCATGGTCATCATGATGATCTGGAAACCCCGCGGCCTCGTGCGGATCAAACGCCCGGCCTTCTTTCCGAGCACGACGAGGGACGCTGGGCCGCTCCCGCTCGCAGCCAAGGTGGAGGCAGCCCGATGACCACGCCCCTCCTCGACATCCGCAACGTCACGATGCGCTTCGGCGGCATCGTCGCAAACCGCAATGTCAGCTTCTCCGTGGAGCGCGGCGCGGTGACCGCGCTGATCGGCCCGAACGGCGCCGGCAAGACGACCATGTTCAACTGCATCACCGGCTTCTATCGGGCAAGCGAAGGCGAAATCGTGCTGAACGGCCGCGACGGCCCGCTCGACATCGGTACGCTGATCACAAAACCCATCACCGGGGGCTCGCATCTCGTGACGCGCGCCGGCATCGCCCGCACCTTCCAGAACATCCGCCTGTTCAAGGAAATGTCGGTCATTGAAAACCTGCTGGTCGCCCAGCATCTGGTGACCGCCAACAATCTGCTGAGCGGCATATTCCGCACGCCAGGCTTCCGCCGCGCCGAGCGTGATGCCGTCGATCGCGCCTATCACTGGCTGCGCGAGATGAACCTTGCCGACGACGCCAATCGCCTCGCCGGCGAGTTGCCCTATGGGCGGCAACGACGTCTCGAAATCGCGCGCGCCATGTGCACCGGGCCGACGCTCATCTGCCTCGACGAGCCGGCCGCCGGCCTCAACCCGTCGGAAACCCGCGAACTCTCCGAGGTCATCCAGCGGCTCTGTACCGAGCATGGCCAGTCCGTCCTCGTCATCGAACACGACATGGCACTCGTCATGCGCATTTCCCAGCATATCGTCGTGCTCGACCATGGCGAGGTGATCTCCGACGGAACGCCCGAGCATGTGGCGAACGATCCCGCCGTGGTCGCCGCCTATCTCGGCGTCAGTGAAGAAGAGGTTGAGGCATGAGCGTTCCGCTGCTCGAATTTACCGGCGTTCATGCCCATTACGGCCCGGTCGAGGCGCTGAAGGATGTGAACGTCCATGTTTCCAAGGGCGAGATCGTCAGCCTGATCGGCGCGAACGGCGCCGGCAAGACGACGCTGCTCTCCTCGATTTTTGGCGCGCCGCGTGCGTCAGCGGGAAAGATCCTGCACAAGGGCGAGGACATTTCCCGCCTTGCGACCAACCGGATTTCCCGCCGCGGCATCGCGCTCGTCCCGGAAGGCCGGCAGATATACCAGGACATGACGGTGGAAGAGAACATGATGATGGGCACGACGCCGATCGGCATGGATCACTTCGACGAGGATCGTGCGACCATGTTCGATCTCTTCCCGCGCCTCAAGGAACGCCGCAGCCAGACCGCCGGCACCATGTCCGGCGGCGAGCAGCAGATGCTGGCGATCGCCCGCGCCATGATGGCGCGCCCGGAACTCATCCTGTTCGACGAACCGTCGCTTGGCCTCGCACCCCTCGTCGTCAAGCGCGTCTTCGAGGTGCTGAAGGAGATCGCCCAGATGGGCAAGACCATCTTCCTCGTCGAGCAGAACGCCAACCACGCACTGAAGCTCTCGCAACGCGCCTACGTCATGGTCAACGGCCGCATCCACCTCTCCGGCGAAAGCGCAGCCCTCCTCGACAACGAAGACGTCCGCAAGGCCTATCTCGGCCTGCACTGAACGGAGAATGCCGCACGGAAGCCTGATGCCGTCAGCCATCGGTGCCCGGTGGTTCTTCCGCGCGCGCCTTCTGGATGTCTGACCCCGGCTATTGACCGAGCGCGCCGGAAAGCCGTCGTCTCACGATACCAGCATGAAAATCCGCGCCGTGGAGAAGCCCTTCGTCGTTGAAGTCGTAGCCGGGGTTGTGCAGCGGCGCGGACTCCGTGCCGTTACCGAGGAAGACGAAGCAACCAGGCACATGGGCGAGGAAATGGGCGAAGTCCTCAGACCCGGTCATCGGCTCGGCGGCGAGCCTCGCATCCTCCGGCGGCAGGATGGCGCGTGCAACGGCAAAGGCCTCGTCGACGAGGGCGGGGTCATTCAGCAGCGGCACGAATTCCCGCGTATAGGTGACGCTCGCGGTGACATTGTGCGCCAATGCGGTGCCTTCCGCGATGATGCGCATCTGCCTTTCGATCGCCGCACTCACCTCCGGCCGGAAGCTGCGGGCATCCCCCAGAATCCGCGCCAGCCCCGGAAGCGCATTGCGCGTGCCGTCGGTGATGAGTTCCGTCACCGATACCACGCCCACATCCGTCGGGCTCAGCCGGCGTGCCACGATGGTCTGGAGGCTGGTCACAAGCGCACAGGCGGCGACCAGCACCTCGTTGCCCCAATGCGGCCGCGCCGCGTGGCCACCGACACCCTCGAGCACGATCTCGAAATTGTCTTCCGCAGACATGATGGCGCCGGGGCGTGTCTCGAAATGCCCGACAGGCAGGCCCGGCATGTTGTGGATGCCGTAGATCTCCTCGAAGGCGAAACGCTGCATCAGCCCGTCGTCGAGCATGGCCAATGCGCCCTTGCCCCATTCCTCCGCCGGCTGGAAGACGAAGCGCACTGTGCCGTCAAAGCCGCCCTCCTGCGCCAGTACTT
This sequence comes from Sinorhizobium sp. RAC02, assembly GCF_001713395.1. Classification (NCBI taxonomy): domain Bacteria; kingdom Pseudomonadati; phylum Pseudomonadota; class Alphaproteobacteria; order Hyphomicrobiales; family Rhizobiaceae; genus Sinorhizobium; species Sinorhizobium sp. RAC02. The sequence goes on along the minus strand of NZ_CP016452.1, from coordinate 970,944 downwards.
TTGCGGCACCGAGCAGCATGGTCGTGTGTCCGTCATGGCCGCAAGCGTGCATGACGCCCGGATTGCGGGAACGATGGGCTCTCTCCCCCTGTTCGGTGATCCGCAACGCGTCCATATCCGCCCGAAGCGCAATGGAGCGGTTGCCCTGCCCCCGCCGCAGCGTTCCGACAACACCCGTTCCGCCGACGCCTTCCACGACCTCATCGAGGCCAAACTCGCGCAGCTTTTTCGCAACGAAAGCCGCGGTTCGTGTCTCCTCGAAGCCGAATTCGGGATGGGCGTGCAGGTCACGCCGCCAGGTTGTCATCTCGACCTGAAGGGCATTTCTGTCGATTGTCATGCCGATTCTCCCTTCCCGTTCCGCGCAGCAACGAGCGCGGGCGAAAGCCCGACGATTTCCTCGTATTTTCCGGGGTCCGTCGCTCCTTCCGTGTTGATCAGGAGGATCCGCGATTGGCCATCGATGCCAAGGTCGGCCTTCACCGCCGGATCGGCGATGGCGCGCATCAAGCCGGCAAGGCCGACACCGCCGCTTTCCCCGGAAACCACCGAGGGGTCGCCGGCGACAGGGTTGGCGAGCTGTTTCATCGCGGCGATGGCATCCTCCTCGTCGACGGTCATGAAGGCATCAGCGGCACGCGACAGGATGCGCCAGGCGACAAGCGACGGCGTATAACATTCGAGCATGGCCATGACAGTCGGCTCACCATGGGCGATCGTCACCGGATGGCCGGCGCGCGCCGTCTCGAACAGGCAGGCCGCCCGCGCCGGATCGACAACCGTGAAGACCGGCCGCGCCGCACCGGCTTCCAGCGCCAGATGGCCAGCCACTGCAGCAGCGATGCCGCCGACGCCGGACTGCACGAAGACATGCGTCGGCGGCGCCGGCAATGCTCGCAGCGCCTCGCGCACCAGCGCGGTGTAACCTTGCATCACCAGCCCCGGAATACGCTCGTAGCAGGGCCAGGACGTGTCGGAAACGATCGTCCAGCCCTTCTCCTCCGCCACCCGCGCAGCCTCCCGCACGGAATCGTCATAGGTGCCGTCGACACGGATCATCTCCGCGCCGAACCGGGCGATGGCGGCGACGCGCTCGGCCGAGACGCCGGCATGCACGAAGATCGCCGCCCGCGCGCCCACAAGTTGGGCACCCTGCGCCACCGACCGGCCATGGTTGCCGTCGGTGGCGCAGGCAAACGTCATGGTCCGCGCGACGGCTGCCACCTCCGGTGCCCGCAACGCGGCGATGTCCACCGTCCGGCCGAACCTCTCGCCGGCCTCCTCCAGCACGAGGCGGATCACTGCATAGGCCCCGCCTAGTGCCTTGAAACTGCCGAGACCGAGACGATGGCCCTCGTCCTTGATGTGGATCGCCGCGATCCCGTGTTGTTGCGCCAGGCCGGGCAGCGCGACGAGCGGTGTTTCCGCATGATTGCCCCGGAAGGAAAGATGGCGCTCCACTTCGGCGGCGGCTTCAAGGCCGAGCGTTTCGCCATCGCGCGGGTCGAGCGCCGTACGATAGTCGGCATGGGTATTCTTCAGGAACATGGTGGCCTCCTCGGTTGGAAGCTGAACGATATTGCATCGGGATCGAAATGAGCGCTGATATTTGCCTTGCCCTTTGCAAGTTTGTTTCGTCTGGAGCCGCCCAATGCACCATCCGCCGCGCCTCGATGCCTTCGACCGGAAAATCCTCGCCATCCTGCAGCAGGACAACACCACGCCGCAACGCACGATCGGCGAGGCGGTCAATCTCTCGGCCCCCGCCGTCCAGCGGCGGATCAAGCGCATGACGGAAGACGGCGTCATCCGGGCGAATGTCGCCATTGTCGACCCCGCCGCGGTTGGCCAGTCCATCACGCTCTTCGTCGAGGTGGAGGTGATCAGCGAGACGGCCGAGCACATCGAGGCCGCCAAGCGCGCCTTCGCCGCCACGCCGGAAATCCAGCAATGTTACTACGTCACAGGCGAGGCGGACTTCATCCTCGTCATCATCGTGCCCGCCATGGCCGACTACGAGGCCCTGACGCGGCGCCTGTTCTTCGGCAACAACAACGTCAAGCGGTTCCGCACCTTCGTCGCGATGGACCGCGTGAAGGTGGGCCTAGGCGTTGTGGTGGAGGCGTGAGAGCAGAACCGCAACTTGCGAAGCACGGGAAATCCGGCGCTTATGTCGCTCGCAAAGGTGAGGCTACGCCCAACGGGATGGAAGAAATCTGCTTCTTCAGGCGGCTGGCGGCCATGGCGTAGCCGCCGGCGGCGCCGTCGATGAAGTGCATGTGATCACGGCTGAGCGCCGTCGGCACGATGCAGGTCATCAGCGCCGAATCCTGACGATGCAGGCCGAAGCGGCAGATGCCGGCGCGCGTGGCATCCTCGAGCCGGGTTTCGATCTGGCGAAGCCTTTCCGGATCGATGTCGATGGTCATTTTCAGGCCATCGTCGAACTTGCGGAAATCGGTGTTGCGGGCAACGTCCTGCCGATAGACTTTCGGATCGAAACGGCCGAGCGTCAGGCCCAGACGATAGAGGCCGACGGTCAGCAGATATTGCCCCAGAATGAACAGCCGGTGCCGGAAGCGCCTTCCCTTCGGAGCCGTCTTGGTTTCCGCCGATAGACCCGCAACCGACAATCCCATCTGCGGCCCTTCCGGCGCAATCGGATGACCCTCCCGCTCTTCGCCGGCGGCCAGTGCGACGATATCGAGGACCAGCGCCTGAAAGGCCTCCACGGCGCCTGAACCGGCAGGGACCGCGAAGATCGAGACGATGTCGCCGTGCCGGGATTTGATCGGGTTCCATCGGCAGGACAGGCCGGCCAGATCCGGACGGGCGCCTGGCGGCGCCGGCGGAACGGTGAAAAGGCCTTCCTTCATGCGGGCTTCGGCCCAGCTCGATCCGCCGCCGGCAAACATCGCGTAGGAAAGATCCGGCGTGACCTGGAAGCGCGCAACGCGGACTTCCAAACCCGCCGCGATGACATCGGCGACGGGCACGAGAGCGGCGCGCAGCGTCAGGTGCAATTCCTCGCCCACCCAGCTTTGCACCGCCGAAAGTGCAGCCAACGCCTTCTCCACACCCGATGGCGGCACGGCCACCAGGGCGCCATCCCCGCCGAAGACGAAGGGGAGGTCGTTGTTGCCAAGCGCGTTCAGGATGGCGGAGATGACGCTGGCGCCGGCCATATTGACCGCCTTGTAGCGGCCGGCCTCGATTGCGCCGGTGGAATCGACGATATCGGCCGTCGCCAAAGCCCAGTCGGACGGCAGCGTCCGGTAGTTCCGGCTGTCGGCAACGCCTGCGAAATCGACGAAGGCGGGAAGCGTGCTGAAAAATGTTTCGCTGGAAGGCTCGCTCATGCCGCAAGGCTACCATATTCGCGCAGGACAGGCGACGTGGTTCGGCGGCCAATCAACCGGCGTCCTCATGATATCCGAGACGGGGGATGGCGCTATTGATTTCGCGACGGCGCGCCCCCATCTACCGATCACTGCCCGTTATGATGATTGCCTGCAGCGACAGATTTGTCGCGCGTTCGCAGCTGTCCGGGTCCGAAGGGCGCTCCCCGAAAGGGTCGAGCGCCCTTCGTCATTTGGCGAGCCGCAGGCATCGGACCCCTTGGCCAACTTTGTTTTGAAGCACCGCGTCAAGCTGGCGGCAAGTTGTCATGCCAATATCTGCTTCATGCCCGATTTTCGCGGCGAAAGAAGCACTGCAAACAGCAGTGTGAAGACCAAGGCCATCCCGACATAGAGGATGCGGGTCGCGAAGGATTCGGCCGCACTTCCCGGCAGCGGCGACACCCCCAGCCCGAACAGGATCAGGAAGATCGTCAGGGCACCTGCGAAAACCGGTGCGTCCTTCGACGGGGCGGCTGCGCGCCCGCCAAGCAGAAGCGCGGCCACCAGGACGATGATGAAGATCGTAAAAAGACTGGGCCGCAGGTCCAGGATCGCATAGGCGAGCGAGGCGAGCACGCCGCCAAAGAGATTGACAATCACAAGCCCGACCGCTGCACGACCGCTTGCCGCGAGGTCGAGCTGTCCGAGCAGCGATGCCACGGTTATAGGGATGACCGCAGCGGCGTTCAGATTATCGTTCGTCAGGCAGATGACGACCGATGCGAGGAGGATTGCGGTGTTGGCCAGCGCACGCCCCAGAGCTGGCGGCCGCTCTTCGGGCGGGGGTCCATCAGCGCTCTGCGCAGGCGGCTCGGGAAAGATCGCATGGGCGATCCACGCGAGAACCGTTGCGGACAACACGCCGCTGACGAGGATGAAGAGGATGGAACTGGCAAGCTCCTTGTTCAGGATTCCGAGCAGCGGCACGATGATCGCAACGACGAGGACGAGAAAGACCGCAGGACCACCCTTGCCCGTCGATTGCGCGACGAAGCACGAAAAATAGACCAGTCCCAACATCGGGAGGAGCACCAGGGGATGCTCGGCTGTCAGGATCGTCAACGCCATCAAGGCGATCCCCGTGAGCAGGATCACCAGCGCTGCTCCGATAGTCTTTCGCAGCGGCATGGGCTGCGCGCTTCCCAACAGGAACTGCGCGGCGAACAGCGGTCCGAGAAACGGAACGATGGCGCCCGAAAACACCGCGAACGTGAAGCCGACGGAGACCGCGAAAGCGACCCGCAGCCCCTTGCGCTTCTGCTCGGCGACGGCGGCGCTGTCAGTTGACATAGGTCAGCACCGAAATGATGCGCATCCGCAACGAACCCCATGCATTGGTTATCGGGTTGTCTCCGGTATAGATGACGACGTTTGCCTGCGAGCCGTAGCGCACGCCACCCTTTGGCCTGTCCGCCTCCTCGATGGTGAGGCGAACGGGGAAGCGCTGCGCCTCGCGGACCCAGCCGCTGTCATTCTTGATCGTCGGCAGCCCGGTGCTCGGGTCCGTTCCGCCCTGCGACACGCCGAACCCGACGCTTTCCACCGTCGCCGGGAAAAGCCGTCCCGGCAGGGCATCGAACAGCACCTCCGCCCGGTTGCCGACAGCAACCTTCTCGAGGCTGTTCTCCTTGAAGGCCGCGTTGATCCAAATCGTGCCGGCGTCGATGAAGGTCATGGCGGGCTGGCCGGCCGAGACGACCTTGCCGATGGTGAGCTGAAGATTGGTGACGACGCCCGCCGACGGCGCCTTGACGACCGTGTGGAGAAGATCGAGCCGGGCCTTTTCAAGCGCGGCGAGCGCTGCCCTGAGCTGCGGATTGTCCTTGCCCGTCGGGCCGAGCTGCTCTCTCGCCTTGGCAAGATCGGCCTGTGCCCCCGAAACTGCCGCCTCCGCCTGATCATAGGCAGACTTGGCCGCATCGAACCGCGCCTTGGAATAGACGCCGCGCTGCACCAGTTCGGAGGCGCGGGCATATTGGTCGCGCAGATTGTCCCGGTCCACCTGGATCTGCACGAGCTTGGCCTGGGCGGCATCCACTGTCGCCGTCGATGCCCCGATCGACTGGCCGGCACTGGCAAGCGCTGCCTCGGCCTCGCTGACGGCAAGCTCATAGCGCGTGGGATCGATGCGGAAAAGAACCTGATCGGCCTCGACCCGGGCATTGTCGGCAACGCCGACCGCCACAACCCGGCCTGTGACTTCGGACGCGATCCCGACGATATAGGCCTGCACCTGGGCTTGCGACGTCGACGGCGTGCGCCGTTCCATGAAGATCGACAGCACGAAGAAGGCCAGCGCCAATGCCACGACGACCAGGGCGATCCTGCGCAACGGATTGCGGGGCGGCGGCGATGGGACGGGCTCGTCAGAAATCTCGGAAACCACTTTGTCATCCTTCAAATGCACGGGGTCGATGGGTTACCGTCCAACAGCGATTTCCGATCACACTCTCATCAGCAAGGCCATGCCACGCACGCACAGCAGGCAGTGATGCTGCGATGTTTGCTGATGAACGCGAACGTCGTGGAGTAAGTTACCGTAGCCAACAGCTGCATGACCGCCTGCCTTGCCTGCTATCGCAGCCCCCCACAGGACATTTTCTGGCGGCGTGTCTCTTTCAACGGCCGCGCAGGCCTTGCCGTAGAACGCGAACGTCTTTGCGGTTTTCCACGACTGCACACCTGTAAACGGCCGGCCACCAACGACGCCTATCTTAGCAAATCAATGATAGCCCCCAACCCGATCTCCGCAAATCCTCATCAGCAACACGGCGTGCAATTTCTCCCATAAACGGACGTAACTTACCCGAAGTTACGGGCAAGCGTGCACGCCATCGCGTAGATTTCCCTTGGCGTCTATCGATCACTGCAACCGCCGGGGGGCGACAGTGAGCAATGGCAGGACGCCCGCGGGGAATATCGGTGATCAAAGCGGGTTGCGTTGCCTACCAGAAGCCCGGGGTTCTTCTCCGCCGCCTGAAATCGATCCTTGTCTGCGCCATGCTGATCGTGCTCGGCGGTTGCGGCGGCCATGCCCGGAACGTGCTCGTTCCTGTAGCGGATAGCGAACAAAAATCCACCAAGGTGAACATGCTCGTGACCACGACGCGCAGCCGCTCGGTGGTTCAGGGCGAAATGTTCACGGGTGAACGCGCCCGCGACGCCGCCTTTGCGGATATCACCGTCTCCATCCCGCCCAGCGACGCCCGGAAAGTGGGGGAAGTCGCCTGGCCAAAGAAGCTTCCCTCCAATCCGGCAACCGATTTCGCGACACTCAAGGCCGAAGAGATCAACCGCGAAGGAGCGCAGAAATGGCTGAACGCTTCGCTGAAAAAAAGCGGAGACGGCAGCGTGCTGGTCTTTATCCATGGCTTCAACAACCGCTTTGAAGATTCCGTCTATCGCTTCGCACAGATCGTCCAGGATTCCGGCGTTCACAGCGCTCCGGTGCTGGTGACGTGGCCATCGCGCGGAAGCCTGCTTGCATACGGCTATGATCGGGAAAGCACGAATTACTCGCGCAACGCGCTGGAGATGCTTTTCCAGCATCTCGCCAAGGAACAGAATGTGAAGGAGGTCTCCATCCTCGCGCATTCCATGGGAAACTGGCTTGCGCTGGAAGCGCTGCGCCAGATGGCCATCCGCAATGGCCGGCTCCCAGCGAAGTTCCAGAACGTGATGCTGGCCTCACCGGACGTCGACGTCGATGTTTTCCGCCAGCAGATCGCCGACATGGGCGAACACCATCCCAATTTCACATTGTTCGTCTCGCGGGACGACCGCGCGCTTGCGGTATCGCGCAGGGTATGGGGCGACGTAGCAAGGCTTGGCGCCATCGATCCCGAACAGGCGCCGTTCAAACAGGAGCTGGCGGACAGCCAGATCACGGTCATCGACCTCACCAAGGTCAAGGCGGGCGACAAGCTCAACCACGGCAAGTTCGCGGAATCGCCGGAAGTCGTGCGCCTCATCGGGGCACGGATCTCCGACGGGCAGACGTTGACCGACAGCAAGGTGGGGCTGGGCGACACGCTTCTTGCCGCAACGACGAGCACGGCGGCGGCGGCCGGCAGCGTGGCAGGCCTTATCCTTGCCGCTCCGGTCGCCGTCATCGATGCGGATACGAGAGACAACTATGCGGGCCATGTCAGCAGCCTTACCGGCTCGGCCGATACGAAAGGGCGGCCGTCGAAATGCGTGGCCGGCCACAACGGACAAAGGACGTGCGCACGCCAATAGACGGAAGCAGCGGGATTTCGAGCGACGTCATTCGAGCAAGGGCAAGTGATGGCAGCATTTTCGAAAATGGTCTCCGTCGGCATGATGTTCACCGCGGTCGCGCTGTCGGTCGTCATTCTCCTTGGCGTTTCCGCAACCGCAGCGCAGGACAACACCGAAGCGAAGGCGCAGCCCGAGAGCGTTCAGCATTTCATCGGCCTGCTTGCAAATCCGGACGTACAGGCGTGGCTTTTAGAGCAACAGAAAAGCGCCACGCCAGCCAAGACGGAAACGGAACCGGCGCAACCAGCGTTGGGCGACAGGGTTTCCTTTGCCGACGTTACGACGAAATTTCGCAGCCATGTCGCTGACCTTCTCGCCGCCGCGCATTCCCTCCCTTCGGAGACTTTCCGCGCGGGCGCGCTGCTCGAGCGCGACATCCGGACGAATGGCGGAACACGCCCGGTTTTCCTTGTCGCGGCGTTCGTTGCAGCCGGGCTCGGCGCCCAATGGCTGTTCCGTCGGGCCAGCGCCGGCTGGCGAGCCCGCATGGCGACTGCATCCTTTGCAACGGTGCGGGAGAAGCTGATCGCCATCGCCGCCCGCTTGCTGTGGGCGGCCTGCTACGTGCTGTCGTTCGGGCTTGGCAGTATCGGGTTCTTTCTCCTGTTCGAGTGGCCGACGCTCATCCGTGAAGTGGTTGTGGCATACCTGTTCGCGATCGTCGTCTTCCGCCTCGCAACGGCACTGCTCGACGTCGTTCTGGCGCCGGTCCGGGAAAACGAGAACCAGTTTCGCCTCGTGCCGGTTTCCAATGAAACGGCCCAGTTCTGGGCAAAGCGTCTGGGCTACGCCATCGGGTGGTACGCCTTCGGCTCGGTGACGATCCGCCTGCTTAGCACGCTCGGTTTTTCCGATGCCACCCGCCAACTCGTCGCCTATTCCCTCGGCCTCGTACTCTTCGCAATCGGCATCGAAGCTGTCTGGCGCGCGCCGCGTGAAGCGCCCGCCGGCCGCGCCGGTCTGCGGCTTCGAAAGGTCCTCTGGACGGCCTATCTGGTTGGTGTCTGGCTGCTGTGGGTCATCGGCGCGATAAAGCTGTTCTGGATCGCCGTCGTCTGCGCAGCACTACCGGCCGCCATCGCCCTCACAAGGGCGTCCGTCAGCAATATCCTGCGTGCCCCAGGGGCGGAGGACAGCCAGGAGAAGGGCACCGTCCTCTCGGTGATCATCGAGCGCGGCATAAGGGCGGCGCTGATCGTCGGAGCGATCGTTTTTCTCGCCAATGTGCTGGGCGTCCGCCTCACCGAAATGACGATGCAGGATTCGCCTGCGCTGCGCCTTGGCAGGGGCCTGTTGAGCGCGGGTATCATTCTCCTCGTCGTCGATCTCGCCTGGAACATCGTCAAGGTGCTCATCGACCACAAGATCGGCGACAGTCAGGAGGCGTTCGAGATCGGCAGCGAGCAGGAGCGCCGGCGCTCCCGGATACGGACGCTGCTGCCCATCCTGCGCAATCTCCTGATGATCCTGTTTGCAGCCGTCGCCGTCATGATGGCCTTGTCCTCGCTCGGCATCGAGATCGGCCCGCTGATCGCTGGAGCCGGCGTGGTCGGCGTTGCCATCGGCTTTGGCGCGCAGACGGTGGTCAAGGACATCATCAGCGGCATGTTCTACCTACTCGATGATGCCTTCCGGGTCGGCGAGTACATCCAGAGCGGCAGTTACAAGGGTACCGTCGAGGCTTTCAGCCTGCGCTCCGTCAAACTCAGGCATCATCGCGGCCCGATCTACATCGTCCCGTTCAGCGAACTGGGTGCGGTGCAGAACATGAGCCGCGACTGGTCGGTCGTTAAGTTCTTCCTGTCCGTCGCCCACGATTCCGACGTGCCGCAAGTCAAGAGCATCACGAAAGCCGTTGGCAAGGCCCTGCGCGAGGATCCCGAATTCAACCCGCTGATCATCGAGAACCTGAAGATGAAGGGTGTCGAGGAGATCAACGACTACGGCATCAAGCTCAGCTTCGGGATGACCATGAAACCCACGTCCTTGCAGTCGGCCATCCGCCGCCGGGCCTATGCCATGATTCGGGAAGCCTTCAACAAGAACGGCATCAAGATCGCCGTACCGACCGTGCAGGTTTCGGGGGGCAAGGACGAGGACAGTGTCGCCGCGGCGCAGAAGACGCTGGCAACGCAGAAAGCGGCGCTGATGCCCGCCCCGACGTGAGAACGCCGCCCTTCCGGTGAAACCAAACAGACGAGGACGTTGGAAGACATGAAGGCCCCGGAAAGCGCATCGTCCTTGTTCGCCCCACGGGTCCGCGCGCCCGTCATCACCCGCTCTCCCCGCTAGGGGCTGCCAAGCGTCACAAAGCCAAGAGGAACCGTTCCATGGATTTCACAGTCATCGATGCCGCACTCGTCGGAAACCTGCTCCTCCTGCTTCTCATCGGTATGGGGCCGAAAATCGCCCTGGTGCCGTTTCTCGAAAAGACCCATGCGTTCGATGCCGAAACCAAGGCGCGCATCGGTCGCCAGATGGTCATAGCCGCGCTGATTACGGCTCTGCTGCTTTTTGCCACCGGCGCTCTGTTGATGCGGCTTCTCCACATTACGGGTGGTGCCGTCGCCGTGGCTGGCGGCATCATCCTGGCACTTCTCGCGATCAAGATGGCGGCCGGGCCGATCGAAAAGCCGCATGACGAAATCGGACTGCCGGTCGATCCGGCAAAGATCGCCATCTTTCCGCTCGCCGTGCCCTATTTGCTCAACCCTGTCGGCATCACGGTTATCATTCTCGTCTCGGCGGAAGTCTCATCAATTGCCAGCGTCGCCATGGTCATCGGATTGATCCTGCTGGTTGCCGCGTTCGACTATCTCATCTTCACCAACATCGATGTGCTGGCAAAGCGCATGAAGCCTGCCAGCCTGGTCGTCTCCGAAATCGTCTTCGGGATCCTGCTCACCGCCGTCGCCGTACAATTGTTCGTAACCGGGCTGGGTAAACTCGGGATCATTTCCCCGGTCGCGGTTCACTGAGGGTTGCGTGATCTGCTTGTGGCACGCCGGGCAACTTGGCCCGGCGCGCCCAGCCGACGAGAAAGACCGGCCCGGCCTTTCGTTCAAGGCATTTGTTGGTGATCACCATCGCCTGTCTCCGAGAGACGTCGCTCTTACCCGAGCTTCAGCGACCCGTCATTCACCGCCATGGCCTCCCCTCGCGAACGCGCAGCCTTCAGTGATTATGCCTTGGCGGCGTCTCCGCGATCTTGCGGAAATCGGCGGCGCCTTCGATGACCGCGCCATCGGCAAGCTGGGTCACGGTCTGGCGGTAGAGCCGTTGCCAGGGCGTCGCATCAGCCGGCACCGGTGGAATGCCGTCTTCCTTTCGCCTCTCGATCTCGGCCGCGTCCACCAACATGTCGCAGCGACCTTTCTCGAGGTCGATGCGAATCGTGTCGCCGGTCCGTAGCCAGGCGAGGCCGCCGCCGGCCGCACTTTCCGGCGATGCATTGAGGATAGACGGGCTGTCCGCCGTGCCGGACTGGCGCCCGTCACCGATCGTCGGCAGGCTGGTGATGCCGCGCTTCAGCAGATGATCCGGCGGCTGCATATTGACGACCTCCGCCGAACCCGGCCAGCCGAGTGGCCCGGCACCCCGAATGACGAGGATGGTGCGCTCGTCAATGTCGAGCGCCGGATCGTTGATGCGCTTGTGATAGTCCTCCGAGCCATCGAAGACGACCGCCTTACCCTCGAAAATGCCTTCGCGGCCCGGCTCGCTGAGATAGCGCTCGCGAAACTCCGGCGAAATCACCGAAGTTTTCATGATCGCGAAATCGAACAGATTGCCTTTCAGCACGAGGAACCCCGCTCGTTCTTTCAGCGGTTCACCATAGGGCCGGATGACCTCGCGGTCGGTCGCCGCGCGGCCTTCGAGGTTTTCCAACACGATCTGCCCCGTCACGGTGGGACAGCCTCCGTCCAGCTTTCCCGCATCGAGCAGTTCGCGCATGATCGCCGGCACGCCACCGGCGCGGTGGAAGCGCTCGCCAAGGAATCGTCCGGCCGGCTGCACGTCGGCAAGCAGCGGAATGTCGTAGCCATGCACCTGCCAGTCCTCGGGCTTCAGGTCCACACCGGCATGTTTTGCCATGGCCATCAGGTGCGGCTGGGCATTGGTCGAGCCGCCGATCGCGGAATTCACGCGGATAGCATTGAGGAAGGCCTCACGGCTCAGGATGTGCGAGGGACGGATGTCCTCCAGCACAAGTTCCACCGCGCGGCGGCCGGTACGATACGCCATCTGACCGCGTTCGCGATAGGCGGCGGGAATGGCCGCGCAGCCGGTCAGCGACATGCCGAGTGCTTCGGCGAGCGCGTTCATCGTCGAGGCTGTGCCCATCGTGTTGCAATGGCCGATGGAAGGCGCCGAATCCATCGCCGCCTGCAGGAACTGTTCATCATCGATCGTGCCCGCCGCCAGCTTGCGGCGCGAGCGCCAGATCACCGTACCGGAACCGACGAGATCACCCTCGTTCCAGCCGTCGAGCATCGGCCCGCCGGACAGCACGATCGCCGGGATATCAACCGTGGACGCCGCCATCAGCGCCGAGGGCGTGGTCTTGTCGCAGCCGGTCGTCAGCACGACGCCATCGAGCGGATAGCCGTACAGGATTTCGACGAGGCCGAGATAGGCAAGGTTGCGGTCAAGCGCTGCCGTCGGCCGCTTGCAGTTCTCGAAGATCGGATGCGTCGGGAACTCGATCGGGATGCCGCCCGCATCGCGGATGCCGTCGCGCACGCGTTTTGCCAAATCGACATGATGGCGGTTGCAGGGTGTCAGGTCGCTGCCGCTTTGCGCGATGCCGATCACCGGCTTGCCGGAGCGCAGCTCCTCCGGCGTGATACCGTAGTTCATGAAGCGCTCGAGATAGATCGCGGCCATATCGATGTGATCGCGGTTATCGAACCAGTCCTGCGAGCGCAGCCGGCGTTTGCCTGTCGTTTCGTCCGTCATGAAATCCGCCTTGTGAAAATATCCGTTCGCACTGTTCCACCGCTTCCCTTTGCGATCAACCGGCCGGCGATGCAGTGTTCCGCTTTATGCAGCTATCAAAATTGCTGACTGGATCGGCTGGAGGGAATGTGTCACAGCCCTCGCATCCCGAGACCCGAGTTCCCGCCATGACACACTTGACCGCCGCCTCCCCTGCTTCAGGCACCGCCCGCCTCGGCGTGATCCTGATGCTGCTCGGCATGGTCATGTTCTCGCTGAACGACGTGCTCGGCAAATGGCTGGTCGCGACCTACTCCGTCGGCCAGCTCATGCTGATCCGCAGCATCGCCGCGATCGTCGTGCTCGCGCCGTTCTTCTGGCGCGTCGGTTGGCGCCGCCTCATCGATGTCGACCGGCCGAAACTGCACCTGCTGCGCTCCGCCCTCTTCGCCTTCGAGGCCTCCGGCTTCTACTTCGCCGTCGCCTATATGCCGCTTGCCGACGCCATGACCTACTGGCTTGCAGCCCCCATCTACGTCGCCGCCATGTCGCCGCTGCTGCTCGGCGAAAAGGTCGGTTGGCGGCGCTGGTCGGCCATCATCGTCGGCTTCATCGGCGTGGTCATCGCACTGGAACCATCGAAGGATAGTTTCACCCTGCCTGCCCTGATCGCCGTCGCCGGCAGCCTCGCCTTCAGCCTTGCCATGGTGCTTGGCCGATCGCTGCGCGCCGCACCCGATACGACGCTGGTCTTCTGGCAGGTGGCGGGTGCCGCGATCTTCGCGGGCGTCTGGTGTCTTGTCGACCCCGCCGGCTGGGCGCCGGTCAGCAGTGTCGATTTCGGCCTGCTGAGCCTGCTCGGCATCGTGGCGATGGGCGCGCATATGCTGGTCAACCGCTCGCTGAAGCTGGCGGACGCCTCGACCGTCGTACCGCTGCAATATACGCTGCTGATCTGGGCCGTGCTGTTCGGCTGGATGTTCTTCGGCGATGCGCCGCGTCCGGCCATGCTGATCGGCGCCGCCGTCATCGTTGCCTCCGGACTCTTCATCTTCTTCCGCGAGCAGCAGCTGAAACGCCGCGCCCGCGGATAAGAAGCCGACGCGCAAGCCGCTACTTGCCGAACGTGTAGGCCGCGATCGACTCCGGCTTCATCTCGATGGAAAAACCCGGCAGCGAGGGCGGCATGTAGGCGGCATTCTCGATGCGGCAGGGGTCGATGAAATGCTCGTGCAGATGGTCGACGAACTCGATCACCCGGCCTTCCTTGGTGCCTGAAACCGCGATGTAGTCGATCATCGACAGGTGCTGCACATATTCGCACAGGCCGACGCCGCCGGCATGCGGCCAGACCGGCAGGTCGAATTTCGCGGCCATCAGCAGCACGGCGAGCACCTCGTTGAGGCCACCCATACGGCAGGAATCGATCTGCACGATGTCGATCGCACCCTCGGCGATGAACTGCTTGAACATGATACGGTTCTGGCACATCTCGCCGGTCGCGACCTTGACGGGATGGATCGCCTCGCGGATCGCCTTGTGGCCGGCGACGTCGTCCGGACTCGTCGGCTCCTCGATGAAGAACGGCTTGTAGGGCTTCAGTTCGTTCACCCAATCGATCGCCTGCCCGACCTCCCAGACCTGGTTGGCATCGATCATCATATAGCGATCATCGCCGATGACCTCGCGGGCAATGCGCAGGCGCCGTTTGTCGTCTTCAAGATCGCGGCCGACCTTCATCTTGATATGGGTAAAGCCCTGGTCGACGGCTTCCTGGCAAAGCCGACGCAGCTTCTCGTCGCCATAGCCGAGCCAGCCGGCCGAGGTCGTGTAGCAGGGATAACCTTCCGTCTCGAGCTTCGCAATGCGCTCCGCCTTGCCCACTTCTGCCGTTTTCAGGATCGCGAGCGCCTCGTCCGGCGTCAGGGCGTCGGTAAGGTAGCGGAAATCGATGATATCAAGGATTTCCTCCGGGCTCATTTCGGCGACGAGGCGCCAGACCGGCTTGCCGGCCTCCTTGGCCAGGAGATCCCACACCGCGTTGACCACCGCACCGGTTGCGAGATGCATGGCACCCTTGTCCGGTCCGATCCAGCGGAGCTGGCTGTCGCTCGTGACGTGTCGCCAGAAGCGGCCGGGGTTTTCGCGCACCCAGTCAAGATCGAGGCCAATTACCAGGTGCTTCATTGCATCGATCGCGGCACAGCAGATCTCGTTGCCACGGCCGATGGTGAAGGTCAGACCGTGCCCTTCCAGACCGGCATTTTCGGTGCCCAGCACGACATAGGCGGCGGAGTAGTCCGGATCCGGGTTCATCGCATCCGAACCGTCGAGGCTCTGGGAGGTGGGAAAGCGCAGGTCGATCGAGCGAAGGCTGGTGATCTTGGTCATGGAAGCGGCCCTTGGCGTGGTCGAGTTGGCCGCCGGCGTCCTGCCGACGGTCGGAGATGTCTTAGATGGTCCAGCCGCCGTCGATGGCGTAGGCCTGACCGGTCGTGTAGGTGGCGCCGGCGAGATAGACGGCGAGATCGGCGATCTCCTCCGGCGTACCGATGCGGCCGATCGGCTGGCGGGCGATGAAGGCGGCCCGCGCCGTCTCGTAGTCGCCCTGCGCCTTCAGGCGATCCTGCAGCGAGGGGCTTTCGACGGTGCCGGGGCAGATCGCGTTGCAGCGGATGCCCTGCGCCACATAGTCGGCCGCGACTGACTTGGTGAGGCCGACGACGGCGGCCTTGGTAATGGTATAGGCGGCGCGGTTCGGCACGCCCTTCATGCTGGAGGCGACGGAGGCCATGTTGATGATGGCGCCGTCCTTTCGTTCCAGCATCGCCGGCAGGACCGCACGGATGGTGCGCACCATGGCCCGCACGTTAAGATCGAAGGCAAAGTCGAGGTCCTTGTCCGCCATGTCGAGGATCGATCCCGCATGCACGAAACCGGCGCAATTGAAGAGCACGTCGAACGGACCGGTGGCGGAAACGACACGATTGACTGCCTCTTCGTTCAAGACGTCGAGAACATAGGTTTCGATATTGGCCTCGCCGGCAAGGCTCTTCAGGGCGTCGGCATTGATATCGGTGGCGATCACCGTGGCGCCTGCGGCAGCAAAGGCGAGCGCGCTCGCCCGGCCGATCCCCTGCCCGGCGGCGGTGATGAGGACGCGCTTGTTTTCAAGTGACTGGGACATGTGGACTCCTCGATAGAATGTCAGGTGCTCGGGCGACGCTCGACAACATAGATGTGATCGGCGGCAAGTACGACCTCACCCTTTTGATTGATGACTTCCGTGCGCTCGACGATGCGGCCGGAACCGGCGCGCTTGGGGTCGTCTTCCTTGGCCGTTATCGTCACGCGGGTGTGGATGGTGTCGCCGATGAAGACGGGTTTGATGAAGCGCATGCGATCGTAGCCGTAGGAGAAGGCGGCCGGATTGATGACGCTGGCGGTCAGCCCGACGCCGATCGAAAAGACCATGGTGCCATGGGCGATGCGCTGGCCGAAGGGCTGCGTCTTCATGAATTCCGCATCCATGTGATGCGGGAAGAAGTCGCCCGTATGGCCGGCATGCACCACGAAATCCGTTTCCGTGATTGTTCGGCCGTAGGTCGTGCGACCCTCGCCGATCGCATAGTCCTCGAAATACTTGACCTGTTCCATGTCCTGTTCCTGTCTAGGGCCGGGTGGCAAGCGGCGTGGCGGGCGCGGCGCTGGAGGCGTAGGCTGCTTCGACAAGCGCCATGGTCATCCAGGCATCCTCGACCGACGAGACAAGATCGGCGTCCTCGCCCGAAACGAAACGCTGGAGGTTTGCCATGCGGCCGACGAAAGCATCCGGAAACCAGGTCCCTTCCAGCGGCACGGCGACCCAGCCATCGCCGCCCTTCGGATAGATTTCGAGAATGTCCGGCTCGCCGCGCGGATAGTCGAGATTGACGCCGAGCTGAAGATAGGCCGCTCCTTCCGTACCGGAGACACGGAACTCGCAGGCCTGGTGCTTGCGACCGAATTTGTGGTCGTGGTTGATCGACAGTGCGCAGCGCACGCGGTCGCCGTAGTCGAGGATCGCGGTGGTGCGGGTCTGCGCCATCCGGTGGTTCGGGTGGCCGATCGACTTGGCGTGCACACCCTTGGGATCACCCAACACCTGACGGATCACGTCGAGATAGTGGATCGAGTGCATGGCGATCTCGATGCGCGGCAGGCCTTCGAGGAAGGACCAAAGCTGCCATGGGGTATCGAGCGCGAGATAGACGTCGAAATCGACGACCTCGCCGAGCATCCCCCTGGCGATGGCATCCTTCAGCGCCAGCATCATCGGCGCGAAACGAAGCTGGAAGTTGACGGCCGCCTTGAGCTTCTTGTTGCGGCAGATATGCAGGATTTCAGTCGCCGCGGCGAGATCGGCGCCCATCGGCTTCTGGATCAGCGCTGCCGCGCCGTCGGGAAGTGCTGCAAGCACCTTGGCATGCGCGGCTGGTGGTGTGGCGAGATCGAAGATAGCGTTCTCCACCGAGGTCGCTTCTTCGACGGTTCGATAGGCTGTGACATCCCATGTGTCCGCGAGCGCTTTCGCCTTGTAATGATCCGGATCGTAGAGACCGGCAATCGGAAAGCCGCCCTTGCGATAAGCGGGATAGTGCGCATCGCCGACGATAGAACCGGCGCCGAAAGTGACGATCGGGCGCGGTTTCGACGGCAGAGGCCAGGACTGGGCAAGCGATTTGGGATCGAAGTCAGGCATGAAAGAACACCTCCTCCATGCCCGCCCACCATTCACCTTCCTTGCGCGTTTCCAGCGGCGCCTGGCACGGCATGCAGACGGCCCACCATTCCTGCGTCGTCGGATCTGCCGCCATCTTCGCCATATCGGCGGCATAATCCGTGCCGTGGTATTCGAAGAAGGAGAACAGCAGGTTTTCCGGCTCCTTCAGGAAGATCGAATAGTTTTTGATGTTGCAGGCCGAAATCCTCGCCAGCACCTCCGGCCAGACGGCGGCGTGCAGGCGCTTGTACTCGTCGATCTGCTCCGGCTTCACGCCGATCACCATGCCGATGCGCTGCATGTCTCAAGCCCCCTTGCGGATCTCGCGGTCGAATTCGGAAATCGAGCGGCTGCGGATCGCGTCCCAATCCCAGTCGATGCCGAGACCGGCGGTCGTGGGCGCGAGCGCCATGCCGTTCTCGACCTTCAGGCGCGAGGTGGTAATGTCGTCGAGCTGCGGGATGTACTCGACATATTTGCCGTTCTGCACCGCGCAGGTGAGGCTGACATGCAGCTCCATCAGGAAGTGCGGGCAGACCGGCATGTCGAAGGCTTCCGCCGCATGCGCCACCTTCAGCCAGGGCGTGATACCGCCGATACGGCCGGCATCAACCTGCACGATCGAGCACGCGCCCTTCTGCATATATTCGCGGAAGTGGCGGATCGAGTAGAGCGATTCACCGATGGCGATCGGCGTCGAAGTCGATTGATTGAGACGGACATGGCCGTCGATATCGTCGGCCGGCAGCGGCTCTTCGATCCAGCCGAGATCGAGCTCGCGCAGGCGCTCCGCCCGACGGATCGCCTCGTCGACGCTAAAACCCTGATTGGCATCCGTCAGGATCTCGTAGCCATCGCCGACGGCCTTGCGCACAGCCGAAAGCCGCGCAAAGTCCTCGGAGCCGTGCGGCTTACCGATCTTCACCTTCGAGCCGGTAAAGCCCTTCGCCTTGGCGTCCAGCGCATCCTCGACCAGCGCTTCCACCGGAATATGCAGCCAGCCGCCTTCCGTCGTGTAGAGCGGGCAGCGGTCCTTCGCACCGCCGGCGAGCTTCCAGAGCGGCAGGTTCTGTTTTCGGGCACGAAGATCCCAGAGCGCGGTGTCGATGGCGGCGAGCGCAATCGAAGTGATCGCGCCGATCGTCGTGGCGTGGGTGGCGAATTCCAGTTCGTGCCAGATCGCCTCGATCTGGTCGGCATCCCGTCCCAACAGACGAGGCGCAAGATGATCGGCAAGAAGCCGCATGACGGACGAGCCGCCGGTGCCGATCGTATAGCTGTAGCCGGTGCCGACCGCGCCGTCGCTGTCGGTGATGGTGACGAGCGGCGTTTCCTGGGAAACGAAACTCTGGATGGCATCCGTGCGCTCGACCTTCGGGCGAAGGTCAACCATTTTCAGTTCGACGCGTTCGATCTTCGCCATGTCAGCCTCGCAGGGTGCGGCCGCTGTCGCGGTCGAAAAGATGGGCCTGCGACAGGTCGAAGCAGAACGGCAGCGCCTCACCGGGCGAAAGCCGCCGCGGGTTCAGCATGCGGCCGACCCATTCCGCACCGGCATAATCCGAGAAGACCAGCGTTTCGTTGCCGAGCGGTTCCGTCAGGATGACGCGTAAATCCTGCTTGTGCACGTCGGCATCCTCGCCGGAATGAATGCCGTGGCCGGCCGGGTAGAGATCATCCGGGCGAAGACCGAAGGTCACCTTCTGCCCGGCCGTCACGCGGTCCTTGAACCGCGCCGGCAGCGGCAGACGGTCGCCATTTTCAAAGACCACTTGGCCGTCAGCCACTTCGGCATCCTTGAGGTTCATCGGCGGCGAGCCGATGAAGCCCGCGACGAATTTCGACTGCGGGCGCTGGAAGACATCCTCCGGCGTGCCAACCTGCTCGATATAGCCGTCGCGCATGATGACGATGCGGTCGGCGAGCGTCATCGCCTCGACCTGATCGTGGGTGACGTAGATGACGGTCGACTGAACCTTGGCATGCAGCTTCTTGATCTCGACGCGCATCTGCGTGCGCAGCTTCGCGTCAAGATTGGAGAGCGGTTCGTCGAAGAGAAAAACCTCAGGATTGCGCACGATGGCGCGGCCCATGGCAACACGCTGGCGCTGGCCGCCGGACAGCTGCGAAGGGCGACGGTCGAGCAGGTGGGTGAGGTCGAGCGTCCTGGCAGCCTCTTCCACTTGCGGCGCGATCTCCTCCGGTTTCTGGCCGGCGATCTTCAGCGAAAAACCCATGTTCTCGCGCACCGTCATATGCGGATAGAGCGCGTAGGACTGGAACACCATGGCAAGGTTGCGCGAGCGCGGCGGCAGGTCGTTGACGATACGGCCGCCGATCTTGAGGTTGCCCGCAGAGATTGGCTCCAACCCGGCGATCATGCGCAGCGTCGTGGACTTGCCGCAGCCTGACGGGCCGACAAGCGCGATGAATTCGCGGTCTGCGACCTCGAGATCGATACCATGCACCACTTCGACGGCGCCGTAGCGCTTGACCAGCTTTTCAAGGGAAACGGTTGCCATGGATTATCCTTTGACTGCGCCGGAGGTGAGGCCGGAAACCAGATGCTTCTGCACGATGAAGGTCAGCACGAGGGCGGGGATGATCATGATCACCGCCAGCGCACACATGCCGCGCCAGTCGATGGTGAACTCCGCCGTATAGTCGAGAAGGCCGACGGGCAGTGTCTTGGAATTGACGGAACGGGTAAGCTGCGAGGCAAGCGCAAACTCGTTCCACGAGGTGAGGAAGGCGAAGATGCCGGCGGATGCGATACCGGGGCCGGCGAGCGGAAACTCCACCTGCCAGAAGGCCTGCCAGCGCGTGCAGCCGTCGATCTGCGCGGCCTCCGCCAGATCCTTCGGCACCTGCCGGAAGAAGCCGTCGATCAGCCAGATGGTGAAGGGCACATTGAGCGCCACGTAGGCGATGATCAGCCCGAAATGCGTGTCGATGATGCCGAGCTTGGAATAGACGAAGAACAGCGGCAGCGAGAGCGCGATGCCGGGCACGGTACGCGTCAGCATCAGGCCGAGGAAGATCGAGGATTTCGCCCGAAAACGGAAGCGCGCGAAGGCGTAACCGCCGGCCATGCCGAGCGCCAGCGCGATCGCCGTAGAGGTAACCGAGATGATCAGCGAATTGCGGAAATATTCGATGACGGGAATGCCGCCCTGCCCCACGCCGGAAAACATCGCGACATAGGCATCGAAGGAGAGGTCCTGCGGGATCCAGACCGGCGGCTTCGCCATGATCTCGACCGTCGGGCGGAAAGAGGCCAGCACGATCCACAGGCCGGGCAGGCAGATGACGGCCATCGCCAGGAACAGGCCGATCTTGTGCGCGATCGACAGAAGGATGCCGTTGATGCGGGCTTTTGCGTTCTCGTTCATCTCACCACTCCCCCTACCATTCGGCTGCAATCTGGGTCCGCGCGGCCGAGAGCTTGCGGAAGAAATAGACGGTGAAGACGATGGACAGCAGGATCGCGACATAGGCCATGGCATTGGCGAGGCCCATGCGGGCATCGGCGTAAGCCGTGCGCGAGACCAGCGTCCAGAGCAGTTCCGTGCGCTTGGCCGGGCCGCCATCCGTCATGATCTTCACGATGTCATAGGCGCGTGCGACATCGAGCGAGCGGATCGTCATGGCGATATAGGCGAAGGGCATGATGAACGGCCAGGTGACGTAGCGGAAGGTCTGCCAGGGGGTGCAGCCATCGACGCGCGCCGCCTCGATCGGCTCCTTCGGCATGGCGAGCAGGCCGGCGAGGATGAGGATCGCGAAGACCGAGGTGGACGACCAGACTTCGGCGATGAGGATCGCGGTGAAGGCGAGCGTGCCGTCGATCAGCCACGGGATCGCCTGGTCCGTCAGGCCGAGCGACTGGAGTGCATTGTTCACGAGGCCGATATTGTCGTTGAACATGAACTTGAACTGGAAACCGACGAGGATCGGCGAAAACATCATGGGAAACATCATGATGGTACGAAGCAAGCGCTGGCCGCGCGTGGCCTTCTCGACCAGCATGGCCAGCCCCAGGCCGAGCAGCATTTCGACATTGAGCGCGACGGTGAGCAACAGCACGGTCCGGCCGAACGCCGTCCAGAACTCCAGATCCGTCAGGATGCGAACATAGTTGCGAAAGCCAATGAACGTGTAGAGCGACGCCGGCTGCGTCAGCCGGAATGGCGTGAAGCTCGAATAGAGCGACAGGATCAACGGGATGATGACGACGGCTGCCAGCACCAGGACGGCGGGCAGCAGAAGCAGAAACGGTGCCGGTGGCCTCCAGCCTTTCATGTCGGCTTCTCCTGTCTTCACGAATGCAGGAAAGACACCGCTTGCCGAAGCCGGCAGACGGTCCTGTCTTTCAGAATGTCACTAGAGGTGGCGGGTGGCGCCGGGCGAACCGGCGCCACGCTTGGCAATCAGAGTGCGCCGGCGTCTTCGAGGATCTGTGTCGCTTTTTCAGCGGCCGCATCCAGCGCTTCCTTGGAGGTCTTGTCGCCGAGGATGGCGGCCTGAAGCTCCGGATAGACGGCATTGGAGATCTCGATCCACGACGGCGTCTGCGGAACCGCGAAGGCGTGTTTTGCCGCCTCCTGGAAGGCAGTCAGCACTTCCTTGCGATACGGATCGCTTTCGGCCTGCTGGATGTTGTATTCCCAGACAGCGGTGCGCGTCGGCAGCGGACCGGCAGACGATTCGAGCTTCTGGCTGTCCTCGTTGGTGAGGAACCAGGCGAGCGAAGCGGCCGCTTCCTTGTTGGCGCAGCTTTCCGTGACCGAGAAGCCGTGGTGGCCGGACCAGCCGGTACGCTTGCCGGAAGAACCGGCCGGCTGAACCTTCACGCCGACATTACCGGCAACCTTGGACGACTTCGGGTCGTTGAAGAAGCTTGCCCAGCCAGGCCAGTCGAGGTTGACGGCAATCGTGCCCGAGGCAAAGCCCTGGCCGAGATCGTCCCACAGATAGTTCGTCGTGCCGACCGGCACGGCCTTCGCCTTATAGAGATTGACGAACCAGTCGAGCGCGCGGACGCCGGCTTCCGAGTTGAAGGTAGGCTTGCCATCGGCATCGAGATATTCGCCGCCTTCGGCGACCAGCATTTCATAGAAGCGGCCGTTGATCGCCTCTTCTTTGCCGGCATATTGCGTGCCGTAGAAATCCGGTGGATTGGAGAAGAACGTCGCCTGGTCGGTGACCTGCTGCCAGGTGTCCGGCGGGGTCAGATCATAGCCGTATTTCTCCTTGAACGCCGCCTTCTTGGCGTCGTCCTGGTAGAGGCTCTTCTGGTAGTAGAGGGCCGAGACGTCGAACTGCGCGCGCGGCAGCATCACCAGCTTGCCGCCGAGCGTGGAGGCAGCGATGTTGGCCGGTACGAAGGCAGCGATCTCTTCCTTCGGCAGCAAAGCCGCAAGATCGGTATAGATATCCGGATATTGCGGGGCGAAGGACGAGTGGTTCGAGCCGACGCACCAGGTGATGTTGCCGGTCGCGATGTCCGACTTGATCTCCTTGTCCAGCTCGAAGTGGTTCTTCTTCGAAAGAACGTTCACCTTCGCGCCGGTCGCCTTCTCCCATTCGGCGATGCGCGCATAGAGCGCTTCATATTGCTGACCGCCGATGAGCTTTGCATCGACGGTCACGCCTTCGAATTTTCCGGGCAGATCGGCGGCGAGCGCAGAGCCTGCGCACATCAACGCACCGACAGCGACGCCGGTTAGAAATCTCGACATGTTCTCCTCCCATGTGGCTTTCGCCAGCCCTCACCAATAAGAGCTTCATTCATATACAAACCAATTATTCATTCTTCGTCAAGCAGAAAACCGGTTTGCCGCATTGCCACGCCTTATTTCTGCGTATATGAATTTACTCATTCACTGGAGGATTTCAGGTGTCGGAAGAGGAAAACGATCGCTACCGGGCGCCGGCGCTCGACAAGGGTCTCGACATTCTGGAGCTCCTCGCGGCCGTCGATGGCGGGCTGACCCAGGCGGAAATCGCCAAGCGGCTCGATCGCAGCCCGAACGAATTCTACCGTATGCTCGACCGGCTGGTGAAGCGCGGCTACGTCACGCGCATCGATGGCGACCGCTTCTCGTTGACCCTGAAACTCTTCGGTTTGGCACAGCTCCATGCGCCGGTGCGCCGCCTTGTTTCCTTCGCCGTACCGCTGATGCGCGAGCTTGCGGAAGCCTCGCGCCAGGCCAACCAGCTCGTCGTCTTCGACCGCGGCAATCCCGTGGTCATCGCCCAGCAGGAGGCGCCGGGCTACTGGGGTATTTCTATCCGCGTCGGCTCGCGCATCGGCCTGTTCGACACAGGCTCCGGCCATGTTCTGCTCGCCTTCCGCTCGAAGGAGGAGCGCGAACGCATGATTGCCGAGCATATCGGCGACAGCAGCACGGACGGGCGCGTAACGCCGGAATTTTTGGCGCGGCTCGACCTCATCCGCACGCGCGGCTATGAGATGATGCCGAGCGCCCAAACTGCCGGCGTCATCAACCTTTCCGCCCCGGTGCTCGGTGCCGACGGCACCGCGATTGCCGCACTCACCGTCCCCTATATCACGCTGATCAACACGCCCGCCCCCGACATTTCCACGACGATCCAGCTGATCAGCGAGACCACCAGCAAGCTTTCCGAAATGGCAGGCGCCGGCTTCACTGCCGAAACATAAATTCGTATTTGAATAATCCATTCCTATGTGGCAGCTTCCTCCCATTCAGAGGAGGCCCGCATGACGTCGACAGTTGGAATCGAGAGCACCCACCCGAAGACCATGCCGGAGGCCCATGCGGCGTTGCCGGTCTGGAACGCGGAAAACTGGTTCTACGAGGATTTCGAGATCGGCCACAAAATCCGCTCGCTGCGCCGCACCATCTCGGAAGGCGAATCGATGCAGTTCAACGCGCTGGTGCTCGACATGCACCCCTATGTCGGCGACCAGATTTTTGCCGAGACCGAAGGCCTGTTCGGCCGCCGCCTGGTGGCTGGTGCCTTCGTGTTTTCGGCAGGGCTCGGGCTGGTGGCGACCAATTGCGTCAACGCCTTCTCCTACGGCTACGACCGTCTGCGCTTCATCAAACCCGTCTTCATTGGCGATACGATCTACACGATCCGCACCAATCTCGACAAACAACCGAAATACGACGATCTCGGCCTCATCCGCGCATCCTATGAAGTCTTCAAGGGCGAAGGCGAGCTGGTGCTCTATTGCGAGCACATCCAGACCGTAAGATATCGGGACGGCAAGCCAGTGGCGTGATGGGTGAATGTGCCAAAGGTGTTGGCAACCTCATTCAAACCTCTCCACCGTCATGGTCGGGCCTGACCCAACGCTGAGATATATGGATCCTCGGCTCAAGGCCGAGGATGACGTCGTGGTTGGAGCACGGCTGGCGAAAACCTCGAGAGGCGCGCCAATGGCACCCTTCCCTATCGAAAACTGCTCACGAAGAGATCGTTGAGATCACCGATGACCTTCGCCGCCGGCTCCCGACCTGTCACCGCCCGGTTGATGCGCTGAGAAGCCGCCTCCTGAAACGGCATATAGCCATCGTGCCGCGGCCGCAGCCATGCCCCCTCCAATGTTCGACGCGTATTGCGATAGAAGCCGAGCGTTGCCGCATTGGCAGCATCATCCTCCCAACCCGCAGCGTGACCTGGCTGCCCCCCGGACCGCCAGTAGCGATTGGCCTGTACCGCGCCACCGGCAATCCAGTACGCGAAATCCACGGCGGCATCACGGTTCGCCGAGAAGACCGAAACGGCAATACCAGTCCCGCCGAGCGCAGACCCGACGGGTCCGTTGGCCCCCGCGACAGGCATGTCGGCGAAGGCGATGCGGTTCGCCCGAAAGCCTTCCAGTGAATAGCTGACATAGCCGTAGATCAGAGGCGCGAGGCTGTAGCGCGACCCCTCCTCGCCCATGCGGTCCAGCACGGCGATCGGGTCCATGCCGGTACAGGCGGGATCGGTGAGCGCTGCCAGTTCCCGGATCATCTCGATCGCTTGCACGCCGATTTCCGCGTCGACGAAGGGACGGTCTCTTTCCACGGAACAAGGCCGGCCGAAGTTGCCGCACAGCGAGAACAGGCACATCAACGAATGCGGCGGCCGCAGGGGAAGCAACACCTCCCCGCCCCGCGCAAGGTCGACAACATCTGCCCATGCCGTTGGCGCCGTGCCCAATCGATCCGGCCGAAAGGCAAGCACTTGTGTGGCGGCATCGATCGGGAAAGCCCACTGATGGCCCTGCCAATAATAGCTTGGGAAAGACGCACCGACCGATCCTTCCGCCAGAGCAGCGAAAGCCGCCTCGCAGCCTGGCACATCCAGCGGAGCGAGGCAGTTTTCCGCGGTGATCTGGCCGACATGCGGGTGGTCGATCACGATGAGATCGTAGCGGCGCGCAAGCTCCTCGACAGGAAAGCTCTCGAAATCCTGAAGCGAACGCTTGTCCCATTCGACGACAACGCCCGTCTTCTGCAACCAATCGTCCGAGCAGGCCACCATAGGGTCGTAACCCCGCGGATGGCTCCAGGTCATGCCCTTGAGGGTAACCGTGCTCATCGGGCGAACTCCGCACGGATGCGATCGCTGTGCTCGCCGACCCGCGGCGCGGCGCGGCCACCGGAGGGGCGACGGCCATCGACGCGGACCGGGCAGCGGGTCGTGCCGATCGAAACGTCGTCCTCGCGCGTCACCGTCTGCAACATGTCGAGGATGCGAAAACCGTCACTCGAAAGCAGTTCCGGCCATTCCAGCACCTTGGAGCACCAGATATCGGCGGGCTCGAGGATGGAAAGCCAATGGTCGACCGTTTCCGTCGCGATGCGGTCGGCGATGATCTGCTTGATGGCATCGCGCGCCGTGAACCACGCCCTGCTGTCATCTCGGAAGGGGGCAAGCGCCTCTATCTGCAACAGATCCTGCAAGCGCCCGATCGGCGTCATCGCGATCGCCAGATACCCATCCTTGGCCGGATAGACGCCGTAGGGTGCGGAGAGATAGGCATGCGCGCTGCGGAAACCGGCCCGCTTCGGCCGGCGACCGCCGTCATTCAGATGGGTTGTCAAAACCTCGAACTGGAAATCGACCAGGCTTTCGAGCAGGCTCGTCTGGATAAAGGCACCCTTGCCGGAAATCCCGCGCCGCACGAGAGCCGCCAGAATGCCCTGGCAGGCATTGGCCCCGGCCAGCATGTCGGCAACAGCAAGGCCAAAGGGCACCGGCCCCTGCTCTTCATCGCCGTTCAGCCACATCAGGCCGGACCGCGCCTGCGCCAGCAGATCCTGTCCCGGCCGCATCACCCAGGGGCCGTCCTCGCCGTAGCCGCTGATCGAGGCATAGACGATGGAAGGGTTGATCGCCTTCACCGCCTCGTAATCGAGACCAAGGCGTTCGATGACGCCCGGGCGGAAATTCTGGATCAGCACATCGGCCTTCGCAATGAGCGTGCGCAGAAAGGCAAGATCGTCCGGGTTCTTGAGGTCGACGCCGAGGCTTTCCTTGCCGCGATTGATGGCATGGAACAGCGTCGAGTCGCCACCGACCTCCGTGTCGCTGAGATAGAGCCGCCGCGAAAGATCGCCGCCATCCGGACGCTCGATCTTGATGACCCGCGCACCCAGATCGAGCAATCGCAGCGAACAGTAGGGGCCGGAGAGAAACTGGCTCATATCGAGCACGGTCAGGCCGGCCAGCAGCCCGGTATCATCCTGCATTCACATATCCTCCAGCTGTGATGACAGCCGATCGCGATCTCATTCTTATTTAAATTATCATTTCATATGTGAGTTTTCGTTTCAAGCCTCGCGACGGCATCATCGCTCGATGGCTTCGGATACGCTAAGCTTGGAGCATCCGAGGTCTGGCTCGCGGGCAATCAACGGAAAAACCGAATTATTATTTCGTTTTGCGCCGAATTATGCGCGATGCGCGCAAAGTGTATTGCCAAATTAAGAGGGAGCCAACATGAAACTCGACAATGCCAAGATGAGATCATCGCGACATTCCCTTCATGAACGGTAGCGTCGTCGACATTGAAGGCAGCGCCCGCGCCATCTGACTTTTTAAACACCAATCAGGAGCTTCACCATGCGAGCCATCGGCTACCAGAACCCGCAACCCATCGACGCCGCAACCGCCCTTGTCGATTTCGATCTGCCGAGGCCGGAGCCAGCCGGGCGCGACATCCTCGTCGCTGTGAAGGCCGTTTCGGTCAACCCGGTCGACACCAAGATCCGCGCCTCGGCAAAGCCTGCGGATGGGGAATGGAAGGTCCTCGGCTGGGATGCCGCCGGTGTGGTCACCGCGGTCGGGCCGGAGGCGACACTGTTCAAGCCGGGTGACGCAGTCTTCTATGCCGGCGCGATCAATCGCTCGGGTACCAATGCCGAATTCCATCTCGTCGATGAGCGCATCGTCGGGAAAAAGCCGGAAACCCTCGATTTCCCGGCTGCCGCTGCCCTGCCGCTGACCTCGATCACCGCCTGGGAAATGCTGTTCGACCGGCTGGACGTCACCCGGCCTGTGCCCGGCGCCGCAAACGCCATCGTCATCATCGGCGGCGCTGGAGGCGTCGGCTCGATCGCGATCCAGATCGCCCGGGCGCTGACGGACCTGACGGTCATCGCCACGGCCTCCCGGCCGGAGACGCAGGATTGGGTGAAGGCGCTCGGCGCGCACCATGTGATCGATCATCGCAAGCCGCTGGCCGCACAGGTCGAGGCGCTCGGTCTCGGCGAGCCCGCCTTCGTCTTCTCCACCACCAACACCCAAGATCATCTGGGCGAGATCGTCGAACTGATCGCGCCGCAGGGTCGGTTCGGCCTGATCGACGACCCGAAGGAACTGAGCGCCCTCCCGCTGAAGCGTAAATCGATCTCGCTGCATTGGGAACTGATGTTCACCCGCTCGCTCTTTGCCACCGCCGATATCGAGAAGCAGCACGACCTGCTGAACCGCATCAGCGACCTCGTCGATACCGGCAAGATCAAGTCGACACTCAACGAGAATTTTGGCGCCATCAATGCGGCAAACCTCAAGCGCGCCCATGCCCTCATCGAGTCCGGCAAGGCCAAGGGCAAGATCGTGCTCGCCGGTTTCTGAGCGCACGAGAGGAGACATCATGACGATATCGACCGAAAAGCTCATTGCCCTTGCGGTTTTGAAGGCGAGGCCCGGCAAGCGGGAAGCGCTGCGGCAAGGGTTGCTCGCCCTCATCGAACCGACACGGGCGGAGACCGGCAATCTCGACTATGTGCTGTTTGAACTCCGCGACGAACCTGGCGCCTTCTACATGCGCGAGGCCTTTACCAACCAGGCTGCGCTCGACGAGCATGTTGCCGCGCCGTATTTCCAGACGTTCGCCGCCACGATCGACGACCTGCTCGAAGAACCGTTGCGCCTGATCTACCTGGATCAGGTATCGTCCTGACCGAACACCACGCCGCGGCCTGGAGACAGCGCCGCGGCGATACGATCGATCAACAGCCTCACCCGCCGCGGCTGCACCGCGCTCGGTGGATAGACGATCTGCAGCCCCGTGCTGCCGGCGGAAAAATCCTTGAGCAGCTCGACCAGTGCACCTGAGGCCAGGTCCGCATCCACGTCGCGGATCGATTTGAGCGCGATGCCGCGGCCCTCGCGGCACCAGTGCCGCACCAGCCCACCGTCATTCGCTACGCGCCGGCCACGCACGGCGACCTTGCGTACCGCGCCATCGATGACGAAGGACCAATCACGATCGATGTTCTGTCCGAAGCGCATGACGATGCAGTCGTGTCGCGCTAGGTCGTCCGGATGCTGCGGCACGCCGTTGGCGTCGAGATAAGCGGGTGACGCACAGACGATGCGGCGGTTCTCACCCAGCGGTTTTGCCCGCAGGCTGCTATCCGCCAGAACGCCGTGCCGGATCGCGAAATCCATGCCCTGCCCGACAAGGTCGACATTCCCGTCCGTGAGGTTGATATCGACCGTGACGGCGGGATGCTCCTCCAGGAAGGCATCGATCACCGGAACGAGTAGGCGCCGGCCAAGGTCTTCCGGCGCACTCAGCCGGATCGGCCCGGAAATGACATTCGCCCCGTGCCGCACGCGGCTCTCCATCTCCTCCGCCTCCGCCAGCAGGCGCCGCGCGCCTTCGACGAGCGCCCGCCCCTCGTCGGTCAGGCTGATGGCACGCGTGGTGCGGGTCAGCAGCGCCGCGCCGTAGTAGGCCTCCAGCGCGGCCAGCCGTTCGGAAACGGTGGCGGGTGAAAGTCCAACCTCACGCCCCGCAACGGCAAGCCCGCCCTTTTCGACGATGCGCAGGAAGAGCGAGAGGTTTTCAAGCAGCATTGATCGATTATCCCGAATTATGTCCAGCGGACCAAAGCAATTATCGGGTGTTACCGCAAGCGGGCAAGGCTGCATGATCTCCTCACAGCGTCCAATGTGGACCGGCCGGAGGCGAAGACGATTCAGCCTTCATCGGCGACGGCATAGACGCGCAGCCGGTGCCCATCACGATCCGTCGCGACGAAGCTGCGACCGAACTCCAGATCCGTCGGCGGCATGAGGATATCGGCCCCCTTGCCAGACCAATCCCGGTAGTGCGTATCGACTGCGGCCGCATCGGCCACCCGGAAGGCAATTTCGCAGCCACCGCCTGCTGCAATCGACGCCGGTTCCACACCGTCCCGGCGCCAGAGACCAAACCCAAGTCCTGAGGGAAGCCGGAACATCGCAAAGGTTGGGCTCGCCTCCACGGGCTCCAGGCCAAGCAGGCGGGTGAAGTAACGGGCGCTTGCCTCGGCGTCTGCCACGTAGAGAAGAATGCTGTTGTTGCCGGTCATGAAAACCTCCTGTGTTTGAAGACAGGGTGTTTCTAACCGCTCATGCTGTCAGTTTTTGGCAGCATCATACATCACGGGTGGGAACGCCCTCCACGTCCCGCCAGGCGCGCAGCAGCGCCTGCCGTCGTTTCGGGTACCGGTCTTCCAGCACTTCAGCCGTTTCAATACGATCGGTGCGAAAGTGACGAAATCCGTTTCGCAATTCGCACCAGGCGATGACGACGCGGGCACGATCGAAAAACGAGAGTGCAAAAGGCCACACGACCCGTGCCGAAGGCTCTCCTCCGCCAGTGCGATAGATGATTGACACTTTGCGTTCCGCCCGGATCGCACCGCGCAGAATGGAAAGATCGATACGGCCAGTGGGGAGCGCGTCGCCGGGACCTACGAGCAGGGGCGACGTTTCCAGTTCGGTGCGCAGTTCTGGTGGCAGGACGGCGGAAATGCGGGCGAGAGCGTTGCGGGCGGCACCTTGAAGGTGGCTGTCGGCGCGCTGCGCAACCCAACGCGTGCCGAGAACCAGTGCCTCAATCTCTTCCGGCGTGAACATCAATGGCGGCAGCAGAAATCCCGGTTTTAGGACGTATCCCAGACCCGGTTCGCCTTCGATATCAGCGCCCTGCGCCTGAAGACTGGCAATGTCGCGGTAAAGCGTGCGCAAACTCACGCCGGTCTCTTCCGCCAACACCCGACCGCTCACGGGCCGGCGATGGCGACGCAAGACTTGCAGCAGATCGAACAGGCGTTGGGAGCGAGACATGGCATGAATGTCTAGCGCATATCCGTTGCCAGACAATGGCAGCGGCCGGATATGATGGGAGCATGAAACACGATCATGCTCGGCCTAAAAAAGCGGGGGAGAAAATTCAGCCGACGAGGCCGAAAACCACTGCACTGACGAAGAGGAAAGCACCGGCGACGATGATATTGTTCAAGAGAACCTGCCGCTCTGCGCGGCGGACACGGCGATCATTGACCGCGCTAAAGGAACCAAACGTAGAACGGCCGCCGAGTTTCGTACTGCTCATGCCATCATCCCTTGCTGCGGAGGCCGAATTTCCGGTCTCTCCTGGACGGACACTCATGCCCGCCCGTTCTCTGGGACTATTTATATATTATCCCTATAAGATTGGTAGGGTATTTTTTCTCAATTTCGCCACACTCGTAAACAGGGATTTCACACGCCCGTCACGTGACGGTCTTGGCGATATGGAATTTCCGCTTTTCCAGTTCCGGGAAATAGCTAGTGATGTCGAAATAGCTTTCCGGTGCATGGACACCCGGTTTCCTCGGCATGGACAGGATGAGCTGGGCGGCGATGGATGCATTCATCGAGGTGCAGGCATCGACATAGGGTGCATAGATCGGGTCCGGTGATACCGTGACCTCGACGCGCACGGTGCGTTCCACCCCGTCCTTTCGGCCGCAGCCGATCGCGAAATGGATCTCGTGGCTGTCCTGCGCCGGGATTTTTTCCGCGTTTTTTCGGATGTTGCGCTCGATCACCTTGTTCAGCACGTCGAGTGGCTTGACCTTGATGCCGCCGATTTCCACGGGCTCATCGAAATCGCCGAAGCCAGCCTTCACCAGACCGACCCAGGCCTCATGCTCGCGGTGCGGCAGATGGAGCTTCCAGGAAAACTCCTTGATGCCCTTCTCGCGGATGCCATCGGCAAGCGGCACCGTCAGTTGCTCGGAATGCGGGGAATGCATGAATTCGCAGCGGCCCCACGGTTCTGGCAGGTCGAGGAACTCGCTACCGCTCATCGGCGCGCATTCGACATGTTTACCGCCGTAAAACTGCGTGCTCGCATGGGCGTACTCGGCAAGCACGGTCGAGACGCTGTAGGGCGGTACGAGCACAGGGTTCTCGTCGCCGACCAGTTCAGCGGCCCAGTAGAGATTGATCTTGTCGATCTCGTCCAGTTCATTGGCGACCGCCCGGCAGATGACGTTCGACATACCGGGATCCGCACCACAGCCGATGACCGCCGGCACGCCGGCCGCCTTGAAACGCTCATGTTGGGCAATTTGCTTGACCGTGTAGGTGCCGAGGCCGCCGAGATCCATGTAGGGCACCTTGAGCGCAAGTGCGGCCTCGAAGATCGTCATCTGGAAGCCGAGCAGGGTCGGCACGCAATTGATGCAGATATCGGCGCCGGCAATCGAGGCGTTCAAAGCCGCGGCATTCGTCACGTCGAGATCGACGAGCGTGACGCGCGGATCGCCAAGCTCCTTTGCCAGCGCCTCCATATTCTCCCGCGAGGCATCGCAGAGGCGGATGGTCGTGATGTCGATGATGGCGCGGTCGGAAACGAGGTCGCGCACGATGCCGGCGCCCATGAAGCCCGCGCCGCCGAGAAGAGTGATGATCATTGTCTTTTCCTCAAAGAATTGCCGGTTTCAGACGTGCTTGCGCCCGCCCTCCTCGTAGAACCAGTCGTCTGGATAGGGGTACCACCAGCTCTGAATCACTGGCTTGTGGTCGATGATGACCATCTTGGAGCGGCGGAAGGCATCGAGGCCGAGTTTGGAAAGCTCGCGGCCAAGGCCGGATTTCTTCCAGCCACCGAAGGGCAGCGCATCGTTGTCGATCAGCGGATTGTTGATCCACACCATGCCCGCCTCCAACCGGTCCGCCGCCTCCATCGCCTCTTCGAGTGACGTGGTGAAGACCGAAGCCCCTAGGCCGAATTCGCTGTCGTTCGCTCGCTCGATCGCCTCGTCGAAATCAGCGACCCGCATGACGGCGGCAACAGGACCGAAACACTCCTCGCGCAGGATCGCCATGTCCGGCGTGCAGTTGGTGAGGATGGTCGGCTCGTAGAACCAGCCGACGGGCTCGCTCTCCGGTATCTTTCCACCGATCACGACGGTCGCGCCTTTCGCCTTGGCATCCTCGACCAGCCGGATGACCTTCGCCCGCGCCGCCTCGCTGACGAGCGGACCGATCTCGGCACGGGTGAGCCCGTTGCCGATGCGCAGGCGCTTCGTTTCAGCAACAAATTTCTCGATGAATTCGTCATGCACCGCATCGACGACAAAGAAGCGCTCCGCCGAGGTACAAACCTGGCCGGACATGTGGAAGGCAGCGGTGACGGCACCGGCGGCGGCCACGTCGAGCGGCGCATGTGCGGTGATGATCATC
Organism: Sinorhizobium sp. RAC02; assembly: GCF_001713395.1. NCBI lineage: Bacteria > Pseudomonadati > Pseudomonadota > Alphaproteobacteria > Hyphomicrobiales > Rhizobiaceae > Sinorhizobium > Sinorhizobium sp. RAC02. The sequence goes on along the minus strand of NZ_CP016452.1, from coordinate 937,566 downwards.
GGATCCGAGCCGCCGGCCTCGATGACGGCAGGCTTCATCTCAGCCGCTGCGGCCATGGCCACAGCCTTGCCGGCGGCAACCGAACCGGTGAAGGCCACCGCATGGGTCTTCGGTGAAGCGATCAGCGCGCTGCCGAGTTCGACCCCGCCCGGCAGGCAGGCAATCAAACCCTCCGGCAATGCCTCAAACACCTGCATGAACTCCAGCGTCGACAGCGTCGTCGCCGGCGCCGGCTTGATGATGCAGGCATTGCCGGAGGCTAGCGACGCGGCGACCGTCCAGCACATCAGCAGAATCGGGAAATTGAACGGCATGATGTGCACGCTGGTGCCGAGTGCCTCGTAGCGCGCGTGCTGGAAGGAGCCCGCCTGCGTCGTGCCCGCCACCTTGCCGGCCTCGTCGCGGGCCATTTCCGCGAAATAGCGGAAGGCCCCGGCGCAATTGGCAACCTCGCCGATCGCCTCCGGATAGGGTTTGCCCATCTCGCGCGACATCAGTTCCACGCAGCGCCGCATGTCCGTCGCCTCGATACGGTTGGCGATACGGTGGAGAATGGTCGCGCGTGTCTTGGCGTCGAGCCGCTTCCAGTCGCGCTGCGCCTTCCCGGCAGCGTCGAGCGCCGTTTCCATCTCCGCCAGCGTCGTGTCGGCGATGGTGCCGACGGCCGCGAACGTCGCGGGATCGATCACCGTGTGGCGCGTACCCTCGCTCGGGAAATAGGCCGGATGCCGGTAGAAGACGGGTTCGGCAGGGTTAAACATGGTATTTTCCTTGAGGTTCCATCACGCAGAAAACTTGCTCGTCCCTCACCCCGCCCTCTCCCCGCAAGCGGGGCGAGAGAGACGAAACGGCGCGGCAAGTCCCTTCGCCGCTAGCGGGGAGAAGGTGCCGACAGGCGGATGAGAGGCGGCCCCTTACCGGATCATGTAGACCTTCTTCACCGTTTCATGCACGGTGCACTCGCCCTTCCAGTCCTTCGGAAAGAACGCCGCGGTATCCGGCGTGATCTCGATCACCTCGCCGCTCTTATGCACATAGGTGCAGCGGCCTTCGAGGAAGTGGCAGAACTCGTCGCTGGTGACGTGGCAGAACCATTTGCCGGGAGTGCAGATCCATAGGCCGCTTTCGGACTCGCCGTTCGGCCCCTTGTAGATGACCTTGCCGGAGGTGCGGCTTTCGCCCTCGATCATGGTGGGGATCACGCCCCAGTCCTTGAGGTCGGTTTCTTCCAGCGGCTTGCGCATCAATGGTGTCGCGGTCATGGGGTTTCCTTTCGGTTTCTTTTTGCGTCAGGCCAGCATGTAGATATTGCGCATGGTCTCGATGACAGTGCATTCGCCGGTCCAGCCGGCCCGGAACAGGACGACGGTGCCGGCCTCGACCTCGATGACCTCGCCGTCATCCGAACGATAGACCGCCCTTCCCGCCACGAAATGGCAGAATTCGTCGCGCGGGATCGACAGCCGCCAGCGGCCGGGCGTGCAGACCCAGATGCCGGATTCGGGCTGGTTGTTCGGCCCCTTGAAGACGAGGCGACCGGAGGAATGGGACTGGCCCTCAAGACTATCCGGCTGGCTGCCCCAGTCGACGAGATCGGGAAAGGTCGTGGCCTCGTAGATATGCGGGGCGGAGGATTTTGTCGTCTCAACCATTGTAGGCACCCGTCTTCACAAGTTCGTCGAGAATGCCGGCCGCCTTCTTCGGGCCGTTGCGCGCCTGCATATGCGCGCTGGTGGCGGCAAGGCGTGTCTTCATGGTCGGGTTGTTGACGCAGGCGTCGAGTTTTGCCGCAAGGTCCGGATCTGCCCAGTCGTAGCGCGGCATCTTGAAACCGTGGCCGGTCTCGTCGACGCGGGTCGCGTTATCGTGACCATCCCAGACATAGGGCATGATGATTGCCGGCTTGCCGAAATAGAGGCACTCCGTGAACGAGTTGTTGCCACCGTGATGGATTACCGCATCGACCTGCGGAATAAGAGACGGCTGCGGGAACCAGCTGTCGACGATGATGTTGCCCGGCAGGTCCTCATACTGATCCTTGTAGTCGCCGACATTGACCAGCGCGCGATAGGGCAACTTGCCGATCGTCGTAATCAGGCGCTTCAGGAGATCGGTGTCCCCCGCTCCGAGCGAGCCGAAGGAAATATACAGCAACGGCCTGTCGTTGTTTTCGGAGAACGCCGGCACCTCGTAGGGCTTTTCCTTGCGCACGCAGCCTTCGAGATACTGGAACTGTTTCGGATCGAGCGCATGTTCGCGGTCGAACTTCACCGCCTCCGGATAGAGTAGCAGGTTCATGAAGGGCGAGGCCTCGAAGAACTGGCCGATCGGATAGGCCGCCTCGCCGTTCTCGCCGAGGAAGCCGTTGAAATCGTCGTGGATCGGCTTGATCACCGCGTTGAAGTGATCGCGATAGGCGGTATGGCCGGCAAAATCCTTCTCGCCGCAGCCGGAAAGGTGCGGTGGAATCTCTGGGTCTTCGATCTCGTTTTCCGAGCAGGAGATAATGCGCACCCAGGGTTTGCCGAACTGCTTGATTGCCGGGAAGAGAATGACGTTGTCGACACAGATGAGGTCCGGTTTGATTCTTGCCAACACGCCTGGCAGGTCTTTTTGGGCCCATTTGGCGCTGTCGACGATTGCCGTCCAGCAATCCTTTACGTAGTTGTCGACCTGGTCGTAGGGGGATTTCCGGAAATTCGGGATGTGGCCGTTGATAAAATCCTCCCAGAATTTCGCCATCTGCTCCGGCGGCATGGGCTCGGAGAGGTTCACCGCATGGGCCTCGAAACCATATCCTTCATAGACGGAGACGAAGCCGGGATCGGACAGGAAGACCGCCTTGTGACCGAGCGCCTCGACGGCTTGGGCGATGCCGACCGAGTTCAGCGCCGGCCCGAAGGCCGCTTCCGGGAAGAATGCTATCGTCTTGGACATGGTGTTTCCCTCTTTATTCATGGAAGAGCCGGCATTTCGCCGGGTCGATCTTGAGGCTCAGCACATCGCCGATCTTCCAGTTGCCCGCCCCGCTCGCGGGGATGCGGACCTGAAGTGGCGCCTCGCTAGCCGCGGTTTTGACATGCAGCACCCGGTCGAGCCCGTGATAAGCGATATCGGCAATCGTGCCGGCGACCGGATGATCCCCCGGCGGGCCGATGACGATGTTTTCCGGGCGGATGGCAAGCGTCGCCGCTCCGGGTTTCCCACCCGCAGCCTTCACCTGGAGGCCTTCCGCAGCGAAGAGGCCATCGACGCCCACCTTGCCGTCGATGAAATTCATCACGCCGATGAAATTCGCCACGAACCGGTCGGTCGGGCGCTCATAGACCTCTTCCGGCGCCCCGACCTGCAACAGGCGCCCGTCCTTCAGGATCGCCATACGGTCGGCCATCACCAGCGCTTCCTCCTGGTCATGCGTCACGATGATGAAGGTGATGCCGGCTTCGTTCTGCATGCGCTTCAGTTCAAGCTGCATCCGTTCGCGCAGCTTCTTGTCGAGCGCGCCGAGCGGTTCGTCCAGCAGCAGCACCTTCGGCCGCTTCACCAGCGCACGGGCGAGCGCCACGCGCTGCTTTTGACCACCGGACAGTTGATCCGGCTTTCGGTCGGCAAAGGGCGTCAGGTCCGTCATTCCCATCGTGTCGTCGACCCGGCGGCGGATATCGGCCTTGGGGAAGCGCTCCATTTCGAGGCCGTAGGACAGGTTCTGCCGCACCGTCATATGGGGAAACAGCGCATAGGACTGGAACATCAGGTTGAGCGGCCGCTTTTCCGGCGGCAGCGGCGAGATATCCTTGCCTTCGAGCAGGATGCGGCCTGTAGTCAGGCTCTCGAAGCCGGCGAGCATGCGCAGCAGCGTGGTCTTGCCGCAGCCCGATGGACCGAGCAGCGCGAAGAATTCGTTCTCGCGGATGTCGAGCGAAACATTGTCGACCGCCGTCACCGGCCCGAATGACTTGCCGACGCCCTCGATACGCAGGATCGGGTTGTTCGATGACGTCATGGGACCTGCTGTTCTCTGTTGAGCCATTGCGAGATCAGGAGCGCCGTCGCGCTGACGCCCATCACGACGGTGGCGAGCGCGTTGACCTCCGGCGTGATGCCGAAGCGGATCATCGAATAGATCTGCATGGGAAGGGTGATCGACGAGCGCCCGGCGCCCGCCGTGAAGAAGGCGATGATGAACTCGTCGACCGAGAGCGTGAAGGCGAGCAGCGCGCCCGCGACAATCGACGGCAGCAGCACCCGAAAGGTGACGCGCCAGAAGGTCGTCCAGCCGGAGGCGCCGAGATCACGCGAGGCCTCGACGATGGAAAAGTCGAAATGTTTCAGCCGCGCCCGCACCACCGAGCAGACGAAGGCGAGGTCGAAGATGACGTGGCTGATGATGATGGTGTGCAGGCCCATCGCCAGGCCGAGGCGCGAGAAGAAGGTGAGAAGCGCCACCGCAAGCACGATATCGGGGATGACCATCGGCGCGAAGGCGAGCGCTTCCAGCCCGTTGCTTTTCCGCCGCCGCGTTTCCATGCCGAGCGCCAGCAGGGTGCCGAGCACCGTGGAGATGACGGTCGCGAAGACGGCGACGATCAGCGTGTTCCAGGCGGCGCGCAGGATATCGGTATTGGCTACCAGCGCGCCGTACCAGCGGGTGGAAAAGCCGGACCAGGAGGTCGGCAGGCCGCTGTCGTTGAAGGAGAGCAGCACCAGCACGGCGATCGGCAGGTAGAGGAAGCCGAAGACCAGCAAGAGAACGATACGGCCCGGCAGCTTGCGGGAAAGGGCCGCGCTCATCGCTCCGCCTCCGCTTTTCGCTCGCCGGAGGCATGCGCCGTGGCGCGGGCTTGCAGGAGAAGCAGCACGATCATGGTCAGGATCAGCGCCGCACCCAGCGCTGCGCCGAAGGGCCAGTCATTGGCGGTCAGGAACTGATCGTAGACGAGATTGCCGACCATCTGGAACCGCCCGCCGCCGAGCAGGGCGGGTGTCACGAAATTGCCGATGGAGAGCACGAAGACGAAGACGCCACCGGCGGCAACGCCCGGCAGAGTGAGTGGCAGCGTGACACGCAAGAAGGTGCGGACGGGACCGGCGCCGAGATCGCGCGAGGCTTCCATCAGTTCCGGGTTCAGCCGCGAGAGTGTGGAATAGATCGCAAGGATGACGAAGGGCAGGTAATTGTAGACGAGGCCAATGATGACGGCACTCTCGGTATAGAGCATCGAGAGCGGCTCGCCCGTATAGCCGAGCGTGCGCAGCAGATTGTTGATCAGGCCTTCACGGTTGAGCAGCACGATCCAGGCGTAGGTGCGGATCAGGTAGTTGCTCCAGAAGGGCAGAACCGCGAAGAACAGCAGGATCGGCTGCGTCATTCTTGGCGCGCGCGAGATCGCATAAGCGGCGGGATAGGCGATGAGGATTGCGACCACCGTCGCCGTCAGCGCGATGCGCGCGGAATTGAGAAAGATCTTTGCGTAAAGCGGATCGACGACGCGGGCGAAGTTTTCCAGCGTGAACGTATATTCCACCCCGCCCCAGACGCCGCGCTGGAAGAAAGCATAGCTCAGCACCAGCAGGCACGGCACCACCATGAAGGCGACGAGCCAGGCAACGCCGGGCGCGGCGAGCAGGGTCGGTCTGGTGGCGTTGAAGGACAATATTCTGCTCCCGCGGGGCCGCAATCGGCGCCCGCGCATCGATGGATTCAGGATTGGAATGCTCCGCGGCGGCACGAACCGCCACGGAGGAAACGCGTGATCAGTTCGCGGCCTTGATCTCGCTCACGATGCGCGAATAGTCTTTTTGCGCGGTGCCGAGATCGCGCAGCAGTTCGAATTTCACGAGGTCGGCCGGGGCCATGGCCATGTTCGGATATTGCTCGGCCAGAGCCTTGTCGAGGCTTTCCATCGCCGCCTTGTTCGGCACCTTGTAGAGAATGTTCTGTGCCGCCCAGGCGTGGTTCTTGGCGTCGAGGATGAAGTTGATGAACTTCATCGCCGCTTCCTTGTTCTCAGAACTCTTCATCACGACGATCGTGTCGATCCAGAGATCGGAGCCTTCCTTCGGCACGACGAACTTGATGGCCTTGTTCTCGGTGATGCCGTAATTGCACCAGCCATCCCAGGCCTGCACCAGCGAGGCTTCCGCCGAAACGAGCTTCGAATAAAAGGTCGTGTCGTCATAGGCGAGCAAGGTTTTCTTCGCCTCGATGAGGAGGTTCTTCACCTCCTCCAGCTTCGCCGGGTCCTTCTCGTTGACCGAATATCCCTTGGCCAGCTCGCCGGCCGCCATCAGCCAGCGGTCGGTGGCGAGCATTGTGGTCTTGCCCTTCAGCTTGTCGGTCGGCTGGAGCAGGTTCATCCAGCTGTCCGGCGTGCCCTCCACGAGGTCGGAGCGGTAGCACAGACCCGTCGAGCCCCAGGTATAGGGCACGGAGAAGGTGTTGCCGGGGTCATAGGCAAGCGTGGTCGCTTCGGGATAAAGATTGGCGAGGTTCGGTACGGCGGCCTTGTCGATCGGTTCGGCGAGCCCCTGCCCGTTCAGGATTTCGGCAAACGGCGAGGAGACGAAGACGACGTCGTAGCCCTTGCCACCGCTCGCCATCAACTTGCCCATGACCTCTTCGTTGGTGGCATGGTTGACCACCTCGATCTCCAGCCCCGTCGCGGCCTTGAAGGCATCGGCGATATCAGGCGCCATGTAGCCATCCCAGTTCGAGATGACGAGATCGGCGGCGGCGGCCGCGCCCGCCGAAAGGCATGCGGCAAGAAGCGCCGCGGCCGCTGCGGACGCAGTCAGTCGGTTCTTCGCGTTCACGGAAGACTCCCTTGTTTCGATTGTTCCAACCTCTTTGAAGGGCGCGCCGGTTCTCCGGTCTCATTCCCCTCGCATGGCAGTATTATTTAGAAAAAAAATACGTCAATAGGCTTTCGCCATTTTTGTGCAGCGAGCGCAAATCCGCTTTTCCGGACTTGCGAAACAACGCCTCAAAGGGCAGCATGCGCGGTGATAGAGGGCAGAAACCGCAGATGACCCCGGAGCCGAAGCGCACCAACTTTCGCCATGTCGAATTGGCGCAAAAAATACTGGACGTCGCAGGCGAGCGCGGCATGACGCCGGGCGAGCGGCTGGCCGAGCAGGCCCTCGCGTCGCTCTGCAATGTGTCGAGAACACCGATCCGCAAGGCTTTGCAGATTCTTGCCGAACGGGACCTGGTGACGGCCGATGCCGAGGGCGGCTATCTTCTTGCGGTCGACCCGGTCGCCACGGCGCGGCTCGAAGACACGACGGATGGAGAGGGCGAGAACGAGATTTATGCGGCGATCCTGCGTGACCTCGCTGCCGGACGCATAACCGAGAACCAGACAGTTGCCGCGCTTCAGCGTCGCTATGATGTCTCGCGCCAGGCGGTACAAAATGCGCTGATGAAACTATCGGAGGAAAACCTGGCGGAGCGCGGCGCCGGCCAGCAGTGGCTGCTAAAACAGTTTGCGATCAGTGGTGATGCGGCTGCGAAGAGCTACGAATTCCGCCTTGCGACCGAGCCGCTTGCACTGACGCTGCCGGACTTCAAGCGAGACATTCCCGCGATGACGGCGCTGCGCCAATCCATGCTCATCCTGCGCGGCATGAACGAGACGGCGTTCGACCGCAAACTCTTCGACCGCACGGACGTCGATTTCCATCTCTTGATCGCGCGCTCCTGCGGCAACCCTTTCATGGCCGAGGCGCTCACCAACCATCACCGCCGCCGCCGCGCGAGCCCGCCGGCCGGCCATGTCAACGCGTTCCGGCTGATGCAGTCGAACCTCGAGCATATTCAGATCCTTGAACAGATCGAGCGCGGCCAGATGGAGCTTGCCGCCGATCTGATGCGTGTGCATATACAGCTCTCCCAATCACAGCGCCCCCGGCTTGCCGGCCGTGGTGTCCCTCCCGCTTTCAAGCTTGTCGTGCGTTAGCCCCATGGCGCCAGCAAAGACCATCGCCCTCTTTCCGGAAGCGAGCTACGGCGCGGCGCTGAACTGCGTCGGCATCGCCCAGGAACTGCGACGGTTGGGCCACCGCCCGGTCTTCATCTGCCATCCGGGCTTCAGCGGGGTTTTTGCAGAGTACGGTTTTGCCGAACATCAACTGACCGATGCCGATGCAGCGCCGACGGACTGGAACGATTTCATCGCACGCCACCAAGACGCCTTTCGTCAGGCGCCGCTCGATCAACTCGAGAGCTATGTCGGCCCGACCTGGGAGGCGATCGTCGATACGGCGATGCGGGTGGAAGAGCCACTGCGCCAACTTCTCGGACGGTTGAAGCCGGATGCCATCGTGCTCGACAATGTCGTGATGTTCCCGGCCATCGCCAATGCCGGCGTACCGTGGATTCGCGTCGTTTCCTGCGCCGAGACGGAAATTCCCGATGCGAATGTCCCGCCTTATCTTTCCGGCTGCGGCCACGACGAGCGCGCGGCATGGTCGACCTTTGCTACAGGATACGAAAAGACGGTGGCCCCAGCGCACAGGCGCTTCGCCGGCTTCCTCGCCGAGTGCGGCCTCAAGGCACCGACACCACCGAATTTCCTCGATCCGTCACCCTGGCTGAACCTGCTGCTTGCACCGGACATCATCCGACATGAGCGCCGCACGCCGCTCGATCCGGAAAACTTCGTTTTCCTCGACGGCTGTGTACGCCATGAAGCGCCTTATACGCCGCCGCGCTTTGCCAGCCACAATGAGGCGCCGCTGGTACTGACGAGTTTTGGCTCGCTCGGCGCGATGGACGTTGCCATGATGAAACGCATGATCGGCGTCTTCGCGACACTTCCCTATCGCTTCCTCGTCAATGCCGGGCACTGGCGGGAGGAATACCGCGAGGTGCCGGACAATGTCTTCATCGACAGCTGGTTTCCGCAGCCCTCGGTCGTCGAGCAGGCGAGCCTGTTCATCCATCACGGCGGCAACAATTCCTTCTGCGAAGCGCTCTACTACGGCGTCCCGTCTCTCATCATGCCCTATTGCTGGGACGGCCACGACAACGCTGCCCGCGCCGCCGAGACCGGCGTCGGACGGCGGCTTGGCCGCTATGACTGGAGCGATGCCGAGCTTGCAAACGCGATAGAAGGCCTGCTCGGCGACGAGGCGATGCGTGTGCGACTGAAGGCCAATGCAGCAAAGATGCATAAGGCGGCCGGAGCAACACGCGCCGCGGAAGAAATCGCGCGGATCGCCACCGGTGTGGCCGGGGTTGCGCGCGCTTCCGTCTGACGACCTCGACGAGAAGCAGAGCACATCCTTCGGTAGTGAGGCCCACTGAGCCGGCATGACACGCCTGCTTGAGACGTCCCGTTCGCGGGTTGCAGCACTTTCCTTTCTGGGCCATAACTCCCCTCCCCACCTGTCGAGGCCAGCCGTCATTGCGAGCGTTGCGGGCCGTGCGTGATCCCCACGCCACGGCAACTCCCCCCGCGCTCCGGCGAGGCTTCGGCTGAGGGCACAACAATGCGGACCGATCAAAAAGGAGAACGCATCATGGGCGCAACGGGACATCTCGGTACGGCTTGGCGCAAGCGCGACTATCACCGTCAATGGCTCTGGCGGGAAGCAAACCGCCTCTTCGACTTCTTCCAGAACCGGGCCTTCAATCCGGTCGGCGGCTTCCACGAGCTGGATGCCGAAGGCCGCCCCCTCAACGCCGGCAACCCGGTGCGCGGCATCCACTCGACCGCCCGCATGGTGCATTGCTTTTCCATCGGCAGCCTGCTCGGCCGCCCGGGTTCCGACGATCTTGTCGATCACGGCATGAAATACCTCTGGGAAAAGCACCGTGACCAGGAGCGTGGCGGCTACCATTGGTCGCTCGACAATTCCGGCCTGCTGGATTCCAGCAAGCAGGGCTATGGCCATGCCTTCGTGCTGCTCGCCGCGTCAAGCGCCAAGCTTGCCGGCCATCCCGATGCCGATCGCATGATCGCCGATGTCACAGACGTGCTGGAAAAGCGCTTCTGGGAAGACAAGCACGGCGCGATTGCCGAAGAGTTCGACGCGGACTGGACGCCGGTTCCCGGCTATCGCGGCCAGAATTCCAATATGCACCTGACGGAAGCGCTGATGGCGGCGTTCGAGGCGACGGGCGAAAAGGCCTATCTCGACAAGGCTGAACGCGTGGTCGACCTCGTCATTCGCCGCCGTGCAGGGGAAAACGGTTTTCGCGTGCCCGAGCATTTTGACGAGAACTGGGTACTCGACAAGGAATATCGCGGCCACGAGATGTTCCGCCCCTCCGGCACCACGCCCGGCCATTGGCTGGAATGGGCTCGTCTCATCCTCCAGCTCTATGCCCTCGGCGGCAAGAAACACGCCTGGATGCCGGAAGCTGCCAAGGCGCTGTTCGCGCAGTCCATCGCGTTGGGCTGGGATAACGAAAAGGGCGGCTTCTTCTATACGCTCGACTGGAACGACGAACCGGCAAAGCGCAACAAGCTGTGGTGGCCGATGGCCGAGGGTGTCGGTGCGGCGGCCTTCCTTGCCGAACATCTGCCGAGCGATTTCCACGAGACCTGGTATCGCAAGATCTGGGATTCCATTGCCCGCCATTTCCTCGATCAGGACCGCGGTGGCTGGCATGAAGAACTCACCGAAGACCTTGTGCCGAGTTACACCCTTTTCGCCGGCAAGGGTGACATCTATCATGCGCTCCAGGCCTGCCTGATCCCGCTCTATCCGGCGACAGGCAGTCTGACCAAGGGCATCATCGAGGCCGGCGGCCACTAGGCCGCCTGCTCCTGCCGCCAGGCAGACGGGAGTGGAATGATCGACATACCAGACCAGATCTCGACCGCGTGGATCGCCGCCGCCTTGGTGGCGTTCCTCGCCAAACACTTCCTGGCGGATTTTCTGCTCCAGACGGACTGGATGGTGGTGGGCAAGGAACAGCCGGACGGCTGGTTCCTGCCGCTTGCAGCCCATGCGGGCCTGCACGGGGCATTGACCACCGCCCTTTTCCTCTTCGTGTCGCCACCACTGGCCTGGCTCGGCCTTGCCGACGCCCTGGTTCATGGCACGATAGACCGGCTGAAAAGCATCGCTACGCGTCACCAGAAGCTGACGCCCCGGCAATCGGCCTTCTGGTGGCTTCTCGGCGTGGACCAGACCCTGCATCACCTGACGCATGTTGGTCTGGCGATCCTTCTCGCCGCCGCGGGTTCTGCTTCTTAACCGTCAGTCGGCCGCGGCCGGAGGGCGGACCGTTGCTTCGCGCAGCAGCAGGTCGGTCAGGGCCATATTGTCTGCAAACCAGCGATTGGCGGCATGCCACATCGACGGCGTCAGGCATATATCATGACCACCGCGCGTCGCCGTCGTCAGCAGACCGGCGTCACGCGCGGCCTCGATGATGCGACGGACATGGGTGCGCGAAACACCGGTTTGCGTGGCAAGCCTCTGATATCCGGTGGGAACCATGCTATCGCCGTTTTCACGCGCGTCGCGCAGGAGAAGCAGCAGGATCATATAGCCGCAGTCGTGCGCGAAGAACGGGGCAAGCGGCAAATGCCGGCGGATGAGCCGGCTAAGGCCCGACAGATGCGCCAATGTCACGCGCCGCATGGCACGATGCAGATCCGGGGGAAGCGGACCGCTGTGTTTTGCGATAGGGGACAGGCCGAAATCCGATAGGGCCGTCACGAGAAGCCCGAGAATGCCGGCATCGCGGGCCAGAAGCGTAGCGCTCGGCACGAGCAGCCGAACGCGCCGATCCGAGGCATGCGGTTGCTGTGTCAGAAAGCCGTATTTGCGCAGGCAGGAGACCTGCGCCTCGACGCGGTTGCGGCTCGCGACACCCAGTTGGGTCACTTCGCGCTGAAGGCGCCCGAGCGTCAGCCATGTGGGCGGCTGCGCCATGTCCTGACCGGCATGAAGCGACAAGGCCGCGAGATAACAGAGAAAACGGCCCTCCTCCAGGATCATCCGGTTGAACAGATGATTGCCTTCATAGAGGGCGAGCTTGCCGGCAATCAGCCGGTCCCGAGTCTGCCCAAATCCGGGCGCGCTCAGAAATTCGAACGGTGGTACGCGAAACGCCACCGCACTGTCTTCAAACGTATGCTGATCCATGTATGCACTTCCCCAATCCGGAGCGGCGCGATTTGTCTTTTTCTTGTCACAACACCGCAGGTCCAAATGGACCCATATTTTTCCATGGGGTTGCAGCCCGTTGAAACTGTCAATTGTAATACTAACCCGAATGCGCAATATGAGACGGGAAGCCAAAAGAATGAGACACCGTGCCAAAACGGCAAACCCGACACCGTGACGAATTTTCAGGAACCTTCGCCCGTACCTATTCCTTGATAGGTCATGCACCTGTTGTCCGACTGTCGTGAGATGCAATGACTCCCGCCGCCAAGTTGCCGACCAATTCCGTATCTGCTGCACCCGGAGCCGATTGTCGCCGGGATAGCCAGCTCTTTGCCGAGACGCTCGATCCGGTCTTCCGCACGACCATTGCAACACCGGAACGGATTGACGATTTTCGCGCCGAGCTCTCCACCTACTTCATGGGACCGGCCCTGTTTTTCGTCGCCGACATGCTGGGCACCACCTACACTTTTTCCCGTGACCCCTCCCGTATCGCCCGCAGTGGGCTCGACCTCATCCTCGTGCAGGTGACCCTTGCCGGCAGCGATCTGCGGACCGTCAACGGTGAAACGATGCTGGTCGAAGCAGGCGATGTGTCCATCTTCGATCTGACACGGCCCATGCATTCCGAGACGCAGCACTGCCACAACCTGACGCTGGTGCTGCCGCGCCACCTGCTGTTCAGCAAGGATGTGCAGAACGATGGCCTGCACGGTCTGCTTTTCAAGCGATCGACGAGCACCGCCCGGCTGATCGGCAGCCATCTGCGCGCCCTTTTTGAGGACCTTCCGGACATCACGCAGGCCGATGCGCCGACGATCGTTACCGCCACCGCGAATCTCGTCACGAACCTGGTCGGACCGAAGATAACCGAGCGCCAGCAGTCTGGCCCCACCGTGCGGGGCGCGGTCATCATGCAGATCCGCCGCTATATCGAGCAGCATACTGCCATGGCGGATCTCGGCCCGGATCATCTCTGCAAGATGTTCGGCCTGTCGCGTGCCTCACTGTACCGCCTGTTCGAACCGATTGGCGGCGTGACCGATTACATCCGCACGCGTCGGCTTCGTGCAGCCTTCGACATGCTGACGAACGATCGCAAGCGCGGCGTCGGAGAGATTGCCTATGCCTGCGGTTTCGCTGATATCTCCGCGTTCTCGCGCGCCTTCCGCAACCAGTTCGGCATGAGCCCGAGCGAGGTACGCGACATGGGCGATCGCGGCCCCCTCTCCCTTGGTCCGGCCGAAAAACAATCGGCCACCTCCGTGCATGACTGGTTGCGCATCGTCAGCACGCTGTAACCATCTTGTCGTTTGACACTTGAAATCACATCAACCAATATGTGATCACATTTACTGAATGACCTGCTGGAGAACGGGATGGAGAGGGCGAACCTGGAGGCGCGTGCCCACGCGCTTGTCAAGGCGGAATCGGAGATTTTTCGCGCAAAACGGCCGCGCTGCGCCGCAGCCCATGACGAGGCCACATCGGGCTTCTTCGATGGCGTGCCGCAGCATTGGATGCTCGACTGGCCAACCCCCTTTCCCGTCGTGATCGATCAGGCGAGCGGCGCTGAACTCGTCGATATCGACGGCAACCGCATTGTCGACGTCTGCCTCGGCGACACGGGCGCGATGTTCGGCCATGGTCCGGTCCCAGTTCTCGAAGCCCTGAAGAATGCAGGCACACGCGGCCTCACCACCATGCTGCCCTCCTCCGATGCGCAGATCGTCGGCCGTCTGCTAGTGGAGCATTTCGGCCTGCCGCGCTGGCAGCTCGGCGCCACCGCAAGCGACGCCAACCGTTTTGCCATCCGCGTGGCGCGCGCCGTCACCGGCCGGGCAAAGCTGCTCGTCTTCGACGGCTGCTATCATGGCGCCGTGGATGACACGCTGGTCGATCTCGTCGACGGCAAGACGATTTCGCGCCGCAACCTGCTTGGCCAGGTGCGCGATCTCGGCGAACTGACCGTTTCCATTCCCTTCAACGACGAAGCCGCGCTGGAAAAGGCGCTTGCCGCGCACAACATTGCCTGCGTGCTCGCCGAACCCGTCATGACGAATTGCGGCATGATCCCACCCGACCCCGGCTTCCACGATGCACTACGCCGCCTGACGCGCGCGGCCGGCACGCTGCTTCTCATCGACGAGACGCACACCATCTCCACCGGCCTTGGTGGCTACACAAAGATGTATGGACTCGAACCGGACCTCATCGTCATGGGAAAGCCGATCGGCGGTGGCGTTCCGGTCAGTGTCTGGGGCATGACGCAGGCGATTTCGGACAAGTTGCACGTCATTCGGCGCGAACAGAGCGGCCATGGCCATTCCGGCATCGGCACGACGCTTTCAGGCAGTGCGCTGCAACTGGCCTGCCTGCGCGCCTGCCTGGAGCACGTGATGACCGAAGAGGCATACCGCACCATGCAGTCCCGCGCGGATCGCATCGAGGCGGGCTTCAAGGCGGCAATCGCCGCCGCCGGCCTCGACTGGACGGTTTCGCGCGTCGGCGCCCGGCTGGAAGTCGTCTTTTCAGCCGTGCCAGTGCGTAACGCGGCAGAAGCCCGCGCTGCCGCTTCCGACACGATCGAGGCTGCGTTGCATCTGTCCATGCTGAACCTCGGCTACCTGCTGACGCCCTTCCACAACATGGTTCTCGTCAGCCCCGCGCTTTCGGAAAAGCAGGCGGATGGCCTCGTCCAGGCCTTCGCCACCGTTCTCGGCCGCCTTGCCGAGCGGAGGGCAGCCGCGTGAGCCGAGATCTCGCCGCCCGCCCGCCTGAAGCCGCTGATCCTTCCGAAGCGGAGGCCTTTCTTGCCGCCCACCCAGAGATCACAGCCTTCGATCTCGTTCTGATCGACCTCAATGGTATTGCGCGCGGAAAAATCATCCGGCGGCATGAACTGCTGCCGATCTTCCGCTCCGGTCGCCACCTGCCCGGCTCGATCCTCGGCCTCGACGTCACCGGTGAGGATGTCGAGGAAACCGGCCTCGTCTGGTCGGATGGCGATGCCGACCGGCGCGCCTGGCCGATTGCCGGCTCGCTGGTGCCCCTGCCCTGGACCTCGCCACCACGCGGCGAACTGCGCCTTGCCCTCTTCGAACTGGATGGTGCACCGATGGCTGCCGATCCGCGGCACGCCCTTGCCCGTCAGGTCAAGCTGCTCGAAGCCGATGGTTACCATCCCGTGCTCGCCTACGAGCTGGAATTCTATCTGCTCGACCGCGAGCGCACCGCGGACGGTAATTTCCAGCCGCTCCGCCTGCCGCTCTCCGGCGAACGACCGGACGGCATCCAGGTCTATGGCGTCACCGAACTCGACCGGCTTGAGCCCGTCATCGATGCCGTCTATCGCGGCGCCGAGGCGCAGGGCCTGCCCGTCGAAACCATGATATCGGAATATGCCCAGGGTCAGTTCGAGCTGACATTGCGCCACGGCAGCGCGCTCAGGGCCGCCGACGATATTACCATGCTGAAGCGCCTCATCCGCAGCCTTGCCGTGCGCCACGGCATGATGGCCTGCTTCATGGCAAAGCCCTTTGCCGGCCGCGCCGGTTCCGGCATGCATGTGCATGCCAGCCTTGCCGACGCAGCAGGCAACAACCTCTTCGCCGATCGCGACGAGACGCTGGCGCCCCTCCTGAAACAGGCCGTCGCCGGGCTGCTGGAGACGATGCAGGAGTCCATGCTCGTCTTCGCCCCGCACTTCAACTCCTGGCGTCGCTTTTCCGCCCAGAGCTACGCCCCGACCACGCCGACCTGGGGCACAAACAACCGGAGCGTCGCGGTCCGCATTCCGGCAGGCGCCTCCGCTGGCCGTCACCTCGAGCAGCGCGCAGCCGGCATCGATTCCAACCCCTATCTCGTCGGCGCCACGGTGCTTGCCGGCATGCGCAAGGGTATTTTGGAGAAGGCCGACCCCGGCCCGGAAACCACGACCTATGCCGAGAGTACAGGCGACGAGTTGCCGCCGGATTGGCGTGGCGCCATCGAAACGGCAACTCGATCCGCCTTCCTCAGGGAGGCACTCGGCGAGAAGCTGCACCACGTCTACCTCGCGCTCAAACGCGCCGAGTATCGACGGTTTGCCAGCGAAGTGACGGCACTCGAACGCTCGCTCTACGGCGAAGTCGTCTGATCGGGCGGATGCAATGAAGACATTCTATACTGCCGACCATCACCTGCATCACAGTGGCATGGAGCTTTCCTTCGGCCGCATCGTCGAAACCTTCGAGAAGCCGGAGCGCGCCGAAATCGTGCTTCGGCGGGTGAAGGAGGCCGGGCTCGGCCCGATTGTCGAGCCGACGTCCTATCCGCGCGCCACAATCGGACGCATCCACACGCCCGACTATCTCGATTTTCTGGAAACGGTGTTCCCCGAATGGCGCGCCGCCGGCCGCGATGGCGAGGTCTGGCCCTATAGTTGGCGCCATCACTCGATGCCGATGATCGACGCCCCGCCCGCCGGGCTGGACGCCCGCCTCTCCTATTATTCCTTCGACATGGCCGGCTCGATCACCGAGACGACATGGCAGGCGGCCAAACGCGCCGCCGATACCGCACTTGCCGGCGCCGATGCCGTGCTGGCGGGCGAAAAAGCCGCCTTCTCGCTCTGCCGCCCACCCGGTCACCATGCCGGCCGCGACTTCTTCGGCGGCTATTGCTACCTCAACAACGCGGCCATCGCAGCCCAGCGCTTCCTTGACAACGGGCCCAGCCGTGTCGCGATCTTCGACGTGGACTACCACCACGGCAATGGCACGCAGGAAATCTTCTACGACCGTGACGATGTGCTGCTCGCCAGCCTGCACGGCGACCCGGATTTCGAATTCCCCTTCCACCTCGGCTATGCCCGCGAACGCGGCGCCGGCAAGGGCGAAGGCTACAATCTCAACTATCCGCTTCCTGCCGGCACCGCCTGGCCGGAATGGCTTGCAGCCTTCGAAGACGCGCATGCCAGGATCAGCGCGTACGCGCCCAGCGCCCTGGTCATCTCGCTCGGCGTCGATACCTTCAAGGACGACCCGATCTCCCAGTTCAAACTGGAGAGCGAGCATTTCCTGACGATCGGCCGCCGCGTCGCCGACTTCGGCCTGCCGACGCTGTTCGTCATGGAGGGCGGCTATGCGGTCGATGCGCTCGGCGTCAACGCGGTGAATGTCCTGCAGGGTTTCGAAGGCGCTTGACGCGCCTTCAGATATCCTTGAGCAGGTTGTTGCGCGACAGGTTCTTCACGTCGCGCTCGCCGCAGAGCGCCATGGTGATGTCGAGCTCCTTGCGGATGATTTCCAGCGTGCGGCGCACGCCGGCCTTGCCGCCCGCGCCGAGGCCATAGAGGAAGGGGCGGCCGATATAGGTGCCCTTCGCGCCGTAGCACAGCGCCTTCAGGACGTCCTGCCCGGAGCGGATGCCGCCATCGAGATGGACTTCCATCCGGTCGCCGACCGCATCGACGATGCGCGGCAGCATGCTGATCGAGGAGGCTGCACCATCGAGCTGGCGACCGCCGTGATTGGAGACGATGATCGCATCCGCACCGCTATCGAGCGACATGCGGGCATCTTCCTCGTCCAGAATCCCCTTGAGGATGAGCTTGCCGCCCCAGCGGTCGCGGATCCACTCGATATCCTTCCAGGAAAGCTGCGGGTCGAACTGCTCGGATGTCCAGGAGGAGAGTGACGAAAGGTCCCCAACGCCCTTGGCATGGCCGACGATGTTGCCGAAGGTGCGGCGCTTGGTGCCGAGCATATCCATGCACCAGAAGGGCCGTGTCGCCATCTGCCACAAATGCTTCGGGGTGAAGCGCGGCGGGGCGGAAAGACCGTTGCGCAGATCCTTGTGGCGCTGGCCGAGGATTTGCAGATCGAGCGTCAGCACGAGCGCCGA
The DNA here is from genome assembly GCF_001713395.1 of Sinorhizobium sp. RAC02. Classification (NCBI taxonomy): domain Bacteria; kingdom Pseudomonadati; phylum Pseudomonadota; class Alphaproteobacteria; order Hyphomicrobiales; family Rhizobiaceae; genus Sinorhizobium; species Sinorhizobium sp. RAC02. Next base: position 919,551 of record NZ_CP016452.1, on the reverse strand, counting down.
GCAGCCTGCGGCCTTCGCGCGGTCGATCAGGTTATAGACGAAGTCCTTGTCCTGCATCACATAGAGCTGGAACCAGAAGGGCTTTGAGGTGACGGAGCGCACGTCCTCAATGGAGCAGATGCTCATTGTCGAAAGCGTAAAAGGCACGCCGAACTCCTCCGCTGCCTGGGCGGCGAGCATTTCGCCGTCCGCATGCTGCATGCCGGTGAAGCCGGTGGGGGCAAGCGCCACGGGCATGGAAACCTTCTCGCCGATCATTTCGCTTTCGAGCAACCGGTTGCTCATATCGACGAGCACGCGCTGGCGCAGCTTGATCTTGTGGAAATCCTCTTCGTTCGCCCGGTAGGTGCCCTCGGTCCACGCGCCCGAATCGGCATATTCGAAGAACATTTTCGGCACGCGGCGGCGGGCCCGCTCCTTGAGGTCCGCAATCGTCAGGTCCTGGCTCACACTCATGCTGTCTGTCCTCGCAACATCCGGCGCCACCGCGGGGGGTCTCCGCTCATTCCGGGCAGCAACCTTTTACGAGGCACTTTCGTCGCTCGCAACGGATTCCTCGGCGCAACCGCGGGAAATTCGGTGACATTCCGGGTGCCCTGCCTGCTGATGAAGTTCGATCTTCGCCCTTGAAAAATCATGCACCTTTGTCGCGATGGCCGCCGGCTATACTGAGCTTTGCGGCCGAACTCTTTCCGCGATCCCGGAGATCCGCATTGGGCGAGAACGGAGAGCACCCTTTTGATTAAATCAAATTGATTGACTACAAATGCCGAAGCAAGAGGGAGGACGCGCGCTCGTGCCCCTAACGGTCGGCACCGAAAGGGATCGAGCAGGGCGCCCGAACCACGTCCGCGATTGCCGTACAAACCAGGGAATTTCAGCTTGGACTATCTCGTCAACCTTTCGCTCCTCGCCCCGAACCCGGAGCTCGACGCCAGAATGGCCAAGGCTGGCGTGACGATCCGCCGACCGTTGGCGCCGGAAGCCCAGCTCGTGGCGGAATGGGTCTCGCAACGGTTCGGCAAAGGCTGGGCGAGCGAGACGTCCATTGCCCTGACGCGCCAACCGCCCACCTGCTTCATCGCAACGCGCGCAAAACGGCTGTTCGGTTTCGCCTGCCATGAATCGATCGCCCGTGGCTTCTTTGGCCCGACCGGTGTGGACGAGGAGGCGCGGGGTCTCGGCATCGGTCATGCCCTGCTGCTAGCCTCGCTCCTCGATCTCAGGACCATGGGCTACGGCTATGCCATCATCGGCGATGTCGGCCCTTCGGCCTTCTACGAAAAAACGGTCGGCGCCATGCCGATCCCCAACTCCGCGCCCGGCGTCTATGCCGGAATGCTCGACGTTCAGTGAACCCAGGCCAGAGATTACCATGCCTTTGCAGAACCGATCCGCCTTTGAGCTCGAAACCGCGTGGACGCCGGCGACGGATGACCGGGCGATGGCCTATATGCTGCGCCTGAAGAACAATTCTGGAGCGACACTTCGCGATTTTCGGCTGTGCGTCAGCGGCCCCGGGCGGGTCGATCCGACGACGGATGTCGAGGGCGGCGCAGTCGGCATGCGGCTTTCCAACTTCACGGAACTGCTGCCGCCCGATGGTTTCGAGCTGGAACCAGGGGAAAGCTGGGCCATCACCATTCATGGGCTGAGTTGGGCATTCAAACACTGGACGGACGGCGCGCGAAGCGCCTATCTCGCCTTCAAAGACGGCAGCACGCTCGCCGTCGCGACAGCCCCCACCAGACTCACGGGCGGCAATGCGCCGCTCAAGCGTGGGGTGGAGTTCTATCCGGTCCCGGCGGCTCCCCCGGCGCCGGTTTCCATCATCCCCTGGCCAAACCACGTTTCAGTCTCTGGTCGCCGCTCCGTTCCAGCCGGCTTTACGCTTGTCGCAGCGGGCACGGAGGCGGAGGAAGTGGCCCAGGCCTTCACCACTTTGACCGAGGCCCTCTTCGCCGTCGAAGGCATCGTCCGCCCCGTTTCGGAAGGTGGCCTTCCGGTTCATCTTCAGCTGAAGGACGGCCTCGCACCGGAAGCCTATGAGATCGCCTTCTCTCCCGCCTCTGTCTCCATCTCCGCCTCAACGCGTAACGGGCTCTTCTACGGCCTCGTCACGCTCGGACAGATCTGGCGCGGTGCGCGGCATTTTCCAGATGCCTACAACTTCCCGAGCGAAGGACAGATTTCCGACGCGCCATCCATGGCCTGGCGCGGCCTCCATCTCGACGTCGCGCGCCAGTTCTACGGCGAGGCCGAAATCCGCAAGCTGCTGGCCATTCTCGCCTGGAACAAGCTCAACCGCTTTCACTGGCATCTCTCCGACGACGAGGCCTGGCGCGTCGAGATCGACGCCTATCCCGCCCTCACCGAGATCGGTGCCTGGCGCGGCGAAGGCCTGGCGATCCCGCCCCTTCTCGGCACGGGACCGGAGAAGAGCGGCGGCTACTACACCAAGGCCGTCATTCGCGGGATAGTCACCCACGCCAAAACCCTTGGCATCGAGATCGTGCCGGAGATCGACGTGCCCGGCCATTGTTTTGCCATGCAGCAGGCCATTCCCGGCCTGCGCGACCCGCAGGAGGAGGGCAGCTACTATTCCGTCCAGGGTTTTCCGGACAATTGCCTCAACCCGGTCCGGGAAGAGACCTACACGGTGCTTGAGACGATCTTCAAGGAGTTGATCGAACTCTTCCCTTTCAAGACGATCCATGTCGGCGCCGACGAGGTGCCGATCGGCGCCTGGTCCGGCTCTCCACAGGCGCTAGCGAAACTGCGTGACATCGGCGGCGATGCAATGGCGCAGACCCATGCCCGCCGGTTGAACGTGATCACCAATACGCACGGCGCCGACGCCATCGACGGCTCCGGTGCTGCTATGTTGCAGGCGATCTTCCTTGAGCGCGTGCAGAAATTCCTCGCCTCGCAGGGCTGCGTGACCGGCGGTTGGGAGGAGGCGGCGCACGGCAACGTCATCGATAAGGAAAAAGTCTATCTTTGCGGCTGGCGCGACATGCAGGTTTCCGCGGCGCTCGCCGGCGAAGGCTATTCCATGGTCGTCTGCCCCGGCCAGGCCTACTATCTCGACATGGCCAATAGCCCAGACTGGGATGAACCGGGCGCAAGCTGGGCAGGCTGGTCGGCGCCCGAGATGACCTATGCCTTCGACCCCATCGCGGGGTGGAGCGATGCGCAAAAGACCAATCTCCGGGGCGTCCAGGCCTGCATCTGGTCGGAGCCGATGACCGACCGCGCCGTATTCGATCGCCTCGTCTTCCCGCGGCTTTCGGCTATCGCCGAGACGGGCTGGACGAAGAAGGAGCGAAAATCCTGGGACCGCTTCAAGGCATCGGCCGGGCTCATGCCCGTGCTCTACGGCTATCCCCTGGCCTAGGGCCGAACATCGGTTTGTAGCCGACGCCGGGCAAAGCCGGCATCGGCCAGGGACGATTACAAAGCAGCCGTTCCGTTGGCGAGATACGGCATGACTTCGAGTGCCCCGCGATAGATCATGTCGAGCGAGACATAGAGAATGATCGCGAGACCCACATAGGCAATCCAGCGGTGCCGCGTGAGCAGGCGCGCGATAAGGTTTGCGGCAATACCCATCAGGGCGATGGACAATGCGAGCCCGACGACGAGGACGCTCGGATGTTCGCGCGCAGCACCCGCAACGGCAAGAACATTGTCGAGCGACATGGAGACGTCGGCGACGACGATCTGCGTTGCCGCCTGGAAGAATGTTTTCCGCGAGGCGCCTTCGGCGAGGGCAGCGTCGTAATCACCATGAGCGGTGCGCAGTTCACGCCACATTTTCCAGCACACCCAGAGCAGCAACAGACCGCCCGCCAGCAAAAGACCAATGATCGCCAGCAGGTGAACCGCAACCGTCGCAAAGGCAATGCGGAGGATAGTGGCCGCCAGAATGCCGACGAGGATAGCCTTCTTGCGTTGCTCAGGCGGAAGGCCTGCGGCTGCAAGGCCAATGACCACGGCGTTGTCGCCGGCAAGAACGAGGTCGATAGCGATGACCTGCAGAAGCGCCGTCAAGCCGGCCGCCGTAAGAATGTCCATTTTCTCCCCATCTGGTCTTGGCAAGCCGCTTGAACGGAACACCGCAGGCGGCCAACAGGCATGTTTGTCTCGGATGGGCATCGCGCATCGGACGGGACGGCACCGCGAGACTGCAAAGCCTCCGCGGCAGCCGCCATCAGGAGCGATCCAGCCACCCGGAAGCCTTCACGGATTCACACGCGATTTTCAACAAAATTTGATAAACCGTGAACGTTTATGCAGTGCTCTCTGCGACCACCGCGTTCAACGTTTCCACTTGGGCTCCTGCCGCGATCCGTATCCCGCCCATCACGCACCGCCTCGTGGGAAACAATTAGCGACATGGCGCGAGGCGGCAGTCGCATCAAACCGCTTCGGCCGAAGGCTTCTGAAGGGTGGCTACTATTCCAGGATGATGGCGCGACTTTCGGCGGCCACCTTCCGGCATGAAGGCTCACTGTCCAGATAGCCGGGCATTTGGTCGTCAATCCGTCGCGAAGCTGTTGACGCCGCCTCGCCTGTCAAAAATTGCTCTGGAGCCGATAGCGCGAGCCCGGGTAAAGCAGGCGCACCGTCGTCACCACGCGATCTTGCGACCAGGTCCGGCGGCGGATGAGGATGCAAGGCTCCGACCGGGCGATCGCCAGAAGCTTGCATTCCCAGGGCTGCGGCAGCACCGCTTCGATGAACTGTTCCGTCTTGGCGATGGGCGCGATGCTGGTCAGGAAGGCGTTCGGCGTCGTGCTCGAAAAATCCTGCTCCAGATAATCCGGTGCGACGGCGGGATTGACGAAACGGTCCTCCAGCTGGATCGGCACGTCATCCTCGTTGTGCACGATGACGGAGTGAAAGGACTGGGTGCCGATATCGAGTTCCAGTGCGGCGGCAAGCTCATGTCCGCAGGTCTCAGCCTGGGCGAGGATGAGTTCCATACGGTGAACCGCGCCGCGCTCCAGAATCTCATCGGCGATGTTGCGCACGCCGAGCGCCAGGGCGCTGCGCTTCTTCGGCGCGACGAAGGAGCCCTTGCCCTGCACGCGGGTGATCACACCCTCGTTGGCAAGTTCGCGAAGCGCCCGGTTCGCCGTCATGCGGCTGACGCCGAGTGTATCCACCAGCTCGTTTTCAGATGGAATACGATGGTTGACGGGCCATTCGCCGGTTTCGATGCGTGCCCGGATCTCGGTCTTCATACGCTCGTAGATCGGCGCAGCGCGGTCCTTCGCGTCCCTTGCCAAAAGGCCGGTTTCTTCGTTCAGCATCGCCACGGCTCCCCGCATTCCAATCAGCATCCGCCTATAGGTTCTATACGACCAAGGTAAGCATGCTTTTTGATTCACGTCACTTTCTTGTCCGGCCGGAACCACCAAGTCACATATACAACTTAGGCATCTTCCGTCGACTATCCTATACAGCTTCCGACAAATAGTCGACTTGCGCAAGCATGACGTAAAGATCAGCTGGCTAGCCGCCGCCGGCAACTTGGCGAGACGCATCGGGTCAGAAAATTGCCCAATGCCCGCGAATTTCGCAACATAGAACCCCACTGGCATTGAGGGACGCAACAACACGTTCGCCGCCCTTACGAGTCACTTTGAAAGCGACATAAAATGTCGCGCGTAGACACGCGCCATCGCGCGCGGAACAGGATAGTTGTCTACTAAGTTGTATAGTGAACTTCACGAAAGGTCCTGCATGCATGACGCCGCCCCGGCGGCCTTTCAAAATCGCTGGTTTTCAACGTTACCATCATCAAAAAAGGGGAACTGACATGCTGAATTCCAACCTGAAATACGCACTTCTCGCCGCCGTCGCCTTCATCGGCGTCTCCTCCGGCACGGCGCAGGCCTCCTATTGCGGCGACGGCAAGACCGTCACCTTTGCCGGCATCGACTGGGAAAGCGGCGCCTTCATCACTGAGGTCATGAAGGAAATCCTTGCCAAGGGTTACGACTGCAAGGTCGATTCCATCCCCGGCAACTCGGTGACGCTGGAACAGGCGACCGCCAACAATGACGTGCAGATCTTCGCCGAAGAATGGATCGGCCGTTCGGACATCTGGAACACGGCGGCCGCCGCCGGTCAGGTGAAGTCGGTCGGTAAGACCTTCGTTGGCGCCGCCGAAGGCTGGTTCGTGCCGGAATATCTGGTGAAGGGCGATGCCGAGAAGGGCATCGAAGCCAAGGCGCCGGACCTGAAGAGCGTCGAGCAGCTCTCCGACCCAAAGATCGTCGAACTGTTCAAGGACCCGGAAGAGCCGTCGAAGGGCCGCTTCCTGAACTGCCCGTCGGGCTGGACCTGCGAAGGCGTCAACACGGCCAAGCTTGAAGCTTACAAGCTCGGCGAGACCTACGTGAATTTCCGCCCGGGCACCGGCACGGCGCTCGATGCGGCGATCGCTTCGGCCTATCTCCAGGGCGAGCCGATGCTGTTCTACTACTGGAGCCCGACGGCGATCATGGGCAAGTACAAGCTCATCCAGCTGGAAGAGCCGGCCTACAACGACGCCTGCTGGAAGGAACTGACCAGCGCCGATGGCAAGCGTGACGCCGGTTGCGCCTTCCCCTCCGTGGAAGTGGCTTACGGCGTCAACAGCACCTTTGCCGGCGAAGCGCCTGAAATCATGGAAATCCTCGAAAAGGCGACCTTCCCGCTGGACGAGGTCAATGCCAGCCTCGCCTACATGACCGACCAGAAGGTCGATGCCGTCGCAGCCGCCAAGAACTTCCTCCAGACCAAGGCCGACGTCTGGGGCGGCTGGGTCTCGGCGGATGCCAAGGCGCGCATCGAAGCGGCCGTCAAGTAATCGCAGGGCTGTGCGCCGGCCTTCCGGCGCGCAGCCTTTTCCCGTCAGGACAGGGGCCGGTCGCCGGATGGCGGGCTGGCGCGCGCGAGGATCTCACCGATGTTTCCTGAAGCTTTTCACATTTCCATTCGAGGCCCCATCAACGACTTTGTGCAGTCGCTGGTGGTGAACTACGGTTTCGTCTTCAAGGCGATCTCGCAAACCCTCCTTCAGGCGATCCTCTTCGTGGAGTGGATCCTGCGCGGCCTGCCCTGGTGGGCCGTCTTCATCGTCTTCCTGGCGCTTGCCTGGTTCGCCTCGAAAAAAATCTCGCTGGTCATCATCGTCGCGGTCATGCTGTTTGCCGTCGGCGCGCTCGGGCTCTGGGACCTGACGATGCAGACGCTGGCGCTGATGCTGATCGCCAGCCTCATCTCCGTCGCCATCGGTGTTCCGATGGGCATCTGGCTTGCGAAAAGCGAACTGATGCGGCGCATTACGCTGCCGGTGCTCGATGTCATGCAGACCATGCCGAGCTTCGTCTATCTCATTCCGGCGATCATGCTCTTCGGCCTCGGCAAGGTGCCGGCGGTGCTCGCCACCATCATCTATGCCGTGCCGCCGCTCATCCGCCTCACCGATCTCGGCATTCGCCAGGTGGATGGTGAAGTGGTGGAGGCTGCAACAGCTTTCGGCGGCAGCCCGCCGCAGATCCTCTTCGGCGTCGAGCTTCCGCTCGCCACGCCTACCATCATGGCCGGCCTCAACCAGACGATCATGATGGCGCTCTCCATGGTCGTCGTCGCCTCGATGATCGGCGCGCGCGGCCTCGGCGAGCAGGTGCTGAACGGCATCCAGACGCTCGACGTCGGCAAGGGGCTGGAAGCCGGCCTCGGCATCGTCATTCTCGCCATCGTGCTCGATCGCATCACGCAGGGTTTTGGCCAATCCAGCCGGAAGGAACGCGGCAATGACTGACATCGCAATCCGCAACGTTTCCAAGATCTTCGGCGGCAACTGGAAGACCGCGCTGGCGATGACCAAGGATGGCGCCGACAAGACGGCGATCCTCGCCAAGACCGGATGCAGCGTCGGCCTCGACAATGTCAGCCTCGACATTCCGGGCGGCCGCGTCTTCGTCATCATGGGGCTCTCGGGCTCCGGCAAGTCGACGCTGGTGCGCCACATCAACCGCCTGATCGAGCCGACGAGCGGTGAAATCCTGGTCGACGGCAGCAATGTGCTCGACCTGAAGCCCAAGGACCTGCGCGACTTCCGCAACCGCCGGGTCAGCATGGTGTTCCAGAATTTCGGCCTGATGCCACATCGCACCGTGCTGCAGAACGTCGTCTACGGCCAGCGCGTGCGCGGGCTCACCAAGGACGACGCCAAGCCGATCGGCATGAAGTGGATCGAGACGGTCGGCCTTGCCGGTTACGAAAACAAGTTCCCGCACCAGCTTTCCGGCGGCATGAAGCAGCGTGTCGGCCTGGCGCGTGCGCTGGCGGCCGACACCGACGTCATCCTGATGGACGAGGCCTTTTCCGCGCTCGATCCTCTGATCCGCGCCGACATGCAGGACCAGCTTCTCCAGCTCGAAAAGAACCTGCACAAGACCATCGTCTTCATCACGCACGATCTCGACGAGGCCTTGCGCATCGGCGCGCAGATCGCGATCCTGAAAGACGGCAAGCTGGTGCAGGTCGGTACCCCGAGCCAAATCCTCAACAGCCCCGCCAACGACTATGTCGCCCGCTTCGTGCAGCGCCGCGCCGGCGCAGGAGAAAGCCAGCATGCCTGAGACGATCGTCCTCGATCGCCCCCTCACCTGGCAGGAGATCGCCGCCGTCGCGAAAGGCGCGGCGCTCTCCCTGTCGGACAAGACATGGCAGCGCATCGCCGATGCGCGTGCCATCGTCGATGCGCTCGTGGCCAGGCGGGTGCGCGGCTACGGCATCAACACAGGCGTCGGCGCACTCTGCGACGTGATCGTGGATATTCCCGAGCAACAGGCGCTGTCGCGCAATATCCTGCTCAGCCATGCCTGCGGCGTCGGCGAGCCGCTCGGCCGGGAAGAGACCCGCGCGGTGATGGCCGCCCAGATCGCCAATTTTTCCCATGGCTATTCCGGCGTTCGCATCGAGACGGTCGAGACGCTGCTGGCGCTGCTCAATGCCGATATCCTGCCGGTCATTCCGTCGAAGGGATCGGTCGGCTACCTCACCCACGCCGCCGCCATCGGCCTCGTGCTGATCGGCGAAGGCGAAGCGCGCCATAAAGGCGAGACGATCTCCGGCAAGCAGGCCATGGAGATGCTGGGTCGGACGCCGCTGGTGCTCGGCGCGAAGGAAGGCCTCAGCCTCGTCAACGGCACGCCTTGCGCAACCGGTCTTGCAAGCCTCGCCGTTGCCCGCACGGCGCATCTGCTCGATTGGGCCGATACCGCCGCCGCGATGAGCTACGAAAATCTCGGCGCACAGGCGGACCCTTTTGCCGCCGCGCCACTGGCACTACGCACCTCGCCCGGTCTCCAGACGGTCGGTGACAATCTTCGCCGCCTGCTGGCCGGCAGCCCGTTGCTCGCGCAATCGGCAGGGTCGCGAACGCAGGATCCGCTCAGCCTTCGCGGCGTACCCCAGGTGCATGGCGCGGTGCGCGACAGCATCGGGCAGATTGCAGACGTAGTGAACCGCGAGCTTGCGAGCGTCACGGACAATCCGGTCGTGGCCGGTTCGCCCGAAGCGCCCGAAGTGCATTCGCAGGCGCATGCCATCGGCGCGGCGCTTGGTCTTGCGATGGATGGGCTCGCCGTCGCGGCTGCCGAGCTTGCTGCCATTTCAGAGCGCCGCATCGACCGCCTCGTCAACCCGCTCGTCAGCAAGCTTCCCGCCTTTCTGGCGGAAGGTAGCGGCGTCGCCTCCGGCTTCATGATCATTCAGTACACGGCGGCCGGCCTCGTTGCCGAAAACCGCCGCCTCGCCGCCCCCGCCAGTCTCGACGGCGGCATTACCTCTGCCCTGCAGGAAGACATCCTGACACACGCCACCCCGGCAGCGGACAAGGCGCTAGCCATCATCGCCAATCTGGAAACCGTTCTGGCAATCGAGGTGATGAGCGCCACCCAGGCCTACGACATGCAGCCGAGCCAGAGCGGCAAGGCGGCAGGCACCGGAGCCCTTTACGAGTGTGTCCGCACTATTGTGCCGATCTATCGCGACGACCGGCCGCTCAATGGCCTGCTTGCGCGCGTGCGGAACCTTCTCCGTACGACCGCGGCATAGTAAAAACCCCTCCCGGCAAAGCCGGGAGGGGCAAAAGCTTACTTCGTTGCGTAGAACTTCGCCATGTCAGGCAGGCGCTTGACGCGGATGCTGGAAGCCTTGCCGGCGGTGCGGAAGGCTTCGAAGCGCTCCTTGCAGACTTCCGCCATCAGGGCGGTTGCCGGCTTCAGGTAGGTACGCGGGTCGAAATTATCCGGCTTTTCCTTGAAGTTCTTGCGGATCGTGCCGGTCATCGCGAGGCGCAGGTCCGTGTCGATATTGACCTTGCGCACGCCAAGCGGAATGGCCTTCTGGATTTCCGCGACCGGAACGCCCCAGGTCTGCTTCATCTCGCCGCCATAGGTGGTGAAGAGATCCTGCAGTTCCTGCGGAACCGACGAGGAACCGTGCATGACAAGGTGCGTGTTCGGCAGCTTCTTGTTGATCTTCGCGATCGTCTCGATCGACAGGATGTCACCATCCGGCGCGCGGGTGAACTTGTAGGCGCCGTGGCTGGTGCCGATGGCGACGGCGAGTGCATCGACGCCGGTCTTCGAGACGAAATCGAGCGCCTGGTCCGGATCGGTCAGAAGCTCTTCGCGGGTCAGCTTACCTTCAAAACCGTGGCCGTCTTCCTTCTCGCCGGCGCCCGTTTCCAGGTTGCCGAGACAGCCAAGTTCACCTTCCACCGAAACACCGGCCGCATGCGCGATCTTCACGACTTCCGCCGTGACATCGACATTGTAGTCGTAGCTGGCGATCGACTTGCCGTCGGCGAGCAATGAACCGTCCATCATGACCGAGGTGAAGCCGTTGGTGATGGCCGAAATACAGGTCGACGGCTGGTCGCCATGGTCGAGATGCAGGCAGACGGGAATATGCGGATACTCTTCAGCCGCACCGAGAATGAGGTGGCGCAGGAAGGCGTCGCCGGCATAGGCACGCGCACCGCGGCTTGCCTGCAGGATCACCGGAGAATCCGTCGCATCCGCCGCGCGCATGACCGCCTGGATATATTCCAGGTTGTTAACGTTGAATGCCGGCAGTGCGTAGTCGTTTTCCGCTGCGTGATCGAGCAATTGCCGCATGGTGATCAATGCCATTCCTGTCCTCCTTGGATGCAGTTTCTCGGGTCGGCGGCACTATTCACAGATCGTCCGCCATATGCAACAGGCCTGAAAGACCGCGATACAAGCCAAATCGATTAAATGCGGGGCTTGGAATAAATTTCTCGTGGACATGGCAAAAATCCGGCCCGCAAGCGCGAGCCGGATCCGGAAAATCCATCCAATTCAAATAAGTAGGACAAATGCCCGGCGGTGGGGCAATCGCCGCCGGAGCAAATCTTATTCGTCGTCGCTTGGCTCCGGCGCCTGAAAGCTGTTGCGTTCGCCGCTGATGATCTCGCGCTTGCCGACATGATTGGCAGGACCAACGAGACCCTCCTTCTCCATGCGCTCGACGAGCGAGGCGGCGCGGTTATAGCCAACCGCGAGGCGTCGCTGGATATAGGAGGTCGAGCATTTACGATCGCGCATGACAACCTTGACCGCCTTTTCGTAAAGATCGTCGCCATCTTCGGCTGCAATGTCGCCCTTGTCGAACACTGCGCCACCCGCCGGCTTGTCGTCCTCTTCGTCCTCTTCCTCGGCGGTGACCGTTTCGAGATACTCCGGACGGCCCTGCGCCTTCAGGTGCAGCACGACCTTTTCGACTTCTTCGTCGGACACGAACGGACCATGCACACGCGAGATGCGCCCGCCGCCGGCCATATGCAGCATGTCGCCCTGGCCGAGCAGCTGTTCGGCACCCTGCTCGCCGAGAATAGTGCGGCTGTCGATCTTCGACGTCACCTGGAAGGAGATGCGGGTTGGGAAGTTCGCCTTGATCGTGCCGGTGATGACATCGACCGAGGGACGCTGCGTCGCCATGATCAGGTGGATGCCGGCGGCACGGGCCATCTGGGCGAGGCGCTGGATCGCGCCTTCAATCTCCTTGCCGGCGACCATCATCAGGTCGGCCATCTCGTCGACGATGACGACGATGTAGGGCATCGGATCGAGAGCGAGTTCCTGCTCCTCGTTGATCGCCTCGCCGGTTCCCTTGTCGAAGCCGGTCTGCACGCTGATGGTGATGGTCTCACCCTTGTCGCGCGCCGTGGCCACGCGGCTGTTGTAGCCGTCGATATTGCGCACACCGAGGCGGGACATCTTCCTGTAGCGGTCCTCCATCTCGCGCACCGCCCATTTCAGCGCCATGACGGCCTTCTTGGGGTCGGTGACGACGGGCGTCAGCAGGTGCGGAATGCCGTCATAGATCGACAGTTCCAGCATCTTCGGATCGACCATGATCAGGCGGCACTCCTCCGGGCGGAACCGGTAGAGCAGCGACAGGATCATCGTATTGATGGCGACGGACTTGCCCGAGCCGGTGGTGCCGGCAACAAGCAGGTGCGGCATCTTTGCCAGTTCGGCAACCACCGGCTCGCCGCCGATGGTCTTGCCGAGGCAGATCGGCAGCTTGTAGCCGGACTTGGCGAAATCGGCCGAGTCGATCATCTCGCGGAAGTAGACGGTTTCGCGCGTCGCATTCGGCAGTTCGATGCCGATGACGTTGCGGCCGGGTACGACGGCAACGCGGGCCGAGAGCGCCGACATGGAGCGGGCGATATCGTCGGCAAGGCCGATGACGCGGGAGGATTTGACGCCGGGTGCCGGCTCGAATTCGTAGAGCGTGACGACCGGGCCGGGGCGGACATGGATGATCTCGCCGCGGACGCCGAAATCTTCCAGAACGCTTTCGAGAAGGCCGGCATTCTGCTCCAGCTGCTCCTGCGTCAGCACGAAGCCGACGGTGCGCGGCGGCTCCTGCAACAGTTCCCGCGGCGGGTATTCGTAGGTATCGTTGGCGGATGTCGCCAGGGTGACCTGAAACGGCTTGGCGCGCGAGAGCACAGAAGATGGGGCTTCGCGCACAGGCTCGATGACGGCGGCCGGAGTGATGGTTACCGGCTCGGGCTTGATCTCAACTGGCGCCGGCACCGCAACAGGCACGGCCTCGATGATCGGCGTTGCAGCAGCGACGATCGGCTCCGGCGTCACCTCAGAAACGGCAACAACGGTCTCGACGATTGTCTGCCGCGTTGCGGCTGGGCGGCATTCGACGACGCGGAACAGCGAGGCGATGGTATCCGGCTCTTCACGCTTTTTCTCGATGACTGCGGGTGCAGGCGTCGCAATGGCAACGGGAGCCGGTGCGGGCGCAGGCATGGGCATGCGCACGACTGTGGCGGCCCGTCTTACCGGTGCCTCGGAAGGCTCTTCGTCCGGAACAAACGTTTCCCAGAACGCGTGGTCGGAGAGATGCGCAAAGCGACTGATCGCGGCGCGCACGTCCGGCTTGACGACGGGCTTCGCGATCGGGGCAGCCTGCACGGTGGGCGCGGGCGCCGGCAGCGGGGTCGCCGGCTTGAACACGACGGCGGCATCGGCGGGTGTACCCGTCGTGCCGGCGGCAACAACGGCCTGGACCAGCGGCGGCGTGGGTTCGACAGAAAGCGCCGCGGCCGCAGCCTGCTGTTCCTCGGAACGGCGGCGACGGTCTTCGAGCGCCTCGCGCAGACGCTGGAGCAGTTCCGACTGCGAGAGCTGTGCCGCCTCGGAAAGCTTTGTTGCCGCGGCTGCCTGTTCGATGACCAACTGGGCGTGCTGCGCCTCTTCGGCCGCCGCCTCCTCGATCTTCGCGGCCACCTTGTCGGGGGTGCGCGTGAAGCGGACATTCGGGGCCATGTAGAAATGGCTTTCCCAGCTTCCGTCCGTATATTGACCCGGGTCGTAGCTCCTCAGCGCGGGTGAGCGGAACCGCGGACGATAGTCCTCGTCGTTGGCAATCGGCTCTCCGGCCGCATGCCAATCCTCGACCTGCGGAATCTCTTCCGGCAAGGCGTTGTTTTCGTGAGAATAATGTGCCGCTTGCGCGTCACTTTCCACGTCGGCTTCAAGGATGGGATAGAAGTTTGTTCTGGAAATACGCATGAACCTGCAAACTCGACGATCATTGCCGATAGGGATGCGTAGATGGTTAGGAAATGAAGGTTAACATTGTCTTTGGAACGGACCGAAATCGTCTTCACAATCCCGTTTCAATCCAGACGCATCCCCTCCGATCCGAAGAGGTGAAGCCGCTCCAACGGCAGGTTCACGCAGACTTTCGGGCCGGGATTGAGCATACTGCGATCGAGCGTAAAAATTTTCAGCGGAATGTTGTGGATGGTCACATGCATAATGATGCCGAACCCCGTCGGCTCGATGAGGTCGACCGACGCTTCCAAAGCGCCCTGATCGCTCAACACTACATGTTCGGGCCGGATGCCGAGCGTCGCCACCGAGCCTGATTCGATGCCGGCACGCGGGCCGACGGGCAGCGCCACACCGTTTTCGAGCCGAAGCACAGCCTCGCCGCCCGAAGCGATATAGCGCCCCTCGAAGAAGTTCATGCCCGGCGAACCGATGAATCCGGCAACAAAAAGGTTCGCCGGCCGGTCGTAGAGATCGAGCGGCGTGCCGACCTGTTGCACGATGCCGGCATGCATGGCGACGATCCGGTCGGCGAGCGTCATCGCCTCGATCTGGTCGTGCGTGACGTAAATGGAGGTCGCGCGCAGATCGGCGTGCAACTTCTTGATTTCGGCCCGCATCTGTTCGCGCAGGCGCGCATCGAGGTTGGAGAGCGGTTCGTCGAAGAGAAAGGCCTTCGGCTGTCGCACGATGGCGCGGCCCATGGCGACGCGCTGGCGCTGGCCGCCGGAAAGGGCGCGTGGGCGGCGCTCCAGCAGCGGATCGAGACCGAGCTTCGACGCGGCATTGCCAACCGCGCTGGCGATCTTCTCCTTGGCAGTGCGGCGCAGCCGCAGGCTGTAGCTCATATTGTCGGCGACGCTCATATGGGGATAGAGCGCGTAGGACTGGAACACCATGGCGATGTCGCGGTCCTTCGGGGCGAGGTCGTTGACCCGCTTGCCGTCGATGCGGATTTCGCCCGATGTCACGCCCTCGAGGCCGGCGATCATGCGTAGCAGCGTCGATTTTCCGCAGCCGGAGGGGCCGACCAACACGATGAATTCGCCGTCGCGAATGGTGAGATCGACGCCGTGCAGGACAGGAAAGGTGCCGAAACTCTTGCGGATGCCGTGGATGTCGATGGAAGCCATGAGAGACCCTTTCAGCCTTTGACCGCGCCGGCCGTCAGGCCCTGCACGAGATAGCGCTGGATGAGGAGGAAGAAGAGGCAGGCCGGGATGAGCGCGAGGATGCCCGCCGCCATCATCTGCCCGAAATCGACCGAGAATTTCGAGACGAAGGTGAGCAGCCCCACCGGGAAGGTCGCCGCGTCGTTGCCGGAGATCAGCATCAGCGCGAAGAGCAGTTCGCTCCAGGCAGCGGTGAAGACGAAGCCGAGCGTTGCGGCGATGCCGGGAAGCGTCAGCGGTAGGATGATCTGGCGGAAAGCGATGAACTGCGTCGCCCCGTCGATCATCGCCGCCTCCTCCAGGTCCTTCGGAATGCCATCGAAGAAGGACTGCATGAGGAAAGTGGCGAAGGGCACGTTGAAGGCGGTGTAGACAATGACGAGGCCGGTCAGGCTGTTGGTGAGGCCGAGCGGCGAAAGCATCTTGAAGATTGGCGCGACCAGCATGACCAGCGGGAACATCTGCGTGATCAGCATCAGCGCGACGATCCAGTATTTCGCCCGGAAATTGAAGCGCGACAGCGCGTAGCCCGCGAGCGAGGCGAGGATGGTAACCGCGATGGCCGTGGAGCCGGCGACGATCAGGCTGTTCTTGAAGAAGGTCGGGAAGGCGCTGTGGGTGATGACGAATTCGTAATGCTCGAAGGTCGCGCGCGACGGCCACATGCGCACGCCCTCGCTGTAGAGCAGGTCGTTCGGGGTCACTGACACCTTCAGCAGCCAGAACAGCGGGAAGAGCGCCACGACGATATAGGCGAGAATGGCGAGGCGGTGCGCGACGGTGAGAAGGAGCTTGCTGGTGCGCATGGTTTCAACCCTTGTTCAGCAGCGTCTGGCGCAGCACCACGATCAGCATCGAATAGGCGAGCAGCAACACGAGCAGCACCAGGGCGATCGCCGAGGCGTAGCCGAAATCGAGCCGCTTGAAGGCCTGGGTGAATATGTAGCTCGCGACGATCTGCGTGCGGTCCGCCGGCCCGCCATTGGTCATGACGACGATAAGGTCGGCGAAGTTGGAGATCCAGACGGTGCGCAAGAGGATGGTGATGGCGATGGTCGGCGCAAGGAACGGCAGCGTGATCGACAGGAAGCGTTGCACCGGCCCTGCCCCGTCGATGCTCGCAGCCTCATAGAGATCGCGCGGGATCGCCTGAAGTGCTGCGAGCAGCGTGATCGCGAAGAACGGAATGCCCCACCAGACATTGGCGACGATCGGCCCCCACATCGCAAGGTGCGGATCGGAGAGGATGTTGTTCGGCGCATCCATGATGCCGAGCGCATACATCCAATGCGGCAGCGGGCCGATCACCGGATTGAACAGCCAGGCCCAGTTGAGGCCGGCCAGAAAACTCGGCACCGCCCAGGGCAGGAAGACCAGCGCTTGCGCAAGGCCTCGACCCGCAAAGGGCTTGTCCAACAACAACGCGAGGATGAGGCCGAAGATGAATTGCAGGAAGACCGAAGCGCCCGTCCACCAGAGCGTGTTGCGCAGCGCCCGGAAAAAGGCCTGATCCTCGGAGAGCGCGCGAAAATGATCGAGCCCGATGAAACCGCCGGAAAGCGGGTTCAACAGCTGGATATCGCGGAAGGCATAGGAAATGCCGAGCACCAGCGGCACCAGCATGACGGTGACGATGAGGATCAGCGCCGGGGCACTGTAGAGATAGGGCTCCGATGCGTCGGCGATCCGCTTCCTGAGCGGTTTGGTGGCTTGTGGATAGGCGGCAACGGTCATCGTCTCGCTTCCGTTCTCGGGTTGCGCGGCGTTTCGAAAGATGGTTCCGGGCGGAGCCTCGTGTTCTCCGCCCGGAGGTTCCCCGGCCTATTTCTTGGCGAGGAACTTTTGCTGTGCCTTGGTGAGGTAATCGGCCCACTGGTTGGCGAGGTCTTCCGGTGTGATGTCGCCGAGAAGCGCTTCCTGCGAGGTCTTGATGACCAGCGAATCCTTGAAGAAGGCGAACTCTTCGAGATGCGTCGGCATCACGGTCGGCACGGCGTCCTTATCCTCAAGCTCGGCGAACCAACCCTTGAACTGTTCGCTGGCATAGAAGGGGTCCTTTTCCGCCGAGGTGTGCACCGGCAGCGCGCCCGTGCGCTTGTTCCACTCGATATTGCCTTCCGGCCCTTCGAGCGTCTCGATCAGCTTCCAGGAAAGATCCTTGTTGGCGCTTGAGGAGAACATCGACCAGCCCGCGAAGCCGATGGTCGGGAAAGTCTTGCCGCCCGGCCCCTTCGGCATGGTCATGATGCCGTAGTCTTCCGCCTTCATGCGCTCGGCAATGGCGATGAGCGCATCCGGGTCCTGGTCGAGGAAGGCGCAGGTGCCGCTGTAGAAACCGGCGACGATCTCGTTGAAGCCCCAGTTGACGCTGTCCTTCGGCGCATAGCCGTTCTTGTAGAGATCGACGACCCAGGTGAGGCCCTTGACCCAACCTTCGCTGTTGAAGGTGGAGGTGCCGTCCTCGTTGAAGAACTTGTTGTCACCGGCCATGGACGCACCGAACATCACCCAGCCGTTGAGGCCGCCCGGGCCGCCGCGCAGGCAATAGCCGTATTTGCCGGGCAGCGCCGAAATCTTCTTCGAGGCCTCCGCGAACTCGTCCATGGTCTTCGGCGGCTCGGAAACGCCAGCTTCGGCGAGCAGCTTCTTGTTGTAGAACATGGCGCGCAGATAGAAGCCGTAGGGCAGCATATAGGCCGTGTCCTTGATGTCGCGGCCGAGTTCCAGCGCGCGCGGCGTCAAGCCGGGCGTATGCTCCCATTTTGCAAGATAGGGCTCGAGGCTTTCGAGCATGCCGTTATTGGCATAGAGCGACAGCCAGGTGTCCGGCATTTCCATGACGTCAGGCACTTCGCCGGCCGAGACCATGGTGGCGAATTTCTGGAAGGCCTCGCCCCAGGGCAGCGAGATGATCTCGACCTTGGTGCCGGGGTTTTCCGCCTCGAATTTACCCACAATGGATTTCAGCGTTTCCGTGCGCTCGGGGCTGGTAATCACCTCGACGAGTTTTAGCGTCGTATCGGCCAGCGCGCTCGTCGCCATGAGCGTGGTGAGCAGGGCTGCGGTCAAAAGTCTCTTCATGGTCGTTCCCTCTTTTCTGGTTGAATCTGATTTCTGACGTCAGGCTTCGGATGCGGCTGTTATCGCCGCTTCCAGATCACTCCACAGGGCCTCGGTTCCCTCTAGGCCCACATGAAGACGCACGGACCGCGCATCGATACCGAATGTATGCGCGGAATTCGGTTGGGCCTTCTGCTGCAACACCACCTCGCCCGGCACGATCAGGCTCTCGTGCCCGCCCCAGGAGACGCCGAGCTTGAAAAGCTGGAGGTGATCGGCAAAGGCGCGGATATCGATGCCCTCGCGGAAGGTGAAGGAGAACAGGCCGGATGTGCCGGTCAGCCCCGGCGGCAGGCGATTTGCGAGCGCCGGGTGGAAGACCGTGTCGACGACATCCAGCGCCTGCAGCCGCTTGGCGATGTCGAGCGCGGACGCCTCATGCGCCTTCATGCGGATCGGCAGGGTGCGCAGCCCCCGCACCAGCAGCCAGGCATCGAAGGGCGAAAGCTTGCCGCCGAGATACGGATAGGCCTCCGAGCGGATGCGGCCGATCAACTCCTTCGAACCGGTGACGATGCCGGCGACGACATCGCTGTGACCGCCGAGATATTTCGAGGCCGAATGCAGCACGAGATCGACGCCCAGCGTCAGCGGCCGCTGGAAGATCGGGCTTGCCCAGCTGTTGTCGATGACGCTGACGACGCCCTGCTGCTTGGCAAGGGCGGCGAGCGCACCCACGTCATGCGCTTCCATCACCCAACTCGTCGGGCTTTCGAGATAGAGCAGCTTGGCGCCCGGCAGCGCTTTCGCGACCGCCTCCTCGTCGCGACCATCGACATAGGTCACCTCGATCTTCATGCGCTTCAGATGCGTGCCGAACAGACGGAACGCGTCCGGATAGCAGTGGCGGACCGCGACGATGCGGTCGCCCGGCTCGACAAAGGAGAGCACCGTCGAGGAAATCGCGGCCATCCCGCTGGCAAACCCCAGTGCATCCTCCCCGCCTTCGAGCTTCGCCAGCATTTCTTCGAAAGCACGCACCGTCGGGTTGAGGCCGCGCGTATAGATCGGCCGCACGATCTCGCCGCGATAGGCGGCCACCATCTCGTCGTAGCTGCCGAAGGTGAAGAGCGAGGTCTGCACGATCGGCGGAACCACCGCGTCGAAGGCATTCGCCTCGTCATGGGCGACGATGAGAGAGGCAAAGTCGAACGGATCGGCTCCGTTGATCATTGGGACATGTCCTTGATGTCTTCCTCGACGACGGCGAGGATTTTTAGGGTTTCGGCGCGGGCGGATTCAGGGTCCTGCACGGCGATCGCGTTGAAGAGCGTGCGGTGAAACGGGAAGGAACGGCGGGCGAAATCGGGCCGGTTGAACGGCTTTTCCCAAAAACGTTCGAAGGCACCGCGCATCTGCTCGAGAAGCTGCTTGAACAGCGGGTTGTGCGTGGCGTCGTAGATGGCGAGATGGAAGGCAAGATCTTCCGGGCCGGAGGTGCCCTTGGCGAGATGCACCCGCTCCATCTCGTTGAGCTTCGTCTCTATGGTGACGATGTCTTCCGCAGTGCGCCGCCGCGCTGCCACCATGCCGGCCTCGCATTCGATGCCGCGGCGAACCTCCAGCGTCTGGAGCAGCACGTCGCGCAGATGAATTGCGTCGAAAGAGAGCGGCATGTGCACGGTGGCGCTCGTCACCGGCTTCAGGAGATAGGTGCCGCTGCCCTTGCGGCTTTCCATGACGCCGAGCGCCTGGAAATGCCGGATCGCCTCGCGGATCGTCGACCGACCAACGGCCAGTGCCGCCATCAGCTCGCGCTCGGCTGGCAGCCGGTCGCCGGCCTGCAAGTTCGCGCGATCGATATAGGAGGCCACAGCCTCCGTTACCTGTCGCGCCCTGTCGATGGGCGGCAACGGCTCGATTCGCGGCCTGTCGCTCGGATCAGCTGGCATGACGCCAAGTTCCCTGTTTGATGTCAGCTTCTCAAATTGGTCTGACATCTTAGCATTATGCGGCGAAGCCTGCCTGTCAAGCGGCAATCATTAGCGAGCAGATCGAGCACAAATAAAAACGGGCCGATCCAAAGATCGGCCCGTTACCGGGAGAAAGTCGCGCGGGTCAGCGGCGTGGGGCGCAGAAGGTCGATCCGGCCACCTATTTCACGCGTCTAGAGGCGGGGGCGAGACGCCGCGTCGCCATACCAGCCGCCGACCGCCTCCTCGAAGGCGAGGCCAGCGCGGAAGACATCCGCATCGCGATAGGTGCGGCCGACGATCTGGAGACCGGTCGGCACACCATTGCCGGCATGGCCGGTCGGCACCGAAAGAACGGGGCAGCGGCTCATCATGTTGAACGGCGTCGTCATGACCCAGCCCAGTGAGGGGTTGACCACCTTGCCGTCGATCTCGACCGTGCCTGTCGAATGGTCGAAATCAGCCGGCACGGCGGGCAGTGCGTTGGTCGGGCAGACGAGCACATCGTAACGCTCGAGGATCGGCCCGAGCGTCTTGTACATCTCGCCGACGACCTCCAGGCTCGCGACGAAATCCGTGGATTTCGAGGCCCGGCCATGTTCGGCGAACTGGCGGGCATAGGTGGTCATCTCGTCGCCATGCGTATCGAGAAGGGTCGAGAGATAGCCGCCGAAAAGATGTTCGAGATACCCCATGCCGGCAGCGAGAACGTGCTTTGGCCAGCCGAGATCGACCTCCTCCACCGTCGCGCCCAGCGAACGGAAGACATCGAGCGCCGCGAGCGTGTTCTTCTGCACCTCCGGATCGACCTCGAAAATGCCGAGATCCATGGAAAAGGCGATCTTCCAGCCCTTGATCGGCTTGTATTCCAGCGGGAGGCGCAGCTTCGGCCGCAGTGACGCGATGTCATCCGGGCTCGGGCCGCACATGATGTTCTGCAGCAGGATCGCATCCTTCACCGTGCGGGCCATCGGGCCGGTATGGCAGAAGAAATCGAGGTTGAACGGCGTGTCGTCCGGGTTGCGGCCATAAGGCGGCTTATAGCCGACGACACCGCAGGCGGACGCCGGAATGCGGATCGAGCCGCCGATATCCGAGCCCGTCGCCAGCGTCGATGTACCGGACGCGAGCGAGGCGCCTGCTCCGCCGGATGAACCGCCGCAGGTAAAATCCGGGTTCCACGGATTGCGGGTGACGCCCCACAGGCGCGACCAGGTGGTGCCGGCACAGCAGAATTCCGGCGTCGCCGTGCGTGCGTGCACGATGCCGCCCGCCGCCATGACGCGGGCATTCATCGTCGAGGTCCGGTCCGCGATATGATCCTTGTGGATCAGCGAGCCGATCGACGTCGGCTTGCCCTTGATCTCGCTTTCGTCCTTGATGCCGACCGGCAGGCCCTCAAGCACGCCGGTGCGTGCGCCCCTGGCGTATTTGGCTTCGGCCTTGCGGGCGAGGTCCATCGCCTCGTCGAAATGCGTGTAGGTCAGTGCGTTGACTGAGGCCTTCAGCGTCTCGGCCCGGCGGATCGTGGCCTCCATCAGTTCCACGGGCGAGAGTTCCCGGCTCTTGAAGCGGCGGAGCGCTTCGTGGGCGGGCAGGTAACACAGGTCGAGATCGGTCATGCTTGGCTCCAATGGGTTTGTCTTGTCGGAAGGGCGCATCACTTCAGCACCTCGGTCCAGATTTTCGTGTAGAGGTCGGTAACGTGCTGCGGACAGGCCGGCGAGAAATGCCCGTTGTCGATGAATTCGGCCGGCACGACGATTTCCGGCGCATTGCGCATTTCTTCCGGCATGTACTTCTCCGAGCCGACGATGCCGTTCGCGTAACGCGCATAGGCGGAAATCAGCGCGGCGTTTTCCGGGTCCATGATGAAGTTCTGGAAGAGTTTTGCGTTCTCGACGTTCGGCGCGGTCTTCAAAACCGCGACGCTGTCCATCCAGATCGGATAACCCTCCTTCGGATAGCCGTAGACATAGCGGGAGCTGACCAGGCGTACCCGCATGGCGGCGCCACCCCAGTTGACGCCCGCCGCATAGTCGCCGTCGACGAATTTTTCGGTGCTCGGATAATCGAGCGCCACCCACTTGTCGCGCGCAGCCGCGAGGCGGTCGCGGACCTTGCGCAGGATGGCGAGGTCGTCGGTGCAGGCCGTGCCACCTTCGTAATAGATGGCAAGCGCGAGCACGTCGCCCATTTCCGGCAGCACGTTGATCTTGCCGACGAGTTCCGGCGGTGGATCGAGGAAGATCGCCGAGGTGTTGGGATCGCCCGAGTAGACGGCGGTATCCACCAGCACGCCGGTCGTTCCCCATTGCCAGGGCACGGTATAGCGGCGGCTGGGATCGAACGCGACATTCACCCAGCGCGGGTCCATGTTCTTGAAATTCTCCATCTGGTCGGGGCGGGATTCGAGCAACAACCCCTCGTCGATCCAGATCTTCACGAAGGTCGAGGACGGCACAACGATATCGAACTGGTTGCCGCCCTGCCGGGCCTTCGCAAGCGCCGTATCGTTGGAATCGAAGTCGGTGACCGTCACCTTGACCTTGTAGGTCTCCTCGAATTTCTGGATCAATTTTGGATTGGTGTATTCCCCCCAATTGTAGATGTTCAGAACGCCCTCCGCATGGGCCTGCCCGAAGGTAAGAAGGGCGACGATCGATGTGGCGGCAGTCACAAGCATGCGCATGAAAACCCCCCTTGGATTCGACGAAACGAGGCACACCGTCCGCGAATGAACGCCACGTTGCTGCGCGCGGGATTTTCAGGGATGGCGGACCCTCCGTTGCCATCCCGCCTCCAGGGCAAATCTCCCCGCGCCCGCCCTCCCGCGGTTGCCTCGCGACGCAGTAAGAAACAAACTGAATGTTTAGTCAAATAGTTTTATGGCGAGGAAGATGCACTTCGCTGCGGCGCGTTCAGATGCATAGGATCAGGACGCCGGGCCCTATGGAAGCAATGCGAGAAGACGCCCGGCTCCCGTGCCCGGCGTAAAGGCGGTGCGCATCGTCCGCGCATCGCGACTTTGGATGTGGAGTAAGGCGCCTTGCTCGGCAAGGACGTTCAATTCGCGTAGCACGAGGGCATGGGCGAGGCCGAGCTTGCGGGCAAAGGTGCGGCTGTCATGCGCGACGCCGAGATGGGCGGCGACGAGAAGACCGGCCTGTATCGCCGTCAGGCGCGGAGCCTCCGCTTGAAGACGTGCGACGCAGGCCAGGAAACGGTCGACATCCGGCTCGCCGCCGCTCACGCCGCCTCGCGCTTGCGGAAAGTCACCATGACGGACTTGGAGGTCGGCGTGTCACTCTCCTCCCCGGCGCTGCCGAGCGGTACCAGCACGTTCAGTTCCGGATAGTAGCCGGCAATGCTGCCGCGCGGGATATCATAGGGCACGAAGCGGAAATCCGCCGCCAGGCGCTCGACACCGTCGTCATGGTCGCCAATCACATCCACCCGCTCCCCCGCCTCGGCCCCCATGGCCTTCAGGTCTTCCGGATGAATGAAAATGACCTGACGTTCGCCGTAGACCCCGCGATAGCGGTCATCAAGGCCGTAAACGGTCGTGTTGTACTGGTCGTGCGAGCGGAACGTCTGCAAGGCAAAACGCCCGACGCCACGCTTTGCCCGCTGATGCACGGTCTCCTGCGGCAGCGTCCCGGAGAAGAACGTCGCCTTGCCTGCCGGCGTTTCCCATTCCCGATGCGCGGCCGTGTTGCGCAGCAGAAAGCCGCGCGGCTTGCGCAGGCGTTTGTTGAAATCCTCGAAACCCGGAATGGTCGCCTCGATATGATCGCGGACACGGTCATAGTCGTCGGCAAGCGCCGCCCATCCGATGACGCTGTCGCCGACGGTTGCCGCCGCTATGCCGGCAATGATCGCCACTTCCGACAGGAGATGCGGCGAAGCAGGCCGGTTGATGCCGGCCGAGCCGTGCACCATGCTCATCGAATCCTCGACGCTGATGAGCTGCGACTGGCCCGCGGAATTGAGATCCATCTCGGTCCGACCGAGGCACGGCAGGATGTAGGAGACCTCGCCCGGCATCAGGTGCGAATGATTGGGCTTGGTGGCGATGTTCACCGTCAGTTTGAGGTTGCGAAGCGCCTTTTCGACCAGCGCACTATCCGGCGTCGCGCGGGCGAAATTGCCGCCAAGACCGATGAAGGCCTGCGCGGAACCATCCAGCATCGCGCCGATCGCCGACAGCACATTGTGCCCGTGTTTGCGCGGCACGGCGAAACCGAAATGCTGCGCCAGCGCATCGAGAAAAGCTTCCGGCGGTTTTTCGTTGATGCCGACCGTACGGTCGCCCTGCACGTTGGAATGGCCGCGCACCGGGCATAGGCCGGCGCCCGGCCTGCCGATATTGCCGCGTAGCAACATGAAGTTGGCGATCTCGCGGATCGTCGCGACGGAGTGCAGGTGCTGCGTGACCCCCATCGCCCAGGTGCAGATGACGCGCTCGGCATTGATGTAGACGTCCGCCGCCCGCTCGATTTCCGCACGGGTCAGGCCGGACTGGTCCTCGATCTCGTCCCAGCCCGTCGCCTCGACGGCGGCACGATAGTCGGCAAGACCGGCGCAATGCTCGGCAAGGAAGGCATGGTCGAGTATGGTTGGAAGGCCGGCGGCGACTGCCGCATCCTCGGCTGCGAACACCGCCTTCGCCATGCCGCGCACGGCCGCCATGTCGCCGCCAAGCTGCGGCTGGAAATAGTGGCTGGCAATGTCGGTCGAACCACCGCGCAGCATCTCGATCTTGTCCTGCGGATCGGAGAACCGCTCGAGGCCACGCTCGCGGATGGGGTTGAAGACGACGATGCGGGCGCCGCGGATCGCTGCCCGGCGC
Source organism: Sinorhizobium sp. RAC02 (assembly GCF_001713395.1). Classification (NCBI taxonomy): domain Bacteria; kingdom Pseudomonadati; phylum Pseudomonadota; class Alphaproteobacteria; order Hyphomicrobiales; family Rhizobiaceae; genus Sinorhizobium; species Sinorhizobium sp. RAC02. The sequence goes on along the minus strand of NZ_CP016452.1, from coordinate 894,317 downwards.
AGATCCCCCAACATACGGGGATGGTTCGTGCCGGGATTCTGGCCGATCACGAAGATCGCATCGGCCTTCTCGAAATCCTCCAGCAGCACCGTGCCCTTGCCGACGCCGATCGCCTGGCGCAGGCCCACGCCGCTCGCTTCGTGGCACATGTTCGAGCAGTCGGGAAAATTGTTCGTTCCATAGACGCGCACGAAGAGCTGGTAGAGGTAGGCCGCCTCGTTGCTGGCGCGACCGGACGTGTAGAACTCCGCACGATCCGGGTTTTCCAGGCTTTTGAGGATGGCGCCGATCTCGGCAAAGGCGTCGTCCCACGCGACCGGCAGATAGGTGTCGCTTGCCGCGTCGTAGCGCATCGGATGCGTCAACCGGCCGTGGAGCTCCAGTTCATAGTCCGTCAGCTTGCGGAGGTCCGAAACGGTGTGTGCGGCGAAAAAGGCCGGCGTGGCCCGCTTTTCCGTTGCTTCCCACGCCACGGCCTTCACGCCGTTCTCGCAGAATTCGAAGGAGGAGCCGTGCTCCGGGTCGCCCCAGGCACAGCCGGGGCAATCGAAGCCGTCCGGCTGGTTGGCCTTCAAGAGGGTGCGGGCACCGGAGATCGGCATGCCGCTCTCGAGCAACCGCTTGCCGCAACTCTTCAACGCTCCCCAGCCGCCGGCTGCAGAGGACTTTTTGCCGATAAAGGTAGTAGCCATTCCTCCTGTATTTGCGATCCGTCAGGAATGATCAAGGGGACGGTTCGTATGGCTTGATAGGGAATTCCTATCGCCTGCAGCCACCGAACGGCATCGCCGCACCTATCGGACGACAGAAGAGGGGCGGCCGGGAGCCACCCCTCTCCTTTCAACCGCGACGGGAGGAGATACGACGCGGTTACCGTCAGGGCGCCAACGGGTCGTTGCCCTCATCCCTTATGTGGAAGGCGGTTACCCCGTCGCGTTCCACAGATCGCGCACCATCTGTCGCAGCATGAGCGCCTCCGCCCAGCGGTCCGTCGTGTCATTGCCGTCCCTGCCGGTGATCGCGTAGGGCTTGGGGCCGAGTTCACAGGTGAAGACGAGTTTGGCATCATCGGCTGCACGCGACCGCCAGCTGCGAAATCCGTAGTCCCACCATTCGAGGAAGAGATCGACCCAGGGACGATGATGCGGAAAGGAAATTTCGATCTGCACCTGCTCGCGTGACGCGATGCGTCCGTGAAAGGCCTGCGTATTGCGCAGGATGCGCCGGATCAGCGCGTGGTTCTCCTCCTCGACCGGAAAGGCAAACTCCCGACCGACTAGGAAATGCGACAGGTCGGCGAGGAGCGGCAGCTCTGGCCGCTGGTCCAAAAGGTCCAGCGTGAAGAACAGGTCCGTCGTCATCCGGTCACGGTGCGTTTCGATGAACACGGGAATGCCCGCGTCCTCGGCAAGCCGCATCCAGCCGTCGAGCAGCGGCAGGCAATCCTCCACCCGGCGCAGTCGGATATCCGGCTGCAGGTTGATGTGACTGACGGGATATTCGGCTGCAAGCTCCAGCGGCAGGCGCAGGTCATCGACCGCACGCGGAAAGCAGACGCCCTCGATCTTCAGGCCAGTCCCCACGATGCCCTCATTGAGGCGCGTGACACCAACGCGGTTGGTATAGTGCGCGCTGATACCGTCGAAACAGGCATCGGCGATCATCGCGACGTTTTCCGCAAGACTGCGTTCGTGGCCGTCCGTGTGCCGGCGCTCCATGGCCCAGAGGGATTGGAAGAAGAGCAAGGTCTGCATCAGGCTGCACGCGCGCTTTTCAAAAGCGATTTGAGGTTCACACCTGGATCTTCAAGCGCTTCAGGATCGGGGTTTATCCCGGCGGCGATCAGCATCTCGGCCAGTTTGATATCCTTGGCGAGGCTGTTTCCGGGGCCAAGGCCCGCCGCTGCCACAAGGCATCCGTTGTCGAGGAAGAATTCCAGTTCCCCTTCACCGACGGACCGCACCACGCTCTGATACGACGGCAATGGCAAGCCCGCGACCTGCAAACCGAGATCATATTGATCCGACCAGAACCACGGGGCGGCGGCAAAGGTCTCGTTTGCTCCGGCCATGTTCCGGCCGGCCGTCTCGGCCTGGCTGCGGGCATTTCGCCAACTCTCGAACCGAATATGCCCGCCACCGGCGTGGGATATCGCGGCGCAGTCTCCGGCCGCGAAAACGTGCGGATCGCTGGTGCGAAGGGAAACATCCGTCAGGATGCCGTTGCCGGTGGCGAGCCCCGCCGCTTCAGCCAGCGCCATATCCGGCAGAACGCCGATTGCAGCGACAACGATATCCGCGCGCACTTGACTGCCGTCAGCAAGCAGGACCGAGCCCGGCGTGATTTCCGCAATGCCTTGCCCCAGATGAAACTGGACGCCTTCTTCCACATGCCGGGCATGCAATTTCGCAGCAAAGCGCGGGGGAATGACCCGTCCAAGCGGTTTTGGTGCCACCTCGATAATGCTGACGGCAGCACCTTTGGCACGCAGCACGGCTGCAAGCTCCATACCGATCAGACCACCGCCGATGATCGCGACACGCCCGCCGGCTTGCGCGCGGGAGAAGATCGCCGTCGCATCTGCATAGGTTCGGAAGTCGAGCGCGTGGTGTGCCCCGGGGCAGCCCAATTGTCTGGGCCGCGCACCCGTGGCGAGGAGCAGTTTTTCATAGTGCAGGGAACGACCATCACTCAGCGTCACGCTCCGCAGACCTGTATCAAGACCCGCTGCCGAGACGCCCCGAAGATAGTCGATGCCTGCGGCTTCCAGTACTTCGGCCCCGCAGATCGCCTTCATCTGTACAGTGCCTTCGAGCGGCTTAGACAGCGGCGGGCGTTCGTAGGGCAGGTGCGGTTCCGAGCCAACCAGCGTAACGGCGTCGGCAAACCCTGCTTCGCGTGCGGCAAAGGCCGCCCTTGTGCCGGCCTCGCCTGCGCCGATGATGACGATACCGTCCATGGTGTCTCCATGTGAAAGGGACCGGCACATCCTGGAGATGCGCCGGCCAGGGGGAGGATCAGTTCTTGTTGGCGTAGTCGGCCATGTTCTTCGGTGTGACGAGTTCGAACGGCACCCAGACCTGCTTTTCGACCGGCTCGCCGCGCACCAACGCGACCGCGGCATTCACCGCGCTGGCTGACTGGCCCTTGGCGTTCTGGAACACGGTCGCGTCGAGATCGCCGGCCGCCATGGCGGCAAGGCCGTCCTGCGTGGCGTCGATGCCAACGACGATCACGTCCTCCATCGAGACACCCGCCGCCTTGAGTGCCTGGATGGCGCCGATCGCCATTTCGTCATTGTTGGCGAAGACCACGTCGATCGGCTGGCCGGCGGTGATCCAGTTGGTCGTCAGGTCCATCGCGTTGGTGCGCGTCCAGGCGCCGGACTGCTCGTCGGCAAAGGTTACGGTCTTGCAGTCGCTTGCCGCCAGCGTTTCCTTGAACGAGGAGGTGCGGTCGCGCGAGGCCTGGTGCGCGAGATCGCCCATCAGGATATAGACCTGTGCATCACTGGCCTTGCCCTTCTCCTTCAGGATCGAACAGGCGGCTTCCGCGCCCAGTTTTCCGGAATCCGTTTCCTTCGATCCGACATAGGCCTGCTTTTCCGGCAGCTTGCCGACATTGTCAGGCTCAAGGTTGAGATAGACCAACGGAATGCCCGCCTTCTCGGCCGCTTCGCTGATGCCGGGTGCGGCGGACGTGTCCGTCAGCGTCATGACGATGGCGTCCACGCCAGCCGCGATGAAGTTGTTCACCTGGTTGAGCTGCTTGGAAATGTCGGTCTGCGCATCCTCGATCTGCACGTTGACGCCGTTGACAGCCGAAGCCCGGGCACTGATGCCTTCGCGCAGAAGCGTCTGGAAGTTGTTGTCGAAGCTCTGCATGGAGACGCCGATCGTCTCCGCCGAGGCAGCACTTCCCATCAAGGCGGCCAGGGCGGCCGCCAGGTACATGGATTTCATCGTATCCTCCCAATGGGTGCCGGCTCACCCGATCGCATTCCGGAGGCCCGGTCGGGCCCGGTCTCTAAAGCGTGCCCCTAAGTCAGGGCCACGCGAACCTCTCCGTCGACGACCTCCGCCGGATAGGTTTTCAGGTTCTCGCAGGCGGGAAGCCGGATGGCCTCGCCGGTGCGATAGTCGAAGACGCCGGAATGCTTGGGACATTCCACCTCGAAATCCATGACCAGCCCATCCGCGAGATGGATCGCCTCATGGGTGCAGAGGCCGGCCGTGCAGTAGACCTGGTCATCGGGGGCGCGGTAGATCGCGTAGGTGCGGCCGCCATGGTCGAAGCGAATGGCGCCTCCCTGTTCGATATCGTCGAGCTTGCAAGCGGGAACCCAGGTCATTCTGCTGCTCCCTGGATTTCAGCGCGGGCCTTGCGGGCGGCGAGCTTTTCCTTGCGCTTGCGGTAGCGCTCCTGCATCTGCGCCTCGCCCTCTGTCGAGCCGTCGTGCCAGGTGCCGAACCACTTATCGAGCGGGATCAGCGCGTCGCCATAGTTCACCTCGAAATATTTGTGGTGCAGGTAGTGCGCATAGGCGTGGCTATCGACCAGCTTGTCCTCGCCCACCTCGACCTTGTCGAAGCCGACATGGCCGGGGATGGCGCCGAAGCCCGCATAGTGCAGCTGGTAGAGCATGAGGATCGGGTTGGATGGCAGGATAAGGTGGTAGAAGGCGGTACCGAGATAAAGCAGATGCTCGACCGGATGCATCGACAGCGACGACCAAGGCGACGGATTCACGGAATTATGGTGGACCGAATGCACCCACTTGTAGAGGAACGGCGTGTGGATGAGCCGGTGGATGCAAAAGAAGTGGAATTCGTGAATGATCGGCACCACGAGGGCCACGAGCGCCAGTGTCCACGGGTTCTCCGAAAAGCTCAGCCAGGGTGCATAGCCGTTGGCATAGGCCCAGAGCATGGCCACTTCGATGGCCGTCCAGATAGTGACGCCCGAAAGGAACGTGCGCAGGATGTTGTCGAGGTTCTGGCTTTCGAACCAGAAGGCCTTGTTCTTCTGGTCTGAGGGGAATTTTCCATTGTACTTGAAGCGGTTTTCCTGCCGCTTCAGCACATAGAGGTGGACCTCGAAGGCGCCGTAGAAGAGGAGAACGCAGACCGCATTCACGGCATAAAGCCAGGCGGCCCAGCCAATGCTCAATGTCTGCATGGTTTCGACAGACGGGATGACCCAAGCCCAATAGGCGACCGCCGACAGGGCAAAGATCACATTCCACGGGAAGAAGTAATGCGGCAGCCATTTCACGACTGCCATCAGTTTCGGCGGAAAGACGAAGAGCGGCGCGGTTTCAACCGGCTCGTTCGGCGCCCAGTCGCCGCGCTTGTTGCGCTTGCCATATTTCAGATCGTCCATTGCGCTCTCCTTCGGGTTTTGGCCCGCACAATTTGTGAAAGGAGAGCGCGTGATGCGCCTTACCCGTACGTTCTGGTTGGAACGCCGGCTCTCCTCCTGACTTGAAAATTATCAGGAGCGCCGTGGAATGGCGAAGGCTTCCTTGATCAAATCAGATCAAAGCCCTTCGGCGGTTATGGTGATGAAACGAATGGGATTCCGGTCCGGCTCGATCTCCGTCAGGCCGATGCGGCGCAGGATGAGATCAAGCGCGCGTTGCGCCTGCGCCTCTGGTGCCTGGTCGAGCACGACATCCATGATGCCCTCGCTCAGCGCCGTGCGTGTATAGTCGGTCAGTTCGTGCCCGACGAACAGGATGTCGCGGCCCCGTGGATGGCGCCGCAGCACGCTGATCAAAGCGGAATTCGCTCCGCCCGCATTATAGAGGCCGACGAGGTTTGGGTATTTTTCAAGCGCAATGGAGAGTGTTTCCGCACTGAAACTCTCTTCATCCCGGCTGTAACCGAGCCATTCGAAGGCGATCGGCCCTGGATGATCCAGGAAATAGTCCGAAAAGCCGCGAATGCGATCTCGATGCACCTGATAGATCGGGTGGCAGAGCGCCACGACCGGCCCTTCCACCTTGGCCATTCGCGCGATGAAATAGGCCGCCGTGCGCCCGGCGGCATAATTATCGATGCCGACGAATTCCGCGCTGTTGCCGGACGCGCGGGTCACGACATGGACGACGGGCACGCCGCGGGCGATGACCGCCTCCACAGCGGCGCTGATCAACGGGCTGTTGGGAACGGCGAGGATCAGGCCGGCCCTCGGCGTCTCGGTGGAAAGAATGCGTTTGGCGATCTCCTCCGGCTTCATCTCCTCCGTGAAGCTGCGGTGAACGACGGCGAGCGGATCGAGCGTGGCGGCAATGCGTTCAAACGCCTTGGAAAGCCGTCGATAGAAGGTGGTCTCGGGGCGCACCATCAGCACCTCGATGCGCAGCAAGCCGCGATGGGTATCGGGCAGCGTGCGCGGGTATTTCAGGCTACGCGCCGCAATGACCACCTTCGCGACCAGATCGGGCCGCACCCCGCCGCGGCCGTTCAGCACGCGCTCGACCGTGGCGGTCCCGACACCGGCATGCCGGGCGATGTCCCCGTAGTTCGGCTTGCTCACGTCGCGAAGGCCTTGGATTGAGTAACGCTGCGATGAGATGCCAAACTAGCGCAAGACGTTTGCCTATGCGCGCGCCAAAATGGCCTCCGCCGCCTTTTCCGCAATCATGATGACCGGCGAATTCGTGTTGCCCGAGACGATCGTCGGCATGATCGAGGCATCGACGACGCGCAGATTGCCGACCCCGTGCACACGGAGCTTCGAATCCACCACCGCCATCGGGTCGTCGCCCATCTTGCAGGTGCCGACGGGGTGGAAGATCGTTGTGGCGATGTCGCCAGCGCGCTGGATCAGTTCCTCATCGCTCTGGTATTCGCGGCCCGGCAGCATTTCCTGCGGACGGAAGCGATCGATCGCCTTGGTCTGCATGAGGCTGCGAGCGTGGCGAATCGATTTGGCCGCAAGCAACCGGTCGCCGACGGTCGAAAGGTAGTTGGGGCGGATTTCCGGTGGCAAAGCCCCATCGCGGGTCGTGACGTGCACAGTACCGCGGCTTTCGGGCCTCAGATTGCAGACGGAAACCGTGACGGCCGGGTAGCGGTGCAGCGGCTCGCCGAGCCGATCGGTGCTGAGCGGCTGGACATGGTATTCGAGATCGGCCGTGGCGACGGCCGGATCACTTTTCGCAAAGATGCCGAGCTGGCTCGGGGCCATGGAGAGCGGGCCGGAACGGTTAAAAGCATATTGCAGGCCCATGCCGGCGCGGCTGAACAGGTTGTGGTAGAGCTGGTTCAGCGTGCGTGCGCCCTCGATCTTGAAGACCGTGCGGATCTGCAGGTGATCCTGAAGGTTTTCACCGACGCCCTGAAGCGCGTGCTGCACGGGAAGATCGAGCGTCGAGAGCACATCCGGCCGGCCTATGCCGGACAGTTCCAGGATCTTCGGCGAATTGATGGCGCCGGCCGACAGCACGACTTCGCGGGAAGCCCGCGCGATGCAGAGCCGCCCACCAAGACGGAAGCGGACGCCGGAGATCGCCTTGCCCTCGAATTCCAGCCGCTCAGTCTCGGCCCCCGTGAGGACGCGGAGGTTCTTCCGTTTCATGGCAGGCCGCAGGAAGGCCTTCGTCGTGTTCCAGCGCAGGCCGCCGCGCTGGTTCACCTCAAAATAGCCGGAGCCTTCATTGTCGCCGTCGTTGAAGTCGTCGGTCTTCGGAACCCCGAGTTCCTCCGCCGCATCGCGGAACGCATCGAGGATCGGCCAGGACAGGCGCTGACGCTCGACGCGCCATTCACCGCCGGCCCCGTGCATGGCGGATTTGCCGCGATAATTGTCTTCCGACTTCAGGAAGTAGGGCAGAACCTCGTCCCAGCCCCAGCCGGCATTGCCGGCCTGCCGCCAGCCGTCATAGTCGGCCGCCTGCCCGCGCATATAGATCATGCCGTTGATCGACGAGCAGCCGCCCAGTAACTTTCCACGCGGATAGTTCAGCGTGCGGCCGTTGAGCCCGGCTTCCGCGGCCGTCTTCATCATCCAGTCGGTGCGCGGATTGCCCATGCAGAAGAGATAGCCGATCGGTACATGCACCCAGTGATAGCGGTCCGTGCCACCGGCCTCGAGCAGCAGCACCCGGTTCTTCGGATCGGCCGAGAGCCGGTTTGCCAGGACGCAGCCGGCCGAGCCGGCGCCGACGATAATGAAATCGTAGGTGCCCTCGTCGACCGGCGTTTCTGTATCATGCAAAGTCACGCCGCAACTCCGGTTGCTCTGGGTTCGGTTGCCGAAAGCCGACGCCAGAGCGGTGTCATGGCTTCCGTAATGTCCTTGTAGAGGGCGTACCGCCGGTCATAGTGCGCGGCAAGGGCGCTGTTTGGCCTATAGTGCCGGTCCGTGCGCACCATGGCATTTGCGCCATCGGTGAAATCCGCAAACAGGCCGACGCCCGTGCCCGCCGCGATTGCCGCACCAAGAGCGCCCGTCTCGCGCGACACGGCGACGGTCACGGGCACGCGCAGCGCATCCGCAAAAATTTGCGGCCAGAGAAGGCTGCGCGAACCGCCACCGGACAGCACCGCCTCCTCGAATGTCGCACCCGCCTTGCGGATCGTCTCGACATGTTGGCGGTGGCCGAAGGCGACACCTTCGAGCAGCGCGCGGATCAGGTGTCCTTTGGTATGCCAGCCGGCAATGCCGTAAAAGCCGGCACGCGCATGGCCGTCCTGTTGCGCGCCGTAGAGATAGGGGTGATAGAGCGGATCATCTGCCGCAGGCTCCACTGCCGCGGCCAGCGCACAAGCTGCATCGAACGGCGAAACGCCCTCCGCATGCTCGCCTTCGAAGAATTCACGCACCAGCCATTCGAGATTTGCCGCCGAGGTGGCGCTGTTTTCCATCGCCATGTAGCGCGTGCGGTCGAAGGTCGAGGACATGAAAACCGGACCGTCGAGATCGGGACTGTCGATGATGACCTGATTGATGCTCCAGGTACCGGCGATGATCGAGGCGCTGCCGGTGCGCGAGACGCCCGAGCCGAGCGCGGAGGCGACGACGTCGAACAACCCGCCGATGACAGGCGTGCCGGCGGCGAGCCCCGTCTCCTTGGCCACCGCTTCCGTCACCCGCCCGGCGATGTCGGCGCTTTCGATCAGTCGCGGCAGCAGCTCCAGGCAATCACCAAGGCCGTAGGCCTCCATCAGCACCTTGTCGTAGCGACGGGCGGAGAGATCGAGCAGGCCTGCGCCGGACATGTCCGACATCTCGCTGACGCGCTCGCCGGTCAGGCGGTTGACGACGAAATCCTTGGAGTAGAATACCGTGCCGATACGCTTGAAGACGTCCGGCCTGTAGCGCTTCAGCCAGGCGAGCAGCGTCGGCGTCTGGGATGGCCAGGGGCGCTGGCGGGCGATGGGATAGGTGCGATCGCCCACACCTTCCGCCAGCCACTCCTCGACGAGGCCGGTGGCGCGCGTGTCGATCGACTGGATGCCGATCAGCGGTTCGCCGTCCCGGTCGAGCGCATAAAGCCCGTTGCCGTGGCCGGCGCATCCGATGGCGGCGATGTCGCTCGCCGCAATGCCCGCCTTGTCGAGGCAGGTGCGGATGACGCGTTTCGCATTGGCCCAGAGTTCGCCGAGATCGCGCTCGACATGGCCGGGGCATGGCATGCGGCTATGCCCCTCCTCCCCCGCATGCGCCACTTCCCGGCCTGTGAGGTCAAAGATCACCGCCTTGATGACCGTGTTGCCGGCATCGAGCCCCAACAGATATTTCTGCATTCTGAACCCCTCCCAAGGCTCCAGCTTCCGCAATTCCAGGAAAACCGCCTTGCGGTTTCCCGGAATTGCTCCAGCACCTCAACCCTGCTGATACTGCGCGAAGGCTTCCTCGCCGCTCGCATCGTCATGGATAATCGCCATCAGTCCGCGCACCACGGCATTCGGGTTGGCATGCTGGTAGATGTTGCGCCCATAGACCATGCCCATTGCGCCCTGCCGCATCAAGGCGGCAGATTTGGCGAATACGGCACCGAGATCCTCCTTGCCGCCGCCGCGCACCAGAACCGGGCAGCGCGCCGCCTCGACCACGCGGTGGAAATCCTCCGCATTGGTCGTCGGGTCGGCCTTGACGATATCGGCGCCCATCTCGCGCGCAAGGCGCGTCAGGGTGACGATCTTTTCCGCGTCGCCATCGACCATATAGCCGCCGCGCTCCGTGACGGGCTGCATGACGAGCGGCTCGATCATCAGCGGCATGCCGTATTTTTCGCAATCGGCGCGCACGCGGGAAATGTTCTGCACGCATTGGCGGAAGAGGTCCGGCTCATCCGGCAGCATGAAGAGGTTGACCACCACGCAGGCGGCATCCATCTGCAACGCGCCGATCAGCGGCTCCGCCTCGTTCTGCAGCACGGCCCACATGTCGCGATGGCGGATGCGGTTGTAGGGGTTGCCCATGTCGATGCGCATGACCAGCGCCGGCTTGTCCTTGCCGGGAATGTCCTGCAACAGGTCGGCCTGGCCGTAGTTCATCTGGATCGCATCGGGCCTAGCATCGACCAGCGCCTTCACGACGGCGGGAACGTTTTCCAGTCCGTCGAGGAAGGACGGCTCGTTGCACACGCCGTGATCGATCGCCACGTCCAGGCAACGGCCGTTGCCGAACAGCCGGTTCATCCGGACCTTGCGGTAGTCTCGCATAGTTCACTCCTTTGTTCATTCCTAGCGGAAAGGGTTTCCTCGGCGACGCCGTGGCGCTCGCGCATGAGGGTTAGAAAACGGGTGCGCTCTTCGATTTTGCGCGGTGCCGGCCAGCCTTTTTCGGCGGCCAGCACGCCGAGAGCGGCGTCAACCATGGCGAGCGAGAGTTCACCGGCGATGGCAAGCGTCGTGCGGCGCGTGAGCAGGTCGTCCAGATGTTCGACCGCTTCCGAGCGGATGAGATGGATAAGCTCCCGGGCGCTGTAGCCTTCATGCGGCAGCGGATGATCCGGTGCAGCGGCGATGAAGCGCGCGACATCGTCGGCATCCGTGCCGTAGCGCTCGAACAGCGATGCCGCGCGCTCCGCAGAAACTCCTGTCGAGGCCGCGAGGTCGCGAGTCCAGCCGCTGCGATCTTTGGGAAACGCCCGGCCGCCGCCGATGGTGCGTTCTGCCGTATCGACGCGACGCGACAGACCGAGCCGTTCGAGTGCCATATCGGCTGCCATCTCGCCGAAGGAGCGGAAGGTCGTCCACTTGCCGCCGATCATGCAAAGCACGGGTGGACCGCCATTCTGGCCCTCGAGCACTGTACAGAAATGATCGCGCGGGATGCGGCCGGTAAAACTGTCCTTGCTGGCCGGCAGTGGGCGCACGCCGGCGAACTGGAAAACGATTTCCTCCGGCCGGATCTTGACGCCCGGCAGCACGAAGGCGAGTGATTGCAGAATATAGTCGCGCTCGTCCGCCTCGCAACGCACGGTACCGGGATCGTCGACGCGGATATCCGTCGAGCCGACCAGCACCTTACCGAGATAGGGGAACAGGATGCAGATGCGTCCGTCCTCGTTCTCGTAATAGATCATGTGCCCGTCAAGCATGTCGCGCAGCGCGGCGTTGTCGATGATGAGGTGTGACCCCTTGGTGCCCCCCATCAGCGGTGCGGGCCTTGCGTCCTCGGGGAACAGCGCGCCATTCGCGATATCGATCCAGCCGCCCGTCGCGTTGATGACCAACCTTGGCTGGATAGACAACGTCTCGCCGGACACGCCGTCGCACAGCAAAAACTCTCCCGCACCCCTCTGCTCGACCGTCGCATAGTTCAAGGCCTTGGCATACGAACCGGCGGACAGGCCATCGCGCAGAAGCTCGATGCCGATGCGCTCCGGGTGGCTCACCCAGGCATCGTAGTAGGTCGCAGAGTTGCGGATCGCCGGATTGAGCGCCGGCCATTTTTCCAGCGTCGCCTTGCGGCCGCGGAACTGGTGTTTTGGCATCAGGGCGCGTTTGCGCGTCAGGAAATCGTAGATGCCGAGACCCGTCTTGATGGCGATGGCGCCGCGGCGGCTGGGGCGGCGGGTGAGGCCGAGGAAGCGCACGATACCGTTGGCGAGGCCGGAGAAGATATCGAAGATCGGCACCGTCGTCGGCAGCGGCGCGACATAGTGGGGGGCGTTGCGGAGCAACCGGTCGCGCTCGACGAGCGATTCCTGCACCAGGCTGAATTCGCCATTCTCCAGATAGCGCAGACCACCGTGAACCATTCGCGAGAGAGCGGCACTGGCGCCGGAGCAATAGTCGTCCTTCTCGACGAGGAGCACGTTGACGCCTTGCAACGCCAACTCGCGAAAGACGCTGAGCCCGTTGATGCCGCCGCCGAGGACGCACACGTCCACCTTCGGGCTCCGGCGAAGCCCGTCCATTGTCTCTGCACGGTTCATGATGGCAGCCTGTTATCCGTCCATGGTGACGAGTTGCGCCGATATGGCGGCATTGATCGCCGCAAGATCGTCTGTCGAAAGACTGAGCGTGCCCGCCCGCGCATTGTCGAGCGCCTGCGCCGGGTTGCGCGCGCCGCAAAGCCCGAAGGTCACGCCCGGCTGCGCCAGCGTCCAAGCGATCACCACCTGTGCGATGCTGGCGCCGTGGCCTTCCGCGACAGGCCGGATCGCCTCGGAAAAATCCTTCGCCTTCTGCCGGTTGGCGACCGAGAAGCGCGGGTTGTCCTTGCGCTGGTCGTCACCGGCGAAGACCCGGTCCGGCCCGATCGTGCCGGAGAGCAGGCCGAGTGCCAGCGAGGAGTAACTCAGCGTCGAAACGCCGTTGGCAAGAGTGAGCGGCAGCAGGTCCGCCTCGATCTCGCGATCGATGATGCTGAACCGCTCCTGGATCGCATCGAGCGACCCGGTAGCAATATACTGTTCGAGTTCCGAGCGGTTGACGTTGCTCGCGCCGATCGCGCGGATCTTGCCGGCCTTTTTCAGCTCTTCGAGCGTCGCGACCGTCTCCTCGATGGGTGTCGTCGGGTCCTGCCAGTGCGTGATGTAGAGGTCGATATAGTCCGTGCCGAGCCGGCGCAGGCTTTCCTCGACTTCATGGATGATCGAGTCGCGGCCCAGATAACGGTGGACCGGCTTGCCGTCCTGATCGAAGAAGTGGTTGCCCTTCTGCGTATGCCAGACGAGCCCGCATTTCGTTGCGATCACCGCCTTGTCGCGGCGGCCGACAAGCGCCTTGCCGACGATTTCTTCCGACCGGCCGAGGCCATAGGCCGGCGCCGTGTCGATGAGCGTCACGCCGGCATCGAGCGAGGCCTGGATGGCGGCAATCGATTCCGCCTCGTCCGTGCCGCCCCACATCCAGCCGCCGATCGCCCAGGTGCCGAGGCCGACGGCGGAGGCCTTGACGCCGGAGCGTCCGATGTCACGGGTCAATTGTTCGCCGCTCATGCGGAAAATCCTTCCTGGGATGCAATGTCGAGGATGCGAGCGCCCGTCGCCTCGTCGGTGACGAGCGTATCGAGATGGTTGCCGCGCAGCACGCTGAGAATGGAGCCCGCCTTGTTGAGGCCGCTCGCGACGCCAATCTTCGTCGGGATCGAGGCAAACTCCTCGAGCGTCAGCGAGACCAGCGAGCGATTGAGGCTGTAGTCGCAAACCCGGCCCTCGCCATCGAGCAGGTGGGCGAGGAGTTCGGCGCTGGCGCCGGAATGCTCGATCGCGCTGCGGTCTTCGCTTGAGGAGGGGTGGAGGTCGTAATAGGTCGAGTCCGTGCTCAGGATCGAGCCGATGCCGACCACCGCCACCTTCGCCTCCCGCCCGCGTTGGAATACGTCGGCGACGGAGCGCATGTTCATCAACATCGCGCGTTGCGCGGCATCGTCGGCAAAGAGCGGCGCGTGGATCTGGTAGGAGCGCCCGCCGAGCCGGTCGGCCATCAGCGTCGAAACGTGGTTGACGTCGGTATAGTGTTTGCCCTGCACGCAGCCCGTTGCCGGGATGACCTCGACATCGAAGCGGCGTGCTGCCTGCAGGCCGGCCACGACGGCGCTGACGCCCTTGCCGCCGGTGATGCAGATCGTGTCGCCATCGGCAATCTCTTCGAGCAGCAGCCGGGCTGCCGCTTCGCCGACCGCCTGAAGCGCCGTCTGCGGATTGTCGGAGACCGTCGGCACTACGACGGCGCGGCTGATACCGCCGAGCGCCAGAAGCCGCTCTTCCATGTCGACCAACGGCTCGACCGGCGACTTGATCTTGATCTCGACGAGGCCGAGCTGGCGGCCGCGCTTGATGAGGCGGTTGACGGTGGCGTGCGAGAGGCCGAGCTGGTCGGCGATCTGCGCCTGCGTCAGGCCTTCGAGGAAGTGCAGCACGAGCGCCTGGTGCATCTGGCGGGCGATCACGATCTCTTCGCGCGGCGCGGTCGTCTTGGGTTTCAGCTTGGCGATCGGCATGTTAGGCGGCCTTCCGCTTGTGCATGAAATGGTCGATGGAGACGGCGGCGAGCAGGATGCAGCCCTTGATCATGTCCTGCCAGTAGACGGAGACATTGAGCAGGATCAGCGACGAGGTGACGACCGAGAGCAGCGCGATGCCGAGGATGGCGCCGAGAATGGTGCCCGAGCCACCGTTGAGCGAGGCTCCGCCGATAACGGCCGCAGCGATGATGTTCAGCTCCATGCCGGCGCCGAAGGTGGGGGTCGCCGCCCCGAAGCGGGACATGTAGATGACCCCTGCGACACCGGCAAGCGTCGAGCATAACACCGTCACCCAGAACTTCACCTGGTTGGTCTTGATGCCGGAATAGAGCGCGGCCTTCTCGTTGCTGCCCGTGTAGAAGACCTTGCGGAAGGCGGTCGCCCGGCGCAGCAGGAAATCGAACAGCACGACGACGGCGACGAAGATCAGGATGACATAGGGCACACCGTAGAACGTGCCCTGCCCGACAGCCTTGAACCCAGCCGGCAGCGTGAAGAGCGAGAGCGGCGTGCCCTTGGTGATGATGAGGCAGAGACCGCGCACGATCACCATGGCTGCCAGAGACGTGATGAAGTGGTTGAGGCCGACGACCGTCACGAAGAAGCCCATGGCGCCGCCGATCGCGCTGCTGGCCAGGATGCCGATCAGCGAGGCCGTCCATGGGTCGAGGCCTGCGAGGAACAGCGAGCCTGAGAGCACCATTGCAAAGCAGACGACGGAGCCGACCGCAAGGTCGATGCCACCGACGATCAACAGGATCGTCATGCCGACGACGACGATGCCTTCGACGGAGAAACTCATCAGCATGGCGCGGAAATTGCCGAGCGTCAGGAAGTGCGGCGAGGCGAAGCTCATGATCACGCAGAGTGCGAGGATGATCGCGATCAGCCCGGCCTCGCGCATCGTGCCGAGGCGTTTGAAAGACGATGTCTTCGGCGCGCCGGCCGTCATCGTGTCGATTGCCATTCCCGTCTCTCCCAGTTTCTTCTCACGCGGCATGGTTTGCCGCCTTTACCGTACCCATGCCCGATGCAAGGCGGATCACGGCTTCTTCCGTCATCTCGTTCGCCCCGAGTTCGCCCGCGATGCGTCCTTCACGCACCACAAGCACGCGGTCGCAGAGCCCGAGCAGCTCCGGCATTTCCGAGGAGATGACGACAATACCGATGCCCGAGCGTGCAAGATCACGCAGCAGGCGGTGAATTTCTGTCTTCGCGCCGACATCGATGCCGCGCGTCGGTTCATCCATCAGGATGACCTTCGGCTTGACCGCCAGCTGCTTGGCGATCGCCACTTTCTGCTGGTTGCCTCCGGAAAGCGATTTGACCGGCGCATCGACGCCGCTCATGCGTACCCCGAGCCGTTTCGCAAAATCCTCCGCCAGCGCGGTCTCCGCCCGGCGTTTCAGCAGGCCGGCTGGATTGGTCAGCGCCTTCAGGTCCAGCACGGAGATGTTCTGCGCGATGGACAGTTCGAGAAAGACGCCGGAGCCCTTGCGGTCCTCGGACAGGTAGACGATGCCCGCCTTCACGGCATCCGAATAGGATTTGATCTTCTGCGTATCGCCATGCAGGCGCACCGTGCCTGAGGTGTGCGGCCGCAGCCCGCAGATGCCCTCGGCGATTTCCGTGCGGCCGGAGCCGATGAGGCCACCGATGCCGAGGATTTCGCCCTTGCGCAGCTTGAAGCTGACATCCTGGAAGCGCACATCGTCACCAATGCGGTCTACCTCAAGGATCGTGGTGCCGGACATCTCGTCCGCGCCCAGCTTGTTCGGATAGAGCTGCGTGATCTCGCGCCCGACCATGCGGCGCACCACGTCGTCCGGCGTCACATCGGCGATGCGGTCGGTGCAGACATAGCGGCCGTCGCGGAACACGGTGACCCGGTCACACAGGCTGAAAATCTCGGCCATGCGATGGCTGATATAGATGATCGATATGCCGTTCGCCTTGAGGTCACGGATGATCGAGAACAGCTGCTGCGCCTCGGTTTCGGTGAGCGCTGCGGTCGGCTCGTCCAGAATGAGCACGCGGCAGTCGAGCGTCAGTGCCTTGGCGATCTCGACGAGCTGCTGGCTGGAAATCGGCAGGTCTGCGACCTTGCGGCGGACGTCGATGGCGGCAAGCCGATTCATCACGGCCTGCGCGTCGCGTTCCAGCGCGCGGTAATTCATGAAGGGTGTCCGGCGGCGGTTGGTCGCTGCCATGAACATGTTTTCGGCGACCGTCGCATCCGGGCAGAGCGCGATTTCCTGGTGTACCAGGCCGATGCCGAGCGCCTGGGCGGCAGCGGGCGACGCGATGCGCACGGCTTTGCCGTCAACGCGGATCTCGCCTTCGGTCGGCTGCAGCACGCCGGCGATGATGTTCATCAGCGTCGACTTGCCGGCGCCGTTTTCGCCGCAAAGCGCATGGACCTCGCCGCGCTCGAGCGTGAAGTCGACATCCGTCAACGCCTTCACTGCCCCGAAATGCTTGGTCACGCCATGAATGGTGAGCACCGGCTCGGCCATCGTCTTCCTCCCTCTCCTCCCGAGACCATCCGCGCCGCAAGGCGCGGATGGCGTTCTCTTGGGAGATTACTCCTCGATGCCCTTGGTGCCGCGACGCTTCAGGTACTTGTCCCAGTAGAAGTCGTCGGCATTTTCGGCCGTCACGATGGAAAGACCGTTGTCGACGAAGGGGATGCTCATCGGGTTGAAGCCGGAGCGCTTGGCGTCGTTCATCGGGTCGATCAGCTCGGGATGCTTGGCGAGCCACAGCAGCATGAAGCCCATGTAACCCTGCATGCCCTGGTTCGGGTTGATCGAGCCGAACACTTCGCCGGCCTTGATCATGTCGAGGATGTTGGCGTTGACGTCCGCGCACATGACGAGGACCTTGCCGCCCGCTTCCTTGTTGGCCTGTGCCGCGCCGATGGCGGAGTTGGCTTCCGGCATGAAGACCGCGCCGAGGTTCGGATTGGCCTGGATGAGGCTCGACAGGCCCTGATAGGCCTTGGTCGGATCCTGGTTGGATGCCGCGCGACCGACGAGCTTCATGTCCGGCCACTTCTCTTCCATGCGGGCGACGAAGGCCGTGATGCGCTTGTCGTGGTTGTCCTGGCCCGGATTTTCCAGAACCGCATATTCGCCCTTACCGCCCAGCTTCTCGGCGATCGCGTCGGCGGCATAGGTGCCTTCGCGGGTGTTGTCCGAGGTGATGAAGGAAATACGCTTGGAGAGCGGAGAGTCAGCCGCAAAGGTCACGACCGCCGTGCCCTGGTCGATGGCGCGGTTGATCGGCTCGATGAACGGGTCGGAGTTCATCGGATGCACGAGAATGCCGGCGGGGTTCTGGGCGAGCGCCTGGTCGAAGGTGGCGATCTGCTTGTTGACGTCATATTCCGGCGTGCCGGTATATTCCGTCTCGCAGCCGAGCTGCTGGCCGGCCTGCTTGAACATTTCATAGACCGGGAACCAGTATTCGACGCCCGACACCATGACGTTCATGACGTATTTTTCGCCCGGCTTGCAGCGGAACGGGTTTTCCGTCTCGGCGGCGGCGGAACCGGCAAAAAGCGTTGTTGCAAGGACCGCCATCGCGGTCGTCGTCAGAAAAGTGCGCAAAAGTCCTCCTCGAGGCCGAAGCCCCTCCCAAAAAGCCCGAGGGCGTCGAAACGACGCCGCTGATCGCGTTGAACCCGAACTTCCTCCTCGAAGTCCGGTATGGGCAGGTAACCGCAAAGGAGATTGCCTGTCAATATAATTCACGATCTGAAATATATTTCACGGACATCGGGTGAAATCAAGCCCGCTGGCTGAAATATCTTTCACGGCGCGCCAAACCGCAAGAGGGATGGAGCAGACAGACGGTGCGCATAGCCGCCTGTCTGCTCCATCCCGTCGATATCGTTTGCGGGAAGCGGCAGCCCGATACCGCAGCCGGCGTCGACACCCTCAGCTCAGGCTTTCACTCGCGCGGCCGTCGGATCGTACAATGGGTCGAGGTGGATTTTTGCCGGTGTACGCTCCATAGCGACGACCAGCTCGTAGGTGCCCCCCGCGAGAAAGGCATCGTCCACGCCCTCGGCGCGGCGCACATAGCCGTAGCCGACATTCTTGCCGAGCGTGTAGCCGTAACCACCGCTGGTGAGATAACCGACAGGCTCACCGTTCCGGAGAATCGTCTCGCGGCCGACGAGCACGACATTCGGGTCGTCGACCGTGAAGCCGGCGAATGCCTTTTTGCGCAGTTCGCCCTGCGCCGTTTCCAGCGCCCGGCGGCCGAGGAAGTCGGTGTCCTTGCGCAGCTTCACCGCCCAGCCGAGGCCGGCGTCGAAGGGCGTGTCGTTCGGCGTGATGTCCGAACCCCAGGCGCGATAGCCTTTTTCAAGGCGCAGCGATTCCAGCGCCCGGTAGCCGACAGGGCGGATGTTGGAGGCAGCCCCCGCCGCCATCAGCGTGTCGAAGACGCTTCCGATGGCGCCGATCGGCACATGCAACTCCCAGCCGAGTTCGCCGACATAGGTAACGCGCAGCGCCCGAACCGGGTGTCCTGCAATCGAAATCTCCCGCACATGACCGAACGGGAAGCCGGCATTGGACACATCTGCGTCGGTCACCGCCGAAAGCACGGCGCGTGCCTTTGGTCCCATCAATGAGAGCGTGCCGAACTCTTCGGTCACGTCGCGAAGCGTCACGTCGAGGCCTGCCGGAATGTGATCTTCGATCCAGCCGAGATCATGCGTGCGGAAACCGGTGCCCGTGACGATGTAGAACTTGTCCTCCGACAGTCGCGCGACCGTCAGGTCCGCCTCGATGCCGCCGCGGCTGTTGAGAAGCTGCGTATAGGTGAGCCGGCCAGCGGGCTTGCCGGTGTCGTTGGCGCAGATCCAGTCGAGCGCCTTCAACGCGTCCGGCCCCGTCATTTCATACTTGGCGAAGGACGACTGGTCGAAGATGCCGACGGCTTCGCGCACATGGCGGTGTTCCTCGCCGACGGCGGAGAACCAGTTCTGCCGACCCATCGAATAGACGTCCTTCGGCTCCTTGCCGTCAGGCGCGAACCAGTTCGGGCGCTCCCAGCCGAGCTTCGAGCCGAAGACGGCGCCATGTGCCTTCAGGCGCTCATAAAGCGGCGAGACGACATGCGGGCGGCCGCTTTCGTATTCCTCATGCGGGAAGCCGATCGTGTAGTGTTTGCCGTAAGCCTCCAACGTGCGGTCGAGCACCCATTGGCGATCCCGGTGCATGCCGGCGAAGCGGCGGATATCGACGACCCAGAGGTCGAGTGGCGCTTCGCCATCGACCACCCATTGCGCCAGCACCCAGCCGGCCCCGCCGCCCGACGCAATGCCGAACGCATTGAAGCCGGCGCCGACGAACATGTTCTTGCACTCCGGCGCGACGCCGAGAATGAAGTTGCCGTCCGGCGTAAAGCTCTCCGGCCCGTTGATCATCTGTTTCACACCGACTGTTTCCAGCGCCGGCACGCGGGCAATCGCCTCTGCCATATGCTGCTCGAAATGGTCGAAGTCGTCATCGAACAGCCGATAGGCCCAGTCGTCCGGCACGTCGCCGGTCGTCCAGGGTTGCGGGTTTGGCTCATAGCCCCCCATGACAAGCCCGCCGACTTCCTCCTTGAAGTAGGTGCGGCGGTCGGGATCGCGGATGGTCGGGGCGTCCGTCGATAGGCCGGGGACCTTTTCGGTGATGATATACTGGTGCTTGACCGGCTGGAGCGGCACGTTGATGCCCGCCATGGCGCCCACCTGCCGTGCCCACTGACCGGCGCAGTTGACAACCTTGTCGCAGGCAATGTCGCCGAGCGTGGTGCGCACGTGCGTGATGTGGCCATCCTTCATCTCGAAGCCCGTGACACGCACGTTCTCGACGATCTTCGCGCCGTGCATGCGCGCGCCTCTGGCGAGCGACTGGGTAATATCAGAGGGGCTTGCCTGCCCGTCCGTCGGCAGCCAGCTGGCGCCGACGAGATCACCGACCTCCATCAAGGGCCACATGGCCTTCACCTCCTGCGGCGTCAGCAAGTGCATGTCCATGCCGAAGCTTTTGGCGGTCGTGGCGAGGCGGCGGAATTCGGTCCAGCGGTTCTGATTGGTGGCAAGGCGCAGGCAGCCGGTCATCTTCCAGCCGGTGGCAAGGCCCGTTTCCGCCTCCAGCCCCTTGTAGAGATCGACCGAATATTTGAGCACCCGGGTGATCGAGGCCGAGGAACGCAGCTGGCCGACGAGGCCCGCCGCATGCCAGGTCGAGCCGGAGGTCAGCGTGCCCTGCTCGAGGAGGACCACATTCGCCTTGTGATCACGCGCGAGGTGATAGGCCGTCGAGCAGCCGATGATGCCGCCGCCGATGACAACGATCTCGGCATGGGATGGCAGGGTCATTTGATTCGTTTCCCGTATGTGGATCTGTAATGGTCGAGCGCCTGATCGAGACGGTCGAGATTTTCGCTCGTGTAGCCGACATAGTCGGCGCCGGGTGCGGTGAGGTGCAGTTCGGAAACCATGCTCCACATTGCCTCACGCAACAGGGAGGCGCATTGCATGGCAGCGTGGGAGTGGAGGAGCGCAGCGTCGGGCGCGCCGCCAAAGTAGGCAGCGAGAAAGTCGTCCGCTTGCTCGGGCGAAAGACCGGCATTCGACGTCGCGCCAGCCAGATCGAACATCGCCGTCGAAAAGCCGGCATATTCGAAGTCGATCAGCCAGAGCCGCTCCCCGTCATCGAGGATGTTAGCCGGCAAGAGATCGTTGTGGCCGAAGACGATCGGCAGCGGTGCCTGCACGGCCTCCAGTTCGTCGGCAAGGGCGAGATAGCCGGGCAGATGCCGCGTCATGCGGCTGTTGCCGGCCTTCAGGGTGCGGGCATAGTCGCGCACGACATGGAAGGGCCAGAACAGGAAGGCCGCACCGCTGATTTCCGCGGGCATTTCCATGTGAAAGCGCCGCAGCACCTCTGCCACCCGCCGCCGCTCGGCAACGACGTCTGCCGCGCCAAAGGTTTTTGCGCCGAGATACGCGGAGACCATGACGCCGGGTTCGGCGTAGTGCACCGCCGGCCCGAAGCCCGCCGCATGCGCTGCCCGGGCGGTCATCAGTTCGCGATCGCGGAAGACGTGATGGAACGGATAATCCCTGCCGAAGCGCACCACGTGGCGCCCCGCGCTGTCACGGACAAGATAGCTTTCATTGCTGATGCCGCCCTTCAGGGGCGCAATCTCTATGTGGCCACTCCAGCACGGCATGGCCCGGATGCGATCTTCGACCGTGCGGCTGAGCTCGGCATGCCCATCCATTCATTTCCTCCCGCGCTCCCCATAAAGTGGAGCCGCCCTCGCACGCGGTTCCCCGGTTGTTTTCTCTCGACGACGCGCACCGTCAATGTCATGCGGGAGGAAAGCGGCTGTCAATCCTCAAATGTGGCTTTTTCTGCCTTTATGACCGTTTTTGAAGCTTTCTTGCCAGCCGCCTCGCGAAGGATTATGAAGTGGGAGAACGCATTGCGGGCTCGAAGATCATGAACCACTCCAAACGCCACAACGACATTCTCCGGCTCCTCCAGCAGGACGGCACCGTGACGATTGCAGACCTCGCGCAAAGGCTCGACGTTTCGCTGGAAACCGTGCGGCGCGACATCAAGCCGCTGACGACGAACGGCACCGTCGTGAAGATGCATGGTGCCGTGGCGCTGCCCTCCATCGTCGGCGAGGCGCCTTTCGAAAAACGCATGCGGGAGAACAGCGAGGCCAAGAAGGCGATTGCGGTTGCGCTGGCTGCGACCATTCGCGACGGCGATTCGATCATGCTCGATACGGGCACGACGACAAGCTATCTCGCTCGCGAGCTTCTCGGCCACCGCCGCCTGACGGTCGTCACCAATTCCTCCGACATCGCGCGCACGCTGTCGACGGTCAACGACAACCGCGTCTATATGGCGGGCGGCGAGCTGCGCAGCGACAATGGTGCTGCCTTCGGCATATCGGCCATCGAGTTCATCAGCCACTTCACGGTGGGCCACGCCGTCATCTCGACCGGGGCGATCGATGCCGCGATCGGGATTATGGACTATGATTTGGAGGAAGCGGAGTTCGCCCGCGCCGTCGTCGCACAAGGCCGTCGTGCGATCGTCGTCACCGACCATACGAAATTCGGCCGGCAGGGCCTGGTGCGGGTTTGCGACTTCAGCACGCTCACGGACCTCTTCACCGACAAGGCTCCTCCGCGCGACGTTTCGGCGGCACTGAAGACGGCCGGGGTCACTGTAACGCTTGCATGACGCCAGGCGAAAAACGGCCCGGCGAGGTCCGCCGAGCCGTTTGCATGGAGAGGAATATCAGTTCATTGCCGACCACTGGCGACGAACTTCATCCGCATCCTTGTTGAGATGGACATGGGCGTCGACATGATCGACCCAGTCGAGCGGGATGAGATGATGCTGCCCATCCTCGGAGTCTTTCCGGGTAAGCTTGATGCGGCTGTCACCTTCCATGTGGTCGACAGTGCCGACATGGCGCCCATCGGCGGCGCGGACTTCCATATGTTCGCGAATTTCGTTTGCAGCGACCATGGATGTTCTCCTTTTCGGTAATGGTTTGCAAAGAGGAAACGCAGGCGGTCGGCCCGCGGTTCCTTTCTGATCCATTGCCGCAGCCCACAGGTGGCCCTGGCGCTATTTCCGGTGATGGACGGCCTGCAGGCCATAGACCGGTGTCGGAAGCCCTTCCATGCGCGCCTTCAGTTGCAGCGAAAGATACTGCGAATAGTGGCGGGACTGGTGCAGGTTTCCGCCGTGGAACCACAGCGCCTCCTGCTGCGTCGGCTTCCACATGTTGCGTTGCTCGCCCTCCCACGGCCCCGGATCCTTCGGCGTATCGGAGCCCAGGCCCCAGACCTTGCCGACCGTGTCGGCGGTTTCCTGATCGATGAGATCGGCGACCCAGCCGTTCATCGAGCCATAGCCTGTCGCATAGACGATGACGTCGGCCGGGATTTCCGCGCCGTTCGAGAGCTTTATGGCGTTCTTCGTGATCTCCTCGACCTGTCCCACGGCAAGCTTGACCTTGCCGTCAATGATGAGCTGCGAGGCGCCGATATCGATATAGTAGCCGGACCCGCGGCGCAGGTACTTCATGAAGAGGCCCGATCCATCCGCGCCCCAGTCGAGCTGGAAGCCGGCCTTTTCCAGCGCCGCATAGAAGTCCGCATCGCGCTCGCGCATCTTGTCGTAGAGCGGAATCTGGAACGTGTGCATGATACGGTATGGAAGCGAGGCGAAGATGAGGTCGGCCTTGGCCGTCGTCATGCCGTTCGCCAATGCCTGTTCGGAGTAGAGCGAGCCGAGGCCGATATCCATCAGCGTGTCGGACCGCACGATGTGGGTGGTCGAGCGCTGGATCATGGTGACATCGACGCCCGCCTCGTGAAGGGCCGCGCAGATGTCGTGGGCCGAGTTGTTCGAGCCGACGACCACCACCTTTTTACCCTTGTAGCCATCCGGCCCCGGATGCTGGGACGAGTGATGTTGTTCGCCCTCGAAGCGATCGCGACCGTTGAAGTCCGGAATGTTCGCCTTGCCGGACATGCCGGTTGCGAAGACCAGCTGTTTCGGCCGAAGCACGACCTCCTCGCCGTCGCGATCGACGACGATCGTCCATTCCTTCGCCGCCTCGTCCCATTTCGCCGACTTGGCGGTCGAGCGAGTCCAGTAGTTCAGCTCCATGACCTTGGTGTAGAATTCCAACCAGTCGCCGATCTTGTCTTTCGGCGCGAAGACCGGCCAGTTCTTCGGAAAATCGATATAGGGCAGATGATCGTACCAGACGGGATCGTGCAGGCAGAGTGACTTGTAGCGCTTGCGCCAGCTGTCGCCCGGCCGGTCGTTCTTTTCAAGAATGATCGTCGGCACACCAAGCTGGCGCAGCCGCGCACCGAGCGCAATGCCGCCCTGCCCGCCACCGATGATGACGGTATAGGGCTGCTTCTCGTAGCCGAGCGTACGCTCCTCGTCCTCACGCTCTTCCTTCCAGGTCTTGGCGCCGATGTTCTGGCCATGTCGGGCGCCGAGCGGGCGGGTGAAGCCGATCTTTTCTTCGTGGCCCTTGAGTTCCCCAAGCGCCGTCAAAAGCGTCCAGATGAGGCCGTTCTTGAAACGCACCAGCCCGTAGCCGCGCCCGGTCGCCGTCTCGAACGAAATCCAGCTTTCCAGGACGCCGTCACTTTCGGTCGCCTCCTCGCCGGTCGCCACGCGCCAGTTCGAGGGTTTTGCCGTGGCGAGCTGGGCCTGCAACATGTCGCGAACCTGGTCACGGCCCTCGACGGTCTTGAGGTTCCAGGTGAAGGCGACGAGGTCGCGCCAGTAGCATTCCTCGGCGAACAGATTGACGGCGTCGTCGATGCGGCCGGTTTCGAGTGCTGCGCCGAATGTGTCGAGAAGCGCCTGGACGCGGGTGGTGGGGGTTTTGTCGAGCATGGTTTCTCCTCCTGCTATCTCCCGCACAGAGAGCAGCAAGCGGCGTGCCAAATTCCGTTTCCACTGATTTATGAGCAGGTTAGAGGAAAGCACAGGCTGCGAAGCGGCGGAATGCAACAGGTGGCGTGCAACAGGTGTTGCAGCGGCTGCATCAGTTGAGGCGCTTCAGGCGGCGATGAATGGTCGAGCGGTTGACGCCGAGCTTTCGGGCCAGTGCTGAGATGTTGTTGTCGCAATCGTCGAGCGCACGGCGCAAGGCGTCCTCATCACCCGCGGCGGTGGCGGCCGGCGCGGCGAAAAGATGATCCGGCAGGCAATCGGGATCGATGACGCCGCCCTCCGACAGGGCCGCGGCCACGCGGAGCGCGTTGGAAAGCTCGCGCAGATTGCCCGGCCAGCCATGAGCGAGAAGGGCCGCGCGCGCCGCCTTATCGATCCGGTAGGTTGCGCCGTCGTCCTTTTCGACGCGGCTGAGAAGCTGGTCGATCAGCCAACCAAGATCCTCCCGCTCGCGCAACGGGGGCAAAGCGAGTGTCGCCGCGTTCAGGCGGTAATAGAGGTCCTGCCGGAAGCGCCCCTCCTTCACCAGTTCCGCCAGATCACGGTGGGATGCCGAGAGCACCCGCAGGCGGACCGGCCGCGCCTTCAGCGCCCCGACCGGCTGCACTTCATTTTCCGAGAGAACGCGCAGCAGCCGGCTTTGCAGGGCAAGCGGCATGTCGCCGATCTCGTCGAGGAACAGCGTGCCGCCGTTCGCTTCCTCGATCAGGCCACGTTTGCCTTTCTGGCTGGCGCCGGTGAAGGCGCCAGGCGTGTAGCCGAAGAGTTCGGATTCGATGAGGTGTTCCGGGATCGCCGCGCAATTGACGGCAACGAAATTGCCGTCACCGCCACAACCATCGTGGATCGCCCGCGCCAGATATTCCTTGCCGCTGCCCGTTTCGCCCTGGATGAGGATCGGGATATTGCGCGCCGCCAGTTTCGCCGCACGGGCCTGCATCCTTTCCATAGCGGCATCGCCGTGGCTGAGGTCGCGCAGCGCCCGCGGCAGGCGCGGCTCCGATGGGACGGTCGAGCGCAGGTTGACAGCGGGCGCGATGGCACTGGCAAAAAGCACCAGACCGTTGCGCGCCCGAAGTAGTCTTTCGCCATTCGGCCGGCCGCGCATGAAGCGTGGCAGGTCGTCGACGTCGATATCGAAAACCTGCGAAATCGGCTGGCCGAGAACGTCGCGCGTCGAAAGCCCGCCGAGATCCATCGCGCGGGCGAGCGCGCCAAACCCGCCATGGGTCATGCCGGTGATGCGGCCGCTGCCATCGAGCGCGATGGCGGCATCCGGGTCGACATCAAGGAATTCCGGCGAGCGGGCAAGGCGCAACACCCAGTCGTTGCGGGTGCGGGTCATGAGATTGGCAAGCTCGATACGTCGCGTCGTGGAGGCGACCAGATGCAGCGCGAGCTGCTGGCTGGCCTTGGCCGTCGGCGAGCGGAGCTGGGAAATATCGAGCACGGCGGTAAGGCCGCCCAGCGTATCGAAGATGGGCGCTGCGGTGCAGGTCAGTCCGATATGGCTGGTGTCGAAATGATCGTCCTGATGGATGATCACCGGTTCGCCGGAGACGAGGCAGGCACCGACGGCGCAGGTGCCGGCCCGGTTTTCCGACCATTCAGAACCGAGATAGAGCCCCGCCCGGCGCAACTGGTTATCGAAGGTGGGGTCGCCCATGAAGTCGACGGTCACGCCACGCGCATCCGACAGGAGAAGGACGTAGTTCTGCTCGGCGATCTGGTTGAACAGCGTTTCGAGGCCGGAGCGGCCGATGCGGATGAGTTCTTCCGCCTGCTCGCGATGCTCGCGCAGCTTCAGCTCCGGAACGATATAGGCTTCCTGCGCGATTGTCGGATCGAGCTTGTAATCGTTGAGACAGCGCAGCCAGGACTGGACGACGGGCGCATCGCGCGGGCTGACCGCGCCCATGCCGACGCGTTCGATCTCCCGTATGTGCGACAATGTCGACACCATCCAGATATCCTCCCGCACCTATGGTGGCACAGGAGGCGATCTGCGACAATCCACTCAATCGGACCATTCAATCAGCGCCGAGCGCGACGGCCGGTTGGAGCCGCGAGGCGTTGCGGGCGGGCAGGTAACCGAAGACGAGGCCGGTGAGGAACGAGCAGGCGAAGGCGAGTGCTACGGGGCCGACCGTAAAGCTCACCGGCAGACCGAAGACCTGCGCAAGCCCACCGACGGACAAGCCCAGCACGACGCCGATGGCGCCACCGATCGCCGAGACGACGAGCGCCTCGATGAGGAACTGCAGCAGGATATCGCGCTGGCGCGCGCCCGTGGCCATGCGCACGCCGATCTCGCGCGTTCGTTCGCGCACGCTCACCAGCATGATGTTCATAACCCCGATGCCGCCGACGAGAAGCGAGATGGCGGCGACCGAACCGAGGAAGAGCTTCATCGTGTTCGAGGTTTCGGTAAAGGCCTCACGCACCGAGGACATGTTGGTGATCTGCGTGTCCTCGGCCTTGTGGCGCTCGTTGAGCAAGGCCTGAATGGCTTCCTGCGTCAGGTCTATCGCCGAGGCGTCCTCGACCTGCACGGTGATGGTGCGCACGTTGCGCTGGCCGAAGAGCCGCATGCTGCCGGTCGAGAGCGGCACGAGGATCACGTCATCCTGGTCGTTGCCGCCGGCGCTCGCTCCCATCTCGCTCATCACGCCGATCACCTGGAAGGGGATCTTGTTGACCAGCACATATTGGCCGAGCGGATTGCCGCCGTCCGGAAACAGCGTCTTGGCTACCGTCTGGCCGAGCACGGCGACCGGCGCATAGGTGTCCATGTCGTCCGCATTGATGAACTCGCCCGAGGCGACCGTCCAGCTCTTGGCGCGCGGGAACTGCGGCACCGTGCCGTTCGCCGTCGTCTGATAATCGATGTTGCCGTGGCGCAGCGTCACGGTGCTCGTCATTTCCGGCACGGCGAAGGTGACATTCGGCACTTCCAGAATGGCATCGGCGTCCGCGGGAATGAGCGTCACCGGGATGCCACCACTGGCGCCGCGAAAATTCGCCATGCTGGGCCGAACAAGCAGCAGGTCGGATCCCATCGAGGAGATGCGGTCGAGCACGGAATTCTGTGCACCCGTACCGATCGCCAGCATGGCAACCACCGAGCCGACGCCGATGACGATGCCGAGCAAGGTCAGCACGGTGCGGAACAGGTTGGCGTGCAGGGCCCGGATCGCCATCTTGACCGCTTCGGAAACATCGGCGATCGCGGCGGAACCTTCCTTCACTGCCTTTTGCAGGCTGGCTGCCGCCACCGGGGACGGGCGTGGCTTGCGGGCGCGGTCGGAGGTGATGCGGCCGTCGCGGATCTCGATCAGCCGGTCGGCGGCTTCCGCCACCTCGCGCGAATGGGTAATGAGGATGATCGTATGACCATCCTGGTGCATCCTGTGCAGCAGGGCCATCACCTCTTCGCCGCTCTGGCTGTCGAGTGCGCCGGTCGGTTCGTCGGCGAGGATGACGCGGCCGCCATTCATCAGCGCGCGGGCGATCGAGACGCGCTGCTGCTGGCCGCCGGAGAGCTGGTTCGGCCGGTGGTCGAGCCGGTCGCCGAGCTTCAGCGAGGAAAGCAGCATGTCTGCCCGCTCCTGCCGGTCGCGCGCCGAAATGCCGGCATAGATCGCCGGTACCTCGACATTTTCACGGGCGCTGGCCGTCGGGATGAGGTTGTAGCTCTGGAACACGAAGCCGAAGGTGCGGCGGCGCAGGGCCGCCAGGTCGTCGGTTTCGAAATCGGAAACCGGCTCGCCATCGATCAGATAGGTGCCGGTGGTCGGCTGGTCGAGGCAGCCGAGAATGTTCATCAGCGTCGACTTGCCGGAGCCGGACTGGCCGATGATCGCGACGAACTCCCCCGCCTCGATGTCGAGCGAGACGCCGTGCAGCACCTCCACGGCGAAACCGTCGTTGAAATAGGTCTTCGTGACGTCCTTGAGCGATATGAGCGCCGTCATGGCAACCTCCTCAGAACATCGGTGGCATGCGCATGTTGCGCCGCGAACCCCGATTGCTCGCGGCACCGCCATCGGCAGAACCGGAGCCAACGATGACCCGGTCGCCTTCTGCAAGGCCGCTTTTCACTTCGACGCTCACACGGTTGCGAATGCCGGTTTCGACGTCGCGCACGTCGTTGCCGCCGGACGCCGTGACGACCGTCACCTGCGCCTGGGGATTGCCGTCGCCGCGCTTCATCGTTACGGCCCCGCTCGGCACGACCAGCACGTCGCGTGCGGCAGCCTGCACGAAGAACACCTGCGCGCTCATCGATATCATCAGTTCGCCGTCCGCGTTCGGCACGTCGAACAGGGCATTGTAGAGCACGACATTGTTTTCGACCGTCGGCGACGGCTCAACCTGCCGGAGCGTGCCCGTGAAGCGTTTTCCCGGCTGGCCGAGCAGCGTGAAATAGGCCTCCATGCCGACTTTGAGGCGGCCGACATCCGCTTCCGAGACTTCGGCGCGCACCGTCATGGTCGAGAGGTCGCCGATCGTGACGATGGTCGGCGCCGTCTGGCTGGCGTTCAGCGTCTGGCCTTCCTTCACCGGATTGGCGACGATGGTGCCGGCCATGGGCGCATAGATCTTGGTATAGCCGAGATCGACCTCGTCGCCGGCGAGCGTCGCCTGCTGCTTGCGGATCTGGGCCTCGGTCGCGTTGACATCCGCCTCGGCGGCGGCGAGGTCGGCGACAGCCTGGTCGAGCGCCTGCTGGGCGGCGGCATTGCCGGCAACCAGATTGAGCTGGCGGGCGATGTTTGCCTGCTTGAAGACAAGTTGTGCCTTCTTGGATTCGAGTTGCGCCTGGAGATTGGCCAGCTCCGCGCGGTTGATCTCGATACGGTTCTCGATTGTTGCCGGGTCGATCTCGGCAATCAGCTGGTCCTTCGTGACAACATCACCGATCTCGACATGCATCGCCTTGAGCTGGCCGGAAACCTGTGCACCGGCATCGACCGACTTCACGGCCTCCAGCGTACCGACCGCCGTCACCGCATTTTCGATATCGCCGCGCACGACGGGCTGCGTGATGATCGCCGTCGTCGTCTCGGCCGGCGCGTAGGCGCGCCAGCCATAATAGCCAGCACCGGCGATGAGCGCGATCACCGGAAGCCAGATCCAGGCACGCGACCGTCGCTTGCGCCGGACGGGCGGGGTCGCGCCCGGCATGAAGGTCACATTGGCGTGGCCACCCTCTTCGCCGGGCGTCTCATCTTTTTTCGGTCGTGCGGTCTTGGTCATCGGTGTTCCTCGGATCGAGGTCATGCCTCTGCCGTCCCTTTGATAGACATGTGACACCGCCCACCCCGAAGTTGAAGCCCTTGGGATCATTATATTTTCGTAATGTTTCCTCATTGGGGCGTTAGCGGGAGGCGACCGATAACCGCGCCGCCCCTCCGCAAGGGCGGCGGAAGGTCGTCTGCATCACGCCGCTTTTTCCACCCGATTTCGCAGGCTCATGCCGACCATGACCATGCGGGCGGCGTCCTCCGCTGCGTGCGCGAGCAGCTTCGGCGCGGATGAAATCGCGTCCTCCAGCGAGCAAGGCCGCGTCAGAATGGAGGCGAAGGCATCGATACCCTGCTCGAAATTCAGCCGCACGCCCTTGCCGATCGTGCCGGCCAGCGCGATGACGGGGACACCCGCACGCTTTGCCCGCTGTGCCACCTCTGCCGGTACCTTGCCGAACGGCGTCTGGCCGTCGAGGCTGCCCTCCGCAGTGATGACGAGGTCCGCCTCGGCAATGAAGCGGTCAAGCTCCAGATATTGCATGACGATATCGTAGCGCGGATGCAGCTTGCCGCCGAGCAGACCGAGAACCGCCGCGCCAAGCCCGCCCGACGCCCCCGAACCGGGTGCCATGCCCACCTCGATGCCTGTCGTATCCCGGATGCTTGCGGCGTAGGTTTCCATCGCGGCCGCGAGAACCTCCACCTGTTCGGGCGTGGCACCCTTCTGGGGGCCGAAGACCCGGGCAACACCGCGCTCGCCGAGCAGCACATTGTGCCAGTTGACGGCGGCATCGATACGGACAGTGTCCAGGCGCGGATCGCGGCCGGACAGATCGATCGCGGCGAGATCGGCGAGCGCTGCACCACCACGCGGCAGAAGGTCACCTTCGCTGTCGAGAAGCCGGATACCCAGCGCCTCGGCCATGCCGGCGCCACCATCGTTGATACCGCTATCGCCGCAGCCGAGCAGGATGCGACGGGCACCGCGGTCAAGCGCAGCGCGCACGAGTTCGCCGACGCCGTAGCTCGTCGTCAGGCAGGGATTGCGACGGCCGCGGGGAACAAGGCTGAGCCCGGCGGCAGCCGCCATCTCGATGACCGCCGTCGGTTCGCTGCATCCGCCGAGAAAACCGAAATGCGCCTCGACCGGATCGTTGATGGGACCGGTTACCGTTAGGTGATGAAGCGTACCGCCTGTTGCCTTGACGAGGGCCTTGGTGAAGCCCTCCCCGCCATCGGCCATCGGCGCCTTCAGCACAATGGCCTCGGGGAACGCCCGGAGTACGCCCTTTTCGATGCAATCGGCGGCTTCGTCCGCCGAGAGGCTTTCCTTGAAACCGGAGGGGGCGACAAGAACCGTGAAAGACATGGATCGTTCCTTTTCTATTGTGACAATGCTGTGACAGGGGAGGAACGACGCGCTTCGATTTCTATTCCACCAACGGCGAAAAAAAGTTAGCCGGCTCAATAAAAAAGGCCGCCAACGGCGACCTTTTTGTCTCGTTCTCAGGCGCTTCAGCGCAGAGGCAGGCCTTGCAGGGGCCAGACGAGCGTGGCGAAGAAGAGAAGCAACGCGATGAACGGCACGATCAGGAAGCTCGCTAGCCGAAGCAGATCGGTCTGCCCAAAGGGTGGAGGATCCATGGCACCGAACAAGGCGACCGGCTTGGCGGAGACCATCAGCGTCTGGCAAAAGCCGCTCGCCAAAGTTACCACCATCACGAGATTGAGCGGATCGACCCCGAGACCCGCCAACGGCAAGGCAAGGGCCGGGATGAGCACCGTCGCCCGCGCCGTGCGGGATGTGATCACGAGGTGGGAGAGCGTTGCCACGACGGCGGCAAAACCGATGACGACCACGGGCCAAGCGGCCACACCTTGCCCCAGCAGCCCGACCAGGCGGTCAGCCAGCACCTTTGCCGTGCCGGTTTCAAGCAGCGCTTCGCCGATGACGAGGGTGCCGGCGAGAAAGAGCAAAAGGTTCCATTCGACGCCTTTCAGCGCTGTCTTGAGCGAAAGGCCGGAAACCCGCTCGGTCGCCAGCACAAGGGCAGCGGCAATGGCAGTCAACGCCATGCCGATACCGTGGAGCGGCTGGGTCGCGAAGAGCAGGATCATCACGCCGGCAACGGCGAGCACCGTCCATTGCTGCCGCGTGACCGGTACTGGGTCGCCGTCTTGCTGGCGTTGCGCGAGCACGAGTGTCCGTTCCTCGCGCGTCAGGAAGGCATGCAGGAGGGCGCCGCAGGCGAAAAGGCAGCAAAGCAGCGAAAACGGGCCGGCAAGCGCTATCCAGGCCAGGAAGCCAGGTCCCTCGCCCCGCACGCGCTCCATCATGTCGGCAGCGACGAGATGGGCGCCGGCGCCGATCAGCGAAGCACCGGCGGACAACAGAATGATAGACGGGAAGAGCAGCGCCAATGCCCGGTTTACCCGCGCATTGGCGATTGCTGCCGAAAGGCCGAGATAGACCGGCGCCAAGATGGCCGCGCGCGCGGAGGTCGACGGGATGACGAAGGCGGTGGCGAAAATCAGGAGCGTGAGTGCCCAGAACAGGCTCTGCACGGTGTTGATACGGTCGAGCAGACGGCCGATGACCTGCTCGACCACGCCGACCTGCCGCAGTACAGCCGCCACGACGAACGCCGCCAGCATCAGCCAGACGATCTCGTTGCCGAGCGAGCGGTAAAGCACGTCCTCGTCAATGGCGCCGACGACCGGCAGGATCGCCGCACCGGCAAGCGCTACGGGCGTATCCGGCAATTCCAGAATGGTCCAGGCGGTGATCGCCGCGACGAAGACCGCGAGTGTGAGCCGCATCGGCATGGTGAGGCCATCGATCGCCAGAAAGATCAGCATGGCGCTGAAGGCGAGGACGATCATCGCGACGATCTGCCGGACACGGGCAAGCGGCATGGTTGGCACGGCCGCGGCGGACGGTACCCCGCGCCGGTCGGCGCGGGGCTCGGGAGGGGCGATTGCGTAAAGGGTCACGATGCCCTCCTTTCAGTTTTCTGCCGGGGTCTCAGTCGTCGTCCGAGGAGGAGTTGGAGGACGAGTTCGAGCTCGAATTGCTCGAGGAGTTGGACGAACTGTTCGAATTGGAGTTGCTCGACGAATTCGAACTGCGGTTCGAGTTCGAATTCGAGCTGGAATTCCGCGAGGAATTCGATGACGAATTGGAGTTGCGGTTGGAACTCCAGCCGCCACGACGGTCGTCGTCCCGGTCACGTTTGTAGCGCGCCTGGCTCTTGCTGCTGTGCGTCATCTTCTTGAGAAAACGAAAAACCGGATCGTCGGCGACGGCAGGCGTCGGTGCGGCGGCACCGACCACCAGGAATGCACTCAGGATGGCGATGACCTTCTTCATGGCGTTTCTCCTTTGAAAGACAGCCTCGTTGGCTGCAAGGGAGAAACGGCCGCGAGAGGTACCTATTCCACAAAAATGAAAATATTTTCAATGGGATGGACGAATTTTCCGGCGCACGCGGCATCACCGCCGCTGCGACGTGCAACGGCGGTGAAAAATGGTTGATGCAGGTTCCAGACTACCGCTGGGCGCGGGCGAATTTCCGGTACCAGCCATCCGAGGCGAGGGTCTTGCGCAGGATCGTCTGGCGAACGCTGCCCTCGCCTTCGCTTTCGGCACGGATATCCGCATCGAGGTCGGATGTGTCGCGGCGGAAGGGAATGACCTGCACGATCGGCGTGCCGCGCTCCAGTACGTGCAGGCCATCCTCTCCGGTGGCGAAGAACGGAAAGTGGATTTCCGACTGGTAGGTATCGGTGTCGACCACGCCCGCAACAATCTCGAAAATGCCATTCGGCCGGTTGAGCGGCGGCACGAAGAGGCAGCTCCAGCCGGGCGGCGTGCGTATGGTCCAGTAGTTGTGGAACTTGCACGGCGGCAGCGGTTCGCGCGGATTGCCGGCGACCTGATGGCTGGCATGGTTGCTTACGAGCGTACGGTCGAAATCCCAGCCGCAATCGACCTGCCTGCCGCCGTCGGAGATTTCCATGCGCACGGTCCCCGCAAGCCCGATCACCCAGCCCGCAGCCATGGCATCGAGGAAAGGCATGCAACGCTTGACGGTGATGCCACTGTTGTTCGGCGAAACATGCGCCGCGTCGACGGGCGGCAGCTTGCGGAACCATTCGGGCAAGGCGGTCTTGGCGCGGATCGGGGCCGGGATGACACCCTCGTCTTCCTTGCGGCAGAGAAAGGTCAGCCGGGACTGCGGTTTCTTCAGAAAGGCAATTGCCATCGCTGTTCTCCTCGTCATTGGATGCGAGAAGAACGGCGGTGGCGAAGTCCTATTCCCGGTTGGTCGAAAAATTTCTGCCGGGAGCATATGGGGCGTCAGGTGAGCCGGTAGAGTTGCACCGGCCGCTTCGGCGCGCGCTTGATGACGCCCTTTGCCTCAAGGTCGAGCTGCACGGCCTTCATCCACCAGCCGGCCTTGTGCCGCTCGGGAAAGTCCGTCTCCGACAGGAACGGCATCAACGCATCCTGTGCCTGCGCGACAGTCAGGCCGGGGGCCTTGTCCGGCAGAGCGGCGATAAGAGCCGTGCACATCGCCATGTATTTCGTCCGGTCGACCCGTTCGGTACGGCCGGGAACATTGATGTTCTCAATTTCGATCTTCTCGGGTTTCTCAGGCATCGATTGCCCCCCCGACAGCGATTTTCGGATTGCGGAAACCCATGGCGATCCATGCCGCCAGAAGTTTTGCATAGAAGGTGACGGTGTGGGTCTTGAGGTTCGGCATGTCGGACGGCAGGCCGGACGGATCGGCGAGATCGCCAACCATTGTCCGCAACTCGGCCTTCGGCCGCGTCTCTACCGGCCAGAGATGCAGGTAGAGGCTAAGCCAGTGGGCGCCCTTCATCTCCAGAAAGACCGGCGTGTTGCAGCAGGTGGCGACGACGCGGCGCGAGCGGGCTGTCGGTGACAGGCGAAATTCCTTGAGGTTTTCCTCACCTGACAGGATGCGGATTCGGTCCTTGCGGTATTCCGCGGCGGGCGTCGCATGGTAGGCGGTCAGGGTGTTGCGAGCGCCGGGGAGTGTCGCCAGGCGTCCGGCCGCAGCCCGGCAGCTGTTGCACAAGCATTCGGAAACGAGGATCGGGTTTCCCGCTACTTCAAGGTGCGTCTGCCCGCAGGCGCATCCGATATGGGTCAATCTGCTCATCTGCGTCATCCTCCGTGACGTTAAACAAGTGTCGAATGTATCGCTCGAGGTGATCGAGGCTTTCCCGCGCCAGCGCGGGGTTATTGCCTGCTTTCGCCAGGACGAAACCGCCCTGGATGACGGCCTGCGTGTGGCGCGCCAGGCTTTCGGCCGTCCAGTCTGCCGAGATGCCGTGTTCCTTTCGCGCCATCTCGATGTCGTCTTCCAGCGTCGCCGTGTGGCCGAATATGCTGCGGCCGCAGGCATCGCGTATGTCGGGCGCACTTTCGTAGACTTCCTGCGCCATCGTGCCGACGAGGCAGGTGAATTCCTTCAACGCGCCGGCAATGATCGCCTTGCGGAAGGCGACATAGGCGAGAACCCGCGCCAGCGGATCGCCCGGTTCATGATAGGGCGCGGCGGCAAAGAAAGCCGATGTGGTCTCCGCCCAGAATTCCGCCGCCGCCACGCCGAGAGCCTCCTTGCTCCCGAAGTGGTGGAAGAACGCCCCCTTCGTGACGTCAGCGGCCTGGCACAGATCGTCGACGCTCGTGGCTGCAAAGCCCTTTTCGCGGATGATATCGCGCGCCGCCTCCAGCAGGCGGATCCGGGCGTTGCCGCGTTCGGGCGAATGTTTCGTTGGTCTCGACATGACGAAAACATACCATACGGTTGGTATGCGTCAAGTATAAGTTTATATCAACCTATCTCACCATTGGTCCATTCCTGCGGCTGACGGTAACCGCTGGCCATCAACGCTTTGCACAAGCGCGGCAAACACGATCATATCGCGTGTGATGATCCTGCTTATGGGGCGAGCGCGCTGCGCTCTTCCTCCGGAGAAAGCGGTGCGCCCGCCTGGATGGAAGCCAGGTAGGCGTCGATCGTTTCCTGCGAGGAGGCCGGGACATAACCATCGGCCGACGGGGCGGTCAGCGCCAGCCGCGTCGTCCAGCCGTCCTGCTGGCGGCAGGCAATGGTGAGCGTGCGGCCGGCCGGCTCCTTCACCTCGTATTCACGGCAAACGTCGCCGCGTTCATCACGAAACGTGGCGATGACATGCAGAACCTTGCCCGAAGCATCGAGCGCGACGTCCTTGCCTGAAGCCTCCCGGTCGAGGGCCGAAGCTATCTCAGCACCGGAACCCGCGGCCGGCGGCCCCATCCGCCCGATCGAAAAGCCAACGACGCCGGCAACCGCCGCAACGACACTTGCGGCAAGCGGCATCAGCCAGCGCCGTGCCACCGGTGCCGCAGCCTGCTGTGGCCGCGGGTGGAAGGCAACGACGTTGTCCTGTGGCTTGTCCGCCGCGCGCTGGGCATCTTCGGCCATCCGGCGAACCGACGCGAGAAGCGCCTCCGGCACGGGTTCGTCGATCAGCGGCTTCAGGGCATCGCCCACCAGCCGGCGGCTGTCGAGGAAGACTGCGAGCCTTTCGGCAAGCGCATCGTCGGCGGCAAGCGCCTCTTCGAGCGCCTGGCTTTGCGCCTCGTCCAGCTCGCCGTCGGCGAAAGCCATCAATGTTTCGTCGTCGAATTCCTGCTTGATCATAGAGCGCCGCCTTTCATATCGGGCGAACGTCTTTCGCCAAAACTTATTCCCGTCAGCTCTATCAAATTTTTCCGTGCCCGCGCGAGGCGGCTCATCACGGTACCGATCGGAATGGACAGAACGTCGGCCGCATCGCGATAGCTAAGCTCCTCGACACAGACCAGAACCAGCACTTCGCGCTGTTCTTCCGGCAGCTTCTGGAGCGCAGCCATCACCTCGGCAAGATCCATGCGGGCGTGGGCGGCGGCCTCGCCGGACGGAACGGAAACGTCGCGCGCCTCGTCGATATCATCGTGGGGACCGGCGGTCTTCTGGCGGCGAAGATGGTCGATCCACAGGTTCCGCAGGATGCGGAACATCCAGGCATCGAACCGGCTATCGGGCGCAAAACTGCCGGCAGCCAGGATGGCGCGTTCGCAGGCGGCCTGTACCAGATCGTCGGCCAGTTCCCGCGAACGGCAGAGCGAAATGGCAAAACGTCTGAGGTTCGGCAGGAAGGCCACAAGCCGTTCCGGCACGGGGATGCGGATAAAAAGTTGGACTGGTTATGCGTTAAGCCCAAGGCTGTTTCGATATTCGATGGGACTGAGGGCGCCAAGTGACAATTTGATGCGCTTTTCGTTGTACCAATGGATGTAGGCGTCCACCTCTCTGACGAACTGCTCGATCGTGGTCGCCCTCCAGTCTCTAGGATAGAAGAGTTCTGTTTTCAGCCGACCGAAGAAGCCTTCGCAGGCCGCGTTGTCTTGCGAACAGCCCTTGCGGGACATTGAGCGGACCAACTTTGCATTGCCTATCCTGGTGAGCCACCCCGGCCAGCGATAGTGGGCTCCGCGATCAGAATGAACGATAGGCCGTGCATCAACATCGGCCACGGTTTCGATCGCGGCTTCCAGCATGGTATTGACCAGCCCCGCATCCGGCTGCGTTCCAATGGACCAGCTTATGACCATGCCGTCGAAGCAGTCGATGATCGGCGAGAGGTACACCTTACCCGCTGGGATCTGGAACTCGGTGATGTCCGTCAGCCACTTTTGGTTCGGCGCCTCGGCCTGGAAGTCACGATTGATCAGGTTCTCAGGCGCCGGACTAATCTCTCCCAGATAAGAACCGAAGCGGCGGCGCTTTGGCCTGGGGACGATCAAGCTTTCCTGTTTCATCAGCCGCTGCACAACCTTTTCCGAGATCATCACACGCTCTCGCGCCAACGACGCCTGCAGTCTTCTATAGCCGTAGCAGCGATGGTTGGTTTCGAAGATTTCGATGATGCTACGACGGATGGCGACATACTTGTCCGCCAAGCTCGCACGGGCGCGATGGTAGAAGTATGAGCTTCGTGGCAGCCTCAACTGGGCAAGCAGCTCTGGTAGTCGATAGAGATCCTTGAGGGCGTCAACCAGCCTCGTCTTCTCCCGGTTGCTCAGGAGTGGCAGATCGACGCCCAGGCCTTTTTTTAAGAGTTCATTGGCCTTCTTCAAGAGATCATGTTCGAGCTGCAATTGGCGGACATCGCGTTGGAGGGCTTCAAGCTGTCGCTCGAGTTCCTCGCGGTCTGGCGCCGGCGGAGACGTATTGCGGCGTTTCATAGATGAGGGAGCCTCATGACCGAGTAGCTGGTTCTTCCAGTTGTACAAGGTCGGTCTGCATACGCCCAGCCGGTCCGCTACATCTTGAGCACTTTCCTCTCCACTGCAAAGCCCGATGACACCGGCCTGTTTCAACGCCTCAGGATATGCCGGCCGCCAAGAGCGACCGACTATCGACGTTCTGGCTTCCGGAAATGCTTCCCGGATCCATGCGGTCAAGGTTCCGCGACCGGGATAACCCAAGTCCCTCATCGTCGAAGCGATACAGCGATCGTGACAAAGGTAATGCTCAACAGCCGCCTGCTTCTGAGCCTCAGAATACTTTGGAGTTTTAGCCGCACAACGTGCACGCAAGTCACGATGCTGCTCGTACTCTCGGCACCAAGCCTTCAATGCATTCTTGGTGGGATAACCTAGCTGACGAATGGTCGCCTTAACGCGCTTGCCAAGCTTTATATACAGTTCAACCGCTCGAATTCTGTCTGCGTAGGAATACATGAACGACCTCCTGGTGGTCCAAGTTTTCGTCCGCATCCCCGGGATTTGCGCCGAGAAGTGACCATCCTTATGGTCAGGACTCGTTGATCACAGCCATAAGATGACAGTTGCGGGCAGAGCGAGGCAGAGAGGAATACAGTCGGACATCGGTCGTATCGGGTGGCGATGCGGCGCCAATCCTGGAGACGACCGAACATGATCTCCCTCGATGGGTTCTGAGCAGCGTTTCTCGGTTCAACTCATAGAGAAGTGATTTGTTTTGCTGAAGCGACGACCTCGGCGATCCCGATCACCGAATATAGAACTGGTTTTGCGGCGAAGCCCTTCGGGCTGAAAAGTTCAGGCGTTTCCGAGCCTAGCCCACAGTAAACCCTCTCACCCCAAGGCCGCATCCAACGCTGCGATAAAATCCCATGAGCCTCTTCTCAGCAAATGCGGAACGGTGGCAGAGCGCGTGGCAGGAACAGACATCCCGGAGATGGGACCATCGCCGACTTTGACCGACAGGGCCTTGGCCGCGACCCTAAAGAACAAAATCCACCAGCATTTTGATATTCAACCCCGCGATGACGATCGCGATCAGCAGCGCCAGCGCCGTCAGCCAACGCGGCGCGATGAGCTCTCCCATTTTCCGGCGATCAGCCGTGAACATCACGAGCGGGAAGACCGCGAAGGAAAGCTGGAGGCTGAGGACGACCTGCGTGAGGATGAGGAGTTGGGCCGTTCCGCTGTCGCCATAAGTGATGGTAACGCCGGCAGCCGGAATGATGGCGATCCCCCGCGTGATCAACCGCCGCAACCAGGGTGCCAGGCGCATGCGCAGGAACCCTTCCATGACCACCTGTCCGGCCAGCGTCGCCGTCACCGTCGAGTTGATGCCGCAGCACAGGAGCGCCACGCCGAAGAGCGTGGGGGCGAGGGCGATCCCGAGAAGCGGCGCCAGAAGATTGTGCGCCTCGCCGAGTTCGGCGATGTCCGTGCGGCCTGTCGCGTGAAAGGCCGCGGCGGCGAGGATCAGGATGGAAGCATTCACCAGGAGCGCGAACATGAGCGCCACGGTGGAATCGATCGTCGCGAACGTCAGTGCCTCGCGCCGCTCGGCAAGCGTCTCCCCATAGGCACGCGTCTGGACGATCCCGGAATGCAGATAGAGATTGTGCGGCATGACGGTCGCCCCCAGAATGCCGAGCGCGAGGTAGAGCATGTCCGGATTGGTGACGATCTCGGTCGTCGGCGCAAAGCCGCGGATGACCTCGCCCCAGTCCGGATC
The DNA here is from genome assembly GCF_001713395.1 of Sinorhizobium sp. RAC02. Lineage (NCBI taxonomy): Bacteria > Pseudomonadati > Pseudomonadota > Alphaproteobacteria > Hyphomicrobiales > Rhizobiaceae > Sinorhizobium > Sinorhizobium sp. RAC02. The sequence goes on along the minus strand of NZ_CP016452.1, from coordinate 854,030 downwards.
CGCAAGACCGATCTGGACAGCGAAGCAAACGGCGATGATGCCGAGCAGGGCAATGACGAAGGCCTCGAGCCATCGGAAGCCCAGGCGCTGCAGGTAGAGGATCAGGAACACGTCCAGCGCCGTGATGATGACGCCGATTTCCAGCGGGATGCCGAAGATCAGGTTGAGGCCGATCGCCGTGCCGATGACCTCGGCAATATCGGTAGCGATGATGGCGATTTCCGCCAGAAGCCAGAGGCCGATCGCCACGGGGCGAGAAAAGGCGTCGCGACAGGCCTGCGCCAAGTCGCGGCCCGAGGCGATCGCCAGCCGCGCGCACAGCGATTGCAGAACGATCGCCATGATGTTGGACACCAGCGCCACGACAAGCAGCGTGTAGCCGAAACGCGACCCGCCGGCGAGCGAGGTCGCCCAGTTGCCCGGATCCATGTAGCCGACGGCGACGAGATAACCCGGTCCGAAGAAGGCAAGTGCCCGCCGGAGCGTCGATGCATCCTTCCTGACTGGGATGGAGCGATGAACATCGGAGAGGGAGACGTCTCCGCCCGCGTGCAACCAACCTTCCCGGCGCGTATCCATGTTCGATCCACTAGTTGCAAATGCTATTGCAAGTCATTCGCATAAATGACGTGAAGCCGCAAGGGCATTCATGCCGCGATATCGTCGGGTTTCAGCGCACCATGATGCGCGCCTTCGATGGCACCCGGGTATGGAGGTCGATGACATCCTGGTTGATCAGCCGAACGCAGCCGGAGGAAACGGACGTGCCGATGGAGTTCCACTCGCGAGTCCCATGCAGGCGATAGAGCGTGTCTTCGCCGTTCTGGAAGATATAAAGGGCGCGGGGCGCCGAGCGCGTTGTCCGGTCCGGGCGGCTGCCCGCCGTTTTCGACGGAGAATTTCGCCAGTTCGGGCTGGCGCGCGATCATTTCGGCCGGCGCCTTCCAGCGCGGCCATCTCTGGCGCCACTGGACAACCCCCTCGCCTTCCCAGGCAAAGCCGGCTCGGCCGAGCCCCACCCCGTACCGCATGGCCGTGCCGCCGGGCTCCACAACATAGAGAAACCTCGAGCCTATATCGACCACAACGGTGCCTGCAGGCTCGCCCGTGGTGTTCATCACCCGCTGGCGATAGAATTTCGGATCGATCTGCTGATAGGGAACGGCCGGCAATGTATAGCCACCATCCCCCAGGCCGGCATAGCGCGCCGCCAGTTCCTCCTCGCTCGGCAGTCCCATGGAGCGGCGAGCGGCGCTCGGCGTGATGTTCGTGATGCCGGCGGGAGAGAGGGTGGAACAGGCCGTAAGTGTCGATGACACCATACCCAGGAGGAGAACCCGTCTGGATAGCGCGCGGGCCCGGTCGTTCACGTCTTTGCGCTCCGTCGACGGTTGCATCATGGTTTCGCGGCGCCCGTCGGCGCCGACATATCGATTTCACTGCGGATATGGAGCCCGCTGTAAGCCGTCACAGTTAGGACGAAACCCGACAGGACGAGCAGCATGATCCAGTTCCGGCGCCGAATCGTGCGCTGGTGCACAACGTCGACCGCCTGGTTCGCCGCCTCAGTTGGCACCATGGTCGTGCCCATCGTCGGATGCGTCAGGCATGGCGACATCGGGAACGAGCTTCTCGATGCGCGCGCTCGCCTTGAGGTCGGCGACGATCTTGCCAACGGCCTGGGCCTCCATGCCGCTCCGCAGCTCCGCCGACACGGTCTCGAAGGCGGGCGGTTCGCGCTTGCGCCGCTCTTCCAGCTTCAGGACGTGAAAACCGAACGGCGTTTCGATAGGGTTGGTGGAAGTCTCGCCAGCCTTCATCGTCGCAATGGCCGTTCCCAACTCCGGCGGAAGCTGCTCGGTTGTCAGAAAACCGAGGTCGCCGCCTTTACCCTTCGATGCGTCGTCCAGCGAGGTACGTCCCGCCACCTCCTCGAAGGGCATTCCCCCGGCAATCTCGCGGATGGCCGCATCGGCGCCGGCCTGGTCGCTGGTCAGGATGTGCCGCAGGCGCACCTCCTCGCCTACCGGCATCGCGGCGACACGCTCGTCATAGGCCTTGCGCACCACATCCTCCGTCACGGCGACCGCGGCGGCCTTGGCCAGATAGACCTGCCTCAAGGCCTGCTGGCGGAGAAACGTCATCTGGCGCTTAAACGTCTCGTCGTTCTCCATACCATCACGGATCGCAGCATCCGACACCACCTTGAGATCGATCAGTGCATCGACGACAGCCGATTTCCTGGCCTCCTGCGTCGCCTCTGGATTGGAATCACCGAGGAACGAGGTTGCGAACGTGACGTCGGATTCCAGAATTTCCGTATCGCCGACGCGGGCCGCAACCTGGTCCGCCCGTTCCTCGGCGAAAGCTGGAACAGCAGCCAGAATGAGCCCTGCGAGAAGGGCATTCCTGATGTTTCCGATGGTCATTTTGCTGCTCCCGCAACGAGCGGCTCGATGATGGACCGCATCTGCTCGATCGGCATGACGCCGGTGTATTTCTGGCCGTTTATGAAGAAGGTCGGCGTCGAATCCACGCCGAGCTCCTGGCCCCGCGCGGCAACGGCGTTCACCTTGTCGAGCAGCGCCTGGTCGCCAAGGCAGGCCTCGAGATCTACTTCCTTCAGGCCCGTCATCGAAAGAACCGACAGGAAGCCCGCTTTCCCGTCTTCCACCCGCGCCCAGCGCGGCTGGTTGCGGAAGAGCAGATCGACTGTCGGATACCATTTGTCGTCGCCCATGCAGCGGGCGAGCATGAAGGCGGCGGTCGATCGCGGATCGAAGGGGAATTCGCGCAGGATGAAGCGAACCTTGCCGGTGTCGACGAACTCCGCCTTGAAGGCCGGCCAGACGTTGAGGTGGAAATTGGCGCAGTGACCACAGGTCATCGAAGCATATTCGATGACGGTGACGGGCGCATCGTCGCGTCCGAGGATCCGCTCTGGCAAGGGGCCAGGTTCCATGAGGTCAGGTGTCGCCGTCGTGCCGTTACCCTGTGCCATCACATGGCTTGCTGCCAGCAAGCCCAGCCCCGCCACGGTCGATCCCAAAAATTGCCGCCTGTTCATGTCGCCTCCAAATCAAGGGAGCCGGATCATAAAACCTCTAGCTACTTGAGGTGCAAGTGCGCGAAAGCGCGCATTTCCGAGAATTCCGCAAGGGCTGGAAACCGCGTGGAAATCGGCGCCGCTAACGGCTTCTTAAGCACAATGCCGCGACATTATCCTTCGAGGTCGGAGCTACTTGAGTGTTACGGGCATGCCGCACCACGCAGTCGTAAGATGGATCGTCATATTGCTGATGTCACTGGTCGTCGGCATCAGCACAACCGCGTCGGCTGCCGCCCGCAGCCATCCATCGTTCGAGCCGTCGCACCTGACCGCAAACCTGACTGTCGCGGATATCGATAACGACATTCCCGATCACCCGGCCCCGTCGGACAGTTGCCACGAGGCCTGTGGCTGGCTTGTCGAATGGCACTGGCCGGGAGTGGGTCCTGCGTATCGCCTCCGGCCCGACCGAGCGTCCGACCCGCAGGTACCGGGTCCCGTCCTCCTGATCCTGCCTCCCCCTCGCGCGGCTTGACGTTACAGGCGTGGCCGTGCCGGGTCGATTGCGGATGACATGCTCCTCCGAGCGGGCCGCACTGCAATCGGCGGCCTGTTCCACTTCACCGTATTCTTCCACTTTTGATCGCGGGTGACAGATGGCGGCCTGATGCGCCCTGCCCGCAGCAAGGATGATTTCCATGAGACGTCTCTTCCCATCTGACATAGACCCCGTCCCGGCAGTGGTGCGCCTTGATCGGCGAAGCTTCAGCCTTGCGGCTCTCGCGCTGCTCATCTCGCCGAACCTTGCCCTTGCCGAGGGAAAGAAGCGTACATTGGACATCGACGCGCGTTTCTTGCCGCAACTCGTGACCTCACCCTATCCGGAAGAACCTGGCACCATCGTGGTCGCGCCGCAGGACCGTTACCTTTTTCTCATCGAAGAGGGCGGTTTTGCACGTCGCTACGGGGTCGGGGTCGGCCGCGCCGGACTGGCTTTTTCTGGCTCGGCGACCGTTGGCCGCAAGGCAAAATGGCCAAGCTGGCGACCGACCGACAACATGATCCGGCGCAACCCGAAGAAGTATGCCCGCCATGCCGGGGGCGTGCCGGGCGGACCGAAGAACCCGTTGGGCTCCCGGGCCCTCTATCTGTTTCGCGACGGGCGCGACACGCTCTACCGGATTCACGGCACCACCGAACCCTGGACCATTGGCAAAGCGGTTTCGAACGGCTGCATCCGGATGGTCAACGACCATGTCGAGGACCTTTACGAACGGGTTCCCGTGGGAGCCCGGGTCGTCGTAATTTCGTAAGGCTGCGGTCTGGTCGCGGGATCCCTTCTGCAAACAGTTGCCGGCGCCATTGCGCGCGCCGGCAACCTCGGATGGGGGCCTGTCCAGGCCTCGCGGCAGGAGCTGAGGACAGGATCGACGCCCGCCCGGCAGCCATCAACAGGATCTTAACCCTTCATTGACCATAATCCTCACTGGTGCCTGAGCGCCGTCATCCGCTTTCGATGGCTGTATCTCGTTGGATTGGAACGTGTCGTGTTCGAGTATTTGTTGCCCGCGTCGTGGGTCCACGCCCTGCATCCCGTTGCAAGGAATGGTTTTGGCAAGGCTGCGCGCCGGATTGCGCAGGCAAGTGCGATTGCCCTCGCCGCCCTGACCGCCGCCCCCTCCGCGGCCTTTGCGGAAGTCCGCTCGCTTAAGCTGTTCTTCACCCATACCGGCGAGCGTGCGACGATCACCTACAAGCGCAATGGCAAGTACGACCCGAAGGGGCTTGCACAGGTCAATCGCCTGCTGCGCGACTGGCGTCGGAACGAGCCGGCCCGCATGGATCCGCGCCTGCTGGATCTGGTCTGGGAAGTCTACCAGCGCGCCGGCGCGAAGGATTACATCAATATCGTCTCGGCCTACCGTTCGCCCGCCACCAACACCATGCTGCGCGGCCGCTCGCGCAATACAGGCGTCGCGAAGAACAGCCAGCACACACTCGGCAAGGCGATGGACTTCTTCATTCCCGGCGTCAAGCTCGCACGGCTGCGGGAGCTTGCCATGCAGCTGCAGATCGGCGGCGTCGGCTACTATCCGACCTCCGGCTCGCCCTTCGTGCATCTCGATGTCGGCCGTGTCCGGGCCTGGCCTCGGGTGTCGCGCCAGGAGCTGGCGCGCATTTTCCCGAACGGCCAGACACTGCATCTGCCGGCCGACGGCCGGGCCTTGCCGGGTTATGATCTGGCGATGGTGGACTACAAACGGCGGGTCAAGGCGACATCCGTGATCGCCGCCAGCACTGCGGGAAAATCGAAATTCAAGGGTGAGGCATCTCCGTCCGAAAGCACGCTGCTCACCGCCATGCTGCCGACCCGCAAAGGCCGCGCGGAGAAGGCATTGGAGCTGCAGACCACACGCCAGATGGTTGCCGAGGAGCCGCCATTCGTCGACCTTGCGACGATTGTTGCGCCTCTTCCGATATTCCGGTCCGCCGTTGTCGAGCGTGCACTTCCCATGAACACTGCCGCGTTCGTTCCGTCCGCGTCGTTCTGGGTCGTGCAGGGCACGGGCCTCCTGCGGCAGCCGACTGCTGCCGAGTCCAGTCTCGCCGGTTCAGGCCTTTCCGGCACGCAACCGGAATGGGCGGTTTCCGAAGCCGCGCTCTTCGACTGGGCGCTCACGCCGGCCAAGGAACTGGAGCAGCTGCGCCTTCCGACCAGCTTACGGCAGGCGGTGGCAAGCGCCGAGGATATCCAGCAACCACTGGAGCGGCGCGTTCAACCCGCCGGCCAGTAGACGACGTTCGACGAGAGCCGCTTCTGGTCGGATGGCTGATGGCGCGGCCCGGTCACTCGTGCCGGGCGACAAGCGCACCCGGCGGATCCACCTGCACCGTGACGTGATCGATGTTCCCCTTCGCCTTGAGCCACGCGGCGACCACCGGTGGCAGCGATAGGGGATCGACTCCCGCAGCGGGACTGACATGGACCGTCGCGACGATGCTCTCGTCGGTCAGTGTCCAGGCGTGAAAGTGGCCGGCTCCTGACACGTCTGGAAGGTTCCGCAAGCCCGCTTCTATGTCATCCGCGCGGATGCCTTTCGGCGTTGCCTGCAGGAGGACGCGAATGGAATCGGAAACGAGCCCCCAGACCGACCGGATGACGAGGCCTGCGACGAGCACCGACAGGATCGGATCGAGAATACTCCAGCCGGTCAGCATGATACCGACCGCCGCCGCAATCGCGCCGACCGATCCCAACAGGTCCCCGATGACGTGCAGGAGCGCTCCGCGCAGATTGCTATCGCCGCTGTTACCGGACCACAAGGCATAAGCGCCGATCAGGTTCACCACGAGGCCGATGACAGCGACGACAAGCATGGGGCCGGCAAGGATTTCCGCGGGCTCGTTGATCCGCTGCACGGCCTCCCACGCGATCCAGACGACCAGCAGCAGCAGTGTTGCGCCATTGGCAAGGGCGGCGAGAACCCGCACGCGATGAAACCCGTAGGTCCGGTGCGCATCGACGGGCCAGCGCGCAACGCGATAGGCGATCAAGGCCAGCAGGAGCGCCGCCGAATCCGAGATCATATGGCCGGCGTCCGCGATCAGGGCAAGCGACCCGGCAAGCCAGCCTCCGATCGCCTGCACGAGGGCGTAGCTGGCCGTGAGGATGAAGACAAGATGCTTTGGGCGAGTTCCAGCAGAAGGCTGACGGCTCAGGCGCCCCCGCTCTTAAGGAATAACATCCATACATTGGCTTCGTTGTGAATGAGTTTGCGGCAGAACCAATCTCCTATCGCGGGTTCAGGGCAGCGCATTTTTGATTTAGTCAGGTCAAAAAATAGGCTAACCACCTACGGCGCCGCGGAATTGTCCGGTTTTCGGCAGTTGGAGTGATTAAAAATTGGTCAATGTGGACGAGAAGCTCGAACCGATCTTGAATGAAGTGTTGAGACGAAATGCAGGTGAGCAGGAATTTCACCAGGCAGTGCGGGAGGTCCTTGAAAGTCTTGGACGTGTTGTTGCAAAGCATCCCAATTATGCCGACAATGCGCTCATCGAACGCATCTGCGAGCCCGAGCGACAAATTATTTTCCGCATTCCCTGGGTCGATGATAGCGGGCAGGTTCAGATCAACCGTGGCTTCCGCGTGCAGTTCAACTCGGCGCTCGGTCCCTACAAGGGCGGCATCCGCTTTCACCCCTCGGTCAACGTCGGTATCATCAAATTTCTTGGCTTCGAACAGACGTTCAAGAACGCGCTGACCGGCATGCCAATCGGTGGCGGCAAGGGTGGATCTGATTTCAATCCGCGCGGCCGATCGGACGGTGAAATCATGCGTTTCTGCCAGTCCTTCATGACGGAACTGCATCGCCACATTGGAGAATACACAGACGTTCCAGCGGGGGATATCGGTGTCGGGGGGCGGGAGATCGGCTACATGTTCGGTCAGTACAAACGCCTGACCAACCGCTATGAAGCCGGTGTATTGACGGGAAAAGCACTGTTTTACGGTGGCTCGCGCGCACGCCGGGAGGCCACCGGCTATGGCGCCACCTATTTTGCCGAGCGAATGCTGGCGACCAAAGGCGAGGGCTTCGAGGGAAAACAAACTGTCGTTTCCGGCTCGGGCAACGTTGCGATCTACACGATGGAAAAGGTCATCGAGTTCGGCGGAAAGGTCATAGCCTGCTCGGATTCCGGTGGATATGTGATCGATGAAAACGGCATCGATCTCCATCTCCTCAAGGAAATCAAGGAAGTCCGCCGCGAGCGGATATCGGAATACGCGCGGAGCAAAGGGGCTGGCTGCCGCTACGTCGAGGGGGGATCCATATGGGATGTGCCCTGCGACGTCGCGATGCCCTCGGCGACACAGAACGAACTCACAAGAAAAGACGCCAAAACGCTGATCAAAAACGGGGTGATCGCAGTCGTCGAAGGGGCCAACATGCCGACGACACCCGAGGCCGTACGCCTCTTTCAGGAAGCAAACGTGTTGTTCGCACCCGGAAAGGCTGCCAATGCCGGTGGCGTCGCAACCTCGGCACTGGAGATGCAGCAAAACGCTTCTCGCGATAGCTGGACCTTCGAGCAGACTGAAAAGCGCCTAGCCACAATCATGCACAACATCCACGATGTGTGCGCCGAAACCGCCGAGGAATACGGCGCTCCACGCGACTACGTGCTAGGGGCGAACATCGCGGGTTTCGTCCGGGTGGCGGAAGCCATGGACGCACTGGGCGTTATCTGACACACGTCGCACACTCAACCGCAGACCGGCATACGCCGGTCTGGCATCGTGAAGTTCACGCGCTCACGTACAGGCGAATTACCGGGCCTTCTGAAGGAACATATCCATTCAAGCTCTTGAATAGATTCGAACGGCCGCCCCCAAACCCAAACAGTCAACCCGGCCGCGCTAACGGGCATACTCCTCCAGCCAAAGGCACGCGAGTCAAGCGCCCCAAACGGCCATCGTGGCCCGAGGCGAGGTCTGCAAAGACGATTATCCGGCCGCGTGCCATGGTTCCGTCATCGTTTGTGACCTCGCAGATCGCGCCGGAGGGCGTCTTGCCGGCAAGACGCACCAGATCGACGGGAGCTTCGATGTGACCCGGGCGACCAAGCACACCGCGCGGATGAGCCCGCAGCGGATCTGCTGACCCTTCCGTCGGAAGGCGCTTGCGGGCTCCCGGATTGCTTCGGATACCGCCGGTGGGGAATTTCGCCCGCCCGGAAAACATGCGCAAATAAGGAATTTCCGGACAGAAATGCAAGAGGCCGGCTTAAAGCCGGCCTTGGAAACTACCAGCAGCAGAAGCCGCCATCGACCAGCAGATCGACACCCGTCACGAAGCTTGCGGCATTCGAGAGCAGGAAGACGGCCGGGCCGACCATCTCGTCGACATTTGCCATGCGCTGCATGGGCGTCTGCTCTTCAAAGAGCTTTGTCTGATGCACCATTTCCGGCCGGGTGTTCATCGGTGTTGCGGTGTAGCCCGGGCTGATTGTGTTGACGCGGATGCCGCGGTCGACCCATTCCATGGCCATGGACTTGGTCATGTGGATCACGCCGGCCTTGGAGGCGTTGTAATGGCACTGGCTGAGGCCACGATTGACGATAACGCCGGACATGGAAGCGATGTTGACGATGGCGCCGCGGCCGGTCTTCAGCATGGCACGCGCTTCCGCCTGGCAGGAGAGAAAAACGCCCTTCAAGTTGATGTCCATCATCGTCTGGAACTGGCTTTCCTCCATCTCCTCGGCCGGATTGGCATTAGCGATGCCAGCCGCGTTGACCGCGAGCGTGAGAGCACCAAGGTCCGCCTGCGTGCGGGCGATCGCATCGTTCAGCGCCGGGCCGCTGGTGACGTCGGCGGCGATCTGGATGCTGCGGCGCTCTGCCCGCGCGATGAAATCGGCCGTCTGGGCAAGGCCGTCATCGTACGGCGGTCGAGCAGCGCGACGTCCGCACCGCATTGCGCCAGCCCCATGGCGATGCGCTGGCCGATGCCGCTGCCCGCCCCCGTCACGAAGGCGACGTTGCCGGAAAGGTCGAACAATTTCGGTGCGTTGAGCGTGATTTCAGACATGCTGCCTCTTCCCTGTTCAGATTGTCGCCAGTTCCATCACCGAGACGTCACTAGCGTCCTCGCGGTCCAGGATACCGGCCTGCTTGCCTTGTGCCATGACCATGATGCGGCTGGAGACACCAAGCACCTCCTCGAGGTCGGAGCTGACCACGATGACGGTGACGCCTTCGCACGCCAGGCCCACAATGAGATCGTAGATCGAGGAGCGCGCGCCGACATCGATCCCGCGCGTCGGCTCGTCCAGCACCACGACCTGTGGTTTGCGTGCCAGCCACTTGGCCAGCACCACCTTCTGCTGGTTGCCGCCGGAGAGCTCGCCGGCATTCTGCCCGCCGCGCCCCTTCACGCCCAAGCGCTTGATGTAATCCTCGGCGAATTCACGGACGCGGCGCGACGAAATCCAGCCGTTGCGAGAAATCTCGCCGAGATTGGCATAGCCGATGTTTTCCGCTATGGAATGCTCCAGCACGACGCCCTGCAGCTTGCGATCCTCGGGTACTAGCACGATGCCGTTGCGGATCGCATCGATCGGTGAACGCGGCGTCACCGGCTTGCCATGCAACAGCACTTCGCCGCTTGCGATCGGGTCAGCACCGGTTATGGCGCGCACGAGTTCGGTACGACCGGCGCCCATGAGGCCGGCAATGCCGAAGACCTCTCCTTTGCGGACGGAGAAATTGATGTCGCGGAAGGCCTTTGATGGCGAGGACAGGCCGCGCACTTCGAGCGTCACCTCATCCGTCGGCGTGGGCAATGCCGGGAACATGCGCTCCAGCGAGCGCCCGACCATGGCCTCGACGATGGTGCGGATCGGCACGTCGCCGCGGTCGAATTCCTGCATCTTGGCGCCATCCCGCATGACGACGATACGGTCGGTGATCTGGCGGATTTCCTCCAGACGATGAGAAATATAGATGATGCCGACGCCTTCGGCCTTCAGGCGCTCGATCTGGCGGAATAGAAGCTGGGTCTCCTCGCCGCCGAGCGCGGCCGTCGGCTCGTCGAGAATGAGCAGGCGCGCATTCAGCGTCAGCGCCTTAGCGATTTCGATAAGCTGCTGCCGGCCGGTCGAGAGACCTTCGACGAGCCGGTCGGGCGACACGTCGAGACCGAGGCGCTGCAGGCCCGCGCGGGCGCGCTCCTCCATCGCATGGCGATCGAGGCGGCCGGATTTCATGGGATAGCGACCGACGAAGACGTTTTCCGCGATAGAGAGCTTCGGCAGGAGCTTCAGTTCCTGGTGAATCATGCCGACCCCCTCGTCCATCGCGGCACGGGGATTGGCGGGGGCGTAAGGCTTGCCGAACCAGGTCATCTCGCCCGCGGAGGGCTGGACGGTGCCGGAAATAATGTTCGACAGGGTCGATTTCCCGGCACCGTTTTCACCGAGCAGCGCCACGACCTCTCCCGGATAGACGTCGAGATCGACACCGTGGAGCACCTTGATCATACCGTAGGATTTCTGGATTCCTCGGAGCGACAGGATGGGAGAGCGGTTCGTCATGCGCTGCTGCCTTTCTGCTATGAGCCCGGATTACGGATGGCTCTTGACGAATTCCGGCGCGTTTTCGCAGGTTGTCAGGACGGCGTTCGGCGTCTGACGCTCTTCCACCTTCTGGCCGGCTGCGACTGCGAGCGCGGATTCGACGGCGAGAACGCCCATCTTCTGCGTGCTCTGCGTTGCGGTCGCAATGAACGGACCCTTGCACTTGGCGAGGTATTCGAGCGCCGAGACGTCACCGTCATAACCGCCGATGATCACCTTGTCCGAGAGGTTTGCAACGTCGACGGCCTTGGCGGCACCCATCGCGAGACCATCGGCCTGACCGAAGATGATCGTAATCTCGGGGTTCGCCTGCAGCATGTTTTGCGCGATGGTAAAGCCTTCATCGGCCGACCACATGTTGCTCCACTGCTGGTCGACCAACCCGACGCCCTTGTTCTCGTCGATGGCCTTTTTGCAGCCCGTGAAGCGGTCGACTTCCGGCGTCGTGCCCTTCTGGCCGTGGATGATCGCCATCTTGCCTGCGCCACCGGCCTTGCCGATGATGTACTTGCAGACTTCGTAAGCGGATTCGACGCTTTCGCCGGCGATGAAGGTGTCACCTGGCGCGCCCTCGGGCGTGCGGTCGACGTTGATGACGGGAATGCCGGCTTCGCGGGCAAGACGGGTCGGGACGGCAGCAGCAGCAGCACCGGCCGGGATGTAGATGAAGGCGTTGATGTCCTGCGTCATCAGGTCCTGCACCTGGCTGACCTGCGTGTTGGTGTCGTTCTTCGCATCGACGACGACGACTTCAATACCCTTTTCCTTGGCGTGCTTTTCGACGCCGAGCTTGATCTGGTTGAAGAAGTCAGCCTGCAGGTTCGGAACGGCAAGGCCGATCTTCTTGACTTCGGCAGCGGAGGCCGGAAGGGCGAGTACAGAAGCAGCGGTTGCCGCCATCAGCAGTTTGGACAGTGTCATGGTTTCTCCTCCAAGTTACCCGGCAGTGCCTGTCTCCCAGAACACCACCTTCCCTTTTGCCGGTCCGCACGATTGCGGACCGTTTTCTCCACCCCGCCGCTTGGGCCGCGGGGGTGAAAGTCGTTATTTGCGCTTGCGGTAGGTTTCGGCGGTGACGGCGAGTACGATGACAGCGCCGATGATGACCTGCTGCATGAAGGGCGAGACGCTGAGCAGGTTGAGACCATTGCGCAGCACGCCGATGATGAGCACGCCGATGATGGCGCCACCGATGCCACCCGTGCCGCCCGACAGCGACGTGCCGCCGATGACGACCGCGGCAATCGCGTCAAGTTCATAGGAAACGCCCGAGGACGGCTGCACGGAGTCGAGGCGGGCGGCGAGCACCATGCCCGAAAGGCCGGCCAGGAAGCTGCACACGACATAGACGAGCACGGTCGCGCGCTGGACATTGATGCCGGCAAGGCGCGCCACCTCGGCGTTGCCGCCGATCGCATAGAGCACGCGGCCACCATGACGGTAGCGTTGATAAATCAGGCCGACGACGAAGACCACGACCATCACGGCGACGGTCAGCGTCAGGAAGCCACCGAAGCGCACGATGGCCATCATGTTGAACCAGGCCGGAAAGCCGATGATCTGCTGGCCGTCGGTGATCATGTTCGCAAGGCCGCGCGTGATCGACATCATGGCGAGCGTCGCGATGAAGGCCGGCACGTTGAAGCGCGTAATCAGAAGCCCGGCGACCAAACCGTTCAGCGACGCCACGAGCAAGGCAAGCGGGATCGCGATGCCCATAGGAACACCGGCGGTAACATTGAGATAACCGAGCACCATCATGGCCAGCGCCATGACCGAGCCGACCGCCAGGTCGATGCCACCGATCAGGATGACCATCGTCATGCCAACGGCCATGACGCCCAGCACCGTGATCTGGTCGAGTACGTTGAGGAAGTTGCGCACCGACAGGAACTTGTCCGTCGCAAAGGTGAGAAAGAGGCACAGCACGATGAGGCCGATGAGCGGACCCGTGGCTCCGCGCAGCGAAGGCAACATAATGCCTGCGAACCCCTGTCGTTCTTTCACATCCGCCACCATGGACACTCCTCCGGGTCGTTCGCGGCTTCGCCTAGGCTTGTCGCATAAATATTCATTAGTGTGTGTAAATTCATAGCGCATCCCATTGAGGGGTGTCAAGGCTGATAGAACGAATTTTTCAGGATCGCTTAATGTCATTTCCGCTTGACTTCGCGATCATCCGTGCAAATATATCTATCAGTGTATATTTATTCACAACGAGGGTTTCATGCAGCCGAACGATCTCGACCGTATCGCTCAACAGATCCGACTCCGCGATCTGCAAGCGGTTTTTGAAGCTGGCGCAGGCCACATCGGTGGCGAGATGTCTGCAATCGACATCCTGACTGCGCTCTATTTCCGTGTGCTGCGCATCTGGCCGGATCAGCCGACGCACCCGGATCGGGATCGCTTCGTGCTCTCGAAGGGCCATGTGGCGCTCGCACTGTACGTGACGCTGGCCAAGCGCGGTTTCATTCCGGAAGAAGAGGTCGCTACCTTCCTGAAGCCCCATTCGCGCCTCAACGGCCACCCGAACTGCAACAAGGTTCCCGGTGTCGAAACCAACACCGGCCCGCTCGGCCACGGTCTGCCGGTGGCCGTCGGCATGGCGAAAGCCGCAAAGCTGACGGGTGCCGTCTATCGCACCTATGTGCTGACGGGCGACGGCGAGATGCAGGAGGGCTCGAACTGGGAGGCTATCGCTTCGGCCGCGCAGTTCGGCCTCGACAACCTGACGCTCATCATCGACCACAACCGCTTCCAGCAGGGTGCATCGCTGAAGGATACCAACAACCTTGCACCCTTCCCGGCCAAGCTCGAAGCCTTCGGATGGGATGTCACCGAGATCAACGGAAATGCCATGGACGAGATCGTCCTGGCGCTGGAAAAACGCGGTAGCCGGCCGCATTGCATCGTTGCCCACACCAACAAGGGCCACGGCATTTCCTTCATGCAGGACACCGTCGACTGGCACCACAAGGTGCCGAATGCCGAACAATACAAGATTGCCGTCGCTGAGCTTTCGGAGGCCCTGTAATGAACGCCATCACTCCTTCTCCCAAGCTGCACGACTGCCGTGACGCCTTCGTCGCCGTGCTGGAACGCCTGGGCGCCGACAATCCCAAGATCGTCGCCGTCTGCAACGACTCCGTCGGCTCCTCCAAGCTCAATGGCTTCAAGGCCAAATGGCCCGAGCGGCTCGTCAATGTCGGCATTGCCGAGCAAGCGCTGGTCGGCGTCGGCGCCGGTCTTGCCAATGGCGGCCTTCTGCCCTTCGTATGCGGCGCCGCCTGCTTCCTGACCGGCCGTTCGCTGGAACAGATCAAGGCCGATATCGCCTACTCCAACGCCAATGTGAAGCTGATCGGCATTTCCTCGGGCATGGCCTATGGCGAACTCGGCCCTACGCACCATTCCATCGAGGACTTTGCCTGGACGCGCGTTCTGCCGAACCTTCCGGTCGTCGCCCCCTGCGATTCCATCGAGACGGCAGCCGCCGTGGAATGGGCGGCATCCTATAACGGCCCCGTCTTCCTGCGCCTTTCTCGTGTCGGAGTTCCGGACCTGCTGGCGGAGGGCCACAAGTTCGAGCTGGGCAAGGCCAACCTGCTGCGCGAAGGCGATGCCGTCACGCTTATCGCCAATGGCACACTGACCCATCGCATGGTGAAGGCCGCCGCAATCCTTGCCGAACGGGGCATCGAGGCCCGCGTCCTCAATATGGCGACCGTGCGCCCGATCGATGTCGAGGCGGTGGTGTCTGCCGCCCGCGACACCGGCGCGATCGTGACGGCCGAAGAGCACTCCGTCTTCGGCGGCCTCGGTTCGGCGATTGCCGAAGTCGTCGTGGCGGAAAGCCCGGTGCCGATGAAGATCCTCGGCGTTCCCGGCATCTTCCCGCCCACCGGCTCGGCGGAATTCCTGCTCGACGAATTCGGCATGTCGCCCGCCGGCATCGCTAACGCCGCCATGGACTTGATCGCGCGCAAATCTTCCCGCACCTGATCGTGCGCGACTAGATTGCGTGCCGGGCGCGGCAATACCTCCCGATGCCGCGCCCTCCTCTTCTTCCGCCGACCGGAGCCGCCATGACGACCGCCATTCTCGCCATCGACCAGGGCACCACGAACTCTAAGGCCGTGCTCGTTTCGACACACGGCGACATTCTCGCACGCGGTTCGTCTCCCGTTGGCATCGAGCATCCGCAGCCGGGTTGGGTGGAGCAGAGCCCGTTGCGACTCTGGCAATCGGTGCAGGAAGCCATCGCCACCTGCCTTGCGGCCGCGCCGTCTGTCGAAATCCTTGGCATCGCCATCTCCAACCAGCGCGAATCCGTTACCGTCTGGGATGCTGATAGCGGCAAGCCGCTTGGTCCTGTGGTCAGCTGGCAGTGCCGCCGCAGCGCACCCGCCTGCGCCGAGCTGATTGCCGCCGGCCATGCGCCGCGCGTCCAGGCTCTCACGGGTCTGCCGATCGACCCGATGTTCCCCGGCCCCAAGATGAAATGGCTGCTGGATCGCGTACCCGCCGGAAGCAAGGTGCAGCTCGGCACGATCGACGCTTGGCTGATCCATTGCTTCACGGACGGCGCGGTACACGCCTGCGACGCAGCCAATGCGGCGCGCAGCCAGCTCTACGATCTCAACGAACGGGTGTGGAGCAACGAGCTCTGCGATCTCTTCGGCGTGACGAAATCCGCCCTGCCGGAGGTCCGCGACAGCGCCTCCCGTTTCGGCGTCACGAAGAACGTGCCCGGCCTTGCAGACGGCATCCCGATTGCCTCCGCCACCGGTGACAGCCATGCCGCGCTGTTCGGCCACGGCGCCTTCAATCCCGGCGACGGCAAGGTGACCTTTGGTACCGGCTCGTCGATCATGACGACCCTGCCCCGCTTCATCGCGCCGCAACAGGGCATCACCACGACCATCGCCTGGTCGATCGGTGGCAAGCCGACCTATGCCTTTGAGGGCAATATCCTCGTCTCCGCCGCCTCGCTTCCATGGATGGCCGACATGCTCGGCCTTGCCGATGTGCAGGCGCTGACCGAACTTGCAGCAACCGCCCCCGCCGGCGGTCCTGGCTTCGTTCCTGCTTTCGTTGGCCTCGGCGCGCCCTATTGGCATTCAGATGCCCGGGCACTGTTTTCCGGCATCACCTTCAATACCAGCCGCGCCCAGATGGCACGCGCCGTGACAGATAGCATCGCCTTCCAGGTTCACGATGTCTTCAAGGCCATGTCGTCGCAATCGCCGACACCGCTCGGCCGCCTCTATGCGGATGGGGGGCCGAGCAAGAACACGTTCCTTATGCAATGCGTCGCCGATACGCTAAATCACGCAATCATCCAGTGCGATGCACCGGAAGCGTCCGCATTGGGCGCCGCCTATCTCGCCGGCCTGACGCTCGGCGTCTGGCCGGACCTCGCGGCCATTGCCGCCCTGCCGCGTGCGGTGAATGCCCTAGCCCCGCAGGTCTCCGATGCCGCGGATCGCCTGCTCGTCTGGCAGGACGCAATCTACCGCTCGACCATGCCGGGCCCTTCCTCTATGAGTGAATAAAAATTCACCACCGGAGGCTCCATGGGACGGCTCAACGAGTTACGACTGATTGCCCGCATTGCCCAGATGTATCACATCGAAGGCAAGCGGCAGGCTGAGATCGCGGAACTCATGCATATGTCGCAGGCCACCGTTTCACGCATGCTGAAGCGGGCGGAGCAGGAAGACATTGTGCGCACGACGGTCATTCCGCCGGCCGGCACCTTTGCCGACCTGGAAACCGCATTGCGCGAGCGCTATCGCCTCACCGAAGCCATCGTCGTCGATTGTTCGGAAGATCGCGATGGCGCCATCATGGCGCGCATCGGCGAAGCCGCCGCCCACTTCCTCGAAGTCACCCTGCAACAGGATGAAATCGTCGGCGTCTCGAGCTGGAGCCAGACCATCCTGCGCATGGTGGACAACATCCACCCGCTGAAGAACGCCAAGGCCAAGTACATCGTGCAGATCCTGGGCGGCATGGGTGACGCTTCCGTCCAGACCCACGCGACACAATTGACCGCCCGCCTTGCCAGGTTGACTGGCGGCGAGCCTCGGCTTCTCCTCGTGCAAGGCATCACCTCCTCGCGAGAAGCCAAGCTCGTCATGCTCGCGGACCCGGTGGTGCGCGAGACGATGGACCTCTTCGGGCGCCTCAGCCTCGCCATCGTCGGCATCGGTGCGGTTGAGCCATCCGAGCTTCTTGCCCGATCCGGCAATACGTTCTCCCGCCAGGAAATGGCGATGCTGCAAGAGGCAGGTGCGGTCGGCGAAATTTCGTATCGTTTCTACGACCAGGACGGCAAGCCCGTCGAAACACCGCTCAACGACCGCGTCATCGGCCTTTCGCTGGAGGATCTGCGCAAGACCGCCCGCGTCATGGCGCTCGCGGGCGGAGAGTCGAAAACCCAGGCCATCGCCGGCGCCCTGAAACTGGGCGTCATCGATGTGCTCGTCACCGACAAGTTCACTGCGGCACGGCTCACAGCCTGATCCATCCCGGATCGGACATCGGCCTGCTGCGCATTATGGAGAAAAGACCATGACACGTTTTGCAGGCCAGACGGTATTCGTGACCGGGGGCAACAAGGGCATCGGCCGCGGTATCGCCAAGCGCTTTGCCGAAGAGGGCGCGAAAGTCGCGATTGCAGCAATTGAGAAAGACACCGTGGAAGCCGCCACCACACTCGCCAATGAGACCGGCGCCGAAATTCTTGGCCTCGCGCTCGACGTGACTGACGCCAACGCCGTGCAGGAAGCCTATGGCGAGGCCGAGGTGAAGCTGGGTGCGATCTCCGTTTCCGTGCAGAATGCCGGCGTCATCACCATCGCCAAGGTCGAGAACCTGACCGAGCGCGAATGGGACCTCAATCTCGACGTCAACACCAAAGGCGTCTTCCTGTGCTGCCAGGAGGCGATCCGACGGTTCCGCGCCAGCGCCACGAAGGGGCGCCTCATCAACACCGCCTCCGGGCAGGCCCGCCAAGGCTTCATCTACACCCCGCACTACGCCGCCTCGAAATTCGGCGTGGTCGGCCTGACCCAGAGCCTTGCCAAGGAACTGGCGCGCGAAGGCATCACCGCCAACGCCATTTGCCCCGGCATCATCCACACCGAGATGTGGGACTACAACGACCGCGTCTGGGGCGAGATGCTCGGCGAATACGGCCCGGGCGAACTGATGGCCGAATGGGTCGAAGGCATCCCGATGGGCAGGGCCGGCACCCCGGCCGAAGTCGCCGCCCTCGTCGCCTTCCTCGCCTCACCGGACGCCGCCTACATCACCGGCCAGACGATCAACGTCGATGGCGGGCTGATCATGTCGTAAGACGGGGCTAGCCTGAGGACGCTACCTTTTCAAGCAAATGCGCGCCTATCGGCGCGCATTTGCCGGGAGCGATCGTTTTTGCAATAAACCAACACCGATCTTAAGCTCTTGAAGGGATTGGAACCGTTGACCCGGGGATTGCTCGTATGCATTTGCTATCCTCCAGTCAGCCCAAGCAGACCGGCTCTTTCGCCAATCCGATCGAAACGAGGCGCTGCGGGTGGGCCATGTTGGTAGAGGCGAAGAGGTCGAAAGGTTCTCCCGCTTCAATCCGTTCGCGCAGAAGCCCCGCAGGGCCTAGCAACAGGGAAACCCCGGTGGTTTTCTCGAAGGCGGCGGCGATTTCCGGCATAGCGTAACGCAAGCTGCCGGCGGCGAGGATGCGGACGACATCATTCATGGCTATCGCCCTTGCGCGCCCGTTGCCGGAAGAGCGGCACGAAAGCGATCTCCTCCCGGTCACCCTCGCCGAGCCGCAGCCCGTGAATCCGCGTTCAGCGACGCCACCAGGCTTGCGAGGTCCCCTTCCGTGGTCTCCTCCGGCAGCGTGTGCTGGGTGGAGTTGAAGCCGCATTCCTTGGCCAGACGACCCTTGGCGCCGACATAGGTGTGGCTTGCCGGATCATCGCCGACGATGACGACCGCAAGCCCGGTCCTCGCCCCTGCCTCATTTTCGAGCGCCGAGCTCGCAGCCTTCACAGCCTCGATCACCGACGCCGCGACTTTCTTCCCGTCAATACGCGCCGCGATCCCCATGGTTCAACCCATACGCTCTGACGCGTACGAGCCGGGGCTGGGCGGGAAGACGATGGTCTTGTTGCCGTTCATGAAGGTACGGTGGTGGATGTGGGCATGCACGGCGCGGGCAAGCACCTGGCTCTCCACGTCGCGACCGATCGACACGTAGTCCTCCGCAGACTGCGCATGCGTGATGCGCGCCACGTCCTGCTCGATGATCGGACCCTCGTCGAGGTCCTCCGTCACATAGTGCGCCGTCGCGCCGATCAGCTTCACCCCGCGCTCGAAGGCCTGCTTGTACGGGTTCGCACCCTTGAACGACGGCAGGAACGAGTGGTGGATGTTGATGATCCGGCCCGACATCTT
Organism: Sinorhizobium sp. RAC02; assembly: GCF_001713395.1. Lineage (NCBI taxonomy): Bacteria > Pseudomonadati > Pseudomonadota > Alphaproteobacteria > Hyphomicrobiales > Rhizobiaceae > Sinorhizobium > Sinorhizobium sp. RAC02. The sequence continues at coordinate 834,370 of NZ_CP016452.1, read as the reverse complement.
CTTGCACACCGCATCCGACAGCACCTGCATGTAGCGGGCGAGCACGATCAGTTCCGCACCGGACTGTTCCACCACCTCCATCAGGCGGGCTTCTGCCTGCGGCTTGTTCTCCTTCGTTACCTTGATGTGGTAGAAGGGGATGTCGTGGTTGACGATGACCTTCTGGTAATCGAAGTGGTTCGACACCACGCCGACGATGTCGATCGGCAGCGCGCCGATCTTCCAGCGGTAGAGCAGGTCGTTCAGGCAATGGCCGAAGCGCGACACCATCAGCAGAACCTTCATGCGCTCGTCGCTGTCGTTGAAGCGATAGTTCATGCCGAAGGGCTTGGCGACCGGGGCGAATTCAGCCTTGATGTCCTCCTCCGATACGCCTTCCTGGGACAGGAAGGTGAGGCGCATGAAGAACAGGCCGGTTTCGAGGTCGTCGAACTGCGACGAATCCGAGATGTAACACCCCTTCTCGGCGAGGTAGCCGGTGATCGCGGCAACGATGCCGCGGGTCGATTGGCACGATACTGTCAGGACGTGGCTTTTCATTCAACGTATCTCCAGAGCCATGAATCTCAGAAGAATGGCGCAGTCTTTTGAACCGCGCCATTCGTCGCTTGGGAGGTGAACATAAGGCAGGCGCGAGCGTGCCCCGGTCTTATACGGCCTTCTGGAGTTCCGGCAGCGCCTCGAAGAGATCGGCGACGAGGCCATAGTCGGCAACCTGGAAGATCGGCGCCTCCTCGTCCTTGTTGATCGCGACGATCACCTTCGAATCCTTCATGCCGGCGAGATGCTGGATGGCGCCCGAGATGCCGCAGGCGATGTAGAGCTGCGGGGCAACAACCTTGCCCGTCTGACCGACCTGCCAGTCGTTCGGCGCATAGCCCGCATCGACCGCCGCGCGCGATGCACCGACGGCAGCACCGAGCTTGTCGGCGACCGGAAGGATGACCTCCTGGAACTTCTCCGACGAGCCGAGCGCACGGCCGCCCGAGATGATGATCTTGGCAGACGTCAGTTCCGGACGGTCGGAGGACGACAGGGCGTCCTTCACGTGGCTGGACAGACCCGGGTTTGCGGCGGCCGCGATGGTTTCGATCGATGCGCTTCCGCCTTCACCGGCTGCGGCGAAGGATGCCGTGCGCACCGTGATCACCTTCTTGGCGTCGGTCGACTGCACCGTCTGGATCGCATTGCCCGCATAGATCGGGCGCTTGAACGTGTCGGCGGAGACGACCTCGGTGATTTCCGAGACCTGCGCGACGTCGAGCAGCGCTGCCACGCGTGGCAGCACGTTCTTGCCGACCGAGGTCGCTGCCGAGACGATGGCGTCATAGGAGCCGGCGAGCGAGACGATGAGCGCTGCCAGCGGTTCCGCCAGGTTGTTGGCGAGGCTGGCATCCTCGGCGACGAGCACCTTGGAAACACCCGAGAGCTTTGCCGCCTGTTCGGCAACTGCCTTGGCACCGGCGCCGGCGACGAGCACATGCACGTCCGAACCGATCTTGCCTGCCGCCGTCAGCGCTTTCGCCGTCTGGTCGGAAAGATGCGCATTGTCGTGATCTGCCAGAAGAAGAATGGCCATGGTTCTAGTTCTCCCTTTTCTGCCTTAGAGCACGCCGGCTTCGTTTTTCAGCTTGTCGACCAGTTCGGCAACCGACTTGACCTTGACGCCAGCCTTGCGGCCCGACGGTTCCTCGGTCTTCAGCACCTTGAGGCGTGGGCTCGTATCGACGCCGAAGTCTGCGGGCGTCTTCTTGTCGAGCGGCTTCTTCTTCGCCTTCATGATGTTCGGCAGCGATGCGTAGCGCGGTTCGTTGAGGCGCAGGTCCGTCGTCACGACGGCCGGAAGCTTGACCTCGATCGTCTGCAGGCCGCCGTCGACTTCGCGGGTGACCTGTGCCGAACCATCGCCGATCTCGACCTTGGAGGCGAAGGTCGCCTGTGCCCAGCCGAGCAGCGCCGACAGCATCTGGCCGGTCTGGTTCGAATCGTCGTCGATTGCCTGCTTGCCAACAATGATCAGGCCCGGCTGTTCGGCCTCGGCGACACCCTTGAGGATCTTGGCGACCGCCAGCGGCTCGACCTGGTCGTCGGTCTCCACCAGCACGGCGCGGTCGGCACCCATGGCGAGTGCGGTGCGCAGCGTCTCTTCGGCCTTGGCGGGACCGATCGACACAACGATCACTTCCTCCGCCTTGCCGGCTTCCTTCAGCCGCAATGCTTCCTCAACGGAAATCTCGTCGAACGGGTTCATCGACATCTTCACATTCGCCAGCTCGACACCCGAGCCGTCAGACTTGACGCGAATTTTGACGTTGTAATCAACGACCCGCTTTACAGGGACCAAGATCTTCATGGCTTCCTTCCTCACCAATTCGTTACATGCGGCCGCGCAGGGCTTCGGGATCGTAGGGCGATTCCGCAATCACCCGCGCCTTGCAGCGTTCGCCGAGGATCGGCACTTCCAGCTCCGTTCCGGGCGTGCCGAGCTCGACAGGCAACAGCGCGAAAGCGATATCGTGGCCGACCGTGTAGGCATAACTGCCGGACGTGATGCGCCCGACGAGCTTGCCGTCGTGATAGACGCCCTCATGAATGAGCGAGCTTGCACCGTCGGTATCGATGGCGATTGTCACTGAGCGGTTCCTGACGCCTTCCTGCTGCTGGCGCACCAGCGCCGCCTTACCGATGAAGTCGCCCTTGTCGAGCCGGATGAAACGTTCGAGGCTGCTTTCCCATGCTGTCAGTTCCGGGTTCATGTCGCGGTACATGGCACGGTAGGACTTTTCGAGGCGGAGCGATTCTAGTGCGTGATAGCCGACAAGGCGCAGGCCGTGCGGCTCGCCTGCCGCGAGGATCGCCTGCAGCAGCTGACGCTGGTACGGCAGCGGATGGTAGAGCTCCCAACCAAGCTCGCCCTCATAGTTGACGCGTAGCATGCGCACGTCGGTTGCGAGGCCGACCGTGCCGGACTTGACGCCAAACCACGGGAAGGCCTCGTTGGAAAGATCCGTCTCCGTGAGGCTCTGCAGCACCGCGCGGGCCTTGGGGCCGACGACGGTGAAGCAGCCGCGCTCGTTGGAGACGTTGCGCAGTTGCACGCTGCCGTCCTTCGGCAGAAGCTTCGACAGGTCGTCAAAATTCCAGCGTTCGGCGCGCGGCGTCGAGATCAGGTAGAAGCTGCCGTCTTCAAGGCGCGCCACGACATACTCCGCCTGCACGCCGCCATGCTTCGTCAGGTGGTGGCTGAGATTAACGCGGCCGATTTTCGGCAGACGGTTGGCGAGAATAGTGTCGAGCCAGGCTTCGGCACCGGTCCCGGAGACTTCGAACTTCGTCATCGGCGTCATCTCGACGAGACCGACCGCCTCGCGCACCGCCCGCACCTCTTCGGCGACGTAATGGCCCTTCTGCGTCCAGCGCCAGCTGTATTGGTCCTTGGCTTCCACACCTTCCGGCGCAAACCAGTTCGGCACCTCCCAGCCGTTCAGTACGCCCCAGACGGCGCCGCGCTGCGACAGGATATCGTAGGACGGGGCGGTCTTCTGCGGGCGGGCGGCGGGCATATCCTGGCCGGGGAAATGCAGCTCGGCATGGGTACCCCAGCTTTCCTTGACCTTTTGGCGCGTCCATTCCTTGTTGGCATAGGTGCCGAAACGGCGCGGGTCCAGCTCGGACGTATCGAGGCTGTTGGCCCCTTCGACGATGCGCTCGGACAGATAGTAACCGATAGCCCCGCCCCAGAGGATGCCGCCCGGAACGCCTTCGGCGATCCAGACATTTTCCAGCCCCCAGGCCGGTCCGACCAGCGGCAGCTCGTCGGCGGTCATCTGGAAGGGACCGCGGACATTGGCCTTGATACCGACGCGGCCGAGCGCCGGGACCATTTCCATAGCCGCTTCCCAGTTCCAGGCCACCGCATCGAAATCCTCTTCGACGAGGTCCGCGCCGAACCATTCCGGCACGCCGTTCTCGGCGAAGAGCTTCAGGTGCTCGGTCTTCTCATAGGGGCCGAACATCAGGCCATCACCCTCTTCGCGCAGATAGCCCTCAAAACCTTCGTCGCGCAGGATCGGCATTTCGGGCAGGCCCTGGCGCTTGCGCTCGATGATTTCCGGCACCGCGTCGGTGATCCAGTACTGGTGCAGGATCGGGATGGCCGGGATTTCCAGCCCGAGCATGGCACCGGTCTGGCGGGCGTAGTTGCCCGTCGCCGAGATGATGTGCTCGCAGATGATCTCGCCATTGTTGGTGATGATCTTCCATTCGCCGCTGGAAAGACGCTCGAAACCCTTTACTTCGGTGTTGAGGTAGACCTTCGCGCCGCGGTCGCGCGCACCCTTTGCCATGGCCTGCGTGACGTCGGCGGGCGCGATATGGCCATCGTCAGGATGATAGAGCGCGGCGAGCATATCCTTGTTGTTTTCGAGCAACGGCCAGAGATCGCGCGCTTCCTGAGGTGTCACCAGTTCGGCGCGGATGCCCTGCACGGCGGCGACGCTCATATAGCTCTTGTATTCGTCGAGACGGTCGCGGGTGTTGGCGATGCGCAGCTGGCCGCACTTGTGCCAGCCGACATGCTGTCCCGTTTCCTTCTCGAGACCTTCATAAATCTCGATGGTCTTGGCGATCATGCGGCCGATATTGATGCTGCGTGCATAGGAGGGAATGAGGCCAGCCGCATGCCAGGTCGAACCGGCCGTCAGCTGGGTGCGCTCCAGAAGCGCCACATCGGTCCAGCCGCGCTTGGTGAGACCGTAGAGAATGGCGGCGCCGACACAACCGCCTCCGATGACAACGGCGCGAGCATGAGTTTGCATGAGAATGTTCCCTCGAATTGATTTCCAGCACCGTACAAAGGGCCCGGGAGGCTGTAATCTTGCTAAAAATTGTCGAGGGGCATAACTTCAAATTATGCATAGACTCCGCTCCCTGATCCCCTCCGCCAATTACCTCTTCTGCTTCGAGGCCGCCGCCCGCAGGCGCAGCTTCACCGCGGCTGCGCAGGAACTGAACGTCAGCCAGCCGGCCGTCAGCAAGACGATCCGGTTGCTGGAGGAGGCAACGGGCCTGAAGCTTTTCCGCCGCGATCACACGCGGCTGGAGCTGACGGCGGATGGCCAGCGGCTCTACAAGGAAACGCAGGAGGCCTTCGACCATCTGCACATGGTGATTTCCTCCCTCCAGAAGAAGCATTCGCAAGATATTGTGCGGGTCTCCTTTTCCGCGGCTTTCGTGCAGCTCTGGCTTCTTCCACGGCTCGGGGAGTTCAAGGCCAAGCACCCGGACGTGTCGCTGCGCATAGAGGAAAGCAGCCGCGACGATCAGGATTTAGTCGAGGAGGACATCGACCTTTCCGCCCGCCTCGGCAACGGCAAATGGCCGGGCATCCATTCGTGGCACTTTGTAACGGAAGAGGTGCTGCCGGTGTGTAGTGCGGACTATCTGAAGGAGCATGGGCCGATCCACGCGCCGGTGGATCTGCTTCGGCACACGCTGCTGAATTTCGAGGAACGGCATCGCACGCGCCTCGGCTGGCGCGAATGGCTGGAGCGCCAGGCCGTCCCCGTGGCGAAGCTGAAGCAGGATTTCGTCTTCACCGATGCGCTCGGCTCCATCGAGGCGGCCGTACGAGGCCAGGGCATTGCGCTTGGCTGGAAGCACCTAGTGAACGAGCACCTGCAAGCCGGAAGGCTGGTCGCCCCCCTAAAAGAGACCTATCAATCGGGCCTTGCAGTCCACATCATCATGCCGGCGCAACGCCCGCCGAAACGCGGCACCGAGCTCTTCCGCGACTGGCTGATGGAACAGAACGCTGACGCCTGCATCGCATCAGCCAACGCGGACTGAGCGCCCTCAGAGGCGCTCGCCCGCAAGGTGCGCAATCTGCGCGCCAGCCTCATAATAGAGTTCCTTGACAGGCCGAAAGGCTGGTGTTTTCGGATCTGTCTGCGGCAACGGCAGGTCCGCCTCGCCAATGTCGCCGAGGACCAACTGCGCCAACGTGCGTCCGAAAACCGTGCCAGGCGCAATGCCGCGACCATTGTAGCCGGAGAAACCGACGACATTCTCGGCGAAACGATGAAAGCGCGGCAGGGCATTGTCCGTCATGCCGATCTCGCCGAACCACTCGCATTCGAATTCAACAGGCCCGAGCGCGGGGAAAAGACGTTTTAATGCCCGTTTGGCCCAGGCGACATGGATGGCGCGGCCTGTATTGCGCAGCGCACCGACGCTGCCGAAAACGAGCCGCCCGCCCTGGTCCATACGGAACGACGAAAGAATCTCCTTCGTGTCCCAGACACCCTCACGCCCCGGCAGGATCGACGACAGGAGTTGGGGCGAGAGCGGTCGCGTTGCCAGATTGAAGTAGGGCAGATGCACCTGCTCGCGGCGCACGCTTTCCCAGGGGCCTGTGCTGTAAGCATCCGTCGATACGATCACCCAGGGCGCCGTGACGGAGCCGCCGTCGGTGCGCACGGTCCACTGAGAACCGGAGCGTGTGTAGCTCGTGGCCCGAGACGCCGTATGGAAGGTTGCGCCGGCGGCGCTCGCGGCCTTCGCCAGGCCGCGCACATAGGCGAGCGGCTGCAGGGTGCCCGCCCGCATGTCGAGAAGCGATCCGGCATAGGCGGCGGTACCGATGCGTTTTGCGGTCTCGACCGCATCGAGCAGTGTCACCGGCGCACCGCGCCGCTGCCACTGGCCTGCCCGTTCCGTGATTTCCTTCAAACCCGCCTCGCCGACGGCGCAGTGCAAGGTGCCATTGCGCTCCAGTTCACAGGCGATGCCATGTCGCTCGATAAGCTCCATGACGAGCCGCGGTGCGTTGCCGAGCATGTCGAGGAGGCGCTCGCCATGGACGTCGCCGAGTTCCCCGGGAAGATCGTCCGGCATGACCCACATGCCGGCATTGATCAGCCCGACATTGCGGCCAGCACCGCCGAAACCGATTTCCGCGCCTTCGAGCACGACCGCGCGCCGCCCCGCTTCCGCAAGGTGAAGAGCAGCCGAAATGCCTGTGAAGCCACCGCCGACGATCACGACATCTGCACTTACCTTTTCATCAAGCGCCCTCGTCACTGGCGCGGCCGGCGCTGTCTTTTCCCAAAGCCCATGGGAGCGAGGATCGTTCAGCATGCCGTCAGTCCTTCCAGTCGCCTATGATTTCTGCTTTTTTGGCTGGCCGAAGACGTAGTCCGTCACCTTCGGCAGGAAGATGTCGGAACGATACGTCCGCGGTTTCTCACCGACAGAGCTGCCGGTGTTCAGGATGCCCGCCTGATAGTCGTCGGCAAACAGGCTGTAGGGATAGGGCGCATCGATGGCGCTGGCCGCATCGAGGGCGGCGCGCTGGTCGGCGGCCAACTCGAAATCGAGAGAAGCGAGATTGTCGTCCAGCTGTTCGAGCCGGCTCGCACCGATGATCGCCGCGGCAACGCCTGGACGGTTGACGACCCAATTGAGCGCCACCTGCGCCATGCTACGCCCGACCTGCGCAGCTGTTTCCTCAAGAGCGGCGACAATGCGGGCATTACGCTCGTTGAAAAGTCCCAGGCCCGTGCCGGAGGCATCCAGCGCAAGGCGCCCCGCCTGCGCGCCGGAGCGGTACTTGCCGGACAGGAGCCCCATGGCAAGCGGGCTCCAGGCGGTTATGCCGAGCCCGAGCGTTTCGGCGAGTGCAACGAATTCGTGCTCGATACTGCGTTCGACCAGCGAATATGGAAGCTGCAGGCTGATCGGCAACGACAGTGCATGGGCCTCCGCCCAGGTCTGCGCTCGCGCCGCATACCAGCCGGGTACGTCGGAAAGGCCCGCATGCCGGATCTTTCCCGTACGCACGAGATCATCGAGCGTGCGCATCACTTCCTCTACAGGGGTCATGCGATCCCAGGTGTGAAGGAGGTAGAGATCGATATAATCCGTCTTCAGGCGCTTCAGCGAGGCATCGACCGCGCGCATGATGTTCTTGCGACCGTTGCCGCCCGCATTCGGATTGCCAGGCGAGACATTGTTCGAGAACTTCGTGGCGATGACCATCCGGTCGCGAAGCCCGGCTTCAGCAACGAAATTGCCGACGAGGCTCTCGCTCATGCCTCCGGCATAGGAATCTGCCGTATCGATGAAGTTGCCGCCCGCTTCGACATAGCGATTGAAGATCGCGCGGGCCGTCGCCTCGTCACTGCCCCAAGAGCCGCCAATACCGCGTATACCAGCGTTGCCGAAGGTCATGGTACCGAGCGCAAGGCGGCTCACCCGCAATCCGGAGCGGCCGAGGAGGTAATAGTGATCAAGCGACATCGTCGATCCCTGTTTCTGTCAGAAGAGCCCGGCTACATGCCGCCCGTATAGGGGCGACGCGCGGTACTCTGCTGCACGTAATTGATCATGGTGATGAAGTCGAAGACCGGCCGGCCGGTCGCCGCCTGCACGGCATGGGCATAGGGCGGTAGGTCGCTGCACTCAAGCAGGATCGAGCGGACATCGGGATTATCCTCCACGAGACGCCGCGCCACCTCCGTTACTTCCCGCTCGATTGCCGCAGAATCAAGTGTTCCGCGTTCTTCGAGAATGGCCTCGCGAAACTCCGTCTGCCCCTCCATGCCGGCAATGGCCAGTGGTACATGGTCCGCGACATTGCAGGCCGCGAAGTGACGCGGGGTCAACCGTGCGGCATTCGCGGTGATGACACCGACCCGCCCGCCGCACAGCGCATGCATGAAGGGAATCTGCATCAGACTGGAAAGGAAGACCGGAACCTCGACCGCTGCCGCAACCTCTTCCTGGAAATAGGCCATGAAGCCGCAGGCGCCCGTGATTGCCTTGACGCCGCGGTTCTGGAGTTCGACGGCAGCCTCGATGAAGACCTCTTTCAAAGCGGGATCGCGCTGGTTGAGCAGACGGTCGATCGACGCGCCTCGCACCTCCTGGAAGCGAACGGGATACTCATAGGTCGTCGCGTTGCCGACATTGCCGGGTACGCAGGGATAGGCGGCGTCAAGGATCAGGATGCCAATCTGTTCGCCATACCACGACTGCGTCTTTCGCGTGACCGTATAGACAGTCATCGTTATCGTCTCCGATTGCCATGTCAGGGGAATGCGGGAGAGTGCCCTCTCCCGCCTCTTGGTTTATTACTCGACGAGGCGCGGCGCACCCGTATCCGCCGCAGTGCCATCCAGGCCGTAGGACTTGAGGATGGTGACGACCGTGCCGTCCGCATGCATTTCGGCTATCGAGGCGTCCAGCGCGACGCCCAGTTCCTTCGCATTCAGCGAATAGGGGAAAGCCGCCTGCGCCGCTTCCTTCGTTGCCTTCACGCGTTCGTCGGGAGCGGCAACGTTGACCTTGACATCACCCAGCGCGTCCTTCTGTTCGGCGACGACGCCGGTCGAGTAGCCATCGACCGCAACATCGATGCGGCCCGAGTTCAGGTCCTGCTGCATATTGACGGAGTTCGGATAGAGCTTCAGCGAGTCGCCGAGCATTGCCTTGAGGTCGGCGACCCAGAGATAGCCCTGCACCGTACCAACCTGCTTGCCTTCGAGATCGGCGACGGTCTTGAAACCTTCCTTTGAATAGATGCCCATCTGGTCGGTATAGAGCGGAGCGGAAAGGCTCATCACCTTCGCGCGCTCAGCGGTGCGATACCAGTCGCCGGTAGTGATATCAGCCTGGCCTGAGAGCACGTACTGGATGGCGGCTGCCGGATCGACAGCGATCGCCTTTACCTTCAGGCATTCGCGCTTGGCGAATTCGGCGGCGATGTCGCCGTCGATACCCTTCATGTTGCCGCTGTCGTCGACGAAGGAATGCGGTATGTAGGTCGTGACTGCTACCGTCAGCGTACCGGCTTCAACCGTGGTGAACTGATGCTTTGGCGTGCAATCCTGCGCGGACGCGATTCCAGCCGAGAGCGCGAGACCGGCAATGCCGGCGAGAAGGAACTGCATCGTGGTCTTCATCATTCGGGGCATGGAGGCATCCTTTCAGGTTGGGTTCAACGGTGGGCGTAAAGGCCCGCACGTTTCTCGACGTGGTTGACGAGCAGGGCGGCGGGGATGGAGATGCTGGCGTAGAGCACGCCGGCGGAGAGCAGAGCCGGGAAGTAGCGGAAGGTCGTGGAGCCGATCTCATAGGCACGGCTCACCAGCTCCGGCAGTGCGATGGTGAAGCAGAGCGACGTGCCCTGGAAGATCAGGATAGAGAAGCCGAGCAGTGCGGGAAGCGCCACCCGAAGGCCTTGTGGCAGGAGCACGTAGCGCAGCTCGTCAACCCGGTTGAGGCCGAGTGCTTCGGCCGCCTCCCGCTGGCCATGAGCGACGGATTGCAGGCTGGCGCGGATGATCTCGCTGGTATAGGCGCCAGTGTTCCAGGCGAGCGCAATAATTGCGGCTGAGTAGGAGCCAAGCGTCAGCCCGGTCGTCGGCAGGCCGAAATAGATGAATTGCAGAAGCACCAGCGCCGGCGCGCCGCGGCCGATCTCAACCAGGAAGAGGCTGAAGCCCTTCAGCACGCGGCTTTTCGCAAGTACGCCCAATGCCAGGAGCAGGCCGAAGGGGATACCGATCAGCAAGCTGAGAGCCGTCACCTGCAGGCTGATCGACAATCCGCCGAGAAGGTCCGGCAGCCAGGCGGAGATCTCGTCAAAGCTCGGAAACATCAACGCGCTACCTTCGTCTGGAGATAAGCGTCGGCGACGCGCGAGAGCCATGCGATTGGAAGGCTCAGGAGCACGTAGAACAGCCCGACCAGCGCAAAAACCTCAAGGCCGCGATAGGTCAGCTGCGACAGCTGATTGCCCTGGTACGCAAGCTCCGCTACGCCGATGGTCGAGGCGACCGCGGTCTCCTTCATGAGGCCAATAAGGTAGCTTGCCGCCGAAGGCAGCGCGACGCGGAAGGCCTGCGGCGCGACGATGTCGCGCAAGGTCGACCAGCGGCCGAGATCGAGCGCGGCAGAGGCCTCGAACTGGCCATGGTGGATGGATGCGACCGCACCACGGTAGATCTCCGCCATATTCGCTGTTGCGATCAGCCCGAGGCCCACCAGCGCGGCGTTGAACGGGCTGATCGGCATCACACCCATGCCGAGGCCAAAGAAGATGATGAAGAGCCAGAGGATCGGCGGGATCGCGCGGACGATCTGGATGACGACCATGGCGAGGAAGCGCAACGGCGAAAGCCGGCTCTGACGCGCTGCAAGCAGCGGTACGCCGAGCACAGCGCCAATGAGGAACGCGCCGGCCGTGAGCGCGATCGTCCAGGTGAGGCCGCGCAGGAGGGGCAACAGGTCCGTCAGGCTCATCGATCGTGCACCGCGCGGAGGAAGCGTTTCGTCCGCTCCTGCTGCGGATTGCGCATCACCTCCTTGGACGGTCCCTTCTCGACGATATGGCCGTCGGCCATGATCATGACCGTATCGGAGACGTTCTCGGCGAAGCCCATTTCATGGGTCACGACGATCATGGTCATGCCGCTTTCGGCAAGCTCGCGCATGACGGCGAGAACCTCAAGACCGAGCTCAGGATCGAGCGCCGAAGTCGGCTCGTCGAACAGCATGATATCCGGATCAAGCGCCAGCGAGCGCGCAATAGCGATGCGCTGCTGCTGGCCGCCCGAACACCGCACCGGATATTGCTCAGCCTTGTCATCGAGGCCGACGCGTTTGAGGAGTTGCATGGAACGCTCATCGGCCTCCTTGCGGCTGCGGCCAAGGACACGCTCCTGGGCAAGGCTGACATTGCGCAGCACAGACATATGCGGGAAGAGATTGAACGATTGGAACACCATGCCAACCCGCCGGCGCAGGGCGGAGAGTTCGGCACGCCCAACAGCGCGCGCTGCATCAATGGTCGTCGATCCGATCGAGATCATCCCGCCATCCGGCCGCTCGAGGTAGTTGATGCAACGCAGGAGCGTGCTCTTGCCCGAACCGCTTGGCCCTATGATGGCAAGCACCTCCCCCGAACGCACCTCGAGGTCGATGCCGTCGAGGACGGTGTGCGTTCCATAGTGTTTGCTCAAGGACTTGAGACGAATGAGCACGTTGTCCGAAGCGGCAGTCATCTCGGGCTGCACCTCGCTCGATGCGGCACGAGGTCGATCTTCGCCTCCGATGTAGAGGATGGCACCGTCCATATCATCTGATCCCCCATGCGACTGCAGTCCGCGCGCCGCTTTGCGGGCTGGTTGTTCGCGTAAACCGCTTTCGTGTAAGTTGGCCGTCGGAATTCCGGTTCTGGCCGCGTTCCCGTTGTTCTTATGAGGAATGTTAGCATTCTGCCGTGCGCTGAGCAGGGCGAAAAAATTGCCGACTTGCCAAACTTGAAGTTATGTTAACCGCAAAAGGAAGACGGCGGGCCGTCATTCAGATGGTCACACGGACACTGCACCACGCAAGCTGGATGCCCACGGAAACGCCGAAGATGCCGGCGTCGATGACGATGGCCTAAGAGATAGTGTTGTCAGTCATGGTGGTGTCTTGATGAAGCGGTCAAGGCTCTTCCCAGCGACCGCTGTCGGCGGAGTGGAACAATGCGCCGATCGCATTTATGTTGGCGACTGCATCCTACAGACACGAATCAAGCCGGTTGCAGATGAGGACTGATTCGGGAAGGCATCGGCCTGCTCGCGGCACTGGTCGACCGGCTAAACTGACAGCACCACAGACCCGCATGGCCACATAACTTGCACAGTATGGTTTGCTGCAAACCCGGCGCGCTTCAAGGCTTTCCAAATGGTCCTGACCTTAGCCAAACTGATAGAAGCTGAACCTGGCCGAATGAATCCATCCCTAAACAATGTTGCCGCGATGGACACCATCACCTCAGTGACAGCTTGCGTCGTCAACGAGTTGGGCGGTTCCATCGTGCCCCGCATCGCGGCGCTCGACGGCAGCGCCCTCATCGTCGCCCCCTTTGGTGATCCACCAGTCCCCCGACAAATTGGCTTGTTGCAGCGTCCTCAGAACCGTCGATCGGCACTGGTTGAGGAGTTGCACTCGCATTTGGCGGCGGCAAGCGGTGATTACCGTGTGCCGGATTACAGATAGGGAGACGGAGAAAGCTCTTGATGGAATGTGAACTTGATTGCCCTACGCCCGCTTCCCAAAAGGTGTTCAATACGCATGACTCATTTTTGTATGCCACGTAGGATAGCCGGCACTCTAACGTTGGCGCCGGCTATCACGATCTGCCAGTTATCGCAGCGTTTCCTGCCCCTTATCCGCATCGAGGATAGCATCAACCGAGATCATGTCAGGCATTTTGAGGCCTTTCGCTCCACCGCGTGTCGCAAGCAAAAACACCAAGTAAACCACACAAATCGCGAACATGATCGCAACATAGGACCATGGCTTAGCAAACGACGCATCACGGAAGATCGCCAGCTCGAACACGAGCCAGAGAATCGCCACAATGAGAACCGGGGTTTCCCATGCGCCGAGACGGAAGCCCTGGCTCGGCGGCAGGTTGTTCCGCTGGAACGCGTAGATCAGCACCGTCACCGCGTAGATGATCGCCGGGAGCAGCGTCGCCGCCGAGAACAACGCAAACAGCGCGTCGGTCTGCTTGGCGAACAATGCCAGGATGACCTGGCCAACGACCGCCATGAACACGGTCGCGTTTACGGGCGTCTTCAGCGAGGGGCTGATCCGATGCCACAGCTGCCAGCCGGGGAAGCGCTCGTCGCGGGACATTGCCCAGACGAGGCGCGTGCCGCTCAGCAGAATCACGAGGCCGCAGGAGAAGATCGAGATGACGACCAGCACGAGCAGCAGGTTGCCGAGAACAGGACCGAGAACGCGGTTGATAACGTCGGCGATCGGTGTCGCAGAACCGCTGAGCGCGGTTGGGTCGCCGAGCAGGGCCGTAATGGCGATGAGGAACAGCATGCCGATGATGCCGAGGCTGAGGACGGCCTGCCACATGGCCTTTGGAACGACGCGAGCTGGATCGCGGGTTTCCTCGGCGAGGTTCGCAGCGGATTCGAAACCGACGATGGTGAATGCACCAAGCAGCGTACCCATGATCCAGGGACCGGCGCTCGTCAACGTACCGAAGGAATAGTAGCCTTCCTGCGCGACGCCTGCGGTGCTGAAAAGGTTCGAGAAATTGAGCTCGTTATTGTACGCGCCGACAGCAAACAGCAGCACGACGAGACCGATCATGCCGACGAGCTGGATGGTCACGGCGACGGAGTTGAATTTTTGGGTGAATTTTGTCGAGAAGGCGATCATGACAGCCTGCGCGATGATCACGATGCTGGTGATCCACCAGGCGTTCTCGGCAGTTCCCTCATAGCTGAGTAGGACCGGAAGGACGGTCGAGGCGATCGTATAGTCGACCGCAACAAGCACCACGGCGAGGAAGGTAAACCCGATCCAGCCCATGATCCAGCCGAAGACCGGGTTGGTGAGACGCGATGCCCATTGGTAGATATAGCCTGTTACCGGAATACGGGCGGCAAGCGAACCGATGATCAGTGCGACCATGAGCTGGCCGATGACAACGACGGGCCAAGTCCAGATGCCCATCGGGCCAGAACTCGAGAGCATCGCGCCATAGGCGGTGAAGATCCCCGTGGCAATCGAGACGAAGCCGAACGCAACCGCAAAAGACTGGAACGGCGTGACGTCCCGCTTGAGATGGTCGTGATCGGTTTGCCCCGGCGCGGAGCCGGAAGTGGACAATGTAGTCATTGGATTCCCCTGTTTCTTGCCCAGTTACGTCGGTTAAGCGAACTCGTGTTCGACATCGCTCCAGAGGCTGACGCGACGCCCCTTGGATTCAAAAAACTCCATCTCCCGCTTGACGCCGGCACTTTCCTGCCAGCCGGGGCCGTCAATCACGAAGATCTCGTCCATGGCTTCCATGAAGACCTGGTCGATCGGCGCCCACAGCTTGCCGATACCTGCCTTGTCGAAATCAGACAGGTGGCCGTTGATCGGGTGGGACATGGAAATCTGACTGAAGACGGTGGACCCGCTCCGCGCGATCTTGGCGGCGATCGCATTCGCCTCGTTGAACCTGCGGTCGACAACGTCACGATCGGCATGACCGTACGGGCCTGCGAGAAAGATTTTTCGCATGCTGCATAAACTCCTGATTTTAAGCGTTCAGTGGTGCGTCAGTCGCGCCAGCCGCGCGATCGTTCGACGGCTTTTTTGAACAACGCGTGGTGTGCTTCGGTGACCGATCCGTCGGGCTCGTAGCGCGTGCTCCTGGCGCGGGCTGCGGTAACGTCAAGACCACAGAGCTCCGCAAGCCCAAGGGCCGTCAGTTCGTGCATCGAGGGAACGGTAATGGTGCGATTGCTGGCCGATGCGAGGAACTGGGCAAAATATGCGCTTTGCGAGAGCCCGCCATCGATCGAGATACTGGGACCAAGGTCCGTGACATCGGAGGCGGCCTTGATCAGTCCAACTGTGAGCATCGCGATGCCTTCCAGGACGGCGCGGACGAGGTCTCTCCGATCCGTGGCATGGTCCATGCCGATAAACATCGGAGCAGCGGTTCGATCCCAGTAAGGGGCTGCAAGACCGGAAAGCGCCGGGACGAAGATGATCCCGCGGCTCAAAGCTGACGGGCCTTCAAACACGCCCAGCTCTTCCAATGCAGAATAAAGGCCGATGTTTCTGGCCCACTCGAGCGCTGATCCCGCGTCGTAGACGCCGCCTTCGATGGCAAAGGCCGTGCCGCTGTCCTTCAATGCCCAGGCGACGGTCGGAAGCAGTTCTGAGCGCGGCGGGCGTTCGCTGCCGCTGACAGCGAGCAGGAATGCCCCCGTTCCAAACGTTATCTTGCAGTCGCCGGGCGCACGGCATCCATGACCGAATAGGGCCGCCTGCTGGTCCACGATGGAGGCCTTCACGGGAATGCCGTTGATCTGGCCGAAATCGTCGTTGACGTTCGCGATGCGCGGGAGGCATTCCTTGGGAACGCCGTGCAGGGCGCAAAGCTCATCGCTCCACATACCCGTCGCGAGATCAAGGAGACCGGTGCGCGAAGCCGTCGCAAGATCGGTGGCGAACACGCCCGCCAGGGAGTCGAGGAAGAATGCGTCGGTCGTTCCGAGGCGAAGGCGGCCTGCTTTGTAGGCTTCCTCGATGCTCGGAACATGACGGAGGAGCCAGGCGAGCTTACTGGCTGAGAAATACGGATCAAGCGGAAGACCGCAGATGCGCTTGGAGATTTCCTCAGCGTCGCTCCCCAGATCGGCAAGATACTTCGCCGTTCGGGAATCCTGCCACACGATCACGGGAGAAAGCGCTTCCTTGGTCTCGGCATCCCATGCCAGGCAGCTCTCACCCTGGTTTGCGATGGCGACCGCATCGACCCTCCCGGCCGCATCCAGAACGGTGACGATATTCTTTAGAAGCTCGTGCGGATCATGCTCGACCCAGCCCGCGAATGGATGATCCTGACCATGCTTGCGGCTGGCGACGATCTTCCATTCGCCCCCGTCTTCCACGACCAGGCATCGGGTTGATGTGGTTCCTTGGTCAATTGATGCGACGCGCATTCACTCTTCCTCGCTGAAGCTGAAGTGGACGCTTTGCGCGTCAGTCGAATTTTTGGGCCGTGGGACAATGATCCGGCTTTCCGGCCGCCACGTTTCTTTGCGTTGCCAGACCTCGCGTCCATCGATGGCCAATGAGAGGCTCCCCTTGGCCCTGCGCCGAAAGCGCAGTTGAAAATCCTTCAAGCCGCCAGGGAGCACTGCTCCATTCCGCAGAAGGTTCGGCACGACAAGCTTGATCGGATCGTCGTAAGTGACCTTGATCGGAGCCGCCTTCGAGGCGTTGCCGAGAAGGTCCGCAGCGAGGGCCGTTCCAATAGCCCTGCCCTCGCGGAATGCCCATCCACCGGTCTCGACGGCTCGGAGCACGTTTCCCGCCGCAAAGTAGCGAGGGTTTTCGCAGCGGCCATCCTGATCGACTGCCGGACCGGCGCTACCCCAATCGACGGCAAGCCCGGATGTGAGGAACAGCGAGGCCTCGGGCGTGAACCCACCGGAAAATAGAACGCCGTCACATTCGACTGTTTCGACGATATCGCCATGCTGGATCCTTACGGCCTCGACGCGGCCGCGGCCGAGAATATCGACGACCTGCGCACCGCGGTGGAACGGAATACCCATCAGCGACGGGAACCAGTTCAGCGGCCCGCGCACCAGGGAATGTGATCTCGGCTCAAGAACCGCGGCGGGACGCGCACCATGGCTGAGGCATGTCCAGATCGCGGAGAACGTCACGAGTTCCGATCCAACAATGACGGGGCGTTTGAATGGCATCATATTGTGGAAGGCGACATAGGATTGCAAAGTGCCTGTCGTTACGACGCCGACCGGACGATCGCCCGTCACGAGTCGTGCGGCGCGCGTCGTTTCCCGCACCCCGGTCGTCACAAGCACACGCTGGGTTGACAGGGTCTGGAGACCATCGGGGTTCGTGACAAGAAGTTCGCCGTCTTCTCCAAGTCGGGCAACAGAGTGGCCATAGCGGAGGTCGATGCCGTACTTGGCGATTTCCTGTTCCAGGCGACGGCCATACGCAGCGCCAAAATAAACGCGGCCGAACTCGAACATTCCGAAGGGTGAATGGCTGCAGTGCCGCGTCGCGCCGCCAAGGTAACGCTCTCTCTCAAGGAGAGTGATCTTCCCAACGCCGGCCTTGCGCATCGCAATTGCGGCCGCGACGCCAGAAGGACCTCCGCCGATAATGATAACGTCGGACTGGCTCATTTGCCGCCCTCCTGATCGACCGCAAGCGGTGTAGCGAGACAGCCCTTGCTGATTTCGGCAAGCTTGGCGTTGCAGTAGAAGCCTTGGCAGCATCCCATCCCTGCGCGCGTGCGCCGCCGCAGGCCACCGAAATCGCCAGGCGGAAGCGGGCTGCTCAGTGTCGCTTCGATCTCGCGGCGTGTGACCATCTCGCAGTGGCAGACGATGTCGCCGTGGTTTTCGGCTTGCCAGTCCCGCGATCTGCTCTCGGCAAGATTTGGCATGCACACCTTCGGTGTCGCCTTGGAGGAGAACTCGCCGCGGTCTGCGCCACCATGCAGGTTCAGAGCATGTTGCGCGAGACCGAGAGCGGAACTGAGCCCGGTGGATCGAATGCCGCCAAGGGTAATCGCATTGTGCTCGGCGCGATGGATGACCCGGTATTCCTTCTTCTCCGTTGCGGGACGCAGACCCGCATAGACCGCCGTGACCGGAATGTGGGCCAGACCGGGGACAAGCTTGCTTCCAAGCGCGACGAGAGCCTCGAGTGTGTCGTGTTCGACCGTAGCCCGGATGCGATCGTCCTGTTCTTCGGCGGTGGGACCGACCAGGATGTTGCCGAATGCCGTGGGACAGACAACGACCCCCTTGGTGATTTCGTTCGGCACGGGGAGAATGATCGTCTTCAACTGGCGCGATGCCGCCTTGTCGAGGACGACGAATTGACCTTTGCGAGGCTTTATCTGGAATTCGGACTGGAAACCCAGACAGGTATCAACGTGGTCGCCGAATAGACCGGCTGCGTTGACTACCCATTTTGACCTGATGCCGCCCTGGTTGGTTTCGAGCCGCCACTCTCCGTCGAATGCCCCTGCCCGCACCTCGCACTGGCGCAGGACGGTTGCCCCAAGGGCAATTGCTTGGTTGACGTAGGCAAGGGGTGCAGACCACGGATCGATGACGTGTTCGTCAAGAACATGAAGTGCCGCAACCAAATTGTCTGCCAATCCGGGCTCGACAGTTCGCGCTTCTGCGGAGGTCAACAACCGGAGACGGTCGACCCCGTTCTGGCGACCCTGCTCGGCGATCCCTTCGAGTTTCAATGCTTCATCGGCAGTCCAGGCGCAAACAAGAGCGCTTGTTTCGACCAGGGGTAAATTCATGTCCTGATGGATATCGAGGTATTCCTGTCGCCCGGCCTGAACCAATGCGAGTTCGAGGCTTCCGTTCGGCGCATCGAAACCCGTGTGAAGGATCGCGCTGTTTGCTTTGGAAGCCCCCGAAAGAATGTCCGAGCCCTTCTCGATGAGCGCGACTTTCGCGCCCGCGAGAGCGAACCGCCGGGCAACCGCACAGCCGACGATGCCTGCACCGATGATCGCGACGTCGAAAAACTCACTACCGGATAGTTGCGATTGTGCGTTCACAACATAAATTCCTACCGTTTGGGCGATTTATGACCGAACGGTAACAATAAGCGTATCATTCTGTAAAGTGGGAATCCGCGCGAACCGCACAGCCGACCACTTTCGCGTTGAATCGACGTCGATTTTTCGTATCTGGACTCTTTGCATCTCGGCCATTCGGTCGCTATATGTGGAGATATTGTTGCGCTTTTTGACCGTTCGGGCATTTAGCGGCAATGCGTTTAGGCGCTATCGGAGAGGTTCACTAGTGCGTCCACACGAGCGTCACGAGGAAATAATCCGGCTTGTTACTCGTCGAGGAGAGGTCAGCGTGGACCAACTTGCTGAGGAGCTCACGGTCTCCCGCGAGACGATCCGCAGGGATCTTGTCGGCCTCGACGAGTTAGGCAGGATTCAGAAATTCCATGGCGGTGCTAAGCTCCGCTCCATCGCTGCGACCGAGATGGGTGGCGAAGGCCCATTTGCCGCGCGCATGGCGGAAAACCTCCCGGCCAAACGCCAGATCGCAAAGGCGGCCGCGAGCCTTCTCTCCCCAGGTGACAGTCTTTTCATCGATACGGGGACAACGACGGTTCTGTTCGCCGAAGCCATCGCCGGATTGTCAGGTCTGACAGTGATCACGAACAGCATCCGCATCGCTTCGCTCGTATCTGCCGGCGGTGAAAACAAAGTCTTCCTGATCGGTGGTGCGTTCAGCATGGACGCGTCGGAGACAGTAGGCTCGTTAGCGGTCGAGCAGATTGGCCGCTTTCGAGCGCGCCACGCGTTCCTGACCGTCGGCGCCATCGACGGAACTGGCCTACTGGACTTCGACGAGGCAGAAACGCAGATCGCCCGAGCGATGATCGAGCGGGTCGAGACGGTGACGGTGCTCGCTGATGCCTCGAAATTCAACAAGCGCGGGATATTCGAGGTTACCGGCTGGGATCAAATTGGCCGCCTCGTCACAGACACCGAACCACCGCCAAACATCACTCAGGCCATTGAAGCGGCCGGTGCTTCCTCCATCATCACAACCCGATATTGATCGTTCCCAAAAACGCTTTTCTAAATCGACATCGCTGCGAAATAGGCTCTTGAAGAGTATCGACATGATCACTAAGCAATCCATGTGCTTAGGATCAGGACCCTAGGTTGAAAACGGCTGAGCATCTGCCTCAGTTGATCATTTTGAACCCGGAGCTTCACTACCAGTTGGGACCGTAGTTCCCAGATCTCACGGCCTAGCGCCCGAACTGGATCTGGTTCATTTGGCGCCGCTTGCACCGCCAAGGCGATTGCCCGTTCCGCATCCCTGACAAGACCCCACGCGTCCGCCTTGACCTTCCTTTGGGTCGTCGGCGGGGCCCTATCCTGCTGATTTTGCCGTTCGGCGCCTATGACGACCACAGCGCGATCCCGGGCCAAGCTGGAGGCTTCGTCAGCCGGCATGGGGTCAGGCACCTCTGCCGCCATTGATGGCGGTGGCTCCTGACGATCGATCACCGGCTTCGCCCTTGCCAGCTTGCAACGCGACCGATGGTTTCGGTTCAGGTGCGGACTCGCCCCCTATCAATACTTCAGCAGCGATGGAATTGGCTCCAGGTCCCTCGACCTCGTTGGGGATCTCGGTGAGGCTGGCTTGGCCAACGTCATGCTGATCCGCAGTCTTTCCCCGAAACAGCAATCCGGCGAGAAGTTTCCAGGGCGACTTTGCTACCGCTTTTCAACTCCACTCTTGTCGTACGCTCCGGTAACCCACTGGGCAGCGGAGACGAAGATGCCCGTTGTCAGCGGTCGAGCAGCACCGCACTGAAGAGGAGGGTCGGCCTGGCAGCCGACCAATCCTCCGGCATCATGTCAGTCAAGACCGAGTCGCTGGCGAAGACTAGCATTCTCCTCGCGGAGCTTTTCCGCAAGTAGCTTCCGCAGTCGCTGGTTTTCCTGCTCGAGTTGAAACAGATCCTCCATCTCCTCATCAGCCGCTGCGATAGGCGAGACCGCCTGCGTAGCGGGTTCAACAATCGACTCGACAGCAGCCTTGGCTTTGCGTCCGCCACGGCGAGCAGATGGCTTCACCTCGGCTGCGATGTTCTTGCTATCCCTTTTCGCCCGCGTTTTCTTAACAGCAGGCGCGTCGACCAAAGCATCAGAAGCTACAGTTTCCCGCGCTGCCTTCTTGGCTCGCAGGCCACGCTTCTTGATCTCAGGCGGCTTCGGCAAGGCAGTTTCGGGTTCGGTGGACGCCTGTTCGGTCATG
Source organism: Sinorhizobium sp. RAC02 (assembly GCF_001713395.1). Taxonomy (NCBI): domain Bacteria; kingdom Pseudomonadati; phylum Pseudomonadota; class Alphaproteobacteria; order Hyphomicrobiales; family Rhizobiaceae; genus Sinorhizobium; species Sinorhizobium sp. RAC02. The sequence goes on along the minus strand of NZ_CP016452.1, from coordinate 812,984 downwards.
CTCGTGTCATCGGCCATCTGTTCCTCCACTGCCATGATTGACGTTGTCTTTTGCTGCAAATCTGCTGTTAACGTGGGTGCATGCGATACCTCGTGCATCTCCGCATCTGAATCAACGCGAAGCGCACCAGCCCTGAGTGCTTCCACCTCGCCGTCGTGCTCGGCAAACCGGCGCAAATCGACGTTGCCCCAAATCGAATTGGATTCCGGCGTGGGTTTTCGACGCGCACCCTTGTGCTCAACGACGAAGTTCTTTTGTGGCTTTTTCAAATGTTCGAGGCTCCAGGTGCACTCATTTGGTCATGCGCAAAGAGACATGTATCGAACAGAAATGCAAACTCCGCCCCGGCACAAGATGAGGCTAGCCGTAGACAGTGGCGCTGCCGAGCATGAATGGTTGCGAGTATACCAGCCGATCCGTAAGATCTGCCAGTGGCGCGGTGCCGCTTGTTTCAAGAAGACAGTATGGCGACGGGTACCGTCAAGTTTTTCAATCAGGACAAGGGCTTTGGTTTTATCACCCCCGACAATGGTGGTGTTGATAGGGTTCGAACAATCGCTTCATCAATTCATGTTAAGGCTAGGTTTTTTACTTCAAAAGTTTCTACATCCGCAACGATGCAAGGGCGTTATGTCGCCTCCAAACAGCGCTTCAACAGTTTCGTTGAGAACTGAATCTCATCTTCATTCGATGCAGCAAAGCCGACAAGAAGCGCCTTTCGCGGCGATATCCGGTTTGCGTAATAGTAGGACAGTTGTTCGACGCCGAGATTGTTGTGCCGGCAGCGGATCAGGAGCGCATCCTCATCGACCGACTGATCCCTGTAATAGCAAAGATTGTAAAACCCCGATGCGAATTCGGGCGGTTCGAAAATATCGGCAAAATCCGACCGCAGGATTTGCAGGAGCCGGTTCTGTCGTTTGGCGTAGATACGGCGCATCCTGTGCAGATGACGAACATAGTGGCCGTCTTCGATAAGGCGGCCAACGATCTGCTCGGTAAATTGCGGCAGTGCCCTGTAGCGAACCTGAATCAGCCGGCGGCATTTTTCCGCAAGCGCCTTCGGCATGATCATGTAGCCGACGCGCAGCGATTGCAGCAGCGTCATACTGAAGGCACCGACATAAATGACTTGGCCAGCTTGATCGAGCGCTTTCAGGGGCGGAATGGGGCCGCCCCGATAGCGGAACTCGCTGCCCAGATCGTCCTCGATGATCAGCGTACCGCGATCGGCCGCCCAATGCAGCATTTCCAGCTTGCGCTTCATCGGCATCGCGATGGTCATGGGCTGCTGTTTGGCAGCCGTGACGAAGGCGAGCTTGACGTCGCGGTTGACGACCGTGTGCGGATCCGGCCCCGATGCATCGACGTACATCGGCTCGATCTTGCAGTCGGAAGATTGGAAAATAGACCGAATCGCCGCCATGCCCGGCTCCTCGAACGCGACCGTGTCGCCAGGATCGAGCAGCAATTCAGCGAGAAGCGTGACTGCATGATGCGCGCCAAGTGTCGTCACCACCTCCTCAGGCTCGCATCGAATACCGCGACTGACGGCGATATGACGGGCGATCTGCTCTTCGAGCAGGGAGGGACGTAAGATCTCGCGGTAATTGACGATACGGAAGTCGCCTTCCGCATAGACTTCTTTCGTCAGCCGCGACCAGATATCCACCGGAAACAGCCGGTGGTCGGGCGTTGCCATATGCAGATGCTGCGAGCCGTCATTCAAGGTCAGCGAGGTGCGCCATGTCAGCGCCTGCCCTCGCCGGGAAAGCATATCTTCGAAGCGATCCGGGGGAGTATCCTTGCCGTTGACGGAAGCATCGAATGGTCGAGTTTGGCGACGTGGAACGGTTTCCACATAGGTGCCGCTGCCTCGCACGGAGTTGAGATAACCCTCGGCGACGAGCTGGTCGATCGCTGTCACAACGGTGAAGCGGGATATCCCGAGGCTTTCCGAGAGAACACGTGTAGAGGGGATGCGCGTCCCGCCGGAAATCGCGCCCGAAAGAATCATTTCCCGTAACCCGGCATAGAGCTGAAGGTACAGCGGGCGATCGCTTTCGGTATCGAGTATCAATCCATCCAGACTGGAGCCGTCGATCGTGCGGGCGATGGCATCTCTCCTTGCGCGTATGCCAGCCGTAAAGTGGACTGGTCATTTTCGTGATTTCTGGACATGTATACAGTATTCTTACTGACTAATATCCACCCCGGATCAAGCAATCACGGTCTGCGGGCCGGCCGCGGGCCAAGCCATTTCAGCCGGTCGGGGAACTATCGATGGATGAATTGAACTATCTCTCCAGCCTCGTTGCAAAAGGCCGGATGTCGCGTCGCGACTTTCTCGGCCGCAGCGTCGTGTTCGGCCTGGGCCTTGTTGCCGCGGAGTCCCTGCTGTCTACCGCCGCAAGGGCTGAAGGGCCGGTGCGCGGCGGAACAATCAAGATCGGCATGCAGGGCGGCGCATCAACCGACAGCCTCGACCCGGGGCTTGCCACAAATCAGGTCACGGCGATGATCAATCATTTGTGGGGCGAGACTCTTGTCTGGCTGGCGCCGGATGGTTCGCCGATTCCGGTTCTTGCAGAAGAATGGAGCGCCTCGCCGGATGCCAAGACCTGGACTTTCACGATCCGCAAGGGCGTGCAGTTCCACGACGGTAGGACATTGAAACCGGACGACGTCGTTGCCACAATCGAACGTCATTCGGATGAAAGCGCAAAATCCGGGGCGCTCGGCATTCTCAAAGGCATCGAAACGGTCAAGGCGGACGGCGACGCCGTCGTCTTCACCCTCAAGGAAGCCAATGCCGACATGCCCTTTCTGATGATCGACTATCATCTGGTGATCCAGCCGAACGGCGGAAAGGACAATCCTGAAGCCGCAATCGGCACCGGACCTTACAAACTTGCCGGCAGCGAGGCGGGCGTCCGCTACAACGCGACCCGCTTTGAAAACTATTGGGCCAGCGATAGCGTTGGTTTCGTCGAGCAGGTGGAGATCGTTGTCATCAACGACGCCACGGCGCGCATCGCCGCCATGCAGAGCGGCCAGGTGCATATGATCAACCGGATCGAGCCGAAAACCGTCGCACTACTTAAGAATATGCCGAGGGTCACGATCCGCAACGTATCCGGTCGCGGCTTCTACCCGTTCAACATGTTCTGCGACACGGCACCCTTCGATAACAAGGACCTGCGCCTCGCCCTCAAATACGCGATGGATCGCGAGACGATGATCGAACGCATTCTGCAAGGCTACGGCTCGGTCGGCAACGATGCCCCCATCAACAAGGCCTATCCGCTCTACGAGGCGATCGAACAGCGCGCCTACGATCCCGAGAAAGCGGCTTTCCACTTCAAGAAGTCCGGACACAGCGGCGCCGTCGTGCTGCGCACCTCGGAAGTCGCGTTTCCAGGTGCGGTCGATGCTGCGGTTCTTTATCAGGAAAGCGCCAAGAAAGCCGGCATCGAGATCGACGTCAAGCGCGAACCCGGCGACGGTTACTGGTCGAATGTCTGGAATGTGCAACCTTTCTCGACCTCCTATTGGGGCGGGCGGCCGACACAAGACCAGATGTATTCCACCGGTTACATCTCGTCGGCGGACTGGAACGATACCCGCTTCAGGAATGAGCGCTTCGATAAACTCGTGATCGCCGCGCGTGCGGAACTGGACGAGACGAAGCGGCGGGCGATGTATCGGGATGTGTCGGAGATGATGCGCGACGAGGGCGGACTGATTGCGCCAATGTTCAACGACTTTATCGACGGCGTCGGCGAAAACATCCGGGGCTGGGTGGACAATCCCGCCGGCGAGCTCATGAACGGCGACGCACCGCTGCGGTGCTGGCTCAGCGCCTGACCAAAGCCTCGGATCGAACGCCCCGTCATTGGGCGGCGCGTGATGCCATGCAAGGATATGGAAATGCCGCTTCGTAACAAACTCCTGCTGATCATTCTTGACGGCCAGCCCTGGCGCAACGCGCGCCGGCTGATGGGCAATCTGGAAGGCTGGGTGGCGGCTGGCGAGGCGCGTGTGTGGAAGATGCGCTCCGTTCTGCCGTCGACATCCGCATCGTGCTACGCATCGATCCACACCGGCGTGGCGCCGCAGGTACACGGAGTTCTTTCAAACGAGACACTTTTCCGCATTGTGCAGCCCGATGTTTTCTCCGAAGTGGCAAGGGGCGGCGGCAGGACCGGCGCCGTTGCTCATTCCTTCTGGTCGACTTTCTTTCAGCGCGCGCCCTTCGACATGGTGCGCGACATCGAATACGACGACGTGGAAGGGCCCATTCATCATGGCCGGTTCCACACCATGGCCGGCTACAATCACCAAAACCAGATGACACCCAGCGACCTCGATCTCTTCGCGACGCTGACCATGCTCACCGAACGCCACAACATCGACTACGGCGTCCTGCACACCTGCACGCTCGACAGCATGGGGCATCGTTACGGCCATGATTGTTCGCAGATGGATCACGCCTGCTTTACCATCGACGCCCAGCTCGCGGCCTTCCTGCCACGGTGGCGTAAGAACGGCTACGAAATCATCGTCACCGCCGATCACGGCCAGACCAATCGCGGCCACCACGGCGGCCACGATGAAGAGATGCAGGATTTCGCCTTCTACTGGTTTGGCGGCGGCGAAGGCCCTTCGCCGGACACCCTCCTCGAACAGTTGCAACTGGCTCCGACCGTGTTGTCACGCCTGGGCGTGCCGCAACCTGAGAGCATGACATTCAGGGCTTTCCTGACCTAGCTCTCAGCCATAGGCACAGCGCCTCAGGCCTTAGGTCAAACGGAGATCCTCGATCGAAAAACCCTCCTCATCCGCGAGATCGCGGATGAGGCCTTCGACAATGTTGACGTAGTCCAAGCGCCTCGCCGACGGCCACTCATCCGGTATCCATTGCTACGCTGTGGTCGCCGTCTCCGACGGCACCGTCGAGGTCACTCCGTCCGCGTATGGCACCTACCAAGCGATGGGTTGGTTGCGGAAATCGACGAAATGAACGCCACGAGCGCCCGAGCGAACGATCAATGTTTCGACAACTCCGGCGGCGCTTGTTTCTATGTCAAGCGGCGCCTCGCCGCCGCCCATCTCGGTGCGCACCCATCCCGGCGATATGGTGATATAGGTTCGCCCGTCTGCTTTTCTGACCGCGAAACTCTTCATCATCTGATTGAGAGCCGCCTTGCTGGCACGATAAATCTCCCACCCCCCGCCGGCGTTGTCGTTGATGCTGCCCATGCCCGAAGACATCGCTGCGACAACGCCGTCGGGAGCGACCAGGTCATGAAGCGCACCAAGAACGCGCAGAGGAGAAAGCGCGTTCGTGACCATGACGTCCACGAAGTCCTGCGTCGATATGGATTCCACCGCGATCGTGGGATCAATGGCAACGCCCGCATTGACGAACAACACGTCAAGCGATCGCTCCGAGAGCTTCTTCCGAAGAACCCTTATGTCGTCGGGTACGTTGATGTCCATATGGGCGATGGAAACCGGACCTTCGTCGACAAGGGGTTTCAATATGCTGCGGCCATGCTCGTTGCGCACGGTCGCGATCACCTCCCATCCCCGTGACATGAAAGCGTGAACCAGCCCAAGCCCCAACCCTCGCGAGGCGCCGACGACGAGGGCGACCTTACGATCCGTCATCTTCAACCCCGCCCCAGGCCGCCGAAACAGGCGTATTTCAGTTCCACATATTCCTCGATGCCGTACTTGGAGCCCTCTCGACCAAAACCGCTTTCCTTGATGCCGCCGAAGGGCGCGAGCTCGGTGGAGATCAGTCCTTCGTTGATACCAACCATGCCGAATTGCAACTCTTCGAGTACATGCCAGATCCGGTTGATGTCGCGTGCGTAGAAATAGGCCATCAGGCCGTAGCGTGTGTCGTTGGCGAGGCGGATAACCTCCGCGTCATCCCTGAAGCGGAAGACCGGTGCAACTGGGCCGAAGGCCTCTTCCTGCGCGAGCCGCATCGATGACTGCATGCCGCTCAGCACCGTCGGCTCGAACCAGGTGCCGCCAAGCGCGTGCGCCTTCCCGCCGGTTTCGACGCGGGCGCCGTGGTCCACGGCGTCGCCGATCAGCTCCGCCACCTTCGCTACGGCCTTACCATTGATGAGCGGCCCCTGCACCACTTCCCGCGCAGCACCATCTCCCACCTTCAGCCTGGCAACCTCTTCGGTCAGCTTCGCCACGAAGGCATCGTGGATGCCGTCCTGCACGTAGATGCGGTTGGTGCAGACGCAGGTCTGGCCGGAATTGCGGAATTTCGAGGCGATGGCGCCGGCGACGGCGAGATCGAGGTCCGCATCGTCGAAGACGATGAAGGGAGCATTGCCGCCGAGTTCCAACGACAGTTTTTTGAGCGTGTCGGCGCATTGCCGCATCAGGAGCTTGCCGACAGCGGTTGAGCCGGTGAAGGAGAGTTTTCGGATGACCGGATGTTCGCAGAGCAGGCGACCGATGCCGGCGGAATCCGTCGAAGGTACGATGTTGAGGACGCCGGCCGGAATGCCCGCCTGTCGGGCCAGCTCGGCCATGGCCAGCGCCGTCAGCGGCGTTTCCTCCGAAGGTTTGACGACCATGGTGCAGCCGGCGGCGAGTGCGGCGGCCGCCTTGCGGGTGATCATCGCCAAGGGAAAATTCCAGGGCGTGATGGCGGCGCAGACGCCGATCGGCTGTTTCAGCACCACGAAACGCCGGTCGCGCCCGGCCGAGGGGATAACGTCGCCGTAGACGCGCTTGGCCTCTTCGGAAAACCAGTCGACGAAGGAAGCGCCGAACGCCACCTCGCCGCGGGCTTCGTAGAGCGGCTTGCCCTGCTCGGCGGTGATCAGCCGGGCAAGGTCTTCCGTATGTGCGGTGATCAGGTCGAACCAGGCGCGCAGCAACTTGGCTCGTTCCTTGGCCGGGCGCTTGCGCCAGTCCACCTGAGCGTGTTCGGCCGCAAGGATGGCGCGTTCGACATCGGCGGCCGTGAGATCGGCGACGCGGGCGAGAACCTCGCCCGTCGCCGGATTGCGCACTTCGAAGGTCGTGCCCCCATCCGCACACACCCACTCACCATCGATGAAGGCGCGATCATGCAGCAGCGCGAGCGTCATTGCCCGGCCTCCACCTTTTCCAGCGCCGCCCGAAGGCTGTCCTTGAGGATGGCGATGCCTTCGTCGAGATGGTCGAAGGGGATGGTCAGCGGCGTCAGCACACGCACGACATTGCCATGCACGCCGCAGGAGAGCAGCAGCAGGCCTTTTTCGGCGGCGGTGTGGGTGATGGCCTTCACCAATTCCGGCCAGGGCTGGCGCGTCTCGCGGTCACGCACGAACTCGATCGCCACCATGGCGCCGAGGCCGCGCACCTCGCCGATGCAGGCAAACTCGTTGCCCTCCTGCCAGTCCTTGAAGACCGCCTTCAGCCGGCTGCCGACCTCGTTGGCACGGTCGATCAGCTTTTCGTCCTCGATGATCTCCATCACGGCGAGCGATGCCGCGCAGGACAGCGGATTGCCGGCGAAGGTGGAGCCGACGCCGCCCATTGGGATCTTGTCCATGATATCGGCGCGGCCGGTGACGGCGGCGATCGGAAAACCGCCGCCGAGCCCCTTGGCCATGGTGACGATATCGGCGGCGACGCCGGCATGTTCCATCGCGAACATTTTCCCCGTGCGGGCAAAACCCGTCTGGATTTCGTCGGCGATCAGCAGGATACCGTGTTTGTCGCAGATCTCACGCAGCGTGCGCAGGAAGGCAACGGGCGCGGGATAGAAACCGCCCTCGCCCTGCACCGGCTCGACGAAAATGCCGGCGACGCGCGTCGGATCGACCTCCGAGCGGAAGAAGCGGTCGAGCGCAGTTAGCGATTCCTGCTCGGAAATGCCGTGATAGGGGATCGGGAACGGCAGGTGGAAGACATCAGGCACCAGCGGGCCGAAGCCGGCTTTGTAAGGCGTGGTCTTGCCGGTCAGCGTCATCGCCATCAGCGTGCGGCCGTGGAAGGCGCCGGAAAAGGCGACGAAGGCCGACCGGCCGGTCGCGGCGCGGGCAATCTTGGCAGCGTTTTCGATGGCTTCAGCGCCGGTGGAGACGAGAAACGTCTTCTTTGGGAAGTCGCCGGGCACCAGCGCGTTCAGCTTCTCGCAGACCGTGACATAGTCGATATAGGGCGTGGTCTGGAACGAGGTGTGGGTGACCTTGTCGAGTTGGTTGCGCACGCGCTCGACCACTTTCGGATGGCGATGACCCGTGTTGTTAACGGCAATACCGGCGGCAAAATCGATGTAGCGCTTGCCTTCGACGTCCCACAGTTCGGCGTTTTCCGCCTTCTCGATATAGACGTCGAGATGTTTCGACAGGCCAGCCGGAATAGCGGCAGCGCGCCGCGCCGTGAAGGCAGCGTTCGTGGACATGGATGTCTCCTTGGACAGTTTGTTATGGTGCGGCGCTATCGCGGCGCTTCAAGATGGCCGGCCCCGTCCCGGATGGACGGGACCGGCTCGTCAACTCCTAGACGGTCGCCTTAGCGCGGCGGGCATCCCGCTCGAGCTTCCAGTCGACGCATTCCTGCGAGCAGTAGATGCTGCCATCGTGCGTCTTCTTGCGGCTGGAATCCTCTTCCGAGGCTTCATAGATCAAGACGCCGCAATTGGCGCATTTGGTGTAGCTTTCGATGTAAAGCCCGTTCAGCGAAAACTTCATGGTCTCAGGCCTCCTGGTAGCCGTAGTGTTTCTGGGCGGCCGCCTTGGAGACGTAGCCCTCGCGGACATCCTCCGCGACCGCTGCCGGGTCGCGCTTTGCCGGTTCGCCGTAGCCGCCGCCGCCGGGAGTGACGAGCCGCACACGGTCGCCGCGGCGGATCGAGACGTTGGAATAGCGGCTGGTCGAGGCCTTGCCATAGGCTTCGCGCATCGTCTGCCAGTCCTCGCGGCCGTTCTTCATGACCAGCGTCGCGCCGACGCCGCCTTCCGTGCCGCCGTTCAGACCCCAGGGGGCGAGCAGGTGGCGGTCGGTCATCTGCGAGCAGATGATCTCGTCGTTGAGGCACAGCATCTGCTTGGAATATCCCACCCCGCCACGGAATTCGCCGGCACCGCCGGCATCGACGTTGAAGGCGAGGCTTTCGATACGCCAGGGGAAGCGCGTCTCGTAGACTTCCACCGGCGTGATACGGCAATTGCCGTTGATCGAGTCGACGCCGTCATTGCCATCGGCAAAGGCGCGGCCGCCCCAGCCGACGGCTTCGAGGTCGTAGCAGGCGAAATATTCGCCGGTATCCGCATCGACGCCACCGAAGACGAAGTTGCAGTGTGTCGCCCCTTCCGCCGCCATGACGCGGTTCGGAATGGCTGGCGCCATGGCGCCAAGGATAGTACCGACGATACGCGGATGGGTTTCGGTGTTGCCGCCGACTTCCGGTGCCGGGAAATCCACGTTGACGATGGTGCCGGGCGGCGCCATCACGCGGATCGGCCGGAAGCAGCCGGAATTGCGCGGGATCGTCGGGTCCGTCATGTGCAGCACGGCATTGTAGGCGGCCGAGGTGGCAACGCCGAGCGTCGCGTTGATTGGGCCGGAAGCCTGCGGCGAGGAGCCGTGGTAATCGACGATGATCTCGCCGCCGCGCTTGTGCACTTCCACGGCGACCGTGTAGGTGCGCTCGGCATCGATGCCGTCGCTCTCGATCGTATCGGAGAAGGCGTAAATGCCGTCCGGGATCAATTCCAGTTCGGCGCGCATGCGGCGTTCCGAATAGAGCAGCAGATCGTTGACGGTCTCCTTGATCTTCTCCTTGCCGTATTTCTTGTAGATCTGCGTCATCTGCTTTTCGCCGAGATCGACAGCGGCGATGAGGGCGCGAAGGTCGCCATAGTTGACTCGTGGGGTGCGCACATTGGCGAGAAGCAGCTTCCAAACCTCGATATTGTCTTGGCCGCGCTTCTTGATCTTCACCGGCGGAATGCGAAGCCCCTCCTGGAAGATTTCCGTCGCCTCACCGCAGAAGCCGCCCGGCGCCATGCCGCCGACTTCCGCGATATGGCCGATCGCCACCGCAAACCCCATGATCTCGCCATCGACGAAGATCGGCTTGAAGAAGGTGTGCTCCGGCGTGTGCAGACCACCGCGGTAGGGGTCATTGTGCAGGATGACGTCGCCCTCCTCGATCTCGTCGATCGGGATTTCCTTCAGGCACGACTTGACGAGCAGCGGCATGCCGCCGATCTGCGCCGGGCAATAGTCGGCGACGGCGATCATGTCGCCGTTCATGTCTGCGAGGCCGCAGGTGAAGTCGAGCGCCTCGTTGAAGATCGTCGAATAGGACGTCTTCATCAGCACGATCCCCATCTCCTTGCAGAGAGAGACCATGCTGGATTCCAGGATGTTCATCGTAACGAAGTCCATGACGGTACTCCTCAGGCCGAAATGATCAGATTGCCGAGACGGTCGACGCGAAGCGTCTGTTTCGGCTGGAGAATGGTGACGGAAGCGCTTTCCTCGACAATGGCGGGACCGGCGACGGTCTGACCCTGCTTGAAGGTGCCGCGATCATAGGTCTTGACGTCGTGCCAGCCGTCCTCGAAGCGCACCTTGCGGCTGCCGGAGGAGGCAGGCGTGCCCTCGCCCTTTTCGAGCTCCCGCATCTGCGGCTTTTCCGAAACGGCAACGGCCACGACCTTGAGATTGACCGTCTCGATGGTCTCGCCGGGAATGGAGAAGCCGAAGCGGTTCTGGTGCTCCTCGTGGAAACGCTCCCAAAGGCTTGCGATAGTTTCCTCGGTGAACTGGTTGGCGGGGAAGCTCAGTTCCAGCTCGTGGTTCTGGCCGAAGTAGCGGGCTTCGATCGAGCGGTAGATATCCACCTTCTGCTGGTAGCCCTGCGAGACCAGCTCGGCGATGGCGCCATCCACCAGTTCCGTCATCGCCGCCGTGGCACGCGCACCATCAAAGTATTTCGAGATCTGCTGCACGGTGCGGTGCCGGTCCACACGGGCATCGGTCATGATGAAGCCGAAGGCGGAGAACTGGCCGGGATAATTCGGCACGATGCCGTGCGGAATGCCCGAGATATCCATCAGGTCGCAGATATGCACCGGACCCGCGCCGCCCGAGGCGACGAGCGAGAAGTCGCGCGGATCGAGGCCGCGCTGGAGGAGGACGGCACGCAGTGCGCCCAGCATGTTGTTGTTGGCGATCTGCACCATCGCGAAGGCCGCCGCATCGACCTCGAGGCCAAGCTGGTCGGCGATCTTCTTGACCGCACGATGCGCCGCCTCGGCATCGAGCTTCATCTTGCCGCCGAGGAAGTAATCGGGATTGATGCGACCGAGCACGACGTTCGCGTCCGTCACGGTGGCATTCTCGCCGCCGCGGCCGTAGCATGCCGGTCCCGGCGCCGCACCGGCCGATTGCGGGCCCATGCGCAGCATGCCACCCTTGTCGATCCAGGCAATCGAGCCGCCGCCGGCGCCGATCGTGTGGATGTCGATCATCGGGATCTGGATCGGCAGGCCCCATTCGATTTCGAAGCTGGTCGTCACATGCTCCATGCCGTCGACGACGGTCGAGCAATCGGTCGAGGTGCCGCCCATGTCGAAGGTGACGAGGTTCTTGATGCCGGTCAGTTCAGAAAGAATGCGGGTGGCGACGACCGCGCCGGTCGGGCCGGAGAGCGTCATTTGCACGGGCGCTTCGGCAGCGCCCTTCAAGGTCGATTCACCGCCGTTCGACTTGATCACGCCGATCCGGTCGCCGATGCCGATGGCGTCGAGACGCTTCTGCATGCGGTGGAAATTGTCGGAGACGATGGGCTTCAGGTAGGCGTCAGCGATGGTTGTGGAGGCGCGGTCGTATTCCTTCCACTTCGGCAGCACCTCGTAGGAAATCGAGATCGGCATGCCGGGCAGTTCTTCCGCAAGGATATCTCGGATGCGCTGCTCATGGCTCGGGTCGATATAGGAGAACAGCGTGCACACCGCGATCGCCTCGATCGTGCCGTCGGCCCTGATCGTTGCGGCAACCTCGCGCACGGCCGTTTCGTCGAGCGCCGTAACAAGCTCGCCCTTGGCGCTGAAACGCCCGCCGATCTCATAGGTGTCGGCGCGCTTCATCAGCGGCTTGGTCTTGATCCAGGTAATGTCGTAGTGGCTGCGGCGGTCGCCGCGCTGGATGAAGGGAACATCGCGAAAACCTGATGTCGTGACATAGGCGACCTTGGCGCCGCGGCGCGTCAGGAGTGCATTGGTCGCGATCGTCGTGCCGAGACGAATCTTGTCAACGCTTGCGACATCGTCCACCTGTCCGAGCCCCTGGAGCACACCTTCGATCGGTTCGGAGGGCGTCGTGAGGTTCTTCCAGTTCTCGATGGTGCCGGTCGCCGCATCGTAGGAAACGAAGTCGGTGAACGTTCCCCCAATGTCGATGCCGATGATTTTTCTGTCAGGCATTGTTCCCTCTTTTCTCATGGATAGGATCAGGACGAACGGGGTTTTTCCCGCTCGTAAGCTTCAAGCAGATGGCGCCAGGAATCGCGGATGTGATCGCGGATGGCGTCCATCGCCTTTTCGGGGTTGCGGGTGCGCAGCGCCTCGACGACCGGCCAGTGATCGACGGCCGCCGCCATCTGGCTCTCGAACTGGCGCTCGGCCATGGTGATGAGCATCTGCACTTCCGCCTGGATGTTGGTGAAGGCGTGCAACGTCTGGCGGTTCTTCGAGAGCCGGCAGATTTCGAGGTGGAAGGCGAGGTCGTTTTCGACCAGCGCGATTTCGTCATTGGCATTGGCGGCCGCGACCATCGCATCGACGAAGCCGGCAATGCGCTCGATATCGGCATCGGTCATCTGCGGCAGCGCCTGCTCGACGGCAAAGCGCTCGACCACGACGCGAAACGAAAAAATCTCATCGATATCGCTGTGCAGAAAGGTGCGAACGAAGGTGCCCTTGCGGGGAACCGCGACGAGCAGTCCGCGCTCCTCCAGCCGGCGGATCGCCTCACGGATGGGATTGCGGCTGATACCGAGCTGGCGGGCGAGTTCCGCCTCGTTGATACGCTGACCGGGCTGGAGCCGACCGAAGATCAGTTCCCGCACAAGAAAAGTCGAAACCTGGTCGGAGAGCATCCGGTGGTCGATAATGCCGACCGGCTCGTCGGTATTGAAGAGTAGATTGTTAGCCATTGATGAGCCCTTTCTCGCGCTGTGCCTGCTCCGGCAGGCCTATTTCTCGCCCTGCCATGATTCCGTCTTTGCGGAAGGCCAGTATCAACAGCATAAAGGCCGCGATGATAAGCTCCTGCGTACCCGCCGGCAGCGACCATTGCTCCCCACCGATCGAAATTCCGGCTTCGAGCCGGCGGAAGACATCGACCATCGCCGTGATGACGACGACGCCGGTGACCGCGCCTGCAAGGCTACCCATGCCGCCGACGATGAGCATGGCGAGTGCGAGGAAGGTGAAGCTGAGGAAGAAGCTATTTATCGACACCGTGCCAAGGTAGTGCGCCTGGAGGACGCCGCCGAGACCAACCATAAAGCCCGAGAGCGTGAAGGCGATGAGCCGCGACCAATAGAGCGAGATGCCCGACGCGGCGGCCGCCACCTCGTCTTCGCGCGTCGCCCGGATCGCCAGGCCGAAGGCGGAGACCTGGTAGAGATAGGCGACGACGATGGCGACGACGGCGCAGCCGAGCGCCAGCCAGGCCGTCACATAGGTCGGCAGGCCGACGATCGAGGCGGAGCCCATCGTGACACTATCCCAGTTGGAATAGACGACGTTCAGGATGAACAGCACAGCAAGCGTGGAAATCGAGGCCGCCAGACCGGTGAGCCGCATGATGACGAGGCCAGTGAAGAAAGCGGCGGCACCCGCGAGCAGCACCGAGACCACGGCCGACGGCAGCAGCGGGATGCTCTGGTCGCGCAGGAAGGGCGGCAGGCCGGACATGGTGATCGGCTTCAGCATCTCGCAGCAGGTCTGCCAAGCCGAGGCGTAAGCGGCAATCGCCATGAAAGTTGCGTGGCCGAAGGAAATGATGCCGGAGTTACCAACAAAGACGTAAAGCCCGACGACGATGACGATGCTGATCAGCATTTCAATGACGGTGCGCTGGATGGACAGGCCGCCGAACTCGCCCGTCACCATGACGATGAGCGCAAGCGGCACAATCAGCGCCAGCACCGGAAACCAGAAACGGCCGATCGTTGCGAAGGACATGGTATCGCTCTTCATTATACGCGCTCCTTCGCGGCGCTGGTGACGATCAGGCCCTGCGGGCGCACGAGGAGGATCAGGATGACCATCATGAACACGCCGGCGTCGCGGAAGGGGCGCAGATCGGCCGGCAGGTAGGTTTGCAGGAGCACGCTTACGACACCGACGAGGAACCCGCCGAGTGCAGCGCCCGGCAGCGAGCCCATGCCGCCGATGACGGTGGCGAAGAAAGCGTAGACGACAGGCATCAGGCCCATGCGCAGATCGAGCGTGCCTGTCTGGATCGTCAAGAGCAGCGAGACCGCACCGCCGAGCAGGCCGGAGATGGCGAAGGCGAGCGCGATCACCCGATTTGCCGGCATGCCGAGCAGGCGGGCCATCTGGAAGTTTTCCGCCGCCGCCCGCATCTGGATGCCGAGCGGCGTCTTCTTGAGGAAGAGCACGAGCGCAACGAGCAGTCCGGCAGTGACGACCATGGTCAGGAGCTGAATGCCGGGAACACGCACGCCGCCGATCTCCACCGCATTGGCAAGGCCCTGTCCGATGCCGACCGATTTCGGCCGGCCGGTATGGACGAGCATGACGAGGTTCTGCAGGAAATAGCTGACGGCGAAGGAGGAGATGAGCAGGGTCGACGGGTTGGAATTGCGCAACGGCCGGAACGCAACACGCTCGGTCAGAAGCGCCAGAGCCATCACGACGACGAGCACGCCACCGATCATCAACGCAGACGGCAACGCACCGAGCAACAGCGGTGGCGTGACACTCGCGGTCGGCACCACCAGCGCATAGGCGCCAATGGTGATGTAGTCGGCCTGCGCGAAATTGACGAGCCGCATGACGCCGAAGACGAGGCCGATCGCCAGTGCGACAAGAGCATAAAGGCTGCCCAGCGCAATCGCATCGACGAGAACTTGAACGATGTTGGCCATGGCGTCGGTCCTAGATCGCGAGGGTGCTGTCGCCCGCCTTTTCGCCCAGATAGGCGCGGCGGACGGCGGGATTCATCTGGATATCCTGTGGTGAGCCCTCGGCGAGGCTCTGCCCGCCATCGAGCACATGGATGCGTTGGCACACCCCCATGATCACCTTCATATTGTGTTCGATCAGCAGTACGCCGCAGCCGAAGCGGGCCGGCAGCTCGGCGATGATTTCCATCAGTGCCTCACATTCAGCATCGTTCATGCCGGAGGCGGGCTCATCGAGCAGCGCGAAGGACGGCTGCAAGGCAAGCGCCCGGGCAATGCTGACGCGCCGCTCATCGCCATAGGAAAGGCTGTCGCAGCGGTGATCGGCCTTTTTGGCTAGGCCCATCCAGTCAAGGATATCAAGCGCCCGCTCCCGGGCGGCCCTCAGCGAAAGCCCGCTGCCGATGGCCGCGACGGAGAGGTTCTGCTCCATCGTCATCGCCCGGAAGAGGCGCGCCGCCTGGAAACTGCGACCGACACCGGCCTGGGCGATCTTGCGGGCCGTCAGTTTCGAAACATCGACGCCGTCAAGCTGGATGCTGCCGCTGGTCGGTCGCTGGAAGCCGCTCAGCACATTGACCATGGTCGTCTTGCCGGCGCCGTTCGGACCGATAAGGCCGAGAACTTCGCCGCGCCGGAGTTCGAGGTCGACACCGCTGAGCGCCCGGATACCGCCAAAGGCGACGGCAACACCGCGGGCTTCAAGCCGCTCCTTCGGAGCCGATCTTTTCAATGGACGTGACATATCGGACGAGACCTATTCGTAAGCTCGACGGTAAATTTTTCAGGAGATTGGTTCCGCCAGCCGCACCGCCATGCGGCCGGCGGATCGCTGCCGGTTACTGCCCGACGCGGAACAGGAGCTTCATGTCCGGCTTGAACGAGTTCCGGTAGACCTCGACAGCACGGAAGGAGTCGTTCTCGACCTTCATGATAAGCCAGGGACGGTCGACCTGGATATGCAGCTGATCGGTAAACGACGTCGGGCCGGCGGTGAACGGCTGGTCCTTGAAGGTGTTCATGACGCCAACCACCGCTTCGGATTCCGTCGTCTTCGCTTGATCGACGGCATAGGCCCACTGCTCGATGAGGCTATAGCCGAGAACCGAGTAGGAAGAGACCGGCGGCTCGCCGTAACGCGCCTTGTGGCTTTCGAGGAATTTGTTCATTTCCGGGCGCGGATCATCGCCGTAAAGCGACATGAAGGCGGGCAGGTAGAAGTCTTTCAGGCCCGGCACGGCGTTCAGCCAGTAATTGTCGACCATCGCCGTGTTGGCGAGGATCGGAAGGTCGATGCCAGCGGCGCGCAACTGGCGCACGGCGGAAGCCCCGCCCGGCGTGAACGAGCAGACGAAAACCGCTTCCGGTTGCGTTGCGAGCCCCTTGAGGCGGGTGATCTGCGAGGCGATCGACGGGTCGTCGTTCTTGAACGTGTCGTTGCCGAGGATCGTTTCCTCGCCACCACCCGCGGCCCAAGCCGCACGGAACCCGGCGCAGGCCGACTTGTTGTATTCGATCGTCAGGTCTTCGAGCACGTAGACCGACTTCAGGTTCATCTTCTTCTGAGCATATTCGGCAATCGCGATGCCTTCCGATTGTGCCGCGCTGTTGGCGGTGAAGGTCAGCGGACCAACGCCCTGAACGCCCATCTTCGGATCCGCCGCGCAAAGGCTGAAGGCTATTTTCCCCGCCTGCTTGGCGGCTAGAGCCGCTGGCGCACCGAAATCGTAGTCGCAGGATACGACCAGCATGTCGACGCCACCATCAACGAGCTGCGCGCCGACGGATGCGGCACGCGCCTGCTCCGTCTTGGTGTCCATGACGGAATATTCGATCTGGCGCCCCAGCAGGCCGCCAGCCTTGTTGATTTCCTCGATCTTCATGACGGCCGCCTTGAAGGGCGCGCTGTCGTAGTTCGAGAGCCAGCCGGATTCCGCGATGGCAAAGCCGATCTTGATCGGCTCTTCGGCACGCACGCTGGTCACAGGCAACAGAAGGGCAATTGCGGCCGAGGCGGCCACAGCAACAGATCTCATCGTCGTTCCCCTTGGCGATGAACGATGCACCGCCATAATTATTTGCACATAGTCCTCTGTGGACAGAAGACAGAATGCGGGTTAGATTTTTTTTGTCAACGGCAAAAAACGGCGAGCCTTTCCGATTTCGATCGGTGGTATCAGCCGCGCTAAAGGGGAACGACATGCTTGAAGTACGCGGCCTCACTGCCGGCTATGGCCGGCTTGCTGCCTTGAAATCGATCGACCTCGAGGTAAGGAAAGGCGAGATCGTCTTCGTCGTCGGGCCGAACGGCGCCGGCAAATCCACGCTCCTGAAGACGATTTCCGGGCTGATGGCGCCCACCGCAGGCACACTCGCCTTCAATGGCGAGCCGATCGCCGGTCAGGCGCCGGAAAAGCTCTGCCGGAAAGGTTTGGCCCTGGTGCCGGAAGGTCGCAGTATTTTTCGCACGCTGACGGTTCAGGAAAATTTGCTGCTCGGCGGCATGATCCGCAAGGACAAGGCCGAAGCGGCTGCCGATCTGGAACGAGTGCTGGAGATTTTTCCGATCCTGAGAAGTCGCTATCGCGGCGTTGCCGGCCACCTTTCCGGCGGCGAACAGCAGCAGCTCGCCATCGCCCGCGCCATCCTGCAACGCCCGTCGCTGATGATGATCGACGAACCGTCGCTCGGCCTTGCGCCGCTGGTGATCGACCAGGTTTACGAAAGCATCCGCCAGCTCAATGCCGGCGGACTGACCCTGCTCGTCGTCGAACAGTCCACCGCCCGTATTCTCGACCTCGCGTCCCGTATCTACGTGCTTCGCAACGGCCACGTCGCTCTGGAGGGATCGGCAAGCGAACTTGCCGATGGGCATGCGCTGGAAGAGGCTTATTTCGGTTACAGCGGCCGCCAGTCCGCGCACGCATAATCCGGCAGACAAGGGCAGGACAGATGATTTTCGACTATTGCGTCATCGGCGGAGGCATCGTCGGCCTGGCGACCGCCATGCGGCTGCTTGAGACATATCCCGGTAGCAGCCTGATCCTTATCGAAAAAGAGGATGCACTCGGCAAGCACCAGACCGGTCACAACAGCGGCGTCATCCACGCCGGCATCTACTATCCACCGGGTAGCCTGAAGGCCGAGTTATGCCGCAAGGGCGCGGATGCCACCAAGACCTTCTGCGCGGAAAACGGTATCCGTTTCGAGGTATGCGGCAAGCTGCTCGTCGCGACCTCAGCGCTCGAAGTGTCGCGCATGGAGGCCCTCTACGAACGTTCTCGAGAGAACACGATCGAGGTTCAACGCGTCAGCGAAGGCGAATTGAAGGAACGGGAACCGAACATCCGCGGTCTCGGCGCGCTTTTCGTGCCATCGACCGGCATCGTTAGTTATGCCGAAATCTGCCAGGCCATGGGGCGACGCATCAAGGCGCTCGGTGGCGAAGTCCGCCTCTCGACGCGCATCACCGGCATTCGCGAAGCCATCGATTCCGTCGATATCGCAGCGGCTGGCGAAAGCTGGCAGGCGAAAAGGCTGGTGATCTGCGGCGGCCTTCAGTCGGACCGGCTGGCTGTGATTGCCGGACTTGCGATCGAGCATCGCATCGTTCCCTTCCGTGGCGAGTACTATCGCCTTCCGGCAGCGAAGAACGACATCGTCCGCCACCTGATCTACCCTATTCCGGATCCCACCCTACCCTTCCTCGGCGTGCATCTGACACGGATGATCGACGGCAGCGTGACCGTCGGGCCGAATGCCGTGATCGGTTTTGCCCGCGAGGGCTACCCACGCCTTTCCGTCAATTTCGCCGATATGGCAGACTACGCGCTGTTTCCCGGCTTCTGGAAAACCGTGTTCGCCCACCGCGGATCAGCCGTGACGGAGCTCAAAAACTCTCTCTGGAAGCGAGGCTATCTGGAGGAGTGCCGGAAATACTGCCCGAGCCTCGAGCTCGCCGACCTGTTGCCGCACGAGGCGGGCATTCGCGCGCAGGCCGTGGGCAAAGATGGCGCACTCATCCACGATTTCCTCTTCGCGCAGACGGACCGCATGCTGCACGTCTGCAACGCCCCCTCACCTGCCGCGACATCAGCGATCCCGATTGCGGAGATGATCATCGACCGCATGACGCAGGAACACCGCTTGCAGGTCTCGTAGTGCGCAGATGCCAGGGACGGACTAGCCCAACAGGCTTTCCACTGCCGAGGCGATAGCCAGGAGGCGCGTATCGCTTCCCCTCGGCGCCGAGACCAGAAGCCCGGCGGGCATGCCGCCGGCGCCGACGCAGCAGGGGAGCGACACGCCGCACCAATCCAGGAAATTGCCGATAAGGGGATTGCGGAGTGTCTTCGCGTTCACCCGAAAGAACAGGTCCTCGTCATCCACGAGCGGCTGGAGCGGCGGGGCGACATGGGGCAGCGTTGGGCTGATCAGGACGCTATCCCGGCCAAGCCGCGTCTCGAAGGACGCGATCAGTCTTTCTCGCGCGTTCAGCGTCTCTATATAGTCGGCCAGCGAGATCTTTGCGCCCAGGGCCGCCCGCTTGACGACGCGAGGGTCCATGCCGGCAGCGGCCGGTCCCTTGAGGCGCTCGCGGTGCAGGACGAAGGCTTCGGCCGTGACGAGTGCGCCATGTTTTGCCATGAGATCGAAGATCGCGGTGAATTCCGGGAAAGCCATGCGCCTGATATCGGCGCCAGCCCTTTCCAGCCGCTCGACCGCGGCCTCGAACGCCGCAACGACCTCCGGTTCGGCGTCATCGAAGAACACGGTCTCCGGAATGACGAACGAAAGATCGGTTGGGCTGGGGCGCGGGAGTGCGTCGGCTGCCGGCAGGCCGCGCATGGCGGCGTCAATCCAGATCGCATCCTGCACGGTGTGGCACAGCGACCCCAGAGAATCGAGGCTCTTCGAGAGCGGGAACACGCCGTCCATGGCATATCGGCCCCGGGTCGCCTTGTAGCCGACGGTACCGTTGAAGGTTGCGGGGATGCGCACGGAGCCACCGGTATCCGTGCCGATGGAAACAGGCACAAGGCCCGTGGCCACAGCAACCCCGGAACCGGACGACGAGCCGCCGGGAATACGATGCTCGCCGGCGGGCGAGGCCGGATTGCGCGGCGTGCCGTAATGCGGGTTGATGCCGAGGCCGGAAAAGGCGAATTCGCTCATGTTCACGCGCCCGACGTTGACCATGCCCGCACCCGCAAGCGCCCGCACCACGGCAGCGTCCGTGTGCGCCGGCTCATTGCTGGCAAACACGCGGGAGCCGGCCGTCGTCGGCAGGCCCTCGATATCGAAAAGGTCTTTCCAGGCAATCGGCACGCCATCGAGCACGCCGAGCGAACGGCCTTTGCGAATGCGCCGGCGGGAGGCTTCCGCCTCGGCTTTCGCCCGGTCCTTCAACAGATAGGTAAAGATCGCGGTGTCCGTATTGCCTTCGATCGCCTTCAGCGTCTCTTCCGCAAGCTCCACGGGATCCAGCGTGCCGGACTGGAGGAGAACGGAAAGCTGGGCGACCGACCGGGGTCGTCTCGACATCGTCAAATGTCCTTCTCTGCACGCCCGACAAGCTGCATCCAGCGGCGAACGAGGTAGTTGTGTTCATCCATGGTGGTGTTCCACACCGCGATACCGTTGGCGCGCTGCCAATAGGAGCCACCGCTGCGCACGGAACCACGCTTGACGCGGATGGCACCGTCGGGGCCGGCAAGGTCTTCGCGCGCCGGAAGACCCTCATACCAGTAATCCCATTCAGCGGCCGTCATGTAGCGGCGCGAGCGTTCAGGCGTCGAGATGTAATAACCCTGCCGCGCGACCACCGCGCCGGGCCAGCCGGAAATCCACCAGTTGAGGTACTCGTAGGCGACGTCGAGCATGCGGCCGCTGAGATGCCTGGAGAGGCAGAGACCGCCGTGCCAGGCGCGATAGCCTTCAGCAGGCGCCGCCTGTTCGACGGGGAAGCCGCGGCCGTTAAGGATGCCGATGCCCGTCGACCACATGCTCTGGATGTCGGTCTCGCCGTCGATCATCAGCGCGGCGGCGTCTTCCGCCGTGCGCCAGAAGCCGCGGAAGAAGCCCACCTTGCGCCTAGCCTCCAGAATGTCCACCAGCTGGTCGATTTCGGCGACGGTCATGTTGCCGATATTGCCGAAGGTCATAAGGCCAGACGCCTGCGCAGCGAGCGCCGCATCGAAGATGCCGATCGCCGGCTCGTCGACGAGGGCAGCGCGGCCGCTCCAGCGCTCGTCGAAAAGGGCTGCCCAGCTGTTCATCGATGGCAGGTGCTCGACGGCATCGCTGCGATAGGCGAAACTGTCGAAATTATGCGTCGTCGGCAGCATCGAAATCCGTCCGGTCGGCGTATCGCCAAGGGCAAGGCTCGGCTGGACGTAGAGCTTGCGGGCCGGCACGTCGCCCTGTCCCATGCGGGCGCTCGGACTGATCTGGCCGATCTTCGTCAGGTCGTTGATCTCGTCCCACAGCGCGATGCGGGAAATCTCGATCGGCTGAATCGCGCGCCAGTACCAGACGATGTCCAGGTTGTGGAAACACTGGTCGTAGATGTCGTAGCTGTCCGGCTCCTGCGCGGCCTTGTGCTGGGTGACGATGAAATCATTGTTGTCGAAACTGACATCAATACCGAGATCGGTCTCAGCCTTTACCCGCAACTCTTCCAGCAGGGAGATTGCGGTGCCGAGCACGCGCAATTTCGGCCGGCCAGCCGTGTGGATGGCCGGTGCTGCAGGTTCCGGTTTCGGGGAATGTTTGTTCATCAAGTGCTCTGGGCGTTACGGGCCTGCGCTGCCGCCTCTGGCTGCGGATTGCCAGCTGCCTTCCCGGCAAGCGAGAAGGCGCTGAATGACCGTTTCAACAGGTTCGCGTCGAGACCGTCAACAATAAAGACGATCCGCGACACGCGTTCCGTCGTGGGCCAGGCGTCCAGATGCACCGGTGGATGGACGAGATGCTGCACGCCGTGAATGGCCACGGGTCGCTCCTCGCCTGCAATGTCGAGAATGCCCTTCACCCGCAGCACCCGTTCGCCGTGGCGGTTGAGGAGCATGGTGAGCCACACCCCGAAACCGGTCCAGTCGATCGACTCGTCGACGGCGATCACGAAAGAAGAGATTGCCGTCTGATGCGTCGTGCCGTCTGCCGTCAGCAGCGTCGCAGCGGCATCGCAGTAGAAGCCGCTCGCCGATTGCAGTTGTGCCGCGCGCTGTGCCTCTCCGGCACCGAGCAACGTTTCGGCGTCGGGGCCGTCCGTTGTCGCGATATGGCGGATCGCATCCGGGTTGAGCTGTGCCAGTCGCTCGACAAGCGCCGCGGAGACGGTCGCGCCCTCGCAAAGATCCGCCTTGGTGATGACGATCCGGTCGGCGATGGCCGCCTGGCGATTGGATTCGACATAGGTGGCGAGCTGGGCAAGGCCGTTGACGGCATCGACCGTCGCCACCACGCTGCCCGCCCGGAAATGGTGGCGCAGTACCGGATCGGACTTGAGGGTCGAGAGAACCGGAAAGGGATCGGCAAGTCCGGTGCTCTCGATCACCACGCGCGTGAACGGCGGCACGAGACCGCGTTCACGCTTCGAGTGCAGTTCGCGTAGGGAATCGGCAAGCTCGCCGCGCACGGTGCAGCAGACGCAGCCGGATTGCAGCAACACCACCGTGTCATCGATGCGTTCGACGAGGTGGTGGTCGAGGCCGACCTCGCCGAACTCGTTGATCAGCACGGCGGTGTCGGCAAGTGCCGGATCGGCAAGCAGCCGTTTCAGCAGTGTCGTCTTGCCGGAGCCGAGAAAGCCGGTCAGCAGGTGGACGGGCGTGAAGACCGGTGCATCAACCATCCCTGCCCTCCATACGCGCAATGAGGAGCGGATCGAGTGGGTCACACAGACGACCCGAAAGCCGTTCGGCCGCCGGCCACAGATGACCGAGATCCTCGATCACCTCGCTCTTGCCGGTCTGCGTGGAAAGAACGAAGGACGAGCCCTGCCAATCGGACAGGCTCATGCCGAAGGCCGCGAGTGTGCGGTTGGCGACCGTCACCCGCCGCGCCCGCTCACGGCGCCGGTCGAGCCGCTCGACATTACGTGTGAAGACGCCGGGCCGTGCAACGGCATCCGTCCAGTGCTCGTTTCCACCGAGCACACCGCAAAGCGAACACATGGCACTCCCTTTCCAATCGTTCGAGGGAGCGGGCAAAACCCGCTCCCTCCTGCCCTTACGCCTTGCGCGGCGCGCGCTTGGCGAAGTCGTCTGCCATCTCGTTCATCGTCACGAATTTCACGCCAGGATGCTTGATCATATGCGCATAGAGGCGTTCGAGCATCATCAGCACCTGCGGGCGACCGGCCACATCCGGATGGATGGTGAGCGGGAAGACGGCATAGTCCATCTCGCGATAGACCCAGTCGAACTGGTCACGCCACATCTGCTCGATATCGCGCGGGTTGACGAAGCCGTGGCTGTTCGGCGCCTTCTTCATGAACATCATCGGCGGCAGGTCGTCGAGATACCATGAGGCCGGGATTTCGATCAGGTCGGTTTCCTTGCCCCTCTTCAACGGGATCATCCAGTCGGAGGGCTTGCGCGAATAGTCGATCTTGGTCCAGCTGTCGCCGACACGCACATAGTAAGGTGTGAAGTCGTTGTGCATCAGCGAGTGATCGTACTTGATGCCGCGTTCCAGCAGCAGTTCGTTGGTGACGTTGGAAAACTCCCACCACGGCGCGACATAGCCGGTCGGCCGCTTGCCGGACAGTTTGGTGACGAGTTCGATGCTCTTGTCGAGCACTTCCGTCTCCTGCTCGCGCGTCATTGCGATCGGGTTTTCGTGGGTATAACCATGGATGCCGATCTCGTGCCCGGCATCGGCCACGGCCTGCATCTGCTCGGGGAAGGTCTCGATCGAATGGCCCGGGATGAACCACGTCGTCTTGATCCCGAAGCGTTCGAACAGCTTCAAGAGCCGCAGGCTGCCGACCTCTCCGGCAAAGATGCCGCGCGAAATGTCGTCGGGCGAGTCCTCGCCGCCATAAGAGCCGATCCATCCGGCCACGGCATCGACATCGACGCCGAAACTACACAATATCTCTTTCGCCATTGGGTGTCTCTCCTTTGGTTTCCTTGGGTCTTCTAGGATTGTCAGTGAGCGGGAATGACCGTCGCCTCGGCGGGGTTCCAGCTCAGGAACACGTTGCTTCCGGCCGGAAAATCGCCCGGACGGTACTTGTCGACATGGGCTTCCAGAGAAACGGAGCGCCCGTCGCCGAGGCGCGCCGTCAGGTGGGCGATATGCCCCACTACCTCGGAACGCTCGATGCAGGCATCGACGAGGTTGCGTGTGCCGGCTGCGGCGAGCGCTTCGCGCCGTGCCACCGCGTGCACCTCGATGGCTTCGGCCGGAATGACGAGGTTGACGCGGCTGTTGCCGGCAAGCGTGCCGTTGGCGCGACCGGCAAGCGTGCCGATCCCCGTCGCCACCACGATGTCGGCGCCATCGTTGCCGGCAACCTCGCCCGAGAGCACGGTGTTGCGGCCTATAAACTGCGCCACGAAGGGCGTGTTGGGCCGCGTATAGAGCTGGTGCGGCGGGCTTACCTGCTCCACGCGGCCCTGGTTCATCACCACGATGCGGTCGGAAAGCGCCAGCGCCTCCGACTGGGCATGCGTGACGAAGATGAAGGTAACGCCGAGGCGCTTCTGCAACAGCTTCAGCTCGTTCTGGATCGCCTTGCGCAGATTGGCGTCGAGAGCGCCGAGCGGCTCATCGAGTAGCAGGATGTCCGGTTCCACGACGAGGCCGCGCGCAAGCGCGATGCGCTGGCGCTGGCCGCCTGAAAGCCTGTCCGGCTTGCGTTCCGCGATATCCTCCAGGCCTAGTGTTGCGAGGATGCGATCCACCTTCGCGTCGCGTTCAGCCCTGGCTATTCCCTTCACTTCCAACCCGTAGCCGATGTTGCGACGCACGGACATGTGCGGGAAGAGCGCGTAGTTCTGGAAGATCGTTGAGGTCGGGCGGCGTTGCGGCGGCACATCGTTCATGCGTTCGCCGCGGATCAGCATGTCGCCCGAGGAAATGCTCTCGAAGCCGGCTATCATGCGAAGCGTCGTCGTCTTGCCGCAGCCTGACGGGCCAAGGAAGGCGATGAACTCACCCTTGGCGACCGACAGGTTGAAGTCGATGACCGCCGGCGTGCCGTTGTCATAAACCTTGCCGACAGTGTTGAGTTCCAGATCGAATATCATGGGGGCGTCTCCCGGAGGATCGGTCGGGACCGGGGCATCGAGCCCCGGTCCGCAGTCTTAGGATCATGCGTTGAGAAACTCGTCCCACTTCTGGATGAGGTGATCGTATTCTTCCGGCCACTGGTGCCAGTAGGCGACGTTCTTGGCGCGCTCTTCGAGCGAGCCACCGTCGCGCAGGTCGCCTTCCTTAATGCCACGCTCCTCGGCACCGACCCAGGGCTTGCCCTCGTACCAGAAGGCATATTTCTCCGGCGCCATCACATCCTTGATTTTGGTGGAGGGCGAATAGTAACCCTGCTCGGAAACGGTGATGCCCGGCTCGCCCGAGAGCCAGTAGTCAGCATAGGCGATGACGGCGTCCCGGTTCGCCGTGCCGGCGATCATGGAGGGGCCGATTGCCCAGCCGCGATAACCTTCCTTTGGCACGGCATATTTGCAGGGTTTTCCCTGCGCCTTGACGGCCATGACGGCGGGCTGCCAGGCGTCGCAGACGACCATTTCGCCGGAAGCCATGAGGTTGACCAGTTCGCCGAAATCGCCCCAGAGCGCACGGAACTGACCTTCCTTCTTCTTGGAGACGAGGAAGGCGGCGGCCTCGTCGATTTCGGCAACGGTGGGGTTGCCGGGATTCTTTACGTCGGAAAGGCCGAGCGTGTTCATCGCCATGATGGCCTGGCCGAAGGCGATCAGCGGATCGGTATTGAGACCGGACTTGCCCTTCCACTTCGCATCGAAGATCGCCGTCCAGGTGTTGGCCTCCTCGTCGGAGAGCACATCCGGATTATAGCCGATGGAATCGTAGTTGTAGACGGCGGGCACCATGTTCAGCACGGTCTGAGCCTCGTCCGCCCAAATCTGGCCGACGATCTGCGAAGCCCGGTCCCATTTCTCGCTTGCGGTGGTGAACGTGTCGCGGATGTTTGCCCAGTTCTTGAGAGAAGCGGCTGGGATCGTCTCGACGTTGTCGGTCATGACGATGGAGGGCAGGCGCTCGGCGATGATCTCCCAGCAGTCATAATCCTTCGAGCCGGAGAGGATCTTGGTCTGCGCGTCCGGAAAGGTCGCGGCAGTGCCCGAGGTGGTGCCGACTCCGGACACTTTCTTGAATTCGTCGAGGATGCGTTCCTGCACCGTGACCGAGAGGCCAATGGTGCGCAACTGTTGTCCGGCGAGGTCCGCCGCCTGTGCGAAGGCCATCCGCGACGACAGGAATGGCGCGCCACCGCCGATCGCCAGCGCCATCACGCCGGCCGAGCGCTTCAGGAGCGAGCGGCGATTGATTTCCGACTTGATCATATCTCTTCTCCAGTTTGTTTATCGTTCCCCGGAGCCGCTCCGCGACCCCTTGTTTTCGCCCCATTACGGCGGGACGTTTCAGTACCGGCCCACGAGCAGGCCGCCATCCACGACCAGCACCTGGCCGGTCACGTATCTCGCGCTGTCGGAGGCGAGGAACGTGGCGACATCGGCAATGTCCTCCGGCGTCCCGAGCCGTCCCATCGGAATGAATTCGGCAGCCTTCTCCGCACCCGCCGGCCCGAGGGAGTTTTCTTCGGAGAGAAGCTGTGCGGTGCGGATGTAGCCCGGCGCGATGCCGTTCACCCTGACGCCGTCGCGCGCCATCTCCACTGCAAGGCCGCGCACAAGACCCACCACGCCGGATTTGGCGGCGGAATAGTGAACATGCTCATCCCATCCATAGGCGACGCCCATAATCGATGAGAGTGCGATGACAGCGCCTGAACGGCGGGCACGCATGCCAGGAGCGACCGCACGCACGAGGCGGAAGATGCCCTTGAGGTCTATGTCGAAGGTAAGGTCCCACTTCTCGTCGGTGAGGGTTGCCAGCGGCACGCGGTGCGCGATGCCGGCATTGGCGACGACCACGTCGATCCGCCCATGGCGTTCCTCGACATGGGCGACGAGCCGGTCGGTCTCCTCCGTCGACCGCACATCGTAGAAGCGGAACTCCGCTGAGCCGCCTGCCGCGATGATAGCCTCGGCCGTTTCGCGGCCCTCTCTTTCGAGGACGTCGGTGACGACGACGTGGTCGCCCAGCGCTCCGAACGCCTTCACCATTGCCCGACCGATGCCGATGCCGGCACCTGTAACGATAACGATCCGTTTTTTCTCTGCGGTCACGGGTTGCTCCATGTTCAAAGCATCACATCGCCGGAATTGGGTCCAAGCGTCTGGCCAACGAAGAGGCTGGCGCCGGGCGACGCGAGGAATGCGACCGTCTCGGCCACCTCTTCCGGCTCGCCGAATCGGCCAAGTGGAAGGCCCGCGCGCTTGGCAGCGCGCCAGTCCTCGGAAAGCTCCATGACCAATGGCGTGTTGATCGGGCCGGGTGCGACGGCATTGACGCGCACGCCGCGGGCCGAAACCTCGCGGGCAAGCGCCTTGGTCATGCCGATGATCGCCGCCTTGGCGGCGGAATAATGCACGAGTTCGACGCCACCGATCTGGCCGAGCTGTGAGGCGATGTTGATGATCACGCCTTCGCCTGCGGAAAGCATGGCCGGCAGCACGGCCTTGGTCATCAGGAAGGTACCGCGCACATGGACGGCGAACATCCGGTCGAAATCCTCCACCGTCAGGTTCTCGAACAAAGCCTGATGGGCGATTCCGGCATTGTTGACGAGCAGCGAGGCCTCCCCGTGTACCGCGACGGCGGCGGCGTAGATGGCAGCGACATCGGCTTCGCGGGAAACGTCGCCCGCGACAGCCACAGCGGTTCCACCCGTTGTCCGGATTCCAAGGGCTACGGCTTCGGCACGCTCGAGAGAAAGGTCGTTGACCGTCACGGCATAGCCGATGGCAGCGAATTTGATGGCGATGGCGCACCCGATGCCGGAACCGGCGCCGGTGACGATTGCAGAGCGAGCCGCCATCACGCCTCCTCCTGTATCGCGAGGCGCTTGGCGCGGCGAACCGAGAGCGCCATCAGAAACGCGTAGGTGCCGAGCAGCGCGAAGGAGAAGATCGTCGTAAGCACGCCGAAGGCAAAGACGTTGGGATGCACCTCCACGGAAAAGGTACCGTAGATCGCTAGCGGCAGTGTCAGATCACGGCCCGAGGCAAACAGCGTGCGCGAAAATTCGTCATAGGAGAGCGTGAAGGCAAACAGCATGGCCGAGAGCACACCGGGAAAGATCAGCGGAAAGGTGATCTTGCGGAAGGTGCGCGCCGGAGTGACGCCGAGCGACCAGGCGGCTTCCTCGACGCTTGGATCGAAGCGGTTAAAGATCGCGAGCATCACCAGGAAGGCGAAGGGAAAAGTGTAGACAACGTGCAGCACGAAGGCTGTGCCCCACCAATGCCGGTCGATGCCGAGTGTATTGGCAACGAGTGCCATGCCGAGGCCGACCAGCACGCCAGGCACCATCATGCCAAGCACGATGAGGTAGAAGACGATGCCCGAGCCGCGGAATTTTTTGCGGAAGGCCTGGGCGGCGGTAACGCCGAGCACGGTCGAGACGATCATGGTCATGACGGCGAGCGCCAGCGAGCGCACCAGCGCCTGTTCGATCGGCAGCGGAGCAATGCGTGACGGCGGAGTTAAGCCAAAAAGATGTTTATACCAGTAGGTCGACCATTCGATGATCGGGAATTGCGGCCCGCCCTCCGGTCCCGTCTGGAAGGAGAGGATGGAAAGCACGACGAGCGGACCATAGAGGAAGACGATGAAGAGCGTCGTGTAGAGGCCGAGGCCGAACTTGGTGCCGATAGCATTCATGATCAGAGCTCCTTCCTGAGATCGACGACCCGCAACAGAGCAGCGACGACAGCGCCCATCAGGATGGTGAGCACGACGCCGGCGACAGCGGCGAACGCCCATTTCAGCGAACCGACCTGGGTGACGATGATGTTGCCGAGCAGATTGACCTTGCGGCCAGAGAGCGCTGCGGAGGTGGCGAACTCGCCGAGCACCATGACGGAGACGAAGATCGCGCCAACCACCACACCCGGCATGGAGAGCGGCAGGATGATGGTGCGGAAGATTCGCCAGGAGCTGGCACCGAGATCCTGCGCCGCCTCGATCACCGACGGATCGATGCGCCCCAGCATGAAGGCGATCGGGCCGACCATGAAGACGCAGTAGATCTGCGTCATACCGATGATCACCGACAATTCGGAAAACAGCAGCACCTCGATCGGCTGGTCGATGATGCCCAGAGACGCGAGGATCATGTTGATCGCTCCCTCCTTGCCTAGCATGGGCCGCCAGGCCAGCACGCGTAGGAGGAAGGAGGTCCAGAAAGGAATGACGCAGAGAACCAGCAGCGCCGTCGAGAGCGTCTTGTTCTTCACGAAAAGCCCGACAAAGAGCGCCGCCGGATAGCCGACGAGAACGGTGGAGACCAGCACGATCAGCCAGATGCGGATCGTCGTCCAGAGCGCGCCGAGATAGGTGTCGCTGGAGAAAAAGGTGACCCAGCTCTTCAGCGTCAGCGTCGGCTCGATCTTGAAGGTCGTTTGCGTCCAGAACGAGACGTAGACCATCATCAGGATCGGCGCGACGAGGAAGAGCAGCATCCAAAGAACGCCGGGAGCGAGCAGCCAGAATGTGCGATCCGGTTGTTTGCGCGTGGGCGTTTGCGTGGTTTCGACAGGCGTATCACGGCTGGTGGCGGCCATCGTCATCTCTCGTTCTCCGATGGGGCAAGGACGGGTGCGGGACGCCGGGGTTCAGACGAAGACAAGGGCGTCCTCCCGCTTCCAGACGAGGGCGTAGCGACCGCGCTCCTCATAGGCTTCCGGCGCCGCGTGGCTCAGATGCGTCTCGACCTCGAAGACACGGCCATCGTCGAGCGTGAAGAAGGAGTTGATTGCGGCCCCGGAATATTCGCTGGCGACGAAGCTGCCCTCGATGCGAACTTCGTCGCCAGCCGCCACCGCGTCTACGGGAAGGATCGCAACGCGGTCATAGCGGATGGCATAGGCCGGCTTGCCGGAGGGCTGGCATGCGCCGCCGAGTACGAACATGCCGACGGGGCTTTCAAACCCCTCCTCCGCAACATCGCCGGGAAAAATGTTGTAGCAGTTGAGGAAGCGTGCCACGTCCGCAGACGCGGGCTGGCTGTAGAGTGTACCGGCATCGGCGGACTGGGCGATACGCCCGCTATCGAGCACGAGCACCGTATCGCCCATGGCAAGCGCCTCGGTTTCGCTGCCCGTCACGTGCAGAAAGGTCACGCCACAGCGTTCGCGGATCGTCCGAAGTTCGCTGCGCATACGCGTGCGTAAGTTGGCATCCAGTGCGCCGAGCGGCTCATCGAGAAGCACCATGCTCGGCTCCGTCACCAGAGTGCGCGCGAGGGCCACTCGCTGCTTCTGACCGCCGGAAATCTGCGTGACCGCGCGGTCCTCCAGACCGGAAAGGCCGACCAGCGCAATCATGTCGCGCACTTTGGCCGCAACAACCCTCTGGTCAACTATGGCGTCGATCGCCCTGTTCTCAAGCCCGAATGCGATGTTCTGCGCAACGCTCAGATGCGGGAAAAGCGCAAAATTCTGGAAGACGAAGCCGATGCCGCGCTCATGGGGCGGCACGCCGTCGATGCGCCGCCCAGCGAAGACAATCTCCCCGCCATCCGGCTGTTCGAAGCCTGCTATGACACGCAGCAGAGTCGTCTTACCCGAACCGCTCGGCCCGAGCAGTGAGATATACGCATCCCTGGGAAGCGCGGCGTCGATGCCTGCCAGCGCGGGCACGCCTGCAAACGACTTCCGGACATTTTTCAGTTGGAGGACGGATGACACGTCTGTTCCTGCCAGTTTGAAGCCGGGAACGTCTCCGCGCATAGCTCCGCACCCGCCGGATGCAATGGCATCCCGGCGCAGCAGGCTACCCTCTCACCCTGAGATCAGGCGAAGGCTGCAGCGATGTTCCTTGGCATTTCGTTTCGTTCCACCTGCGGCAACTCTTCCTGGCGCCTTGGTGTAAAAAGCATGGCATGAATGTCTTTTGTATTCAATAGGCTTTTTATTGAATTTTTGCGACCGGGCGTTTCGCCATGATGCGGCGCCGATTTACGCAACAGTGGAAGATTTCCCATTTTCTTTTTTTACGAAACTTGGCGGTACTCTCGCATATTTCGCCTGCAACTGCCACTTCTCGCCGAAAGCAGCACTCTACCGAGCGGCGACCCGCAACCACCAAAGCCGTGAGGCTAATGTAGGGCGCCAACGAATGGCCTAAAATATTTCAAACTTTGTATTCAATACTCATTCCTACGTCGCTTTCATTCCCGTGGAGAATGCGTCAGAGTGCGGCCTTCCCACCTCTGCCAGAGACGATGGAACCATGAAGGACGAACAGACAGCCACCGGCACGCAGAAGCTCTACGAGATCGCCGAAGACGTGCTGCGCAGCAATATTGAGGCTGGCGTCCTGCCACCGGGGCTCGTGCTTCTTGAAGGTCCCATCGCCGATATCCTGCAGATTTCGCGTGCACCCGTGCAAAGAGCCCTGCAAACGATCGAGGCAGAAGGACTGGTGCATCGCTTTGCGGGCCGCGGTTTTCTCGTCGGCCCACCGGGCGCCGGTATCGAACCGAACAGGACCGACATCAAGGCGCTGGGCCTGATCGTGCCGCGCCATGCCGACGAAGCGCTGCAGAGCCGGTCCTCCTGGGAACGGATCTACAACGAGGTGGAGGCGGATGTCGCCGGTTGCGTGGTCTTCGGCCGCTACCGCATCGTCGAGATGGAACTTGCCAACCATTTCAATGTCAGCCGCACAGTGGTGCGGGATGTCCTGACCCGGTTGCGCGAGCGCGGGCTGGTCCGAAAGAACCAAAGTTCGCATTGGATTGCCGGCCCGCTCACGGCGCAAATGGTGAAAGACCACTTCGTGCTGCGAAAAATCCTGGAGCCGCCCGCGATTCGGCTTGGCGCACGGACGGTAAGCCAGACCCGGCTGGAGGTCCTGCTTCAGCGACTGCTCGTGGCAGAGGCGGATGGCTCCTCCGGATCCTTGCGGGGTATCGAAATCATGCAGGCAGAGTTCATCGAGCACTGCGTGCTGGCCGCACCGAACGAACGGTTGAAGGACCTTGTTCGCAACAACCTGCTTCCGGTCACCGCGACCGATCGTTTGCTGCGTCGTCTCGGCCTGCCGGGAGATCCGGCGATCATCACGGAGCTGCGGCTGATCGTGGAGCTTCTGCTGCGCGGCGCGACGGAAGCGGCCGCCTCGATGCTGGAGACCCACATCGAGGCCTCGCTCAATCGCACCATCGCTCAGATGAAGATCGTCGCGATCATACCTGGCCCCAGCGTCACGGCCGCCTATCTGACACCAATGCCCGACTGATCGGCCACCAAGCGGGGCGCCGCCACCGGCGCCCTCTCTTCCGGGTTCACGTTTTGCGAAGAGTGGCGACCCTGCCATTGCACCCCCTTAGCTGATCAGGTCCGGTCGACGGCTTCCGATCGACCGGGATGAATCTCAGTTTTCTCTGGTCAGCAGATAGCTGCCGCTTTCATGCAGCGCGCTCGTCCAGCCGGGCTCGATAACGATGGTCGTCGTCACCTCCTCGATGATGGCAGGGCCATGGATGCGGACACCCGCCCCGAGCTTTCCGCCGTCGTAGATCGGCGTGGATGTGGCCTTGCCGGACGGGTCGAAGATCGCCTCGCGAAACCCCTTCAGCGCCTGTTCCGCGCCGCCGCCCTCGGCGAATTTTGGCGGGCGGACTTTCTCAATGCGGCCGTAGATGGTTGATTCGAGATTGACCACTTCGACGGCACTATGGCGTTCGGCATAGGTGTAAAGTTCCTCGTGTCGGGCGTGGAAAGCATCCTTCACTTGGTCGATCGTGCTTTCGTCGATGGCGAAGGTGCCGATATCCACCGTGCATTCATGCACCTGACCGACATAACGCATGTCGATCGAGCGCTTGATATCGATCGCCGCAGGTGCAAAGCCATCGGCCTCCAGATGCGCGACGCCCTTCGCCTCGATATCCCGAAAGAGGCAGTCGAGACGTTCGTAGACGGCCGCATTATCGAGCCGCACCGGCGCCGGCGCCATGTAGTTGTATTTCACGTCGGAGATGATCTGGCCGAAGGCGCAGAGCCCCGAGGCGAGTTTCGGCAGGATGATGGTGTCGATACCCATCTCCCGCGCCAGCGCGGTGATATGCGCAGCCGTGGCGCCGCCTGCCCCCACCAGCACGAAATCCCGCGGATCATAGCCCCGCTCGACCGAGACGCGGCGGATGCCGTTGACCATGCTGTTGTTGACGATCGCGAACATGCCATAGGCCGCCTGCTCGACGGAAATGCCGAGCGGCTCCGCGACCCTTGCCACGGCCGTGCGCGCATTTTCGATATCGAGCGGCAGCTTTCCGCCAAGCAGGCCATCGGGATTGAGGTAGCCGAGCACGAGGTTCGCATCCGACGTCGTCGGCTCCACGCCGCCCTGGCCGTAGCAGGCGGGGCCGGGTTCGGAGCCCGCCGATTGCGGGCCGACCTGGAGCAGGCCGAGTGGATCGATCCAGCCGATCGAGCCGCCCCCCGCCCCCAGCGTCTCGACCTGGATCATCGGTACGCCAATGCGATAACGCAGGAAGTCGATGTTCTTGTTGAGGTTGGTCTGTCCGTTGCGCGTCAGCGTGATGTCGAAGGACGTGCCGCCCATGTCGACGGTGATGACGTTCTTCTGGTCGAAGGGCGCACCGGCATAGAGCCCGGCCTGCGGTGCCGATGCCGGGCCGGAATTGATCGCGTAGACGGAGCGGTCGGTCATGACCTGGCCGACCGCCAGCCCGCCGTTCGACTGGAAGTACCGCACCGGCTGCTTGGCGCCGAGCTTGCGGAAATAGGTGTCCACGGCGGAAACATAGCGGCGCATGACCGGCGCCAGATAGGCATTGGTCACGGCGGTCGAGGTGCGCGTATATTCGCGGACCTGAGGATAGAGCTCGCTGCCGACGGTCAGGATCGCATCCGGCATCATCTCGCGCACGATCTCGGCCGCCCGCACCTCATGCCGCGGATCAAGCACCGACCAGACGAAGGAAATGGCGACGGTCTCGATGTCCTCCTCCAGGAAGAGCCGGCAGGCGTCGCGCACGTCTTCCTCCTGCAGCGGCGTGCGCACCGAGCCATCGGAGAGGATGCGCTCGCGCACGCCGCGCCGGAGATACCGCGGCACGAGCATGGTCGCTGCCGGATATTCCGGATCGTATCGGAAGCCGTCTTCCTTATGCCCGTTACGGATCTCGATGGAATCCTCGTGGCCCGCGGTGCAGATCAGCCCCGTCTTGCCGCCGCGATGCGTGATGAGCGCGTTGAGGCCGACGGTGGTGCCGTTGATGCAGAGGTCGCAGTTGGCGATGATTTCCTCGATCGGCCGGGCCAGATCGGCGGCGATCAGGCCGAGACCGTTCTCGATCGCCCGTGTGGGATCGGACGGCGTGGAGAGCGCCTTGAACAGCTTGACCTCTCCGCTGGCGCGGTCAGCGATCACGAAGTCGGTGAAGGTGCCGCCGGCGTCGATGCCGAGACGATAGGAATGTAGAGTCATGTTTCGTCTTCCTTACGCAGTGGCTCTGAGCCGTTCGGTTTCCGCCCGGTCGACCTCGAGGGTCTCCCGGTCCGCGATCGCCACGCCGTAGTCGGCGCGCGCACCGGCAATCGAGACGAGGCCGTTCAGCACGTCGGAGACCACCTTCTCCACGGGGCGCTCGAAGGGATTGCCGTAGCCGCCGCCGCCCGGATTGAGGTTGGTGATCGTCTGGCCGGGCTTGATGGTCTCGATGATGTTCTTGCGTTCCACCTGCACGGCGCCGTCGCGGCGCAGCTCGACGCGGCCGACCTTGGTATCGACCACTGCCGATTTGGCGCCAGCAGCGCCCATGGCCGGGATACGGCGCCCCTCGCCAAAACCAATGCACAGCATGTCGCCGTTGAGCGGCTCCACTTCCCAGGCCGTGCCCGAGCCGCCGCGGAATTTGCCGGCACCACCGGAATCGGTCATCAGCGAATAGCGGTGGATGATGATCGGATAGGAATATTCGAGGAGTTCCACATCGCCGGAGGTGAGCGCCCCGAAGCAGCATTCCGGGCCGACCGCATGCCAGCCGTCCTGCTTGGGCGTCGCACCGCCGCCGGAAATGATCGTGGCGAGCACCATGGTCACGAACTCTTCGTTGGTGCGGGCGTCGCGGCCGGCGATGTTGAGGCCGTTGGCATGGCCCCAGGAGGCGGAGACCTTGGAGGGTACGGCCTTTTCGAAGGCGAGGCGCACGGCATCCGTCAGCGTCTCCATCGGCGTCGTCGTGCAGTTCATGTGCGGCGCCGGCTCCTGCGCATTGCACAGCGTGCCCTTCGGTCCGAAATCGACGCTGACGCAGCGATAGAGCCCTTCGTTGTAGGGCGGCGGCAGGGCGGCAAACATCATCAGGCCGAGATAGACGCCGGAATGGGAATTGCCCTCGTAGGAGTTGATGAAATAGGGGATCTGCGGTGGGCTATCGATGGCGATATGGCAGCTGTCTCCCGTGATCGTGACCGTCGCCTTGATCTCGAAATCGCCAAAACCGTGGCCGGCATCCTCCAGGATGGCTGCACCTTCATACGTTCCATCCGGCACGGTGGCGATCAGCGTGCGCATGTGACGGTCGGCCATGTCGAGCAGCGTGTCGACGCAGGTGTCCACCTGCTCCTTGCCATATTTGTCGAGCATGGCGATGAGGTTGCGCTCGCCGACCTGGCAGGCACCGATAAGGGCGCGGAAATCGCCCTCCTGGTCGCGTCGTGCCCGCATGTTGGTGAAGATCATGTTGAGCACGTCGTTGCGCGGCTTGCCGCGGTCCCAGATCTTGACCGGCGGAATACGCAGGCACTCGGCGTAGATCTCGGTCGCATTGGGATTGTAGCCGGCCGGCACCGGTCCGCCGATATCGGTGAGATGGCCCTTGCAGACGGTCCAGTAGACAAGCTCGCCCTTGTAGAAAACCGGCTTGTACATGCAGGTATCGATGGCATGGCTGCCGCCGAAGGCCGGGTCGTTGTGGAGGATCAGGTCACCCTCGTGGATATCGTCGCCGAAGAAGCCTGCAACCGCCTTCATCGCGGGAATAAGCGAGCCGAGATGGATCGGGATGTCCTGGCCCTGCAGGATCATTTCCGGCCGCGCATTGAACAGCGCCGTCGAATAGTCGTGCGCCAGGTTGAAGACCGACGAGCGCGCGGTCTTTTCCAGCGCGAGCGTCATTTCGCGCTGGGTCGTCTCGAGCATGCCGCGCACGACCGAGAGCGTGATCGGGTCTACTTTCGAAGTCTGGGTATGAAGCATCGTGTTCACGCTGGTTGAGGGCGAGAACCGACGGTCTGGAAACCGCGTGGATAGGTCGAAATGTCTGTTCCCGGAGCCGCCGGCATCTGTCGCACCGTTGAAGCTGGCGCAATCTAGGCAGAGTTTTCCGCAGCGGTCTTTGCAGCGCGGGAACAATAAATTGCGTCAGAACGCACAGTCTGCCATTTTCATTGCCGGGCAGCGGCCATGTGCATACCTTTATTGCAAGAGGGGAAGCCGCATGAAGACGAGCATCACCACAAGCGCGACGCGCGCACCGGACCGCAGCCGCCACTGGCACGAGGCCATCGCCTCGGCCTATTTTCCGCTCGACCTTCGCTTTCGCGATGCCGACGAGTTTTCCGGTGACCTGACGACTTGGGAATTCGGCGACGTTTCTATCTCGCGGCTCACCTGCGATGCGCTGCAATATCTGCGGCTACCGCATCACTTCCGCGCCGCGCGCGAGGAGGAATTCCTCGTCACCGTGCCAGCCAAGGCGGAAGTGTTTTTTTCCCAGGGCGGCCGCGAAGTCAAATGCAGGCCCGGCGGGTTCTTCCTGGAGCGCAGCAGCGAGCCCTACCAGTTCAGCCATGCGGAAGCCGCCGACATGTGGGTGCTGAAGGTCGAGGCCGATGCACTTGGCGGGCGTATGCGCGCGCCCGACCGCTTCTGCACCTTGCAATTCGAGGCAAACAACGGTGCCGGCGGCCTGTTCACCGACATGCTGCATCTCCTGCCTGCCCGTTTCGACGGGATGACGCAGGAAGCGCGGGTGACGGTCGGCCGCCAGCTGGTGGACCTGCTCGTGCTGGCGATCAAGGCCGACGACAGGGTGCTCGCCTCCGGCAACTCGACCGTGCGCACCGCTCACCTCGCTCGCATCGAGGCCTATATCCGCGCCAATCTCCAGGATTTCCGCCTCGACCCCGATCGCATCGCGCGCGCCTGCGGCATCTCCACCCGCTACCTTCACGAGTTGTTTCGCGACACCAACGAGACGGTAAGGAGCTGGATCCGTGACCAGCGGCTGGCCGCCTGCCGCGAGGCGCTGGAAGACCCGGACAACGTCCAGACCGCCGCCGAGATCGCTTACCGCTGGGGTTTTGGCGACCAGACGCAGTTCTCCCGCGTCTTCAAGGCGCAGTTCGGCGTGCCGCCGGGAGAGTTCCGAGCTGAATGCCAGAAACGGCGCTGAAAAGGGCGGATTTTTCCGCAACCAATGTCCATCAGGTAAGTGAGGTCAGTCTGCCACCTCTCGTTCGGTCGGATGGTCTTGTCCTCAACTTTTCATGGGCAGGGGCAGTTGCACGAGGATACCGTGCACGGCGGGATCCGCGTTCAGCGACGCCACCAGGCTTGCGAGGTCCCCTTGCGTGGTCTCCTCCGGCAGCGTGCTGGGTGGAGTTGAAGCCGCATTCCTTGGCCAGACGACCCTTGGCGCCGACATAGGTGTGGCTTGCCGGATCATCGCCGACGATGACGACCGCAAGCCCGGTCCTCGCCCCTGCCTCATTTTCGAGCGCCGAGCTCGCAGCCTTCACAGCCTCGATCACCGACGCCGCGACTTTCTTCCCGTCAATACGCGCCGCGATCCCCATGGTTCAACCCATACGCTCTGACGCGTACGAGCCGGGGCTGGGCGGGAAGACGATGGTCTTGTTGCCGTTCATGAAGGTACGGTGGTGGATGTGGGCATGCACGGCGCGGGCAAGCACCTGGCTCTCCACGTCGCGACCGATCGACACGTAGTCCTCCGCAGACTGCGCATGCGTGATGCGCGCCACGTCCTGCTCGATGATCGGACCCTCGTCGAGGTCCTCCGTCACATAGTGCGCCGTCGCGCCGATCAGCTTCACCCCGCGCTCGAAGGCCTGCTTGTACGGGTTCGCACCCTTGAACGACGGCAGGAACGAGTGGTGGATGTTGATGATCCGGCCCGACATCTTCTTGCACACCGCATCCGACAGCACCTGCATGTAGCGGGCGAGCACGATCAGTTCCGCACCGGACTGTTCCACCACCTCCATCAGGCGGGCTTCTGCCTGCGGCTTGTTCTCCTTCGTTACCTTGATGTGGTAGAAGGGGATGTCGTGGTTGACGATGACCTTCTGGTAATCGAAGTGGTTCGACACCACGCCGACGATGTCGATCGGCAGCGCGCCGATCTTCCAGCGGTAGAGCAGGTCGTTCAGGCAATGGCCGAAGCGCGACACCATCAGCAGAACCTTCATGCGCTCGTCGCTGTCGTTGAAGCGATAGTTCATGCCGAAGGGCTTGGCGACCGGGGCGAATTCAGCCTTGATGTCCTCCTCCGATACGCCTTCCTGGGACAGGAAGGTGAGGCGCATGAAGAACAGGCCGGTTTCGAGGTCGTCGAACTGCGACGAATCCGAGATGTAACACCCCTTCTCGGCGAGGTAGCCGGTGATCGCGGCGACGATGCCGCGGGTCGATTGGCACGATACTGTTAGGACGTGGCTTTTCATCGGTTCTTTTCTCTCGGATGTAACGCGGCCGCTTCAGATCGGGCGTGCCGAGCGCGCCAGCGCCCTGAAGGCCATTTCACGCGTCAGCATACCCGTCGCCGCCCCGCCCTCCGTAACGACAATCGCGTCATGCGTGGCGAGTAGCGGAAAGCACTGGCCGATGGCGACAGCGGCATCGACCGACGCCACCGCGATCGCCTCGCCCGATGCTCCCCGCGCGAGAAGGCGCGGCGCGACACCGTTAGTGACGACGACGCCCGGATGCTCCCGCAGCAGCGCAGCCGACCGTTCGGGGGTCGCCTCAGCACTTGTCAGGACCGGAACCTTCGTGAAGGCTTCATGCGCATACATCGCCCGCGACAGGTCGACCTTGCGCACGAAGCGCTCGACATAATCGTCGGCCGGGCGGAACAGGATTTCCTCGCCAGTGCCGACCTGGCGCAACTCGCCGTCCTTCAGGATGGCGATGCGATCGCCGAGATGCAGCGCCTCGTCGAGATCGTGGGTGATGAAGATGATCGTCTTCTTCAGCCGCGCCTGGATGTCCTTCAACTGCTCCTGCATGTCGCTCTTGATCAACGGGTCGAGCGCACTGAAGGCCTCATCCATCAAGAGCACGTCCGCTTTGGTCGCCAACGCCCTGGCAAGGCCGACGCGCTGCTGCATGCCGCCCGAAAGCTGCCGCGGAAAACGGTTTTCGAAGCCCTTCAGCCCGACAAGTTCCAATTGCTCCATACCGAGCGCTACGGCCTCGCGGCGGTTCACGCCTTGCAGGATCGGCCCGCAGATCGTGTTCTCCAGCACCGTCTGGTGTGGCAGAAGGCCGAAGCGCTGGAACACCATGGAAATGCCGTTGCGCCGGAAAGCCAGAAGCTCTCCGGCGTTCATCTCCGTGATGTTGCGGCCATCGATCAGGATGCGGCCGGCGGTAGGCTCGATCAGCCGGTTGAAGTGGCGGATCAGGGTCGATTTTCCCGAACCCGACAGGCCCATGATGACGAAGGTTTCGCCGTT
This sequence comes from Sinorhizobium sp. RAC02, assembly GCF_001713395.1. Classification (NCBI taxonomy): domain Bacteria; kingdom Pseudomonadati; phylum Pseudomonadota; class Alphaproteobacteria; order Hyphomicrobiales; family Rhizobiaceae; genus Sinorhizobium; species Sinorhizobium sp. RAC02. The sequence continues at coordinate 772,715 of NZ_CP016452.1, read as the reverse complement.
GCGGATCGAAAAATCGATGTCTTTGAGTCCGACGACACAGCCGGTCTTCTGCAGCACTTCGGTCTTCTGCGCCCCGGCGCGCAGCTCGGCTATCGCATCGTCCGGGCGGTCGCCAAAAATCTTGTAGACCTTGTCGACCTGGATTTTCACGTCGGAAGCGGTCACGGCCTCACTCCCCGCTGGCAAGATGTTTCTGGGCACGTCGTCCATAGGACTGGGCGATGCGATCAAAGATCACGGCGAGGAAGACGATGGCGATGCCGGCGATGAGGCCGCGGCTCACTTCCAGCCGCTGGATGCCCTGCAACACCTGATAGCCGAGACCGCCTGCACCGATCATCGACGCAATGACCACCATTGAAAGCGCCATCATCGTCGTCTGGTTGATGCCGGCCATGATCGTCGGCAGGGCGAGCGGGATCTGCACCTTGAAGAGCTTTTGCCGGGGCGTGGCACCGAAGGCGACGATCGCCTCGACCACCTCGCTATCGACCTGGCGGATGCCGAGATCGGTGAGCCGGATGACCGGCGGAATGGCGAAGAACACGGTGGCGAGGATGGCCGGGATCTTTCCGGGACCGAACAACATGACGAAGGGGATGAGATAGACGAAGATCGGCAGCGTCTGCATGATGTCGAGCAGCGGCAGGGCCATCGAGCGCAGCCAGTCCGAGCGCGCCATCGCGATGCCGAGTGGAATGCCAATCACGACGGCCACGACGGTCGCGGCAAGCATGAGCGCGATCGTCGCCATGGCGTCGTTCCACAGACCCAGCGCACCGATGAAGACAAGCATGACTGCCGCGCCGGCAGTCGCCTTCAGGCTGCGCGATGCGGAATAGGTCAAGGCGGCGATGACGGCGATGGTGACGTACCAGGGCAGCCATTGCAGGAAGGTCTCCATGCCGCTGAGCAGCTTGAGCAGCGGCATCAGCAGCCGTTCGAACATGTCGCCGTAGTTCGCCACGATCCAGCTGAAGCCATCGTCGATGGCGAAGCGCAGGCCGCGGGTGTCAATGAGCTCGGGGAAATTGTCTGCCACGGCACAAGCCTTTCAGGATACGTCTCTTGCCGGCCACACCGCGGCGCAAGCCATCGGCAAAGGGAGGCTGCAAGGACGGCGCAACCGGGGGATTGCGCCGTCCCCACAAGGTGGGCCTCAGAGCGAGGCCTTGACCTTCTCGGCGACATCGGCTGGCACCCACTTGGTCCAGATCGCTTCGTAGTTTTTGAAGAAATATGCCGCGACCTCTTCCGGCGAGGCTTTGTTGTCGTCGCCCCAGGCCAGCACGTCGCTGATCTCGGCATTCGGAACCTGCATCTTCGACAGGAACTCGGCGACAGGAGGGGCCTTTTCCTTGAGGCTGGTCGTCGCTGCAACTGCGACTTCGCCGACCGCCCAGCCGGTGAGTTCCGGCTTCTCGCACTTCGCATCGGTGAGGCAGGTGAACTTGGCCGCATCATAGGCCGGCATCTCGAGCACCTTCAGCTTGTACTTGCCGATCACCTCGGTCGGCCCCCAGTACCAGCCGATGAAGGGTTTTTTGCGCGACACCTGGCGGGCGATGGTCGCCTTCAGGTTGGCGCCGGAACCGGTCGGATAGACCTCGTAGGTCTCTTCCAGGCCCAGCGCCTTGACGAGGTTGTTGGTGATGATCTCACAGCCCCAGCCGGGTGGGCAGGCATAGAAGCGACCCTTGCCGGTGGCCGAGGCATCCTCGAACACTTGCCAATTGTCCTTAAGGTCAGTGACGGAGCGAATTTCTGGATGCGCCTCGGCGACATAGTCCGGAATCCACCAACCCTCCTGGCCGCCACTCGCAAAGATATCGCCCGCCTTGTAGACGGTGCCCTTCGCCAGCATCTGGTCCCAGGTCGATTTGACGGTGGAGACCCAGAGCTCCGGCGCAATATCCGGCTCGCCCTTGGCCAGCATGGAGGATGCGGTCGGCACCGTATCGCCCGGCACGATCTGGACGGTGCAGCCGTAGCCTTCGGCCAGGATCGCCTTGGTCACATAGGCGAGCGTGCCGGCGGAAAGCCAGGTCATTTCGGCGACGGTAATGGGGTCGGTCGTGCCGCATTCCGCAGCCTGTGCGGTGTTGCCGCCGAGAACCATGCAGGACAGGCAGGCGCCCGCAAGAATGGATGTCTTGATCTTCATGTCCGTTCCCTTTGTTGTGGTTATCGTGGTCTTAATGGTTACGATGTCGAAAGCGGCGACTTTTATCAAACCGAAATAACTGATCCGGACTTCAGAAAAACTTTAGTTGAACAGCGCTTCGATCCGTTCGATCAGCACCGGATCGACAGGCACGCCGTCGCGCTCGGTCCGCTCGCGTGCCGCCTTCCGGCGACCACCGGGAAGCCGCGCGCCGTCCTGCAAGGCGATGGCGCCAAGGAGGCTTGCGACCTGCTGCGAAAACCCTTCGGAGAAGGCTGAAGGGTCGAAGGTGATAAAACACTGGCCGGTTTTCGGCGGGCCGCCCGCCGTGCCGGAAAACGGGCTGGCATCCTTGCTGAGGACCGCCCCCGACAGGCAGGAGGCCAGGATTTCGACAAGCAATCCGGCGCCGAAGCCCTTGTGCCCGCCGGCGGGTAACATCGATCCTTTAAGTGCGGCGGCCGGATCCACCGTCGGCGCGCCCTCCGCATCGAGCGCCCAGCCGGGCTCGATGGGCCTGCCCTCGCGGGACCGCAGTAGGATTTCCGATTTCGCGACCACGCTCGCCGACTGGTCGAGCACGAGTGCCGCCCCGCCCCCGCCATCGGGAACGCCGAGGGCGAAAGGATTGGTGCCGATGACCGGTGCGCGGCCGCCGGGTGGAGCGATAGAGGCCGGCGCATGGGTGGTGCAAAGACCGACCAGGCCGGCTTCGGCGATGCGCTCGGCGTGGTGGCCGAGCACGCCGCAATTGTAGGAGTTGAACACCGTCATCACGGCGACGCCATTTTCGCGCGCGGCGGTGATGAACTTCTCCCAGCCGGCATCGATTGCCGGATGGGAGAAGCCGGTTGCTGCGTCAACGACGACCGCGCCGGGGCGCGGGCGCGACACGACGGGTTGCGCCATGCCATCGACCTTGCCAGCGCGCACATGCTCCGCATAGATCGGCACATAGAGCAGGCCGTGGCTGCGGATACCGTCGCGCTCCGCCAGCATCGTCGAGCGGGCAACGGCGGCGGCATTGGCCTCGCTGGCGCCCGCGGCCATCAAGGCGCGCAGGCACAGGTGCTCGATCGCGGCGAGCGTCATTATCCGGTCCGTCATGGAAACATCCTCAATCGTTGTCGGTAGTACCGGCGCCGGCGCCCTGGGTGCGCGACAGGTCCGAAGCCGGCACGTAGGTCCTGGCTGCCAGTCTAAGCGCTGTCGCGTAGGCAGCGGCATCGGTCGCCGTTGGACGCGGCGTTCCGGAGCAGGCGGGCGCGTCATCGTCAGGCATAAGACGCAAGGTCTTCATAGCGGGTAGCAGGCCGCCGGCATCGCTCACCCGGGCGAGCGGCATGAGATCGCCATTTCCCTGCTGCACGGCGAGGCTCAGCCCTGTGTCAATCGCCGCCGCGCCGGCAAGGCCGATCAGCAGCAGTCCGTATTCACGATCCCGGAGCCAGACTTGCTCGGCTTCGCCGCAGCACAGCGCGTCAACGGCCGCTTGATCCCGGAGAACCGCCTGCCTGCCCCGCGCATCGTCACCAAGGGCATCGACGACGATCCTGATGGCATCGACGCCGCGTGCCGAGAGCCAGATGGCTGCGTGGCCGATCTCCTCCGCGACGCCATGGGGCAGTCCCGCGCCACTGGCCGCCTTGCGGGCCAGCGACTGCACTTCGTTGTAGGAAAGAAGGATCGTCTTCATGGCAGCACCGGAAGCCAGCAATCGTCGGTTTCGCCGGCCGTGATCTCGCCAGCCGTCGGGGCGCCCTGGAAGAGCGTGATGCGGGTCCAGCGGTCCGAGCGCGGGTCGAACTTCGAAGCGCCGAAGAAGGCGAGCTTGCAGCGCAACATATCGATCGGCAGGCAGCGATCCGACAGCAGGTTGTCGCGGATTTCCGCATAGGGCGCGGCCACCGTCGTCTGGATGCGGCGAACCATGTGACGGTGCTGCGGGAAACGGGCAAGGAAGGCGGCGACGGTCTGCTCGCCCGGCGCATCCGCAAGGTCGGCGGCTAGCCACTGCACTTGCCGGGCGATATCAAGCGGCAGCTCCAGATCCGCACCGGGCTCCGCGTCGCGACGACCGAGGCGGGGTTCCAGCTTCTCCTCCGAGACATACCAGAACTGGGCGGTTTCGGCTGGCGCGTCGAAGGCGATGGCCATGGCCCAGCCGTAGTGGTCGTGCAGGAGACCGCGGAGGGCTGCGGCCCGCATGCCCGGTTCAAGCGCGCCTTCCCGCGCGGCTGCCATGCCGTCCGCAAGGTCGTCGTTCTCCGCGCCCACCATTTCGATGACGAGCGCGGCCAGCAGCTCTTGGAAGTCCTCGGACAGCGATTGCGAACGATCCAGCAATGACGCGACCGGGAACGAGGTGGCGAGCAGCCTTGCCGGATCAATCCAGCCTTCGGCTTGCACCCATTCCCCTCGGAGAAGCAGGATGCGCGCCATCAATGCACTATCTTCAACCGACCATTGATCGAGATGCAGCGCCGCCTGCCGCCAGAGATCGGCGAGCCGGTTCAGCGCCGCCGCATCCAGACAGGGCTTCGCCCGCACCCGCGCCAAGGCGGTCTCGCGGGCGAGGACCCAGTTGTTCAAAAGCACCGGATGGTTCGCCAGGAACGGCGCCATGCCGAGGCCGGTGGAATTGCCGACACCGATATGGCGGCGCAGGTCCGGCGCAAGTGGCACGAAGGTTTCCGGCGCTCTGCACCGGGCGACATGTTCGACGAGGTCATGGGAGAATTCGCGAATCAGCCAGACGGTCAGCATCTCCGCCTGGAAAGGACTGTCGAGCCCGTCGCGTTCCGCCAGCACAAAACGATCGGCAATGCCGAACTTGCCGTTGCCGTAGACGGCGGTGGTGCGCAGCAGGTAGCCGACCTCGCCGAGGCGTTGCCGATCCGGCTGTCGGCCGTGGGCGAGGCTGTCGGCGACATGCTCGAAGAAACGCACGGACTTGTTGGCGCGGCTCAGCACCAGATCGCGCGCACCGAACCGGCCCGCCTCCTGCCGCGGGGCATTCGCCCGCAGCCGGTCGATCTCGGCGGCGTCGGGAATGCCGTCATAGAGCACGTAGCTCGTATCCCAGGCTTCCGCGATCACGCGGTCGGAGCGCTGGTCGTCGGGAAGCGGGCAGGAGAAGGCGACAAGGCTGTAATCATGCCCGCCGAGCGTGAGCGTATAGATGGCATCACCGAAACCTGCATCGTCCATGCTCCAGACCGGGCGGCGGACCGTCGTGCCGCTTGCGGCAAGATGGCGGATCAGGCTGCGCAGGAAGCTGAGCCGCGTCGGGAAGGAGGCGCCCATCCGCCGCAGACGCATGACGACGTCCGGCGAACGCAGCGCCAGCGCCGGTCCTGTGGTGAGGTCGAGCGCCCGGCTGGTCATGGCATCGGCCCGAAGGACGCAGTGTAGAACCGCAGCCAGTTGCCGCCCATGATGCCGCCGACCTCCTCTTCGGAAAAGCCGACATTGCGCAGGCCGTGGCGCAAGTTGCCGAGATCCGCATTGCTGTTGAACCATTGCGGCTGCCGGGGAAAACCCGCCGCTGCCGCCGATCCTTCGCCGTAGTCCGTCGCCTTCGACCAGCGGCCGTTGCGCATCCAGGTCACGACCGAATCCGGCTGGTCCTGGCACAGATCACTGCCGATGCCGACATGCTCGGCGCCGTAGCGCGAGGCCGTCTCCGCGACCATGGCGCAAAAGCTTTCCAGTGTGCAGTTCGACCCGTCCTTCAGGTGATGCGGATAGAGCGACAGACCGAGCATGCCGCCAGACTGCGCCAGCGCCTTCAATACGGTGTCGGATTTGTTGCGCAGCGCCGGATGCCACCAGTGCGGATTGGCGTGGGTAATGGCGATCGGGCGCGTAGAAATCTCGATTGCCTCCAAAGTGGAGCGTTCGGCGGAATGGCTCATGTCGATGACCATGCCGACCCGGTTCATCTCGGCAATGGCCTGCCGGCCGAAGCGGGTAATGCCCGGATCTTCCCCCTCGTAGCAGCCGGTGGCAAGCAATGACTGGTTGTTGTAGGAGAGCTGCATGAAGCGCACGCCGAGCATGTGGCAGACCTCGATCAGGCCGATGTCGTCCTCAATCGGCGACGGGTTCTGCAGGCCGAAGAAGATGGCCGTGCGCCCTTCCCGCATCGCGCGCTCGATATCGCTGCCGGAGCGGCCGGGGAAGATGATATCCGCGTGGCGCTCGAAATGGCGGTTCCAGGCAATAATGTTCGCCACCGTCTCGCGGAAATTCTCGTGATAGGCGATGGTGGCATGCACGGCATGCACCCCGCCCGCCCGCATCTCGGTAAAGACGCTCGGGCTCCAGTTGGCATATTGCAGGCAATCGACGAGGGGGCTGGCGATCTTTGTGTCCATGGCCTTACTCCGGCTCCCCCGCCCGGATGTAGGCGGTCTTGACCTGGGTGTAGAACTCGGCCGCCGAACGGCCCTGCTCGCGTGAACCGAAACTCGAATCCTTCCGCCCGCCGAAGGGCACATGATAGTCCGTCCCCGCCGTCGGCAAGTTGATGGTGACGCAGCCGGTCTCGACATGGCGTCGGAAATGCGTGGTGCGGGCAAGCGAGCGGCTGAAGATGCCGGCGACGAGGCCGAAGCGCGTGTCGTTAACGACGGAAAGCCCCTCCTCGTAGGAAGAGACCTTCTGCACCGCGGCGATGGGCGCGAACATTTCCTCGCGATTGAAGTCCATGGCGTTGGTCGTGCCGGTCAGCAGTGCCGGCGCCATGTAGAAGCCGTCATGGGCAAGCTGGAGGCGTTCACCCCCTACCGCAACCTCCGCGCCGGCGGAACGGGCGCGGTCCACCCAGGCGAGGTTCGCCGCAAGCTGGCGTTCGCTCACCACCGGCCCGATCTGCGTGCCGTCCGCGAGCGCATGCCCCACTTTCAACGCGGCAACGGCGGCAGCAAGCTTCTCGACGAAAACGTCGTGGACCTTCTCATGCACCACAAGGCGTGAGGAGGCCGTGCATTTCTGCCCCGTGCCGGAATAGCCGCCGCCAATGGAGGCCGCGACCGCGAGGTGGAGATCGGCGTCATCCATGATGAGCAGCGCGTTCTTCGAGCCGAGTTCCAGCTGGAACTTTGTGAGGTTTGCGGCGGCAGCGACTGCGACCTCGCAGCCAACCTCGTAGGACCCCGTGAAGGTAATCGCATCGACCCCGCAATGGCTCGCAAGTCCATTGCCGACGACTGCGCCCGGCCCCATCAAAAGCTGGAATGCGCCATCCGGCAGGCCAGCCCGATGGATGATGTCGGCAAGTGCCCAGGCGGAGGCCGGCGTCTCGTTGGCCGGCTTCCAGATGACCGTGTTGCCATAGGCGAGTGCCGGCGCGATCTTCCAGCTGGCGGTCGCTGTCGGGAAGTTCCAGGGCGAGACGACGGCGACAAGCCCCATGGGCTCACGGCGCATGTCGATCTCGATGCTCAGACGCACGGAATCCGCGTTCTCGCCGAGCTGCCGCAGCACCTCGGCCGCATAATAGGTGAAGAACTGACCGGCTCGGAACACCTCGCCGCGACCTTCCGCGAGCGGTTTGCCCTCTTCGCGCGAGAGCAGTTCGCCAAGCTCGGCGGAACGATCCATCAGTTCCATGCCGATGCGGTTGAGGATTGCCTGGCGCTGCTCAAGACCCACGGCCCGCCAGGCCGGCATCGCGGCACGACCGGCAGCAACCGCCTCGTCGACGTCGGCGGCATCGGCCTGCGCATAGAGACCGATCAGATCGGTGAGGTCAGACGGATTGCGGTTCTCGTGGAAGCGTTCGCTCTGCCTCCATTTGCCGCCGATCAGGTTGGCGTAACGTTCTGCCATGTGCGGTCTCCATTCTGTTGAGACGAAAATCCGCCGGCACAGCACTTCAATCAAGCGGATATTTCTGTTATCAATTTCAGAAGAATTGAAGTTGGTACCATGATCAAGCTGGAAGCATTGCGGGTCTTCGTCACGGTGGCGGAGAGCGGAAACATCAAGGACGCCGCCGATGCCGTTGGCCGCACGGCCTCAGCCGTGTCGATGACGCTGAAACAACTGGAAGACGAGATCGGTGGGCCACTGTTCCAGACCGACCGCAAGAACAGCCTGACGGCGCTCGGCAACCTGATGCTCGATCTCGGCCGCGAGCAGATCCGCAGCTTCGACAAGTCTGTCAGCATCATGCGCGCCTTCGCGCACAGCCGCATCGGCAGCCTGTCGATCGCCTCGGTGCCGTCGGTGGCGACGAATGTGCTGCCGCCGATCCTGCAACGCTTTCTCGAAACCCGGCCGCAAGTGCAGGTGGAGCTGTTCGACATCGACAGCGCGCAGGTGCGGCGGCTGGTGGAAAGCGGCGTTGCCGATATCGGGATTGCCGGCGAAAGCCGTGCCGGCGGTGGAGTGGAGTTCACGCCGCTGTTCAGCGATCGGTTCATGCTGCTCTGTAAGGAAGACCACGATCTCTGCCGTCTTGACCGGCCCATCGAATGGGACGATCTCAACGCAACGACTTTGATCCGCAATGGCGCGTCCGACAGGATCGAGGCGGAGGACTACAAGCGGCTGGCGGGCCAATCGCTGATCAATGTCTACAACGTCACGTCGCTGGTGGCGCTAGTGAAGGCAGGGCTCGGCCTCACCATCCTGCCGTCGCTGACCATGCATGGCGCGCATGAAGGCGTAGCGGCGCTGGAACTCGCCGATGCGGCGGCAAGCCGCCGGGTCGGGCTGGTCGAGCGGCGCGACGTTCCACCCTCCCCCATCGCCGCCGCATTCCGCGCCTTTGCACTAAAGGAAATTCCAGCGCTGGTCGCCGAGCGCCTTTCGAATTAGTCAACGGCGGGCGCCGGCGGTGATTTCACCATCAGCAGTCTTGAAGGTGCGGGAAAAATGCCCGGCGCTTGTAAAGCCGGTGGCATACACGATTTCCGCGATGGACAGTGGGCCACGCACGGATATGACTTGTTTTTAAAGCCCTTGAAGAGGTTGGAACCGCCGGCACTCTATCACCTGACATAAGCACTTAGAAAATCGATGTATTTGGCGTAAGCCGCTTTATACAGTGGATGATAGGCGCCTCGGCCGTAGCGCAAAAACGTGGGCCATGCGATCTGGTCGAGTCGGCGAGAGGTTTCCTCCCTGTCCAGAAATTCACTCCGCCAGACCGAGTGGGGTGCCGGTGAGCGTGATGGCCAAGTTCGATGATGGTCTTGGTGAAGCCGATTTTGCCCGGCCGCGCGCGGCTGTAGATAAACTCTATCCTATCCTGCAGGATAAGGATTGGACCGTCGCTTACCGCTACGCGCGCTGATGTCATCGAGATTGCGCCAGAGCCCCGCTTGGATGCCGATCATCCCATTTGCAGGGGCCTTATTCCATGCCTATTCACATCAAACACCTCCACGCCCCTACAGGCTTAGCAAAGGTGTCCACGAAGTCGAGGGATCGTCAAAGATCCCAACGGCTCCTCCTTCTCGATCAGGCCAATCTGGCGGCGACCATCAAGATGCGAGCTCGCTGGATGTGTCTGGGCGTTTGGCCGTACGTAAAGGCATGGTAAGCGTTGCGCGAAAATGCGTCGGGGAGATCGGGCCGGCGATCAGTGATCCCATCTGTGGAAAGCGGGCGCGAATGCGCTGCTCGACATTGGCAAGACCAATCCCCAGGTCCGAGCGAGGGGCCGTATGAAACGGCATCGGCGCCTGTGTCACATTGTCGATGAAGAGAACCAGGGTTTCCCCTTTTTGCGCGGCTGCGATCGTTATTTTCAAGAATCCGGATGAAAAGTGGAGCCCATGCTTGATCGCATTCTCGATCAAGGGTTGCAAGATGAGGCTAGGAACAAGCGCATCTCCAAGCTCTCTGGGTATCTGGAGCGAGACGCTCATCCGATCCGAAAAGCGCTCCTGCTCAATCCTGAGATACTCTGTTTCCAGCGCAACCTCCTCGGCCAATGTCAGATCGCGGAGCGGGTCGAGCTCGAGCACTTTGCGCAGGAACGACGAGAGCGAGACGACCATGAGGCTGGCATGCGTCGAGGCACCTTCTTCGATCAGGCCGACGATGGAATTGAGGGTGTTGAACAGGAAATGCGGGTTGATCTGATAGTGCAAGGCTTGAAGCTTGGCGTTCAAAGCCTCTTCACGCGATATGGCGGACCGCCGCTGATGGGCACGGGCTTCCTGATTATACATATGGGCAATGAAGAAGCAGCACCAACCAAGGAACAGCGATATCTCATAAAAAAGCGTATAGCAGAAGTTTTCCTGATCATACTCAACCGCAACCGATGGATCGACAGCATGGAAGAGCCCAAACTCCGCTGACGCCGCCACCAATGCTGCCAGGATGGATATAGGGAATGATAGAAATATCTTAGAGATGATGCTTGGCGTTCCAACGGACGCGAGAACCCAGGTCAAGGTAAACGTCAACAGGAGCGATATCAGCAACACCGCCATCTTGATCGGCACGTAATTCAACGGATTGACGCCGAGAAGTATCCAGAGCGCCATGGACATCAAAAACTCTGTCGCCCAGAACCCCAGCATCAGCTTGACCACCATCGGAGAAGGCTCGGCCCCGCTTCGGTCCAAATCCATCATTTCGAATGGTTCATAAGCGAGCTTCTTAAGCAACATTACCCGGTTCCTCGGTCAACGGATCGCCAGTATCATAGAGAAAAGATCTTGGCAGGCCATCGCGAGCGAAGTCTCTCGTCGTTTTCCTCAGCCGGGTGAACGGTGGACAAAGCCGTTTAGCCAGCCCTCCTTGAGCCAATTGAGGAGCCGTCGCGCACGTGCGACGGTAGAACGGCATACTCTGGCCACAAGGCGATCGGCCAAGCAAGGCTGCTTACGCATGAAGGGAAAATCAGATCATCAAGCCTGAGCTTGGCCTGGCGCCCGCTCAAAGACACAATCTATTTCTCGGCACAACGGCAAGGCCAGACGACGCGCAGACTGGATCGGATCCATTGCGTTCATCGCGCACTTTTCCGACGACTTCGGTGATTGCTGCGATCACCGCGTTGGGCCGTTCCAACTGCACGACATGGCTTGAATCGCGCAAGATCTGGTGGGTGCTGTCGCGCGACCACGCCGTTAACTCGTCTTGCATTTTCGCCCATGCGGCCTCATGGCGCTCAAATTGCTCCCGGCCCATGCCGGCGACGGCTTGCTGGTCGGCAGTGTAGTCCTGCCACTGCTTGCCGTGCGAAAGGACGGCAAGCGGCCGGCTCCCTAAATCGCGAAAGGTGCCGGCCTGCTGGAAGATCGCCGGCATCGCGACGGCCTCGTCAAGCGCGGCGCGCAGCGACGAAGCTTGATAGGCGTCGACCTCGGCCGCTACGCGGTTAGGTAGCTCGGGCAGTTCGGGAACCGGCAAGAGCAAGCGGGGCAAACCCGTCCATGCAAGACTCGCGATAACCCGAAAGAGGAAGGGCGCCGGATCGTCTTTGACGCCGGATGCTTCTTCAAGCCGGGTGATCTGGTCGGGATGCGCGCTATCGACAAGCACGACGCCGGCAACGTCGGCGGGGTGGTGTTTGGTGTAGAGCATGACGAGAGGACCGCCGAGCGATGCGCCAACCATAACGTATGGACCATGCTCGTTCATCGCGGTGAGAGCCTTTTGCAGATCGGCGACGATGGCCTCGCCGTCGCGAGGTCGTGGGCCGGAATCGCTCCACATGAGACCGGCGCGATCATAGGAGCAGACACGGGTGGTCTGCGAAACGGCTTGCATCACGGAATACCAGAGCGTTGATCCGCTCGTGTCCGCACCAGCCTCCAAGATGACGGTTGGCGAGCCGTCGCCCCTGCAATCGATATGGATGCGACGACCGCCAATCTTGGCCAGCTTGCCGGGCGGCGGGAACGCCGTGGCGGCACCCCGGCGTGCGATTGCTTCATACGCTGCGCCCGAGGCCAGCGACACAGCCGCAGCCAACAGCGCGCCGACGCCAATACGACGGGCAACGCGCCCGCGTCCAAACCGCCGCATCGATGTTCTCTTTCCGATCCGCCAAGTAATCACGGGCGCGATCTGTGTTCGTCGTTTCGCGACTACCAATCGCAGTCGGTAACGGCCGTATGATGGCAAAACCGGCATTGCCCACAGCTAAACCCGCTGGCCCTTCGATATTCGGTGCCTTCGGGCCGGCTGGCGGCGCAACAGCGCCGGTCGGCGACAATGCCGCGTGGCGACAGGCCGCCAATCTGGCCGCGCCCGAGGCGGCGAAGGTGACGGCGAGAAGCTGGCGGCAGAGCCGAGGCCGATCACCGCCGAAATCGTGGCGAACTGCCAGATATTGCTGGTGAAAGCCGCCGCCACAGAGCCGACGCCCAACAGAGCCGCGCCGATCGACACAGGCACCACGATGCCCGCGCGGTCGGAGCGGCCAGTGCCAGCGATCAGGCCGCAACCACGGTGCGGGTTTCATAGTCGGTGGTCCATTGCAGCGAAGGCCGCTCGCCGCACCGTTGCACCCAGGCCTTGACCACGTGGCTATCCGGCGCCGCTGCAGGGTACCAGGCAAAGGGCGAATGCAGCAGCAGATCTACAGCTGTGTACCGCTCTCCCATCAGATAGGGGCTATCCGTAAGCGCGGCCTCAAGGCGTGCCGCCAGTTCCGCCGGGCCACGGAAGGTAGCATCCACAAAAGGATGCGAGAGCCCGGCTGCCTGTGCGATCAGCACCGGTTCGACCACACCAGCATACCAGGCGAGCCAGCTGAGATACCGACCGCGCTGCGGGTCGCCCGCAACCGGCGCCATTTTCTTTTCCGGGAAGAGATCCGTCAGGTACTGAATGATCGCGATGCTCTCCCAGATCACGACGCCGTCATGGACGACCAGCGGCACCTTGCCTTCCGGATGCGGGTTCCTCGGATCCTTGTGGCCGCTGCCATCGCCACGGGTGATGTCGACGATCTCGATCGCGACCTTGTCGATGGCGTCGAGTTCGCGAAGCAGGGTGACGATACGCGACGAGCGCGAGCGGGGGGCGTGAAAGAGCGTCAGCATAGTCTGGATCCTCGATTGCGTTTGGCAATGGGGATCTTGTACAGTCGGCCAACTGCCATTTTCCGTCAGTAGGCTTCGTTTATTCTCTTCGTCATGGCCCGCAGTGATCGTCTGTTCCGCCTGCTTCAGGCGCTTCGCACTCTCCCCTCCCCGGTGACGGCCGCGCGCCTTGCCGAGGAGACCGGCGTATCGTTGCGTTCGCTCTATAGGGACATCGACAGCCTGCGCGCCGCAGGCGCCGTCATCGATGGCGAGCGCGGCTTCGGCTACCGGCTGACGGAAGACATCGCCTTGCCGCCGCAGACATTCACACGGCTTGAAATCGAAGCTCTGGTGCTCGGCCTTGCCGAGGTGCAGCATATGGGTGAACCCGCCCTCGCGGCGGCCGCAGGTGCCGTGCTTTCGAAGGTCACGGCAACGCTGCCCGACCGACTACAACGCCAGGCGCTGCATACCGCCTCCCAGGTCTATCGCTTCGGACGCCGCGATCCGCCAATTACCGATGTCGGCCTTTTGCGCGAGGCCTGCTGGCAAGAGCGCGCCGTGGTGATAGGCTATGTGGACGCAGAACAGCAACGAACCGACCGGCAAGTGCTGCCGCTGGCGATCGTCTATCTGGAGCGGGTGTTGGTTCTGCTTGCCTGGTGTTGTCTGCGCCAGGATTTCCGAAAGTTCCGCGTCGATCGGATCGCCGATATCCAGATGGCTGAGGAGAGCTTCCGTCCGCGCCGGGTTCAGATGCTCAGGGACTTCGTCGCTATTCTGAACGTCGGCGCGTCCGAAACGTCGAAGATGATCTTGAGCAGCCAGTAGCCAAAATGACGATGCGGCCGGTCTTGCCACGGACCGCGTTCGGACTGCTTTTCACAGATCCATTGTGGGCCAGCATGTTCAACGCGCATCCGGATTCAAGTTAAGGTGAGATCGCCGATTGAGTTGCTGCTTGAGAGCGCTGCCGCGCAGAAGCGCATGCAGCGATTCTATGGGGCGATCAATCGGTATCTGGCCGCCGTGCGGTTGATCGTTTTTATGTTGCCGGAAGATATGAGATCGGGGGCTCTGTTGCCAAGAGGGCCGCAGCCGGCCGATCTTTCTCGAACTGACGAGGTACTGGCGGTGGGTGTAAACCATGAACAGGCCGCCGCGCGAACTCATCTCGCTCCGGTGAAAATGCTCCAGATGCCCGGGCCGCGACATTCTTTCAGGCTTAGCCTCGAAGTCGGAATTATTTTCCTTCTTAATTGATAGAATACATATATTTTAGAACGCGATCACAATGGGAAGGAGATCGCATGAGCCTCGACGTCCGCGCGGCCGCCCGCGAAACATCCCGCCAGAATCACGAGCCGGCCCCCGACCTTCCCCGACAGGTCGTCCTTCCCGGCGACCGTGCGCTTTTTCTCAGCGAGAGCGTCGAAGGACTGGATGAAGGGGCGCACTTCCTCGACGCTCTCACGCCCGAGGAGCGGGAAAGGCTGAGGGCGCACGGCCGCAAGCTCTCCTTCCTGCCTGGCAAGGCGATCTTCACCCAGGGCGACACGCATGGCGGAATCTTCATCATAGATGCCGGCCAAGTGCGGGTGTTCTACACCGCGCCGTCCGGCCGAGAGATCACGCTGGCCTACTGGACGACGGGGCACTTCATCGGCGGTCCGGAAATGACCGGCGGTGGGGCGCATATCTGGTCGGCGGAGGCGTTGAGCGGCTGCCGCATTCTGTTCCTTCCCGCCCCGGCGCTGAAGACCCTGCTCGTCGAGATGCCGACCTTCGCCCTCTGTCTTCTGCAAGGGCTGGCCGCCAAGGGGCGATGTTATTCGGCGATGGCGCAAATGCTGGGCACCCGCTCCGTCATCGAACGCCTGGCGCAGTTCCTGATCAACCTCGGCGACTTGCATGGCGTGCTCGACGGCCGGGCGATCATCATCAACGCCAAGGTCACCCATGACCAGATCGCGGCCATGGTCGGCTCGACGCGCCAATGGGTGACCATGATGATGAAGCGATTCCATAAGGACGGCCTTTTGACCGTGACCCCGCGCCACATCCGCATCGAGCGCCCGCAGGCGCTGCTGGACATGGTGTCGAAGACCGGCAGCTGATGCCGCCTTCTAGCCGATCCGCGTCAAAGCCCAGCGCACGGTCTTGCGCACGTCGGGATCGGCATCGGATATGTGGCCCATCAGCGCGTCCCGCGTGGCGGGATCTGCGATTTCGCCAAGAGCGGCTGCCGCCTCCTTGCGAAGCGACGGCATGTCGCTCGCCAGCAGGGCCGCAATCTGCCGCGCCGCCGGCTGCGCCTTGAGCTTTCCGAGCGCGTTCAGGCATTTCTGCCGAACCTGCCAAAAGTCGTCGGCGAGCCCGGCGACCAGGCCGTCAACGGCCGAAACATGGCCGATCCGACCAAGCGATTCCGCCGCCGCCGCCCTCACCTGCCAGCTCGCATCCTGCAAGGCCGCGACGACCGCGGAAGCCGCTGCAAGCTGGCTCGTGAACGACAAGGCATTGACCGCGACGGCGCGGACGGCGGCGCCCGCATCACGGGTCGCAGCGATGAGCGACGGCAGCGTTTCCTCCAGCTTGAGATAGGCGACCACGCCGAGCGCTTCCGCCCGCACGTCGGCGTTCTCGTCGCGCATGGCGGCGAGCGCAGCGCCGAGTGCCACAGGCGCGCGCAAGGCGCGCAACCCGCGAAAACCGGCCGCCCGGACGAAAGCGCTGTCATGGGCAACCAACGGCAGAATGGCGGCCGCGGCCGCGGCGTCCTTCAGTTCCGCGAGGCTGTCGGCCGCAGCCTGGGCCACCGTCGCGTCCGCATCCGCCACCAGCGTGCAAAGCCCGGCCGCCGCCTCGACCGTGTCGAAATCGGCGAGCACGATGGCCACTTGCAGGCGCACGCTCGCATCCCCGTCGGAGACAGCGGCGAGAAGATGCGGCAGCACCTCCGGGCTTGCGGTTTCGGCAAGGTCGATGACGGCAAGGCGCCTGACGGCCGCGTCGGCATCGCCAAGGCGCGGCGCGATCTCCTCGGTGTCGCCGAAATCCTCGAATGGATCGAAGGCACTCATGTCAGCGCAACAGATAGGGGATGTTGACGCTCACCGCGCCGGTCGGGCAGTCGGTCTCGCAGGGCATGCAGTACCAGCACTCGTCGAACTTCATATAGGCCTTGCCGGTAAGATCGCTGATGCGCAGCACGTCGAGCGGACAGACGTCGACGCAGACGGTGCATCCCTTGTCGGCGATGCATTTCGCATCGTCCACGACGACGGGAACGGCGGTGGGGGAAAAGGCAAGTGGCATGGTTTTCCTCGTCAGGCTTGAGTGGAGACGCGCAAGCGATCGTAGGCATGGCGCTCTTCGGTCTCGATCGGCACGATGTAGGGCTGGATGGCGCGCTTCTCGGAGGTCATCCGGCCGTCACGCTTGCGCAGAAGCGTGTGACAGAACCAGTTCTCGTCGTCCTTTTCGGGATGGTCGACGCGATTGTGGTAGAGACCCCAGCGGCTTTCCGTCCGGTAGAGGGAGGCATGGGCCGCCATGTCGGCACAGTCGATGATGGACGACACTTCGAGCGCACGCATCAGTTCGTGCGCATTGCGCGCGACCATCGCCGTTTCGAGATCGTCCCTCACCTCGGCAAGCCGCGCCTGGCCGAGCCGCATCCGCGCGGTCACCTTGGGCGGCTGGAGGTAGTCGTTGACGAGGCGGCGGGCCTTGTATTCGAGCTGGTTCGGCGGAATGCCGTCCTCGCGCCGCGTCGGGGCGAGAACCCGCTCGCGCTCCAGCCGCACGAAATCCGCGTCGAAGGCCGGCAGGTCCACCTCCTGCGCCACCTCGGCCGCGTGCTCGCCAGCGACGGCACCGTTGGTGAAGGCGCCGAGCATGTAGTTGTGCGGCACGCTGGCCATGTCGCCGGCAGCATAGAGGCCCGGCACGGTCGTCCGCGCATAATCGTCGACAAAGACGCCCGAGGCACTGTGGCCGGAGCAGAAGCCGATTTCGGAAATGTGCATCTCGATCATCGTCTGGCGGTAATCGGTACCGCGCGCCTCATGGAACCGTCCGCGCGACGGGCGCTCCACCTTGTGCAGAATGCCTTCGATCTCGCCGACCGTATCGGGATGCAGGTGATTGAGCTTCAGGAAGACCGGGCCCTTGCCCGATTGCAGTTCGTTGTAGAACTCCTGCATCATCTGGCCCGACCAGTAGTCGCTTTCAATGAAGCGCTTGCCTTCGCTGTTGGCGGTGTAGGCGCCGAACGGGCCGGCGACATAGGCGCAGGCCGGACCGTTATAGTCCTTGATCAGCGGGTTGATCTGGTAGCACTCCAGATTGGCGAGCGCCGCACCCGCGTGATAGGCCATCGCATAGCCGTCGCCCGAATTGGTGGGGTTCTCATAGGTGCCGAACAGGTAGCCGGAGTGCGGCAGCCCCAGCCTGCCCGCCGCCCCCATGCACAGGATTACGGTCTTGGCGCGCAGCACGAGGAATTCGGCGGTGCGCGTGTTGACGGCGACGGCACCCGCGATGCGCCCGTCCACGGCGGTGAGAAGGCGCGTCGCCATGAAGCGGTTCGAAATCAGGATGCGTTCGCGTTTCAGCTGGCGATAGAGCGCCTTCTTGACGGTATCGCCGTTCGGCATCGGCAGCACGTAGGTGCCGAGGTGATGGACCTTCTTGAGGTCGTAGTCGCCATTGGCATTCTTCTGGAAGCGGATGCCGAAACGATCCAGTTCCTGGATGACGTCATAACAGCGCGAGGCATATTTGAAGACCGCCGCCTGGTCGACAATGCCGTCGTTGGCGATAGTGATCTCCTTGGTATATTGCTCCGGCGTCGCATAGCCCGGCACGACGGCGTTGTTCAGGCCGTCCATGCCCATCGAGATCGCGCCCGACCGCTTCACATTCGCCTTTTCCAGCAGCACGACATTCAGGGCGGGGTTCTTCTGCTTCGCCTTGAGTGCGGCCATCGGCCCGGCGGTTCCGCCGCCGATCACCAGCACGTCGCAGGTGACCTCGGAAAGCCCGTCGACAAAGGTATCCATTTCTGACCTCAAAGTTGGGCTTCGGCGATGGTGCGCAGATAGCTCCAGGGATAGATGCCACGATCATGGCCATCGGAGAAAACCAGCCGGACTGCATAGGCGCCGATCGGCTCCGCGCCGGTCAGCATAACATCGTCGAACGTGCCCGCGGGACCGTAAAGATCGGCGCGCACCTGGATGGCGGCCCGGCTGTGCGCCCGCAGCACCGGCGCCGGCAAATGAGACACGACGCCATCGTCCCAGGTGACGGCGAGACTGCTGCGGGCTGCGTTGACCTTGAGACTGAGGGCTATCATGGCGTTTCCTGATGGTTCGCCCCATCCTAGGGATCACGCAAACCGGCACACGCAATAAATTGCCAAGACGCTCCGCATTGTGGGCCGATCGCATCGGCGCGAAGCCAGGGCGAAACGAAACCGGCGCCGGATCATTCAGCATTGTAATGTGCAAGGCGTCAGCGACGCTAAACGGCTTCGAGTATCCGCCGCTGGAGATCGACGGCCCGCGGATCGGCAAGCTCCTGCCGGGGGCGGTCGAGGTCGATGTCGATATCGAGCGCGATGGCGCCCTGCCGGAGCACGACCACCCGGTCGGCGAGCGCCACGGCCTCGGCAACGTCATGGGTGATCAGCACCGTGGTGAATCTGCGGCCGATCCAGATCCGCTCCAGCAGGCGGTGCATCTCGATGCGGGTCAACGCGTCGAGCGCGCCAAAGGGCTCGTCGAGCAGCAGGATCTGCGGCTCGCTGACCAGCGCGCGGGCCAGCGCCACGCGCTGCCGCTGGCCACCGGAAAGCACGCTCGGCCAATCGTTCTCGCGGCCTTCGAGCCCGACATCCGCCAGCGCCCGGCGGGCCGTTTCCTGCCAGTTCGGGCCGCGCGCGATGCCGACATTCTCGATGACCCGCTGCCAGGGCACCAGCCGTGCTTCCTGGAAAAGCAGTCGCACGGACGGATGCAGCCGCTCGACCTTGCGTCCCTCGATCGCCACGCGGCCGCTGCTGGCGGTATCGAGACCGGCGATCAGCCGCATCAACGTGGACTTGCCGCCCCCCGAGCGCCCGACCACTGCGAGGAACTGGCCGGCCGGAATCTCGATGTTGAAATTGCCGAGCACGTTGAGCTTGCCGAACGACTTTTCGACCCGCGAGAGCGAGATTGGTAAGCCGCCCGTGCCTTCCAGCGTGTGGAGTTCGGCGACGCTCATTGCCCGACCCCTTCCTTCACTTGATAAGCGGGGTGCCAGACGAGGACGCGCTTCTCGATCGCGCGGGTCGCCACGTCGGCAAGCTTGCCGAGGAGCGCATAGACGATGATGCCGAGCAGCACGATGTCGGTCTGCAGGAACTCGCGGGCGTTCATCGTCATGTAGCCGATGCCGTCAGTGGCCGAGATCGTCTCCGCGACGATGAGCGTCAGCCACATGAAACCGAGCGCATAGCGCAGGCCGATGAGAATGGACGGAAGCGCGCCCGGCAGGATGATGCGCTGGATCAGGGCCCGACGGTCGAGGCCGTAGACCGAGGCCATCTCGACGAGCTGGGGGTCGATCGTGCGCACGCCGTAGAAGGTGTTGATGTAAATCGGGAAGAAGACGCCGATCGAGACCAAGAACATCTTGGCCGTCTCGTCGATGCCGAACCAGAGGATGACGAGCGGGATCAGCGCCAGATGCGGGATGTTGCGCACCATCTGGATCGTGCTGTCGAGCAGCGTCTCGGCCGGTTTCCAGAGGCCGTTCACGACGCCCGCGACAAAGCCGAGCCCGCCGCCGATGGCGAGGCCGATGAAGGCGCGCCGCGTGGACGAGAGCGTGTGAAAGATCAGCGATCCATCCAGCAGCGACCGCCAGAAGGCGGCGGCGATCGTCGTCGGCGCCGGCATCAGGCGGGCCGTGACAAGACCGGTGCGGGCCGCTATTTCCCAGACGATCAGGAGGATGATGGGAAGAGCCCAGGGCGCAAGCGCGCTCCCCAGGCCCTTCAGATTCGGTTTACGAGTTTCGCCGGTAGCAAAACCGGCCACCGACGTGTCAGCCATCAGGCACCGCCCTTGTGCACGACATCCGCAATCGAGATCTTGTTGGGGATGAGGCCAAGATCGAAGAACGTATCCGCGATCACCTGCTGCTGCTGGACCACGCTCTCATCGAGCGGCTTGATGCCGTAGGATTGGCGCTCCAGCGCAACGGCAAGCACGTCCTCCGGAATGCCGACGGACGGGGCGAGCTCCGCGGCAGCGGCGGCGGTGTTCGACTTAGCCCATGTGTCCACCTCTGCGATGGCTTCGATCAGGACGCTGATGACGTCCGGATTTGCGTCCACGAAGGGCTTTGCACCAAGGTAGAACTGGTGGTTCGGAACGATGCCTTCGCCGTTGCGCAGTTCACGGGCCTCGATCGCCACTTCCGCGGCGGCCTGGAAGGGATCCCAGATCACCCAGGCATCGACCGCACCCTGCTCGAAGGCGGCGCGCGCGTCGGCCGGCGGCAGGAAGGAGGTCTTGACGTCGCTGTATTGGAGGCCCGCCTCTTCCAGCGCCTTGACCAGTAGGAAGTGAACGTTCGAGCCCTTGTTCAGCGCGACCGTCTTGCCCTTGAGCTCGGCGACGGTCTTGATGGGGCTGTCCTTCGGAACGAGGATCGCCTCGCCGCGCGGCGCCGGCGGTTCGTGTGCGATGTAGACGAGCGGAGCGCCTGCGGCCTGCGCGAAGATCGGCGGCGTCTCGCCGGTCGCGCCGAAATCGACCGCGCCGATGTTCAGCGCTTCCAGCAGCTGCGGGCCACCGGGGAACTCCGCCCAGGTGACGGTGTAGCCGATCTTCTCAAGCTTGGGCTCCAGGAGACCCTTGCCCTTAAGCAGCACCAGCGTGCCGTACTTCTGGTAGCCGATGCGCACCACCTTATCGGCGGCCGCGGCCGGACCGAGCTTGAGGAAAGGCAGCGCGACAGAGGCGGCCAGGGTCATGGAAAACAGGCGTCGAGAAATCTTCATGGCGCTCCCCTGCGGCACATTCTCAGATTAGAATATATAATCTATAGATTTTACCACGACTCTAGAGCACCCATTCCAACCTTGCGCCGGTCCGTAGTTTTTTCTCCTAATTCCGGGCGGCCTAGCCTGACTACGGGGCTAAGTAGATGTTGTCTTGAACGGATCCGAACTGGCTACCCACGCTAAATCGTCCGCATCGATGAATGTGCCGCCTCTTTAAGGGCTTGCACCAACCGGCCAACCGAAGTCCGCTGCGGCCGATCTCGGGATTGTTCGAAATAGTAGTTTCCAGGACCCGGTGTTTTCGGAACAAACGGACAAGCAACGAGCCCGAGAGAGGCGTTTGCCCGGGACGTCTCCAGCCGGATCGTCTTCCTGGAACAGGGCCGCATCCATGCCGAAGGTCCGCCGCAGCAACTATTCGGCGGTGGCGCCAGCCAGCGCTTCGACCAATTCATCTCCCGCTTCACGCAGGGCTGAAGAAGTCCAACGGCGATCTCGTAAACGCGCGGCAGGCTCTTGAGCGAAATCGAATAGTCGCCCCGTTCACCGAGCGCTGGGCAAGTTTATGATTTGATCGACGAGCGCCCGGCGGCTTGCCGATATCGAAGGGGTTGGCATCTTAGTTCGCCGCGAGTGGTTCCAGCGTCGCGAACTGGATGTCGTGCAGACTTGTTGCATGGAGTGGTTGGAACGCGTGCCTATGCGAGCAACGATCAGGGCCGTTATGGCGCCAAAATGGACGAAGGCGACGGGACGGCGATGTCACGTCGTAAGCAACTTAATGGTTAGGGGGTAATTCGGCTGAGATGAACTCATCGACAACCAGCGACAAGAACTGCGCTGAGCCCTGAAAAGCGGCCGTTTTGAAAAGCAGTTACATACCGAAGGCCGTGTCGTCGTAGATCTTGATTGTATCTCAGCGCGTTTTTTTTCACGCCACCGCGGCGACAGAGAAGCGGCTGCGGTATTCGCCCGGCGACAGGCCGAGAATGCGGTGGAACACCCGGCGGAAGGCGGCGGCGTCCTCATAGCCCACCGCCCAGGCGATCTGGTCGACGGTGCGCCGGGTGAATTCCAAGAGCTCCCGCGCCTTCCCGATCCTGAGATGCTGGACATATTCGATCGGCTTCATGCCGGTCGCGGTCTTGAAGCGGCGCAAGAACGTGCGCTCTTCCAGCCGCGCCTGGCCGGCCATGTCGGCGATGCTGGTCGGCCTTCCGGCGCGTTCCTGCAGCCAGTGCTGCACCTTCAGGATCGCCTCGTCGCCATGCATCAGTCGCGGGGAGAAATTGCTGTAGTGCCGCTGCTCGCGGCCGGCCGGGTCGATCAGCAGGAATTTTCCCGTCTCGATCGTCACCGAGGGGCCGAGCAGGCGGTCAACGATGCGAAGGCCAAGGTCGGTCCAGGCCATCAGCCCGCCGGCGGTGATGATGTCGCCATCCTCGATGACGATCTTGTCTGGCTCCATGCGCACTTCGGGAAAGCGCTCGCGAAACCGCTCGGCGAACAACCAGTGCGTGGTGGCGGAGCGACCGGAAAGCAGGCCCGTCGCGGCGAGAATAAAGGTGCCGCCGCAGGTGGCCGCTAGCGTCGCGCCCTGCGCGTGGCGGTCGAGCAGCCAGCGGGCATAGGGTTTTGCTTCCTCAGCCTCGGCCGGTCCCGTCAGCCGGCCGGGCACGATAAGAATATCCGGCTGGCCGGTCGCGCCCGCATCGGTGTCGTAACAGCGGGAAAAGCGGCCGTCCTCCTCCGCTCGCCAGTGGCTGACGCGCAAGGCCGGCCCGCCGCGCTCCTGTGAAAAGATCGAGGCGATGGCGAAGAGATCGGTGATGCCGTGCACCATGGCAATCTGGCAATCGCGATAGAGCACCAGCCCGACTTCCAGTGTCTTTGTCGCCATGTCCACGCTCTCCGCTCTTTGTCAGTTTCGGCTCGGCTTCTGTCAGAAGCGCCAATTCAGCCGCGATGTCTGCCAGAGTATCTCTATTCACACGGGAGGCAATCAAGCCCCCGACCAGAGGAGACAGAACAATGGCGACGATCACCACCAAGGACGGCACGAACATCTTCTACAAGGACTGGGGCTCGAAGGACGGCCAGCCGATCATCTTTTCGCATGGCTGGCCGCTCAGCGCCGACGCCTGGGATGCGCAGATGGTGTTTTTCGCCAACCAGGGCTTTCGCACCATTGCCCACGACCGCCGCAGTCACGGCCGTTCCGACCAGGTCTGGTACAACAACACGATGGACCAGTATGGCGATGACCTTGCCGAACTGATCGAGCAGCTTGACCTTCACGATATCATCCTCATCGGCCACTCCACCGGCGGCGGCGAAGTCACCCGCTATGTCGGCCGCCACGGCACGAGCCGAGTCGCCAAGATCGCGCTGATTGGCGCCGTACCGCCGTTGATGCTGAAGACCGAGGCTAATCCGGGCGGCCTGCCCATCGACGCCTTCGACGGTATTCGCAAGGGCACCTATGACAACCGCAGCCAGTTCTTCAGGGACCTGACCACACCCTTCTACGGTTACAATCGGGCGGGTGCGGCGATCTCCGAGGGCATTCGCGAAGAGTTTTGGCGGCAGGGCATGATGGGCGGCCTCAAGGGTCAGCTCGATAGCATCCGTGCCTTTTCCGAGAGCGACTTCCATCAGGACCTGAAAGCCTTCGACAAGCCGACGCTGGTTCTGCACGGCGATGACGACCAGATCGTGCCGATTGGCGCTGCCGCGCTTTCCACCGTCCAGATCGTCAAGCATGCCGTGCTGAAGGTTTACGAAGGCGCCGACCACGGCCTGACGCAGACCCATCAGGACCGGTTCAATGCCGACCTTCTCGACTTCATCAACGCCTGAAACCCATCCCTAAGGAGACAGACATGAGCAAGACCACATTTCTCGTCACCGGCGCATCCGACGGCATCGGCGCCGTTTATGCAGACCGCCTCGCCCGCCGCGGCAACAACCTGGTGCTCGTCGCCCGCCGTGCCGAAAAACTGGCGGCCCTGGCCGAACGCTTGCAGAAGGATCATGGCGTCACCGTCGAAATCCTGCCCGCCGATCTCGGCGCCGCCGAGGGACTGGCGAAGGTCGAAGCGCGCCTCCGGGAAGACGCCGCCATCACCGGCCTCGTCAACAATGCCGGCATTGCCGGGGAAGGCATGATCACCGAACTCGACCCGGCCTATGTGACCGGCATGATCAACCTCAACATCCTCGCCGTCACAAGGCTCGCCGCCGCCGTCGCCCCGCGCCTTGCGGCCGCAGGCCAGGGCACGATCATCAACATCACCTCCGTCACCGCGCTGATGCCGGCCGCCTTCACCGCCGTCTATCCCGCCACGAAAGCCTTCGTGCTGGCCTTCACCGAAGCCTTGCAGGCGCAGCTTTCGCCCGCCGGCGTCCGGGTGCAGGGCGTGCTGCCGGGCATTACCCGTACCGCGATCTGGGAGGAGGAAAAGCTCGAAACCATACCCGCCGCCATGGTGATGGATGTCGAGGAGATGGTCGATGCTGCGCTGGCAGGTCTCGATCTGGGTGAGGTGCTGACTGTTCCCGCACTGCCGGAATCGGCTGATCTTGACGCCTTCCTTGCCACCCGCGACGCCCTCCGGCCCAATCTGTCGCTCGCCCACGCTGCCGTTCGCTACGGCCTGCACAACAAGAATTGACGGGAGCCGATCATGATCCTCGGTCTTACCATTTCCCAATTCACCACTTTGCATGTCGTGCTGAGCTTCATCGGCATCGCCGCCGGCCTCATCGCCCTGCCCGCTTTTGCCGCGGGGCGGTGGATGCCGCGCATGACGGCGCTGTTCCTCGCCACGACCACCGCGACCACGCTGACCAGCTTCCTCTTCCCGATCAGCACCTTCACCCCGGCGCTTGGCGTCGGCATCATCTCGACTGCCATCCTGGCCGTCGCCTTAGCAGCGCTGTACGGCTACGGCCTCAAGGGCCGGGCACGCCCTCTCTATGCGATCACCGCGTCGATCGGGCTCTACCTCAACCTCTTCGTGCTGATCGTGCAGGCTTTCCTGAAGGTTCCGGTGCTGAACGATCTGGCACCGAACGGCAGCGAGCCACCGTTCCTCGCAGCCCAGGGTGCTCTGTTGGCTGTCGCGATCCTGCTTGGACGACAAGCTGTGCGCACCGGCGTGGGACGAAACCAACGCGATCAAACCTTGTGATTGTTTGCGAGTGTTCCGAGCCGTTTGGCTTCGACGGCATGCAGGCAATAAAAATCACCTTCGATCGCCACTTCAGCTTCTCGGCAATGGCATTCAGAGTACCAATCGTCAAAAACCTATAAAAAATCGTCGCGGCGTGGCGTAAACGTGTCAATCAGCAGACCCGGGGCCAGCGCGACTACCCCATGAACGAGGTTCGGGGCGACGATGAAACTGCTTCCGGGGCCAAGCCGGGTGGTCTCACCATCCACCGTGACGTCAAAGCTGCCTTCGGCAACGTAGCTCACCTGCGTATGGGGGTGCGAATGCAAGGCACCGATAGCGCCTTCTTCAAAGCGGAAGGCAACGAGCATCAGTTCCGGGCGATGGCTCAGCACGGCACGGCGGTTGCCGGGGGCGACCTCGGTCCAGACGGTGTTTTCGGGCAGGGTATAGGGCTGCATATGACCTCTCATCGGGCAAGCCATCCGCCGTCGACCGGCAGGATGGTGCCATGCACATAATCGGATGCCGGGGCCGCAAGGAAGACGGCGGCGCCGGCCATGTCGTCCGCCCGCGCCCAGCGCCCGGCAGGAATGCGCTTTAGGATATCGGCGTCGCGCTCGGCATCGGCCCGCAGAGCAACCGTGTTGTTGGTCTCGACGTAGCCGGGCGCAATGGCATTGACGTTGATGCCCTTGGCCGCCCATTCGTTCGCCATCAGCTTGGTGAGGCCGGCAAGGCCGCTCTTCGCTGCGGTATAGGACGGCACGCGGATGCCGCCCTGGAAGGAGAGTAGCGAGGCGATGTTGATGATCTTGGCCTTTCGCTCCGCCGCGATCGCCGCCTTTGCAAAAGCCTGACAGAGGAAGAAGACGGATTTCAGATTGGTGTCGAGCACCGCATCCCAGTCCTCTTCGGTGAACTCCAGCGCATCGGCGCGGCGGATGATGCCGGCATTGTTGACGAGGATATCAGGCATAGCGCCCGCTTCCAAAGCCTCGGCGAGGACCTTTCCGGCGATGCCTGGCTTCGCAAGATCAGCTGTGAGGGCGACGAACCTTCGGCCTGAAGCCCTGACCTCCGCCGCAGTCTCCGTCATCGCAGAGCGCCCGACGCCGACGATATCGGCGCCGGCCCTCGCGAGCCCCACGGCGATGGCCTGGCCGATGCCGGTATTGGCGCCGGTGACGATGGCCCAGCGGCCGGAAAGATCGAACGGGTTCATCGAAGCGCTTCCATCGGCACCTTGTCCATGTCGGTGAAGCTCATATTGTCACCGGCCATCGCCCAGATGAAGGCATAACGCCCGGTGCCCGCGCCGGAATGGATCGACCAGCCCGGCGACAACACCGCCTCATGGTTCTTAAGCACGACATGCCGCGTCTCGCCGGGCTCTCCCAGGAAGTGGAAGATGCGCGTCGCCTCCTGCATACCGAAATAGAGATAGACCTCCATACGCCGGTCATGCACATGCGCCGGCATGGTGTTCCAGACGGAGCCCGGCTCGAACATCGTCAGGCCAACGAGCAACTGGCAGCTCTCGCACACATCCGGATGCACATATTGGTTGATGGTGCGGGCGTTGGATTCTTCGGCAGAGCCGAGCACGACCTTCTTCGCCATCTCGCGCGTTATATGCACGGTCGGGCAAACCCGATGGGCTGGCGCACTCAGGAAATAGAACAGGGCCGGCTCATCCGAGTTGTGACTTGAGAAGGCCAATGGCCCCTCGCCCATCCCGATATAGACGGCCTCCTGAAAGCCGAGTGCGTAGTCTTTTCCACCGACGCCGACAGTGCCCGCCCCACCGATGTTGACGACAGCCACTTCTCGGCGTTCAAGGAACTGCTCCGTGCCCGTCTCGGCAACACGGTCAATCACCAGCGCTTCGGAAAGCGGCGCGATGCCGCCGACGATCATGCGGTCAAGGTGGCTATAAGTGAGGTTGATCTCGCCTGGACGGAACAGCGCCTCGATGACGAAACCGTCGCGCAGGCCCTGTGTGTCGCGCCTTGCGGCGTCCTGCGGCCCGACGACCTGTCGTACTGATACGGAAATTGTCACGGCATATGCCTCTTGCTTTCAGGTTTTCTGGGGTCAGGTGAGCACGACATATTCGGTCAACTGGTTGATCGTGGTGTCGGCCTTGTCGACGTCGAACACCTTGGTGCCGTGGCTCATGATCACGAAGCGGTCGCAGACCTGGTAGGCGTGATAGATATTGTGCGTCACCAGCACGCTGGAGACGTTCTCCGCCTTGAGCTTCAGCACTTGATTGAGGAGCGCTTCCGTCTCGCGCACCGAGAGTGCCGAGGTCGGCTCGTCGAGCAACAGCACGCGTTTCTTGAAATAGACGGCGCGGGCAATCGCCACAGCCTGCTTCTGGCCGCCCGAAAGATTGCCGACCAGCGTATCCGGGGAATCGATGCCCGAAATGTGCACGGCGTTCTGCAGCACGTCCATGGCGATCTCACGCATCTCGGCCTGCCGAAGGAAGCCGAAGCGGTCCGTCAGTTCGCGGCCCATGAAGATGTTGCGGGTGATCGAGAGGGAATCCACCAGCGCGGTATGCTGGTAGATCGTCTCGATACCGGCATCGGCCGAATCCGAGCGGCAGGTGAAGGCGGTCTTCTTGCCGTCGACGCTGAGGTAACCCTCGGTTGGCTTGTGGATGCCGGAGATCAGGTTGACGGTCGTCGACTTGCCGGCGCCGTTGTCGCCGAGCAGGCCCACCACTTCGCCTTCGCCGATGTGGAAGCTGAGGTTTCGGAGCGCCGTCAGCGCACCAAAACTTTTGGAGATATTGTGCAGTTCGAGAAGGTTCGACATCACGCTAGACCTCGCCGCTCGATGAGATGGTTGAAGATGGCGGCCAGAACGATCAGCGTCGCGATGAACATGTCGAGATAGAAGCCCGGCGCGCGCAACAGCAACAGAACGTCCGTCATGGTGTGGATGAGCAGCACGCCGAGGAAGACGCCGATGATCGAGCCGCGGCCGCCGCGCAGCGACAGGCCGCCGATGACGCAGGCGGCAATCGCCTGGAGTTCGAGGCCTGCGCCCTGTCCCGGCTGCACGCTGCCGACGCGGGCCGTGGCGAGAATGCCCGCGACCGCCGCCATGCCGCCGGCAATCGCGAAGGCGATGAGCTTGACACGATTGGTGTTGATGCCGATTGCGGTCGCGGCACCGGGATTGCCACCCGTCGCGAAGACGTGATTGCCGAAGCGGTGGCGGTGCAGGAGCAGGTGGAAGCCGATGACGAAGAGCACGATCCAGATGAAGGCGGCATTGATGCCAAGGAACGTGCCGGAGAAGAGGCTGGTGAAGATCGGCTCGGGATCGAAACGCACCTGAACTGCACCGTTGTAGAGCAGCACGGCTCCGCGCCAGAACAGCAAGCCGCCAAGCGTGACGATGAACGACGGCAGGCCGAAACGCAGGGTGATGTGACCGTTGAGCAGCCCGATCAGCACGCCGGCGAGAATGCCGAGCGGTGCTGCCAGAAAGGCGCTCAGTCCCGCCTCGACGAGCGTCGCCATCAGGATGGCGGTGAAGGTGTAGACCGAGCCGATGGACAGGTCGAACTCGCCGGCGATCATCAGCACGCCGGCACCGAGCGCCAGGCAGCCAAGTACCGGTATCGCCTTCATCAGGATCGTCAGGTTCTGAGGCGAAAGGTAGCGGAACTCGTTGGGATAGAGCAATGCGCCGGCAATGCAGACGATCTGCAACGTCATGAAGACGAGGAAGATCGCGCCCGCGGGCATGCCCATGATCTGCTTGAGGATGGATTGTCTCTGGCTCCGCGACCGGGGCGCGGCACTGTCTGCGAGAATAGGGGTCACGGTCTGGCACTCGATCGTTTTGGGAACGGGGAACCCGCCGGACAAACCGGCAGGTTCCCGCTCATGGCGTCGGAAAGCGCTAGCGGTAGCTGCCGATCAGCGGCTTGACCGAACTGATGCGCGACTTGTCGAGGAAGGCGCCCTGCCCCGTATCGATATCCGTGGGCGTCAGCCCGTACTTCTTGGCAAGCGCGATCTGGGCGATCGGGTGATAGCCCTGCAGGTAGGGCTGCTGGTCCATGGTCGCGAACATCGCGCCGGATTCCACCGCATTGACGATCTCGACCGCGAGGTCGAAGCCGCCAAACGGGATGTCGACACCAGCATCCTTGATGGCGCCCGCACCGACAGTCGAGGTCACCGAGCCCGTGCCGAACAGTGCTTTCACCGTCGGATTGGCGATGAGAAACTGCGCCATGATGTTCTGGGCTTCCGCCGGGTCGAGGCCGGCACGTACCGTCTCGACCTTGATGCCGGCTTCCGTCATCGCCTTCTCGATGCCGCCGCCGCGAGCGACCGCAAAGCTTGCCTCGGGAATTTCGCGCGGATTGAACACCACGTCGCCGGATTTCAGGCCGAATTCCTTGATCATCCGGTTGCCGAGCTCGTAACCGGAGGCAAACTCATTCATGCCGACATAGGCCTGGCGGCAATTGCCTTTGGCGCCGTCAAGGTCGTCATTGTTGAAGCCGATGACGACGATGCCGGCCTTGACCGCCGCGCAGATGCTCTCGTCGAAGGCATCCGACGAAGAGATTGCTACGGCGATGCCGTCGACGCCGCTCGCGGTCGCGCTCTCGATCAGGTCGTTCTGGCGCACCGGATCGTTGTTGGCATATTGCACGTCGAGATCGACCCCAAACGCCGCGGCCGCGTCTTGCGCGCCCTTCACCACGGGGTTAAAGAACTGGACACTCGGATCGAGGTAGATGATCATCGTGGCCTTGACATCCGCGGCAAGCGCCGTCGATGCCAGCATGGTGGTCAGGCCCGCGGCCAATGCAGCGGTTCTCAACCTGGTCAATTTCATTTGCGTATCCTCCCTTTGGATGTGCAATGCGGGTCCAAAAGACCCAAGTCTCGGCTGGCGGGCTCCGACCAAAGATCACGCCAGCCGAGATTTTCCTCCTCATGACCGCAAGATGCGGCCCTGTTATCCGAACCAGGGCGCCGGGCGCCCGAGCGTGACGTGAACACCCTTGAACTGGGAATATTCGTCGAAGCCGTAGCGGCCGAGTTCGCGGCCAAGCCCGCTCTTCTTGTAGCCGCCGATCGGCAGCTCCGGCGTGCCGTCAATGACGCTGTTGATCCAGCAGCGGCCGGCGCGGATGCGGCGAATGCTCTGCAGCGCGGTCTCCAGATTGGTGGACCAGACGGAGGCCGACAGGCCGAACTCGCTGGCATTCGCCATCGCCACGGCCTCGTCCGCCGTCTTGAAGGTCAGCGTCGAGAGCACCGGCCCGAAGATCTCCTCCCGGGCGATCGACATATCGGGCGTCACGCCGCCAAAAACCGTCGGCGCGTAGTAGAGCCCGGCCCCCTTGCCGACCCTTTCGCCGCCAAGCAGTAGTTCCGCGCCAGCGGCGACACCGGCCTCCACATAGGAATGCACCTTCTCTGCATGGGTCTCCGAGATCATCGCACCGATCTTGGTGCACTCGTTCAACGGATCACCGAAGGTCACCTTGCGCGAAATGTCGAGCAGGCGCTCCATCAGCGCATCGCGAATGCCTTCCTGCACCAGAAGCCGGCTGCCGGAAATGCAGCATTGGCCGGCATTGTGATAGACGCCGTAGGCAATACCGTCCGCGGCCGCATCGAGATCCGCATCGGCAAAGACAATCTGCGGCCCCTTGCCGCCAAGCTCCAGTCCGACCCGCTTGACGCTGCGGGCCGCGATCTCGCCAAGCTTGGTGCCGACGCGCACCGAGCCGGTGAAGGCGACCATGTCGACACCCGGATCCTCTGCCAACACCTGGCCGGCCGGATCGCCATAGCCGGTGACGACGTTGAACACGCCGTCGGGTATGCCGGCTTCGCGCGCCAATTCAGCCATGCGGATCGAGGTGCCGGAGGTGAATTCGGAGGGCTTCAACACCACCGTGCAGCCAGCGCCGATGGCCCACGGCACGCGCTCGGAGGCGATGATGAAAGGGAAGTTCCACGGCGTGATGATGCCGACGACACCGACCGCTTCGCGCAGCACGAGACCGAGGCGATCGTCACCGATATTGTTGTGGCTCTGGCCCTCCAGCGCGCGAGCCTGGCCGGCCGCATAGGACCAGAGGTCGGCGCAGAAGCCGATCTCGCCGCGCGCTTGGTTGATCGGCTTGCCGACTTCCAGGCACTCGGCAAGCGCCAGTGCTTCCTGATGCACAAGGATAAGGTCCGCCACCTTGAACATCAGGCGCGAACGCTCGGCGCCCGACATGCGCGGCCAGGGGCTGCTATCGAAGGCGCGGCGCGCCGCGGCAACAGCCGCCCGCACATCATCGACCGAAGCCTCGGGCCATGTGCCGACCACGACGCCGGCATGGCCGGGGCTGACCCGATCGATCGTCCGGCCGGACGCCGCGTCGACGGACTTGCCATCGACAAGCATCTGGTAGCGGGATTTAATGCCGAGGCGGGGATCACTGGAATCGGGTGCGATGAAATTGGACAGCAATATCTTTCCAAGGCCGGACACGCGGTGTCGACCCCTCCCTGTTCGACCGGCTTTTTGGCCACCGGATTTCTGTTGGACTTAAGATGTATGGTACTGTATGGTGGTTTAAATTGGATGTCAACGCATGACGGCGGCGAAAGAAATGAACCTTGAATCCCTGAAGATCGACACTGGCGAAACCGCGGCGGCGCAGGTCGAGCGTGATCTGCGCGAATCGATCATCCGGCTTGAACTTGCCCCCGGCACGCGGCTCTCCGAACAGGATATCGCCACCCGCATGGGCGTCTCGCGCCAGCCCGTCCGCGAGGCGCTGATCGCGCTCGGCAAGTCGAAGCTGGTCGATATCCGCCCGAACCGGGGCACCGTCGTCGTCAGAATTTCCGCCCGGCAGATGATGGAAGCCCGCTTCGTGCGCGAGGCGATCGAGACCGCGGTCGCGCGGCGTGCCAGCGAGACCTTCGACGCCTGGACGCGGCGCAAGATCG
Organism: Sinorhizobium sp. RAC02; assembly: GCF_001713395.1. NCBI lineage: Bacteria > Pseudomonadati > Pseudomonadota > Alphaproteobacteria > Hyphomicrobiales > Rhizobiaceae > Sinorhizobium > Sinorhizobium sp. RAC02. Next base: position 740,310 of record NZ_CP016452.1, on the reverse strand, counting down.
ACACGATCCTCGCCCGCCAGAAAGCGGCGATGGAAGCACACGACCACAACGCCTTTCGCCGCGAGGACGAGCAGTTCCACATCGCGATTGCCGAAGGTGCCGGTTGCGGCCTCGCCTGGAACGCCATTTCGGACATCAAGGCCCATATGGACCGCGTCTGCAATCTCCAGCTCCGCCACCCCGATTCCATGACCCGGCTGATCACCGAACACGAGGCGATCATCATCGCCATCGACGCGCGCGACGCCGACGCCGCC